>JAKQSI010000033.1 GCA_029570205.1 Candidatus Omnitrophota bacterium | reverse complement strand
GTAGGACAGGCCTCCGTGCCTGTTGATGGTAGCCGGTAGGACAGGCCTCCGTGCCTGTTGATGGTAGCCGGTAGGACAGGCCTCCGTGCCTGTTGATGGTAACCGGTAGGACAGGCCTCCGTGCCTGTTGATGGTAGCCGGTAGGACAGGCCTCCGTGCCTGTCGATGGAAGGAATAACCGGTAGGACAGGCCTCCGTGCCTGTTGATGGTAACCGGTAGGACAGGCCTCCGTGCCTGTCGATGGTAGCCGGTAGGACAGGCCTCCGTGCCTGTCGATGGTAACCGGTAGGACGGGCCTCCGTGCCTGTCGAAGGTAACCGGTAGGACAGGCCTCCGTGCCTGTCGATGAGGGGGCAAGAGGAAGGACAGGTAGTCTGGAGGTCGCTATGGACATCAACGATCTGAAAAAGATGCGGGATCAGGCGAAACGGGACCTGGAACTGCGATCCGGCGAGCATTCCCACAAAATCACTATCAGCATGGGAACCATCGGGATCGCAGCCGGCGCGCGCGAGGTGATGAAAGCCGTAATCGACGAACTGGCAAAACGCGACATTGACAATGTCCCCGTCACGATCACCGGCTCCCTGGGCTTTGATGACCAGGAGGTAGTGATGCGGGTCGAATCGGCCGATGGCGAACAGGTCACTTATGCCCGGCTTGACCCGGAAAAGGCACGCCTCATTGTTCGCAAACACATTGAGAACGGCGAACGAGTCAGGGAGTTTATTGTCGGAATGGCGGATCATTCCGCAAAAAAAGAGGAGTCGAAATCATGAACTACCGGACCCATGCTTTGCTCTGCGCCGGAGCGGCCTGCCTGTCCTCCGGTGCGGATAACGTCCAGGCCAAGCTGGAGGAAGCCATCAAGGAGACCGGCCTCTCAGATGAGGTAAAGATCGTCCGAACCGGCTGTGTCGGGTCCTGTGACCTCGCGCCGATCCTTATCATCGAGCCGGATTCCGTCTTCTATCAAAAGGTCAAACCCGCCGATGCCGAGATGATCGTCCGCGAGCATTTGCTGAAAGGCCGCATTTACGAAAAGAATCTCATCCGGGACCCGGACACCCGTAACCTGATTACCACCCATGCGGATTTTGCCTTTTTCCGCAAACAGATGAAAATCGTGCTCGCCAACTGCGGGCTGATCGATCCCGAAAATATCCGCGAATACATCGCGCGGGATGGCTACCAGGCGCTCGGCAAAGTCCTCTCCGAAATGGAACCCGAGGAAGTAATCGAGGAACTGGAAACCAGCCGACTGCGCGGGCGGGGCGGCGCCGGATTCCCAACCGGCAGGAAATGGCGCTTTGTCCATCAGGCGAAAGGGGCAGCGAAATACGTGGTCTGCAACGGCGATGAGGGCGATCCGGGCGCATTTATGGACCGCAGTGTCCTGGAAGGTGATCCCCATCGGGTTATCGAAGCCATGGCGATTGCCGGCTATACGGTCGGCGCACAGAAAGGCTTTCTCTATATTCGCGCGGAATACCCCCTCGCAATCCGACGTGTGGAACTGGCCATTCGCCAGGCGCGGGAACTCGGACTCCTGGGCAGGAACATCCTGGAAACCGGGTTCAATTTCGACCTGGAGGTCCGTGTCGGCGCGGGCGCGTTTGTCTGCGGGGAGGAAACCGCGCTGATGGCCTCCATTCTCGGCAGGCGCGGAATGCCGATGCCGCGTCCGCCCTTCCCGGCAATCAGCGGCCTCTGGGATTGCCCGACCCTCATCAACAACGTCGAGACGTATGCCAACATTGTTCCGATCATTATGAACGGCGGGGCCTGGTTCTCCCGTATCGGAACCGAGCGCAGCGCCGGAACCAAAGTCTTCGCGCTGGCCGGGAAAATCAACAACACCGGTCTGGTCGAGGTCCCCATGGGCACGACCCTGCGCGAGATTATCTTCGAGATCGGCGGCGGCATTCCCGGCGGGAAGCGATTTAAAGCCGCCCAGACCGGCGGCCCATCCGGCGGTTGCATCCCCGAACAATATCTCGATATCTCCATGGAATACGACACCCTGTCCGCAATCGGGTCCATGATGGGTTCCGGCGGCCTGATCGTCATGGACGAAGACAGCTGCATGGTCGATGTCGCCAAGTTCTTCCTGGAGTTCTGTCTGGATGAATCCTGCGGCAAATGCCCTCCGTGCCGGGTCGGCACACAGCATATATTTCGCATTCTCGAAAAGATCTCCTGCGGTGAGGCCGATCATGGTGACTTGGCCCAGCTGGAAGAACTTGCTGCAATGATCCGGAAAATGAGCCTCTGCGGTTTGGGCCAGACCGCACCCAATCCGGTTCTCTCCACGCTCCGGTACTTCCGCGATGAGTACATGGCGCATATCGAGGAAAAACGTTGCCCGGCAAAGGTCTGCCGTGCCATGGTGACCTACCGCATCCGAAAAGACACCTGCATCGGGTGCGGCCTGTGCGCCAAAGTATGTCCCGTCAATGTAATCTCGAAAGTCGAGGGGCAGAAACTGTATGTCATTGATGAGACGCCCTGCATCCGGTGTGGCGCGTGTATGGATGTCTGCCCGGTGGGGGCGGTCATAAAAGAGTCGGTTGGAACCCCTGTTGAGGAGAACGAGTCATGTCTGAGTCGAGTGTAATCCACCTGACTGTCAACGGTCAGGCGGTGGAAGGACGACGGGGACAAACCATCCTGGAAATCTGCCGGGCGGCGGGGATTTACATCCCCACGCTCTGTTACCATCCCCGGCTATCCGTTGTTGCCGCCTGCCGGATGTGCATGGTGGAGCTGGAAGGGAACTCCAAGCTGCAAGCCTCTTGCTCCACCCCGGCGGCGGATGGCATGGTCATCCGAACCGATACGGAGCATCTCCACGAATACCGCAGATTGAACCTGGAGTTCCTCTTTTCGGAACGGAATCATATCTGCCCGTTTTGCGAATCATCCGGCGCGTGCGACTTGCAGCGCCTGGGATACGAACACAAAATGGAATCCGTGCGCGTGGAGTACCTGGCTCCCCGCCTTCCCACGGATCTCTCCTCGGTCTGTTTCGGACTGGATCACAACCGCTGTATTCTGTGTACGCGCTGCATTCGCGTGTGTGATGAGATTGAAGGTGTCCATACGCTTGATCTTACCGGCAGGGGAGGGAAGGCCATGATCGGTGTGGACCTGCACACGGATTTCGGCGAAAGCACCTGCACTCTGTGTGGAGCCTGCGTGCAGGTATGTCCCACAGGCGCTTTATATGACAAACTGCCTGCTTACCGTGGCCGACCGCAGGACCTGGAATCCGTCGCTACAACATGCCCCGGATGCAGTGTCGGCTGCGGCCTGATTGCCCAGACCCGATACGGCCAGGTGATCCGTGTCCTGGGGGATGAGAATTGCCCCATCAACAGGGGACACACCTGCCGCATCGGGCGTTACGATTCCG
The DNA here is from genome assembly GCA_029570205.1 of Candidatus Omnitrophota bacterium. Lineage (GTDB taxonomy): Bacteria > Hinthialibacterota > Hinthialibacteria > Hinthialibacterales > JAKPRU01 > JAKPRU01. The sequence goes on along the minus strand of JAKQSI010000033.1, from coordinate 66,906 downwards.
TTGTGATCGGTCGAAAACGGGTGGAGCATCCGCAGGTCGATTCCGCACAAGGGTGGGACAGCGCTCTCGCGTTCTGCAAACAGCATCTCCTTGCCGATCGACAGAAGAAAATCGTCCTGGCGCTCAACAGCCGAACCACACTGGAAGCCTGCGTGGAGGCACGGAATCTCCTGGACACCTTGGGAGATAACGCGATTGCCACCTTGTTGGATACCGACCTTCCCCCGCAGCCGGTCCCCGCGCCGGGATTCGATGCAATACAAAAGGCTGATGTTATCTGGCTGGTTAATTGCGCGCCGACCCGGTATGTCCCCGTGTTGGCATCCATGCTTCGTCGCCGCGTGCGGAAACGCCAGGCTAGGCTCATTGTCTGCACCCGCAGAGCCATCGAATTGAGTCGCTATGCCGAGTTGCTTCTGGACTTGGGACCGGATGAGGTGGCCGCCCTGTTTACAAATCGGGATTTCCTGCCATCCGGCCTGGACGAACATTCAATCCGGCTGCTCCGCGAATGCCTCCAGGGGAATCATCAACACCTCGTTATTACCAGCGACCGCCCCGACCGGCGCGGACGAACTAAAGTGTTCGCCGATGAGCATCGGAAAGCATTGCGGAATGCCGGTGTGGACCTGTTCCATATCACGGTCGGAACCAACACCCTGGGAATTGCGGCATTACTGGGAGACCGCCTTGTGGATCGTAAGGACCTGTTCTGCCGGGAACTCGGCGCGGTCGTTGCCGTGGTGGGCGATCTCGTGGATGAACGGGTTCCCGCCGCCCTCAAAAGCCTCACCGAAAAAGCGGGTTTTGTCCTCGTGCTGACCAGCTATGAAATGGAGGAACCTTCGCAAGCGGTTCTTCCCATGATGACTTGGTGGGAGGATGGTCCCGCGCACGTTGTGAATCTCATCGGTAACATTCGCCCCGTTGTTCCTGTCGGTCCGCCACGTGGTGATGCACGACCTCTTGCGGATATTCTGCACGCTCTTGCGGTTGCCCTGGGTTCTAAAGCAACCCGACGGAATATCGATTCTATCCGGGAAGAATTGGCACAAACCTGGAGCAAAAGAGAGGAGGTGGCCCGATGAGTAAAGTGCCTGTCGCAACCGTGTGGTTGGGGGGCTGCTCCGGCTGTCACATGTCGTTCCTGGATATGGACGAACGCCTTATGGAACTTGCCGAGAACATAGAAATCACCTCAAGTCCGTTCACGGATGTCAAGGAAATACCGGAAGTTACAATAGGTATCGTTGAGGGGACCGTGTGCAACAATGAGAATATCGAGACCCTAAAAGACCTTCGGTCGAAGTGCAAGATTCTTGTAGCTATCGGTGACTGCGCGGCTTACGGCGGAATCTCCTCCATGCGAAATTGGTTCCCCACGCATGAGGTACTCCGTCGCGCATACATTGAGACTGAAAGCACGGTTCTCGGCGATATCCCCGAAGACAGAATCCTGCCGAAACTCATTGAGAGGGCAAGGCCGATTCAGGAGATCGTGAAAGTGGATGCCTATATCCCCGGATGTCCCCCATCCGGCGATGAAATTTATTACGCCATTACGGAACTTCTGGCCGGCCGTATTCCCGTCTGGGAAAAAGGGCGCATTCATTATGACTGAGATGATTACCATTCAGCCCGTGACCCGCATCGAGGGCCACGCAAAAATAACCGTCCATCTCGATGAACACGGCGAGGTTGCTTTCGCGCGTTTCCATGTCGTCGAGTTTCGTGGATTTGAGAAGTTCTGCGAAGGGCGGTATTTCGCGGAACTGCCGGAAATTACCTCGCGGATTTGCGGAATTTGCCCCGTCAGCCACATCCTGGCGTCGGCCAAAGCCTGTGATGCGATCATCGGTGTTGAACTGCCTCCAACCGCAAAATTACTCCGCGAACTGATGCACGCGGGACAAATTACACAGTCCCACGCACTCTCGTTTTTCCATCTCAGCAGCCCGGACATGCTGATCGGTTTCGATGCCGACCCCGCCGTGCGCAACATTATGGGGATGATCGCCCAAGTCCCGGACATTGCCCGAAAAGGCATCCGCCTGCGCCGGTACGGCCAGGAAGTGATTCGCCATGTGGGCGGCAGGCGCATTCATGCGGAATCCGCTGTCCCCGGCGGCATGAATCGCGCCCTCTCCGAATCCGATCGAAAGCAACTCCTTGCGGAATTGCCGGAGGCCTTCGAGAATATCCAACTCGGCATGGATATCTTGTACCGCTTTCTCGATGAGCATCCTGATGAAACCCGCGACTTCGCCCGTTTCGACACCCGTTACCTGGGGCTGGTTCGACCGGATGGCAAACTGGAACACTATAACGGCAAACTCCGCTTCGTGGATGCAAACCGTCAAGTCATCCATGACCATATCCCCTGTGAAAATTATTTGGAATACATCGGTGAGGTTTCCGAGGAGTGGTCGTACTTAAAATTCCCATTCCTCAAAGAGATCGGGTATCCCGACGGGATTTACCGTGTCGGCCCCCTTGCCCGCCTTAATGTGGCGGATGGAATCTCCACTCCCAAGGCCAATGCCACGCTCCGGGCCTGGCGTGAACGGTATCCGGGCGGACAGTCCGGCTCCTTTCATTATCATGCAGCTCGATTGATCGAGATTCTCTATGCGCTGGAACATATTAAACAGATTCTTGATGATCCCCATGTCACCGGCACGGATGTCTGCGAGCCTGGGTATGTCCGGAATCATCAGGGCGTTGGGGTCATCGAAGCGCCGCGCGGGACCCTGATCCATCACTATTGGGTGGACAGCAAAGGCTGCGTTGAAAAAGTCAACCTGATCGTTTCAACCGGCCACAACAACCTGGCGATGAACAAGGCCGTGACTGAAGTCGCCAGGCGGTATGTGAAATCCAAGTCTCTCCAGGAGGGCATGTTGAATCGTGTGGAGGCCGCCATACGCTGTTATGACCCCTGCCTCTCGTGCAGTACCCATGCCTTCGGGCAAATGCCCATCGGGATCGAATTGATTTCGCCTGACGGTTGTGTGCTGGACCGACTGGAGCGCCGTGGCTCATGAATTCATCGAAGCAGAATGCACCGCGCATCTTAATTGTCGGTTACGGCAATCCCGGACGGGGCGATGATGCCGCCGGGTGGCTGGTCGCAGAAATCCTCGAGAAACGATGGGGAGACAAGGTGGAGGTCTTGATCCTTCACCAGCTGGACATTGTTGTTGCGGAACGAATTCCTCAGTTCGATCTGGTTATCTTCATAGACGCCGAAGAGCGGGAGAATCCACCGGGCCGGTCTCTCGCGACATTGGAGCCGTCACCCGGAACATCCGATTTCACTCACACCCTGGAACCCGGAACATTGCTTACCCTGGCAAAGACGCTTTACGAGTCGGAACCGGAAGCCTATTTAATAACCGTGTACGCCAAATCATTCGAATTCGGCGATCCGCCCAGCGATGAAACCCGGCGCGATATCGAGCGAGCCGTCGCTGAAATCGAACGATTTCTTTCCTTCCGGATGACCGTCTCTTCTCCCTCTCCCACCGGGACAGCCTCGGGGTGAGGGTCGGTCCGGGAGGGACAGGCGTCCCTGCCTGTCAGAGGTCTCCGGTCCGGGAGGGACAGGCGTCCCTGCCTGTCAGAGGTCTGCTGCGTACCCATCTACCTTGGCCTGGATTCCGGCTCTCGCCGGTCGAGCCTCGGGGTGAGGGCGATCAAAACCGGCAACCTCCATTGGTCCTATTCGTCTCATCCGTCCCAATCTATTTCCTTCCTCCCTCTCTTTTAATTGATTATCACCATTCCTGCTCCTGCCACTCCTTCGGAATTGTGCAGATCACCACGTCCGAGCTGCCCAGCTTGTTGGAATCGAAAATGACTTTTGTTCCATCGGGATTCCAGCCCACATGCGGATGCGCCCCCCGGCCATAAGTGCGATGCTCGCGAGTCAACAGCCGCTTGCGCGCAGTTTTTGCGCTGAATATCGCAATATCCCCGTGCCAGTTATCTCCGGCAACCCACCGTCCGCTCGGCGCACCTGAGGCGTGCCACCAGTTGAACCGGGAAACCTCTTGCGGACTCCCCCCCGGCCACCAGGCTCCCGCGCCGATGATCCGCGACACGCCGGCGCCGACGTTCAGAACCTTGACATGCGCCTCTTCCGCATGGCCGTCCGACTCGGTCCCCGAGCAGAAAGTGATCTGATTGTTCACCCAGAAACATTCGTGGGTCACCAGTTCTCCCTCCACCTGCGGATACACAGGCCACGGTTCACGGTCCGAAAGGTCCGCCATCATCATCCGGGAATGGATCTTCCCTTCGGGGATCTTTTTTGCTCGGTCGGTATACTCGCTGGCCCACATCACCAGGTCCGGTTTGTCCCAACTGGCTTGAATATGTGTGGTGGCATAATCGGTATGGGCGATCTCCTTGATGGCCCCGAATTGCTTGTCGACATGGAAAATGCGGTTATAGACACGGTCCGCGAGACGAACACCGACAATGATCGCCCGGCCGTCGCTGTTATCGCTGATCCCGATGGGAATGCAATTCTTATCCGGCAGTTCGGCAATGACACGCTCGTTGACTTTTACCGTGGAGCGCTCTCCATCCTGCTTGGGCGGCGTAATCTCAAAATGCCACTCGCAGACATTCCGACCGCGTACAACATAAAGCGCATTCTCAAACCGTCCCGCCGTAACGAGACCGGAGGTTCCATCTCCCGGACGCTGCAAGCGCACGAGCTCACCCGTGGAGTCCAGATATCCATACAACTCTCCATGCCCGCTTCGGTCGCTTGTAAAAAACACCATCGACCCGTTCGGCAAGAAGGATCTTTGATGAAAATACAGATTGTTATCCCCAGATGGGGCCGTGGTAATAAACACCATCGGCGCCCCCGAAAGCGGGTCTGTCAGAATCTTCCGTTCCGGCGGCAGTACCTCACATTCCCAACTTTCGCTGAATGTCAGAGCAGGGAACAGCGCCATCGCCCCGATCATGAAGATTTGAATGAATGCGGCATGACTGGTTCTCATTTCCTTTGATCCTTCCATAGAAATCACATCGGAACAGGATAGGCGCGAGGTTGCCGAGTGTCTACCTGCCCTGACCCGGATCAATCGAAATTCAGGACGGTTCCCGTGGGAACATATTGCACTTGTTCCGGGAATGCCTGTCGCATGGCACAGAACGCATCCAACCCGGAGCAGTGGCATAGGCCGATCATCTCCATATTGCGCTTCTTGAGATGCTCGATTGTCCGCCGAATCCGTTCGGGCTTGGCATCCACAAGGTGAAGCCCGCCGACCATCGCCCGAATCGGTTGACCGCCGCTCAACTTGTCAATGTAATCCAGGGTGTTGATGATCCCCGCATGGGTACACCCCAGGACAACCACCAGTCCCTTGTCGGTATGCAGAACAAGGCACTGATCGTCCGGTAGATCGTCCTGTTCCAGCCCAACCTTCGTCCGACGCTGAAACACCCCCGGAACCGGCTCTTCGGGATGAACGCGAGGAATCTGGCCGCTGATTCGCATTCCCGGTGCAATGGCGCGTGGTTCGCACGAGCATTCAAACTCGGCTCCCAGCGAAATCATTTCATCCTTTTTCCAGTTCGGTCCCGCGTAGATTTCTTTCTTGCTTCCTTCTCGGACCACCAACTTCTCTTTGCACGCATCGGGGTGACAATACACCCGTGTGGGGCCGATTTTGCGAAGCAAACCCGGTAAACCGCCGGTGTGATCGTAATGCCCGTGGCTCAGAATCACTCCGTTCAGACCGGCAAGATTAACCGACATTGTTTCGGTATTCCGCAGCAGGACATCCGTGCTGCCCGTGTCCAACAGAAACCGCGATCCCCCCATCTCAACCAGGAAGGAAAGACCATGCTCTGCAAGCAATCCCATTTGATGCGCGCAATCATCGACAAGGCAGGTGATTCGCAGGTTGGTATTCATATCAAAATCCTCCCATTCTCTCATCTTGCATTCTTCATCTTATACTCTTCATCTTACATTTTTCAGCCTTCATTCTTTCTGCGCAAAGTTCAGCCCCGTGGTTGGCATCCGTTCCCACCACGGGGCTGAATTCGCACGGCTGAATCTGTATCGAACTCCGGCCGGCGTCCCACAACCCACATCGAACAGGGATTTTTGGCCTCCCGATATTCAGGCAACGTAGTTCAACAGCGCATCGGCCACCGTTCCTTTTCGACCGTCGAACGTGCTGAACGAGGCCAACTGCGCCACACGATTTCCGCTGGAAAGTGTCTGATCGACATTCCGATAGGCAAGGTTGATCGAGGCAATTCCCGCTTCCCGAAGCGAACGCAGCTCGCCCGCTTCCGATACGCCGTTCGCATTGCTGTCACTGAACAGAGCCAGGCTGTCATAGATTGCGTCATACTCGTCGATCCGGTTGTCCCCGTTAGTGTCGTACTTGGCCAGTTCTTCCATGCCGTTCTTTGCGCCGTTCTGATCCCCGAACAGCTCGCGTCCGTTGTCAATTCGTCCGTTTCCGTTCTTATCCAATGCCAGGAACGCATCATTGCCGGTTGCGAAAGCTGTCCGTTCCCTCGTCCCGTCGCCGGTGATATCGAATTGCACTCCGTTTTGTGCGGAGGTGAGCTCAATCCCATCGCCGTCCAGATCGAACACAATCGGATCGGACATTCCTCCCATCCCGGCGATTTGCTGCTGGAACTCCTCCATGGAGATCATTTCCCCGTTCAGTTCCACTTCAATGTTGACATCGATTTTGAATTCAATCGACGCGGAGAAACTCAGGGACTGCATCGTAAAGCCGGTTCCCTCGGAAATAGATGCCTGGTCAGCCATCTCCTCCATCGTGCTTACATCCCCCGTTCCCGCCGACTGGAACTGCTCGATCATTTTCAGAAAGGTGTCTACTGAATCTTTGTCTCTGGACAGCGCGCGGATCAGCGCCAGGTATTCCCGCACGGTCGGATCACCCGATTTTTCCAGTTCTTCGAGCGCATCTTCGTTGATATCTCCCGATCTCGTAAACAAAGATACCGGGCCGCCCTGATTCTGGGTCATCTGTGCGGTAACAGAGACAGTCCGTCGCATCTTGAATCCCTGGCTTTTTGCCCATTCCGCTGCTTCGGTGGTCAGGGAATCCAGGAAATTCTGTTCCATCTCCACCATCTCATGGCTCCCGAGAACCATCACGGACTCGTTGGGTGCATTTTGAGAGGCCGCCACCGCATCCTGGCTGATCTCCAGCCGGTCGCTCCGGACTGCCGGCGAGGATTGAGCATCGGCATCCCAGCGCAGGCGCGTGGAGGTGTTCTGCGGATTGCTTGAGGTACGATTGGATTCGAACGTAATGGAACGTTGCTGGGCGAGAAGCGTTTCGAGGGAGGTAATCGGGTCGGCCATTGAAGCCCTCAATCGGTGGTACGATTCGGGCACCGACCTCAATGGAGGTCACAGATCAATGCGGAGCGCCACAGATCGGACCACATAGCATTCATCCATCCTGGATTAAACAAGGCCCTCCGTGGCAGTATCGTTATCGGCTGGTTTCCGTGGATCTTGAGGATGGATGAGGGGAGAGAATCGGATTTAAGCCGCCTCAAAGAAAGGCTTTCTGAACAGATATAAGAGATTTCTCCCTTTGGTCGACACGCCAGGAATGTGTCATTCCGAGCATTCCTCCGGTGGGGCCGGTGACTGGACAAGAAAGCATGACCTCACGGAACCGCGATGACGGGACAAGGCGCTTTTTCTGCCAGGCAGAGACGCCTGGCCTACTGGTGGGACAGGCCTCTGTGCCTGTCGATGGGCGAGCTTTTTAGGAGGAGCCGCCCGGAGTCTGCGAAGGGCGGCGACGTGGCGATCTCAGGCTTGCTTGCTCGAACAAAGAGAATGCCACCATTCATGTTGTCATTCCGAACGAAGTGAGGAATCTCGGCAGGTCACAAATCGGCAATTCGCCTCATTCATTCAGGAGGTTTCTCTATGACGCCTTTGGTCCATTTCATACCCGTTCATCCGCAGGATACGGAGTCCATTATTGAAGAGAAAGTCGGCAAGCTGTTTGAAGCGGCGGGCCTGATCGACATTGTCAGGAAGAAAGACCTGGTCGGATTGAAGGTGCATTTCGGCGAAGAGGGGAATGAGACGTTTATTCGACCGTCTCGCCTGCGTCGTGTCATCGAGCCGCTCCACAAACTGGGAGCCAAGCCGTTTTTTACCGATACGAACACGCTGTATGTCGGAATGCGGTCCAATTCTGTTGACCATGTTCATTTGGCTCTCAGGCATGGATTCGGCCTTGCGGAAACAGGGATTCCGGTCCTGATTGCGGACGGGCTGGCCGGGGCTGATGAGGTGGAGGTGGAAATCAACGGGCGGCATCTGGAGCGTGTCGGGATTGCATCGGGGATCGTGGCGGCGGATGCGCTGCTGGTGATTACGCACGTGACCGGTCATTGCGCAGCCGGCTTGGGCGGTGTCCTCAAGAATCTCGGGATGGGATGCGCCGGTCGAAAAGGCAAGCTCCACCAACATGCCGCGCTGAAACCCCATATCAATCCCAAAAAATGTGTCGGTGATTTTCGGTGCATCCCCAATTGTCCTTCCAACGCGATTATTCAGAGGAACCGCAAGGCCGAGATTCAGGAGGACATCTGCATCGGATGCGGCGAGTGTCTTGTTGTCTGCCGGTACGGCGCAGCGACTTTCAGTTGGGACAACAGCGGTCCGCCGTTGCAGGAGCGGATGGTAGAACACGCCCTGGGTGTGTCGCGGGTCAAGAAAGACAAGATCGCCTATCTCAGCTTCCTGATGAACATCACACAGGAATGCGACTGTGCGCCGAACAAGGAAAAAGATGTGATTGTTCCCGCTGTCGGTGTGGCGGCGAGCCGTGATCCGGTGGCCCTGGAGCAGGCGGGGGTGGACCTGATCGAAAAAACCATCGGGCGGTCGTTCCGCGAGTTGTTTCATTGCCCCGATTTTTCGCGCCTGCTCCAATACGCCGAGGAGGTCGGACTGGGAAGTCGGGCGTATGAATTGGCAGCGATCGATGAAAATTAAAAACCAGAGACCAAGAACCGGAAAGTAGTCCCGGCTCATGCCTCCTTTTCTATCAACGCCTGATAATCCTCCGCATTAAGGAGAGATTTCACTTCGGATTCATCCGAAATCCTGATCTGAAATATCCACCCTTCCCCGTATGGGTCTTTATTCAGCAGGTCAGGTTCATCCGCCAGGCGGTCATTCGCGGCGATGACCTCGCCGGAAAGGGGAGAATAAATGTCCGCTGCGATCTTGCAGGATTCTACGACGCCGATCTCTTTGTTCTGAATAGCCTTTTCCCCGATCTGCGGCGTTTCGACAAACACAATGTCGGTTAGTTGTTCCTGTGCGTGATCCGTGATCCCGACCGTGGCGGTGTCGTTCTGGATTCTAACCCACTCATGGGTTTTGGTGTACAAAAGGTCTTTCGGGATATTCATTCGATCAATCTCCTCATTTGGGTTTTGGGATCGCTTTCACACGACTTGGGATGAATGGGGGTTTCTCAACCGCTGCGGGAATTGCCCGACCGCGAATCTCGACGGCTTCCGGCACACAACCCGCCTCGACCAGCGCGAGCGCGATTCCGGCTTTCCGGCATAGAGAATAGCCTCCGCTGGTCACGATACCGACGTGTTTATCTCCCGCGAGGACGGGGTATCCCTCACGGGGGATGCCGCGTTCCTTTAGAACCAGGCCCGTCAGTCGCTTCGAAATTCCCCGCTCTTTCATTGCCTGAAGAGCGGTTTTGCCGATGAAATCGGACTTGCCCAAGTCAATCACGCGCCCCAGGCCGATTTCCCATGGATTGGTTTGTTCAGTCAATTCGTGTCCGTAGAGGGGGTAACCCATTTCGAGACGAAGAATGTCGCGCGCTCCCAGTCCACACGGCTCTGCGCCTGCCGAGAAAAGCGCCAGCCACATTTTTCGGATCATATCCGGCGGCGCGCTCAACTCGAATCCATCCTCGCCGGTATATCCCGTGCGCGATACACAAACCGGCGTACCCAGCAAAGAGACCTCGCGCCAACGGTAATACCCCATTCTACTCAAGTCCTGTCTCAGGATGTGGCCGGTGACTATTTCCGCGCCGGGACCCTGCACGGCGATCATGCCGGTTTCAAGGGTGTTATCGCGAATCTCAACGTCATCGCCGTGGGAGTCTCTGTATTCCTGGAACCATTGGAGGATCTTCTGTCGGTTGCTCGCGTTGACTACCAGGGAGACAGTAGAGCCTTCGCCGCGATAGACCAGAATATCATCCTGTACTCCACCCTCGGTATTGCAGACCAGGGTATAACCGACCTGGTGCGCCTGGAGCGCAGTGACATTTCGTGTCACCAGGCGATTGACGAAATCGAGCGCTTTCTCGCCTAGAATGCAAATCCGTCCCATGTGCCCGACATCGAAAATGCCCACGCTGCTGCGTGTCGCCATGTGTTCTTTCTGAATGGACTCATATTGCACCGGCATTTCCCAACCGGCAAAATCCACCATTCGCCCGCCGCAGTTGCGGTGAAGGTCGGAAAGGCATGTTTGCAGAGGGGAGGCGGGATTCATTGGATGGCCTCACGAACGCGACTCCGGCAGAGCCGGTGATTGGGTGAAGAAAGTGCGATCCCTGTATAGGCGCTTCCGTTACAGGACACTCGAGTTCTACCATAACGTCTCTGCAAAACAGGTCAATGTTCAGTCGGCCTGCTTCGGGTCCTCAGGAAGATCTCTACCAAAACAAATCCGCCGAGAAGAGTCAGCATCAACCCGATCCACAGACCCCTGGGAGTGTACTGGTACACCACGGTATGACGCCCGGATGGAACTACAGTGCCGCGCAGACCGCCATCGGCGGGAAATGTGGTCACCGGCTTCCCATCCACCTTTGCTTTCCAGCACGGCAGGTCCGGCTCGGCGGCAATCAGAATGCCTTTGGCGGGCATCCCGACCTGAAGTCTTACCTCGTGCCTCGGATCATATTGCAGGATTTTGATTTCCGCATCAGGGGAGCTTTTCGGCGCTTTTATTCCTTTCAGCAGAGGTTCCAGGATATTCCGGTATCTTTCCGAGATCACGGTCACCCGTTCCGGGTCAGACGATTCGATTGCTTCATACAGGCGTTCCCGTGTGGCCCATTTTGTCTGATAGACAACCCGATAGCGAGGCAGCGCACCCAGGTTTTCCTGAATGACAGCATCTCCTTTCTGGTGAACGATCGGCCCGAGAGCATCATCCATCGCTTTGCCGACCACCCATCTGACATTGAGCAAATCCAACAGCCGATCCTGAGAGAGATGCTGAGACAGGCGGGCGATGGATGCGGGCCTGCGTACACCGTAACCGTCCAAAGTTTCCAGGGGCCGAAAGAAACCGAGGTTTTCAAACGCCTGCTTGTTCAAACATACGCGGAACGGCGGCTCTTGTTTTTCGAACCAACTGAGAACGGCGGGCTGGTTGTTCAAAACATTTTCCGGCTCACCGGCCGTATCAAAGGCGAGATAATCACCGGAGAGGTCCAGGACAGCGACTGTGACAATCAGGAGAATGAAAGACCTTCGTCGAATCGTCCGCCGGTACCATAAAAACAGGATCAAGAGATTCAATCCCAGGATGAAGGCGGTTGCCGCAAGGTGGTCCACCTCATCCGGGATGGAAAAATCGGAGCCTGTTCCGCCTCGGACCACAAACACAGCAATGCCAACCAGACACACGATCCCGAAAAGAACCGACGTGGCGGCCAGCGTCCGTTTTGTCATGGCGCGACCTTCCCGGCTCAAATCCGAAAGGCGCTCCAATCCATAAGCGGCCAGGAGCGATCCGGTAAGGGACCATGCCCAGCCGAAATGCGCCGGTGTATGAATCCACCGGATCGGCGGGATGAAAGCATACATGGCACGCCACAGTCCGCTTGCTCCACCCAGCATCAACAAAACAGAGATCACGAGCAACCATCGCAATCCCGCCATGGCTCCGCGAAGGCGGAGCAGGCAGGCCAGGCCGAGGAGAACCGGAGTGAAAGCGCCGAGATAGATGCAAAACTCGCGGTAATCCCGCACTATGAGCGACGGCAGCACAGGCACGAACGCGGTTGCCAGCAAACGGACCGGAAGCGAACCACCTGCTACATAGGCGAACCTTGGAATAAGTCGGTCTGCATTGTCGAGGTACTCGATATGGGGCGCAACGGCAATTCCGGCGAGCAGGCTACCTAACATGGCGATCAAACAGAACGCAATGACGGCATTGCGGAGATACTCAGGCTCTCTACAGAAGATCATCCATGCAACCGCGAGAAATCCTGCCAGGAGAGCCATTTCCAGGTCGCCCGCAAATAGAATCAGCGCAAACAAAACACAGGCCCAGACAAGGTTACGGCTCCAGAGAACGCCGTGTTCCAGAATGATATCCCAATAATAGAGCAGAAGGGGCAGCCAGGCGAATGAGCAGATTGCCGGAGAATGGATTTTGTGTCCCGACAGGAATCCCGAAAGAAGCACCACAATCCCGGCGAACAACGCGCCGCCACGCCGGATCCCAAGCCGTCGCGCAAACAGCGCCGTTCCCCATCCGGCCAGACTGAGATGCAGGAGTGTCTGCGCGGCAAACGCGCGGAACGGCATCCGGCCGCCTTCGTAGGGAAGAAGGCTAAAAAGGACATTGAGCGGATACAGGAATCCTGTCGAAAGATCGGACACATTCGGAAACCCGCCGGACACGTATGGATTCCACGATTGGATCACCGACAAGGCTCCTTCACGATGATGCAGAACACGCAGCGGATAAAACAGAGCGAAAGCATCATCGGACCAGAAAGAATCGACTCGTGCGAATCCCAGCACATCCCAGTACCGCAAGACCGGAAGGAGCGCAAAGAACAAGGCCGCTCGAACGCGCCATTGTCCCTCATCGCTCAGGTTCATGCCGAATGGAAACTTCTCGTTAATCAACAAAAAACGGAACAAATACAGAAACAGAACCGGCACAAAAAGCGGTGTCGGATCATGCATTCTGAAATGAATCCGCCCCCATTGCGTATCGATTCCGCCGATCAAGAGAGTCAGTATGCAAATCCCCGCCATGACCAACAGGAACAGGTCGATGCTTCGAGCGGCAGACCGACGGTTCCCGTGATTTGACAGGGAAACCGCATTTCCGGCCCTTTCTTGCCGGGCAGAGACGCCTGGCCCACTGGTGGGACAGGCCTCTGTGCCTGTCGATGGGCGAGATTTCTCAGGAGATCCGGGACTCTGATCTTGCAGGGAAGTATCGGTCATCTTGTTTCCTCTACATGAACATCATCCGCAAGATAAGCGGCATCAAGATGGTTCCCCAACTCATCGTGCAGGTAGACGACTGCCCAGTACCGACCGCCTGTTGAAGGCATGGGGAGTGTGGTATTGAAAACCTCGCATGCCAGTGGCGCAACGGTAACCTTTTGCCTTGTTTCCGTTATTACCTGTTCATAAGGCCGATCGGAAAACCGCTTGGAGATGACCCACCAGATCGTGGCCCGCAATTCACTGTCCAGAAGATTACTGATCCGGGCCTGCGCGACTATGGGAGAACCGGCCGGGACCTCAACGGTATACATGCCGTGATCATCCAGGAGAGACAAGTCGGTGATTCCCGCGTACGGTGTGTCGAGTCTCCTTGAATACCCGATGTTCGTCTTTTCGATAAGTTTCTTATATGTGTGGATTGCCACTTTCTCGACGTCGAGGACTGTTGTGTGTGTCTCAGGCCACCATGGTTGTGATTTGAGAAGGTTCACCCAGGTTTGTGACCAACCCTCCTGCTGCATGAATGAGTTGTCGTTGAGCAGCGGGTGTCCCGGAAGCAGTTCGATGGCGCTTACACTTCCCACCAGGTTGTTGCGGAGCCAGCGATCGATTTCCTGAGCGGTCTGGGAGGCATCGGCAATTCGCGCGCCGTTGGACCCGATAGTTCCCTGAAAGTCAGGGCGGTAGATTTTCCGAAGGTTGGCCTCGTAGCGTTCCACGAGGGCCACATTCACAATCTCGCTGTTAAGAAAGCTGTTTTCTCCAATGATTAATGCGCCATTCTCCAGATCGATGGTCGGCAGAAGGTTCTCCAACACAACCTTCCATTCCTTGCCTGCGCGACTGTACGGGTATTGGTATGTTCCGGCCTGAGTGAACGGCGCGGCAAAAAAGACCAGGGTTGCAATGGTGATGGCGTAGGACTGACGCTGACGGTTTTCGGTCATACTGACCGCGGCCTCGGCGGCCAAGGCAGGGAAAAGCGCCAGGACGGGGAGCAACGCCAGCAGGGATGACCAGTATTTCCCGCTCATTAAAGTGATTGTCAAAATGCCTGCTGCCCAGCCTGCCGCCAACCCTTTTACGCGACGCGATGGGCTGATCCAGACCATTGCGCCGGACAACAGGAGAATTGCCGCCATTGCCTCGCGGTACGGCGAGTAATCCATCACGAGCCGCTCGAAACACCATACCAGACCTGCAAACCAGCCGAGATGTTCCCCGCGTTCCAGAAATGCGCGGGTGACCTGACTGGTTTCGGGAAGGAAAATCCGGCTGACCACCGTAACCATCACGACAGCCGGTAGGAGAAGAAAAAGAAGATCACTCAGTGAACTCCGGGACAATCGCTGTCGAAACAGGGTTGCGATGCCAAGTACCACGGCAACCAGAATCCCATGTGTCGGATGGAAAAGAAAAACAAATCCCAGGAGAAAAGAGCAAAGAGTGAGTGTCGGTCGCCATGGGGTCACGCCGGCGAAACACCAGGCGGCAAGTGTCGCACTGATTAGAAACAATGAGACAGTCTCCGGGTACAAACTGCATGAGTACCGAATCGCGCCCGGACAGAGAAGAAGCAGGACCGATGCGCACAGCCCGGCGGTTGTTCCTCCGGAGGGCAAGCGAAACGCGCGTTGGGATAAGGCCCAGACTGCCAGGCCGGTGAGCAAAACCGCCCCGCAGAAAAGAGCTAGATGGAGGCACTGCCAAGCGGTCTGGTTGAACCGAGCGGCAGCCAGAACTCGCGACCAGATCAGAACTTGAAATGGGGCGAAGTCGGGAGGGACTTGAAGCGCGTTTTCATACAATTCCCCATCGTTTTCCGTAGACGCATCGCGGAGTTGTTGAGCATGGCTCACCGCACCGGCCTCCGGCGCAGGCAATGGCCCACCGGCCTGGATGGTATGACCGTATAGTTGCAGCCCTGCCCACAACAGCAGGACGACACACATCCCGCCGTGCATCCATAACCAGGGAGAAACAATGAGTGTCTCTTTTATCTCATCCTCCCTTCGCCCCCAATACCTTGCGGCGCGTTGACGAAACCGGCGGACTTGCGGGCGAAGGAAATCAATCCCGCGTTCGATCTTCAATAGAAAAGGCTCCCCTGGGGAATTCGAATCGCCTGCAGGCGTTCCCGTCTGGGGTGGGTGATTCTCCGGCGGAGACCGTCGGCTATGAACAATCAGCCAGATCACCGCTCCGGCGATCAGTGCCCCGACCGCTTTCACCCATAGGCGCAAACTGCATGTGAGATCTTCGACCTCCAGCACCGTGGTTTCCGGTGTGATCTCATATTCTTTCTCCGCCTGTTGGAACAGGCCGAATCGGTCGCTTGCCACAACCTTGATCGTTCCCAGGGGAACCTGAACGTCTTCATAGACAAACTTGTTATCCGCGCCGGTCTGGGGATTGGCAATAACATAATCTCTATAGAGAAATCGCACTACACCGCCACGCAAACGGCTCTTTCCCAACAGTCCCCGCACACTTCCACGCAGGTCCACTGTCTGCAAGGTCAGATTCTCCACCTTTTCCATGGTCAGAGTCACTGGATAACGGATGTAGAAATTATTGACCGCATCAATCAAGGCGGTCATGACTTTCCGTACCGTTTCTTTGTCCTGCTCTGTGACCTCCGCGACGCGATCAACAATAACCTGATTGATCTCCTGCTTGAGGATTCCCTGCGCCGAAAGGAATCGATTGGCAGTCAGGAGAGTCTCTGGTGTCTCTCCTGGAGCCAATTCCGGAAGCGAGATTTCCGCCGTAGCGTCCTTGATGATCTGGTTATCCGATCGCAGCCGGACCTGGTATATCCCGGGGATGAACGTAACATTTCCGAAATGGAACGATCCATCCGCTCGTGTCCATTCCCACGCAAGCGGTTCATCTCCACCGGCATAAATGGCAACGTGGACGCGGTTCAGCGGAGTCTGATCGTCAGCGGTAACGACCTTGCCTTCCAGGATGATTCGTTTCAGAGGAATGGGGGTCTCGGCCTGAAGGACTCGGGGTGTGATGAACAAACCACAAACTGCCGCCAATAGCAGCAACGGCCTCAGCCAGGTCCGGTTCCGTTTGCGATTCATCCGGCTGTGCTCCCGTTCGATAGGGGGATACGGAGTATATACCCCGCGCAGTCCATCAAAAGCATATCATTCCCGTGACATTCCATCGCAAGCCATATCGACTGGGCAGGTTGATCCACCCGCCAAAAAATTGCGGGCGGGGATCCCGGAACACATCGGTAGACATCCCCGGTTCGTGTCAGAAGATAAAGACAGGACCCCGATGGGTCCAGGGCCAGGTCTGTTGCCATGTCGAGACTGCCCGCCCTCGCTCCCCACTGTGCCTGAACTTGGGAAAAGCCTTTCTCGCTCAGGAAAGTCTTGCCGAACGAGAGGACGCCACCGTGGATATTCAGAGAGAGAATGCCTCCGCGCGGGTCTCGCCAGGCACTGCACAATGGTGCGGTTCTCCAGTCGGGTAATATATCCTCCAGGGTTCCATCCCTCGTTTTCCACCAGCATCCATTGCTTCCAAGCAACAAGATGTTTTTCCGGTCCGGCGACGGCAATATCCCGATGGGTTTCTCCCACTTCTTTTTTTCCACATCAGACAAGTCGATCCTGGTCCCGTCTTCTCTTAACAATCGTCCTGCGCGAGTTGCGATCAACCACCCTTCCGGTGTACTCAAGAACCGCTCTGCAGCATCCTCTTCGAATTCCTCTCTTTCGTTGGTCCCATCTGTCTCATTTGTCCCACTCTTGCCTGCGACCCGCTCCGCAGTATCTTCCAGAAGTCCGGAGGCCACGGAAACCACAATCTCATTCGACGGTCCCCAAATCTCCCCGTTCCGATTCAGCCGATAAGATTGACCGTCTTTGATCGCCATATCCACAAACACCGGTGTGGGATTTTTGTATCCCGTATCCGGTCGGTGAAACAGAGCGAAGGCCGATTGCGGATCAGGGATTGCGGATGGGGGATGGGGGATGGGGGATGGGGAAGATTGTTCGAGACGTGGAATGATTATTTCTTCTTCCATGCACGAGGCTAACACCGCTTCGCCAAGCGGGCTGAGGTGAGACCAGCGGAAGAAAGCCATGCCTACCCGATATTGCTGCAATTTGCGAATGGCCTCCTGTGGAGCCAGCCAACCTCGCATGAACGCATCCACCGTATCAAGCCGTTCCGGTATATCGGCTGCCGACGGAGAAGCGTGAAAACTGGGGATGGCCACAACCTTCCCGCCGAACAATGCCGAATAGGCCATGGCAGGTTGCGGCTCGGCCAGGACAGTTCCGCCATATCCTCTTGACGCGATCTCTTTCAGGGCAGGGAACGTGATCGGGTCGGTAAAATCCCGGTATGGCTCAATCCACCATGGTTTGACACTTTTCCACGTTCCGTAGACTTCCAACAGACGCGTACGGCATGTGGGAACAGCAATCACAAACAGCGCAAGGCAGACGACGACAGAGAGCCAGGAAGGGGAAGGAAGGAGATCAACCCCCTCTGTGTCTCCCCCAATCTTTGGGGGAGAGGCTTGCAGGTCTGTATCTCCCGCAATGTTGGGGGAGAGCCTCTCCCCATGGCTGGGGAGGGGCAGGGTGGGGGTGATCGGTTCAGCGTGCGCAGCAACCTTGCGAGTGACTCCATGGTGGCGCGAATTCTTCCACTGAATATGAACAATCCAGTCCGACAACGCGAGCGTCCCGGCGGCCAATAGCGGAATTACCGGCAAGGCCTGGAAAAGGCGAAAACTCTTGTAGAGCGTAATGATGCCGGTCACCAGGACAAACAGCGGCGGAACAGACATCAGGGTGATCACAACCACCAAAACACCCGCAAAGAAAGCGCGCGGTTCCCGTGGAATCTTTGTCCAGAACAAAACAAATAAGATGAGCGCAATCGCGGGCGCACCGGTGGGGCAGGCGTTCAGCCCGGTCAATGTAAGCCAGCGGATCGGCTTTAAAATAAACAGATTTCCGCCGGTCAACAGAATATGGCCCGCATAGTCATTCGGAATGCCGGACTCGATATCGAACAGAAAGGCGGAATTCTCAATTCCCTTAAAGTGAATCATCCCCCAGAGAATCGCCGGAGCCGCCGAAAGAAGAATAATCCCGACTTCAATCCCCATGAACCGCAATCGGCTCCGATCCGCCCCCATAATTAAAAATCCGAGGAAACCGGAGCAGAGAACCAGAACAGCAAGAAGAAGATAGAACACATGAGTCGTGGCAAGGGTGATCGCAAGAATCAATAGAATAACAACCTGCGCCCACCGGAACCGCATACCGTTCCAGGACCAGGCAATCAACGCCGGAAAGAGGATATGGAGCGCCATGCCGCCGGGGTACGCCAGGGTCCGCAACTCGTGAAATCCCGGGCCGCCCGGATAGCCCACCAGCGAAAGCAGAAGAAAGAACGATGCGCACAGGTCCCCCACAGGACGTGACTCAAACACCCGGAGGCCAAAAAACCGCCAGCCCCCCACCGCAAGAATCACCCAAAATGCCGGAAGGTAAAACCACACCTCGTCATGCGGAACCTTTGCAAATACCGACAAAAACGCCAGAACGGAATGGTAGGAGGAAACGGAATACCGGGGATCATAATCGCCGCCATCCAGAAACGGATGGGCAGTTCCCGGCCCGCCCCGCTGAATCACTTCGAGCATGTAACCGATATGATATCGCCCATCCTGCGCCATAAACCCGCCCATATTCAATACATACAGAAGCGCAATCACGGTAAGCAGGAGGAGAAAAACAGACAGGGCGGAGAATCCGGCATGGATCCGCTGCGAGTCTGCGGTCCGGCCTTCTTTCTCAAAAAGGATGACAGCGGCATTTCCCAAGCCCAGTAAAATACCGAACACCAGCCAGTTTGCTCCGATGCACGCCAGGAGCAATGCCAGAACAGAGGCGATACACCATCCCAGGAGACAGGCCATCGGCCGGCGGATTGTCCAGGGGATTCTGCCGTGCCCCGCCCGCAGAACAAAATCGCCCATTGGCGCAGTCACCCAGAGAAAAGTGAGCAGCAGCCGCAAAGGACTTGGAATCCACAATCCAACTGATGATCCGAGCGCGGCCGGAACCAGCGCGATGAATAAAAGTATACAGCCTTGGTTTTTGCTGATCCGCATCTTATGCCAATCGGGACAAGAAAGCCCTCTTTTGCCTTCCGCTGCCACCCGGCTGGATGAATCATTTTGGCACACCCGGAGACCGGATGCTTGCCATTTTGAACAGGTACTCTGCGTATTTCGGCGCGCGCTCCAGCGCACTGAGTAATCTAACTCCAGTCGAAAGAATTAGTTATGTCACAGCGGGAACCGGATGATTTATGGCATCAGGCTTGCTGAACGAATCTCGCAACTATTCATTCGCAATACAATACTACACTATCATTTTTGGGACGGACAGAAAGGAGATTGCCATGGCCGTCAAACCATTGGCTGACCGAATTCTGGTCAAGCGAGTTGAGCAGGAAGAGCAGAAGAGTGGCGGCGGAATTATTATCCCCGACACGGCGAAAGAGAAGCCTCAAGAGGCTATTGTGGTGGAAGTAGGCCCGGGTAAACTGGATGAGAACGGGAAACGGATCCCAATGGAAGTCAAAAAGGGCGATCGGATTCTCATCAGCAAGTACGGCGGGACCGAAGTCAAAATCAACGGCGAAGAGCATCTGATTCTGCGAGAGGATGATGTTCTGGCCATTCTCAGTTGAACACAGGATTCCACCCCGAACAATCGAATCTGAAAAATAGAGTCAGGAGGAAAAAAAGATGGCAGCGAAGATGCTGATTTTTGACGAGCAAGCTCGCAGTGCGATTCTCCGTGGAGTTGAGCAGCTCTCAAAAGCGGTCAAAGTAACCCTCGGCCCGAAAGGCCGAAACGTTGTTCTGGACAAGAAGTGGGGCTCTCCCACAATCACGAAAGACGGTGTGACGGTTGCCAAAGAGATCGAGCTGGAAGACAAGTATGAAAACATGGGCGCGCAGATGGTGCGTGAAGTGGCCTCCAAAACCAGCGATGTCGCGGGTGACGGAACCACGACGGCCACTGTGCTGGCCGAAGCCATTTACCGTGAAGGTCTCAAAAATGTCACGGCCGGCGCCGGTCCGATTGCCATTCAACGCGGTATCCTGAAGGCTGTTGAGACTGTAATAGACTGCCTGCAGAAGCAGAGCCGGAAAGTCAAAGACCGAACCGAAATCGCCCAAGTCGCCAGCATCTCGGCGAACGGCGATGTGAGTATCGGAGAAATCATCGCCGATGCGATGGACAAAGTCGGGAAAGACGGTGTAATTACGGTGGAGGAAGCCAAGTCTCTGGATACGACCCTGGAGGTCGTCGAAGGGATGCAGTTTGATAAAGGCTATCTCTCTCCGTATTTCGCCACAGATCCCCAGACACTTGAATGCACGCTGGAAGATGTTTACATCCTGATCCACGAGAAGAAAATTTCCAACATGCGGGATTTGCTTCCCCTGCTGGAGAAAGTGGCTCAGTCTGGACGGCCTCTGCTAGTCATCGCCGAGGATGTCGAGGGCGAGGCGTTGGCGACCCTGGTTGTCAACAACCTCCGCAAAACGCTTCGTTGCTGCGCGGTGAAGGCCCCCGGATTCGGCGACCGGCGAAAAGAGATGCTGAAGGATATTGCCATCCTGACCGGCGGACGCTGTATCAGTGAGGACCTCGGCATCAAATTGGAGAACATCACGATCAGCGACCTCGGGACCGCCAAACGGATCACCGTGGACAAGGACAACACCACGATTGTGGAAGGTGGCGGGAAGAAAGCCGACATTCAGGGGCGTGTGGCGCAGATCCGCAACCAGATCGAAGAGACCACCAGCGACTATGATCGCGAGAAGCTCCAGGAACGACTGGCTAAACTTGCGGGTGGTGTCGCGGTGATCAAAGTGGGCGCGGCAACCGAGACGGAGATGAAAGAAAAGAAAGCCCGTGTCGAGGACGCGCTTCATGCGACCCGTGCCGCTGTCGAGGAAGGCATTGTGGCGGGTGGTGGTGTGGCCCTCCTTCGTTGCCAGAAGACCCTGGAAAAAATCGAGGGTCTTGAAGGCGACATGCAGCTGGGAGTCAACATTGTTCGCCGCGCGCTGGAGGAACCTATGCGCCAGCTGGCCAACAACGCCGGTATGGAAGGTTCCGTTGTGGTGGAACGGGTTCGTGAGATGAAAGGCTCGGAAGGCTACAATGTGCAGACGGACCAGTATGAGGACCTGATGAAAGCCGGGATTATCGATCCGACCAAGGTCACTCGGACCGCACTGCAGAATGCGGCCAGTATCGCCGGCCTGCTGCTCACAACCGAGGCATTGATCGCAGAAAAACCGGAAAAAGAGAAACCCGCTCCGGCCGGACCCCACGGGGGCGGCTATGGCGAGGACTTCTAATCCGGCCTGAACACGAATCCATGAACCGCCTGTCCCTCTCACGAAGGACGGGCGGTTTGTTTCTGTGCCTATTGACAGGCACGGAGGCCTGTCCTACCAATAGATCTGTCCTACCAGTAGGCCTGTCCTACCAGTAGGCCAGGCGTCTCTGCCTGGCAAAGAAAGGCAGCAGCCCGAACAGGCCGGTAAGCTTGGGCAAAACCGCAGGGCAGTCTATTCTTCTAGGACATAGTAAATTGCCCTCCAGCCCCGAATACGGCTCTGATAATACCGTGATACAATTCGGGAAATATCTGGCTCTGCATCTCCCACGGGTCGATACAATCCGCCCGCAGTTGAAGATGGTGTACGGGCGTTTTGTTTTCATTCAGAGGAGATCCGAATGATGAGTGAGACTGCTGTAGAATCCGTCAGCAAGGTGGAGGAAGCCGCGCTGAAAAATTGCGCCTGTCGTCTGTTGTATCCACCGGTCGAGAAAATCAAGACCATTGTCGTGGACAATTTCCCGGCCTTGGGACAACTGGCCGCGCTGCGGTTCATCGAATGGGTCCAGCAGAATCCGGGCGGTGTGATTTCCCTTCCGACCGGGAAAACGCCGGAGCATTTCATTCAGTGGGTCAGGCGTCTTTTGAGTACCTGGAAATCGGCTCGGACCCAGGCCATTCTTCAGGAAAATGGATTGGACCCGGGAATATTCCCGGACATGAAAAGCCTCCATTTTGTTCAGATTGACGAGTTTTACCCCATTCATCCTTGGCATGAGAACAGTTTCTATGCATACGTGAGACGTTTTTATCTGGATGGGTTCGGATTGGACCCCTCCAAGACGCTCCTGATGGACTGTTACAAGATCGGTCTTCGTCCGGACCAATCTCTTGATGCGCTCTGGCCGGACAACGTGGTTGATCTGAGTTTGCGCCGCCGCCCGGGCAAGACCCCGCTTGAATGCGAACAGAAAGCATTGCTGCATCGAGTCGACCAGTGGTGTGAAGAATACGAGGACAAGATTCGCAGCTTGGGCGGGATCGGATTTTTCCTGGGGGGGATCGGACCGGATGGGCATATTGCGTTCAATGTGCGTGGTTCCAGTCATCATTCGGTTACCCGTCTCTGTGCCACCAACTATATGACGCAGGCCGCCGCGGCCTCGGATCTGGGCGGGATCGAAATTGCGCGCAAGCGGCTGGTCATTACGATCGGTCTGGGCACGATTACGTTTAATCCGCAATGCACGGCGATCATTATCGCGGCGGGAGATGCCAAAGCGGGCGTTGTCAAGAAAGCCATCGAAGGCGAAAAGGATGTCCTGATCCCCGCTTCCTCGCTTCAGCGCCTGCCCAACGCCCGATTCTTCATTACCCAGGGAGCCGCCAAAGATCTTCACGAACGGAAGTTCCATCTTCTGACGCTGGCGGAATCCGTGAGCGAAGAAGAAACGGAACGGATCATCATCGACCTTTCCCTGCAAAAGCAGAAGCGATTGACGGATCTGACCCAGGAGGACTTCGAGTCGGACCGATTTGCCGCGGAACTGCTGCGTAAGCGGTCCGAAAAACCTGAAGTCCTCGCCGGTCTTGTGCGAGATCGACTGATTCAGCGGATTGAGAAGGGTGGACGGGCCTCCTCCAACAAGAAGTTCCTTCACACGGAACCGCATCACGATGACATTATGCTGGGATACCTGCCGGCCGTAGTGCGCAGTATGCGGGACCACTCCAATTCGCACCTGTTTGCGACCATGACGAGCGGATTCACGGCGGTTACGAACAATTATCTTCTGCAACGGTTCGAGATACTCCGCAATTTTATCGACACGCTTCCGTTTGCGAAGCTGATGTGCGAAGGCTATTTTGATCCGGCCAACCCGGTGGCGCGCAATCGGGATGTCTGGCAATACCTGGACGGTGTGGCGAGCGGCAGCCAGTCGATGTGTGACAAGGGAACCGCGCGGCGTCTGCTGCGAGACCTGGTCGAACTGTTCGGACGATCCGGGCTGGAAGATATCAAAGCCCGCATCACCGAAATCAAGCACAGTATTGCTTCCGGCTATCCGGGCAAAAAAGATCCCCCCCATATTCAGAAGCTGAAAGGGATGTGCCGGGAATGGGAGGCAGAATGTCTCTGGGGCTATTTCGGCTATCGCTGCGAGCGTGTCCGACACCTTCGTCTCGGATTTTACACCGGCGACATTTTCACGGAGGAACCGACAGCAAGCCGAGATGTTCCCCCGATTCTTGATGTCTTCGATGAGAGCGAAGCGGATATCGTCACGGTGGCCCTGGACCCGGAAGCCAGCGGGCCGGATACTCACTACAAGGCGCTTCAGGCGATCACCGAAGCGCTGCGTCTTTATGTGGAAAGAACCAACCGCATGGATATCCGGATTTGGGGATATCGCAACGTTTGGTATCGTTTCCATCCCTCCGAGGCAAACATGTATGTTCCAGTGTCGCTCAACATGTTTGCCATTCTTCGAAGCGCGTTTATGAACATGTTTCTTTCTCAGAAAGATGCGTCGTTTCCGAGCTACGAACACGATGGGCCGTTCTGCGAACTTGCGCAGAAAATCCAGGTGGATCAGTACCAGATGATGAAAACCTGCCTGGGTCGGGAGTGGTTTCAGGAGCATTCCAGTCCGCAAATTCGGGCCACGCGGGGCCTGGTCTTTTTGCGGGAGCTGGATTTGGACACTTTTTATGCGTGCAGTCGGGAATTGCGCCGATCCGCCGAAAACCGTTGACGACCGCGAATCGGAGATTGACAGGTGTGCGGGGGCACGGCTGTGCGCTTTTGGGGTGCAGCACTGGATAGAGTGTCTTTTTTCTGTTGAACCCGTCGTCTTTTTGCCGGACAGGGAAAGAGGCTTTTACTTTTTGAGTCTGTTGAGACGGCCTGTCTGCGAATATCGTAACCTTTTTCGATAGTCGGTCGTTTCCTAAAATGTTCGAAATCGAAAACCCTCATCCCAACCTTTTTGCCGGATGCAGAGAGAGCCTTGAGGCTTTCCCAGTGGTGAAAGAAGAAAGTTTTCTCAAAGGGGAAGGAAACTTTTGCGGAAGGAAATGGGGTGGGTGGGACAGTCGGAACCAAGGAGGTTTGTTGCCATGGTGGTTCGTTCGTCGATCGGCGCTTTTGTATTCGGGATTCTCTGTTTGACCCTGCCTGTCCTCGCGGAGGATAAAACCGACCGGGAGGATGTGTTCCAAATAAAGGTCGAGCAGCAGACTCCATCCAAACTCGATGCAGTGGACCTGTACTGGGGAGACCTGTTGGATCCCAACAAGAAAATCATTGCTCGAAGCGTCTATCTGGTCGATAACGTCGAATGTATTGCCCGGTGGCATAACGCGGAGTATTTCATTGTGAGGAAGATCCGCGAGCTGAAACAGCAGACTCCGCTCAACGAGCTGAAGACTCAAGAGGTCAATGACCTCCTCAAGGAGTATTTTGAAAAAGAAATCCCGGACGACGTTATTCAAATGGTGGTGGTGTTTCGCTGGACGCCCGGCGGGCCGGAATACACCTTGCCCAGCAATATGGCCTCCAAGGTGATTCTATCCAATGAGAAAGGAGTTCAGGTCGAGGGAAAACTCCAGGAAGAATTGTTGCGGGATTTGACTCTTCGACAGGACTTCTATTACAAATCCATGATTCTCGGTTTCGACCGATATGTTCCTGTCGGAAAGAACAAGAAAAATCCGGAAAAAAAGGCGGATATTCTTGCAGATACCAAGACACTGAACTTGAAACTGACCTATATCAAAAAAGGGGGGAAGCCGGTAGAGTTCACATTTGATGTGCCTCCCAAGTACGACCAGCGTCCCAGGGAAATGGCGTTGCTGGTGGATTTCTTCCATGAGACATTCAAGCCGGTCCGGTGAGGACAACAGCAGACAGGCACAGATAGACACCAAATAAGAACTCTCTGTCAGGGGCCGGGGATATTCTGCTTTCCGAATATCTGCCGAAGCATAGAGATCGCTTCGGGATGGGCGGGTTGGCGCTGAAGGATTTCCAGAAGAAGTATCTCTGCATTTTGAGAGTTCCCCATTTCCAAATAGGCCTTTGCCAATAATACACGTGAAAGAATCTCTTCCGGGGCGATTTTCCTCGCGTATTCCCAATCGGCGATTGCTCCGTCCAAATCCTGTTGCACCAATTTCAGACGGCCCCGAATGCGGTAAATCTCCGGCGAGAAAGGATCCGATTGGACGGCGGCGGCCAGATGACTCGAGGCAGAGTCCCAGTCCCCCCGGCGAATCGCCAGTTCGGCCAGCTGGAGACGAGCGTCCACGCTGTTGGGATTCCATGTGAGGGCTTCCAGATAGCAGGCCTCGGCTTCATCGAGGCGGTCACGCGCCCCGAGCAACATGCCCCAATCGATCCAATGGGTTCCGATCACTCGCCCTTCCAGGCTTCGGGGAGACCGGGCCATCCGACGTATGACAGAAGCCTGAAATCCTTTCAGCGCTTGTTGAACCGGTTCGATCTCTTCCATTGAAAGCGTTTCAATCGGCTCGGGGCAGACTTGCACGAGCAGCCCGGAGGGTTTCATTCGGTCATGCAATACCCAGGTATCGACTACAATATCGGTGAAGACGGCATATCCTTTCTCGGCGAGGTGTCGGATGTCCGATACCAGACCTTTACCGGAAAAACCTCGGTCGATCACGAGATCGCGACGTGTTCCGTTTACCGCAATCTCGTAGTCCAGCGCGTACGCCGTGGAGTCCTTGATCGATTCCACTACGGCGCCGAATGGAATCGAGGAGACAAGCAGGCGAGCATAGACTTGGGGAACAATGTTGTCCGACTGCGAGACAATCGGCCCGTTGACCAGACACACCAGCGCAAGGACAAGCACAGCAATCGACGCCCCCCACATTGACCATCGCTGAACCAACCAGGTAACACTGATCGCGATCAGGCACGAAAGCATCAGATAAGAAAGGAGACAGAACGGCTCAAAGTCGGTTCGCTGGCTGGGAGCCAACAGGCCGGTGATCAGAATCACGGCAACCGGTCCGGTCAAAAGGAACTGCCCCAGCCAGACATCCGCGAGAAACGTTTGCCAATGTCGAAGAGCGGCCCACCCGATCACCGCCAACACCGGACCCACAAACGGCCATTCCAGTACAAGGCTCCAGGCGTAACGTTTCAGCATCCACCCCAGGGCGTACAGGCGATGCAGTTCGAAATGGCCGTAACGTTCACGTGTCAGATGCCGGAACGCATCGCCGACTGAAAGAATCTGCCCCCAGTCCTGAAAGGGAGACCCTATCGCCCGCAAATAAACATAGAGACACGGAGAGAGACCCAGAAGAAACAGCAGGGCAAATCGGGCCAGATTCTTCCGAGACAGGCGCACCGAGGCACAGGTAAACCAGAGACTCAACGGGAACACAAGAACAGAGGACGGATGGGCGATCAACGAGAGTCCGCTCAAGAACCAGGCTGCGGAGAATCGTTTTGTCTCCAGGGTCAGCAAGATACCGACGACGAGAAGGATCTGGAGCGTATAGACCTCTGTCACCACGCATTGAGACCACCAGGTCCGCGATGCGGCAAAAAAGAACGCGCCGGTCAGAGCCGCAAAATCCGCTGTGCGTTCGGAGGCAGGCAAGTGCAGAATCATCCGCCGTAGAAATACACACAGCAGCGATACGGCAGCCACCCCGCACAATGCCGTGAACAGATTCACCCGCCAGGCAATGTCGCCCGGGATCGGCAGGGTCAGGAAGACATGCGCCATCAGGAGATACAGGGAGTACCCCGGCGGATGCACGATTCCCAATGTTGCAGCGCCGGCAATCAGCTCCCCGCTGTCGCCAAACGAGAATCCGGGAGACATTGTGCGCAGATAAAGCACACCGGCTCCGAGCGCCGCAAGGCAGGGACCGATCTGCGGGAAAGGACATTTCAGGCGCATGCTTGCCTCTTGTTGGCAATTCTGTCGGACCGGGGGTGAACATTCTGGACGGTATGGAGCGTGTCGACAAGGGAAATTGGGAGATGCGCGGCGATTTTGCCGGGCAGAGATGCCTGGCCAACTGGTGAGACATGACCTGGAAAACCGATGGGACAGGCCTCCGTGCTGTCGATGACTGAGCTTTCTCAGGAGCCTCTCTCCAGCGGGGCCGGTGATTGGGGTGAAGATCTGCACAACCCCCTCTCTGTCTCCCAGAAACTTTGGGAGAGAAGTTCCTCCCCCGAAGATCGGGGGAGGTGAGGTGGGGGTTGACCGGATCGGGCAAGATTCCTCGGCGTGACGGTTGTGACCGAGCCTTCTTGGGAGACAGTCTCATATCTCCAAACGGCCACGCGGCCGGTCGTTCGGGTGGAACGCGAACCAGAAGAAACCCGCTCCAAGGATGGTTACAAATCCCATGATTCCAAAGGTGACCGCGATTCCGACCGAATCAAAGAGCAGGCCGCCGATATAAGAGCCGATGGCGCAACCGGTTCCAATGGCAATCGCCGAGAAAATGGTCTGGCCGCTCGATCGCAGCTGAGGCGGCAGGTAGGAATCGACATAAACTACTGCGCCCAAGTGATTCGCGGCAAAGGTGAGACAGTGCAACAGCTGCGAAAGGAGAATTACCCAGGTCGGCGGTTGACCGGCAAGGAGAAACAGACGCACAGCCCCGGCTACCAGGCTGAGCATAATCAACCCCTTAATCCGAAACACCCTCAGCAGAACATCTCCATAATGGAAAAAAACCTGTTCCGCGAAAGGACCGATCATCCAGATCAGTCCGATGACCGGTAAAGAAATGTTCATCTCCCGCAAATAGATACTCAAAAACGTATACAGCGGTGTCAGGGCCAGGCGGTTGATAAATACACCCACAATCAACACAAAAAACTTCCGGTTCCGAAGCAGCTTGATCCCTTGCAGATATTCGCCGTGCTTCAGCCGAGACGGAAGATTCGGTACACCACGGAGACTCAGCAGGGCCGCCACAACGACAAAGAACAAGACTACAAAAATGACTCGAATTTCCGACGTGAAAAGAAAGACAATGGAAAGAACCAACAGCGTGAAATTAAATCCGAGACTGCCCCACACCCGGATTCTCCCGTAATCCCCGCCGTAAGCGGCAACCACCGCGAAAATCTGGCTGTCGCTGATGGGAGCCAGGGGGCAATTAAAAATCGAGAAAACAAGGATGCACGGGAGAAAGAACGCAAAGGAGCGCCCGAATGCGCACGGCATAAGAGCAAGACCCGACATCGCCACCCCCACGAACTGGATCATACGAGGGTCCCTGGCGCGATCGGAGATATATCCCCACACCGGCGGCAGGAAAATCACCATGAACGGAAACACTGTGCCAAGCAGACCGATCTCCTTGCCGGAAAGCCCCTGCTTCCGGTAATGCAGGGTAAGATACGGTCCGGATAATGCGGCAATTCCATAGAGAAAGAAAATGAACGTTTTCAGGAGGCGAACGCTGTGTTCGCCATTGGCGACAGATACGGATTCGGAATTCATGGCCTTGTGTCCCCCGGGGTCAAACAAGGGAACAGTCTAGCGATGTGAAAGCGGTCTCTGTAGGCCGTGGGGTGATTTCGGAAGTCGGGATGTGCCGTATCAACCCGCACCTGACCTCCTCCGATCTTCGGGGGAGAAACTCACAAACCCTTTCCCCCAGTGACGCCGCTCGCAGATGGCCCTAGACAAGGCTTGCAAACAGGAGTACCAGCACCGGTGGAATCGACTTGGAAAGGCGCTGGAAGATAAGGAGAAACCACTCATGTGTACACATTGCACTCGTCGGCAGTTTCTCGAAGTAAGTGCAGCAAGCGGGATAGCGCTGGCAGCCGGTCACCTGGCTGCTGCGAAGGATGTGTCGAGCGCGGCATCCTCGCCCGGTTCGAAAGTCCGAATCTGCGCGATCATTGCCGGCAAACCGGGTGAGCGCAGCTGGGCCTTATCGGAAACCGAGGTTACGGCCGCACGCGAGCGCCTGGCCGAGGCGGAGAAAAACCTCGGCAATGTGGAGTTCGTTATCGGCCAGGCGTGCAACGCCGATGAAACCGCCCAGTTGCTGGCGCAATCCGGCCCGGATGCCCCCGTGCTGGCAATCAGCACGGACATTTTTGGGCTTCGCAGCGTCATGCCGATAGTCTTCAAAGAGGGCCGACCTGCAGCGGTCTTTCACATACCCGTTGTCGGCGGGCACGACTGGTGTCTGGTGAACCCATGGCGCGCAGAGGGGAACCGGATCACACTGTTCGAAAGCAGCGACTATAACGACCTGGAGCAAGCGGCGGCGTTGCTCCGAGTAATCCCGCTTCTCCGACAGAGCCGCGTACTTGTCTCACCCCCGCTCAAAGGCACACCAGCCTCCTCCTCGCCGGACCTGGTGAGAGACCGGCTGGGTGTGGAACTCGTGCCGCTCGCCGAGGAACGGTACGACGAGGTCATGACAGGCGTGGATAACGACGC
The DNA here is from genome assembly GCA_029570205.1 of Candidatus Omnitrophota bacterium. Taxonomy (GTDB): domain Bacteria; phylum Hinthialibacterota; class Hinthialibacteria; order Hinthialibacterales; family JAKPRU01; genus JAKPRU01. The sequence continues at coordinate 36,715 of JAKQSI010000033.1, read as the reverse complement.
CGCGGAAAAACGGGCGGAGCAGTGGATCAAAGAGGCAGAGCGCGTTGTCGAACCGACACGGGAGGATGTTATCAAAGCGGCGCGAGCGAGTTTGACATTGGATCAGCTCATCGCCGAAAACCACGCTCATGGACTTTCTGTCGGAACGTGCATGAGCTGGCTGCCGAGAGGTTTCCCGTGCCTGGGGTTCTCGCGCCTGAACGACCGGGGGATTCCTGCCGCTTGCGACGGGGATATGGACTGTCTGCTGACCATGCTCATTTTCCAATACGCACTGAACCGAGCCGGGTTTTTGGGCAACGCAGCGGGCGTAGATACGGCAAAGAACGCCTTTCATCTCTCCCACTGCTCGGCCCCGCTGCGAATGGAGGGTCCCGAAAGCGCGAAGGCTCCTTATCTGCTCCGCCGTCACGCAGAGATCCGTGGCGGGGCTGTTACCGAGGTCCATTATCGCATCGGGCAGGAAGTTACATTCACGAAAATGATCCACCTCGACACTTTGCTGGTGTTCACGGGGAAGATCATCGAGGTTCCCAAGGTCCCCAAAGATACGGAGCGAGGCTGCCGAACAGAAATCGTTGCCGAAGTGAGGGATGCGGACAAGCTATCGGAGAATTGGGGCGGCGGTGCGCTTGGCGCAAGCGCGAAGGACTACTTTGCTTCACTGCACCGAGTAGCTTACTACGGTGACCACACTCGAAGCGTCCGCCACTTGGCCCACCTGTTGGGCTTGAAGGTTGTCGAGGAATGCTGACAGAAGGAGGAGCGGAATCCCTCCCCCGAAGATCTGTTTGGGCCGGTGGAGGTTGACACGAAAGCCGGCTGAAATCCTGCGGTCCCGGATCATCTCCCCCTTGTATTCCCCCCGGTCTTCAGGAGGAAGCAAAGGAGGGTCGATTTTTGACTGGAAGATCTCCAAAGCGGTCGACACCACAGAAACAAGGATTGAAAAATGAAGCAAACAATTCGGATGCTCCTGTTTGTCGGACCGATTCTCCTGATGAGCGGCCGTGGATGGTCCCAGCCAAGCGGCAAAGAGTACACCAACTCATTGGGGCAACATTTTATCCGCATGGAAGCGGGGGAGTTTCTGATGGGGGTCTATGACCGTCTTTTGCCGGAGGAATTGCGTCAACCGTTCGACAACCATGAGGAACGCGGTGGGACCGTCCACCGCCGGTATGGGGATTTCGACGAATGGCCCCGTCACAAGGTCACCATAACCAACCCGTTCTATCTGGGCGCCCATGAAGTAACCAACGCGCAATACGAACAATTCGATCCCAGCCATCGAGACTTGCGCGGGAAACTGGGCTTTTCATCCGGCGATGAGGAGGCGGTGATTTTTGTCAGCTGGCAGGATGCCCTGAATTTCTGTAAGTGGATTTCAAAAAAAGAGGGCATTCCGTACCGTCTACCCACAGAAGCCGAGTGGGAATATGCGTGCCGAGCGGGGACACTGACACCATTCCATACCGGCGACTCTCTACCCCAAGTTTTTCATAAGAATCCCTGTCAGGATTGGTTTCCGCATCCATCCCGGACAGAGAAAGCAGCCAAAATCGATCTTACGGTCGGGAAAACACCGCCGAATCCGTGGGGGCTGTTTGATATGCACGGGAATGTCGAGGAGTGGTGTCTGGATTGGTACGGGCCATACGAACCCGGGGACCAGGTTAATCCGGTTGGGCGGGCCGACGGCGATTTTCGTGTCACGCGCGGAGGCAGCCATTCTACAGAACTCTATTATCTGCGTTCCGCTAATCGGATGGGTACCGTTCCAGAAGAGCGTAACTGGTTGATCGGTTTTCGTCTGGTGATCGGGAAAATGCCGCCGTCGCCGCCTCTGCCTGCGCCGCCGCTTCCGTTGAATCAACAGAATGTAACGCAGGCGGTTCCAGTCGATATCCGGAACGGTCCGGATCCCGAAAAGCCGTCTTTCAAAGGGCCCCGGCAATATGTCATTATCCCTCCTCAATCGTACGGTCCCCTGTTCTATTATCATAACCATGATCCGGCGTTAGTCGAATGCCCGAACGGTGATTTACTCGCGATCTGGTACACGTGTACCTCAGAGAAAAGTAGAGAATTAGGTCTGGCCGCAAGCCGCCTTCGGTATGGACAGGAGCAATGGGAACCGGCCTCGCCGTTCTGGGATGCCCCGGACCGAAACGACCATGCACCGGCGCTGTGGTTCGACGGCGACAAGACGATCTACCATTTTGTCGGACTCTCCGTTGCATCGACATGGGGGAATCTGGCTATTATCATGCGCACTTCCACGGACAGTGGAGCAACCTGGTCGAAAGCGCGGATTATTCTACCGGAGCATCACGCGAGCCACATGCCGATCGAATCGGTCTTTCGCTCGCGCGAAGGCTGGATTTTTCTTCCCTCGGATGCGGCACGGACCGAAACGGAAACCGGCTCGACCCTCTATGTGAGCCGGGACAACGGAGCGACCTGGACCGAGGCCTGCGAGTCGCTGATCGCCGGAATCCACGCCGGTGTTGTCCAACTGACCGACGGACGGCTAATGGCTCTGGGACGGGGTAACGATATCGACAATCGGATGCCCAAAAGTATCTCTTCGGATATGGGCAAAACCTGGACCTATAGCGCAAGCCCGTTTCCTCCCATATCCGGAGGGCAACGATTGGTATTGATTCGACTTCAGGAAGGTCCTCTATTCTTCGCCTCTTTTGCCGGTTCCGAACGGGAACCGGACCGGACAATTCTCCTCACCGATGCGAGCGGGAAACAGCGACCGGTTTCCGGCCTGTTCGCCGCGCTTTCGTACGATGACGGCGAAACCTGGCCGGTTATTCGCCTGATCAGCGATGACGGACCGGGACGATATATAGAACAACTTGACGGCCGTCTTTTCCTGATGGATTATGAAAAGGCGGAGCCGAAAGGCTATCTTTCTGTCTGCCAGACGGCGGATGGGGTGATTCAGCTCATCAGCAGCCGCCAGCACTACGCTTTCAATAAGAAATGGCTGGAAACCCCGCCGCCGGCCGTGCCCTGAGAAGGCTACAGGCTACGATACCGGTTTTCATTTCCGGCTATTCATTCCTTCTGGAATAGAGAGCAGAGACACATCCATGTCCCGAAGATCCATTCCCCCTGGAAACGGCTCCGTCCCGCTGCGGATCAGGACCCCGAATACCAACTCGAACTGTTCACCTTTCTTGACAACTACCCGGCTCCTTTCGCCTTGTGTAAAGGCGTTCCGACCGAACGGATTCGCTACCAGGAGGCCGTAATCGCGCGCATGAAACCAGGAACGGCGGAAGTTGCCCGGGGAGGGTATTATTGTAACTCCGACATGCCGGCCGTCCATTATTCCTGCATACATACACCAATCCGCCTGTTTTCCCCACGCCCGCGCTTCATTTGTAAACCCGTCGCTGTTCCGGATGACACCGCCGCTTTTGACGGAAATCGGTGTGGCCACACGAACTCCGAAGCCCATCTCCTCCTGGTCTCCAAACACAAAATCATTCTTGTCTGAGGAGAAAGAGGAGCGGCTGACGAGGAAATAGGACTCCGGCCCGACAACAATTCGATATCGACAGAGTTCTTCGCAAATCACATTCTCGTCCCGGCTCGACACATACCGATTCTTTACTTGGAAGTAGCCGTTGTTGGCCTCACAGCGAAACGGCTCTTGAAGAGTAGAGAAGACACGCCCGCGATTGCGCCAGAAATCCTCGCCGTTGATGTCACCGAATGCGAGCCACATCCCGGGGTGCATCTCGGCGTGGTCTGTGCTGTCGACACCCTCAACCGGCGGATGATTCCGGGTGATCTGAACCCCACAAGGAGCGTGAACGTTGCAAAAACAGGGCCGAAGAATCTTCTCATCCTTGAAGACATAACGGGCAAACGGTTTACCGTCAATTTGAATAATCAGTCCCCCATCATCCTGGACATGTCCGACAATCCGGGCGGTCTCGGCGGGGGATGACCGCGGAAACTGCACGGCGAACAAGGCTACTGAAAACACGATGAGAATAACAGAATGAAGAGCTGTTCGCATGGTTCACCTCACAGCGCAGGTAGTTGATATCCGTCGCGATAGTCACGGCTACAGAGACGGTTGGCATCGTCACTTCGGGGAAATTGAAGGCGCTCTTTATCGAACGGTAAACGTTGTTTCACCCTCGTGCCGACATTTCCCAGATGGCACAGGATCGCGGAGATGTAACCTTCCGATATCGGCGCCGTCAACTTCGACGGATCATCCGCAATCACCGCGTCGATAAAATTGCGGGCATGACTCGCCTCCTGACCGGGAATCTGTTCCGGCCGTTTGTCTACCAAGGTGACAAAGCATCCCTTTCGGCCAATCTCCAGCTTACCCAAATCTCCGTAGAATACAACGCCGTTATCATGGCCTTCGAGCGGGTAGTCTGTCCACAATCGCATTTCGTACAACAGATAACAATGTTCATACTCGAGGGTGACCACCTGGGTATCCGGTGTCTCGTGGTCGTCATTGTAGAACAATTGGCCGCCGGCGGCGGTAACAGCGTCGGGAAGGCCGACGCCCAACCCCCACCGCGCAATATCTACCTGGTGAATACCGTCATTCCCCATATCTCCCGTTCCGTAATCCCAGAACCAATGCCAATTGTAATGCCAGCGGTTCCTGGTAAAAGCTACTTTTGGTGCGGGTCCCAGCCATAAATCGTAATTGACTCCCGGGGGCGGCTCGGACTCCGGCGCACGGCCGATCGGCTCCCGGAGCTGGTGATTGATAGCCTTGGCCATGCGCACCTTGCCCAACCGGCCGTCACGAAGGAATTGAACAGCGTTTCGGACACTTTCCGAGCTGCGATTCTGTGTTCCGTGCTGGACACATTTTCCGTACTTGTTCGCCGCCTGCAGCAGAAGAGTTCCCTCGAAAATGTTGTGGCAACACGGTTTTTCAACATAAACATGTTTCCCGGCAAGGATGGCCTCGACGGCTATTTTTGTGTGCCAATGATCGGGGGTTGCGATGCTGATCGTGTGAATTGCGGGATTATCCAGAATACGCCGGTAGTCCTCCTGCTCTTCGACAGGGAAGTCACGGGGGAGCGCTTCCAGCGCGAGGCGGCGTTGATCGGGATCGACATCGCAGATGGCTACCACGCGGCAATCCGGCCCGATACCGGAGAATTGTTTGCAATGGCTTCTCCCCTGCCGACCGGAACCGATGACCGCATGGTGAATCTGCGCGTTGGGTGAGGCGCCGCCGGGCAGAATCAAAGGGCCGAACCCGGTCATGGCAATCCCGGTTCCAAGGGCCGTAAGCATTCTGCGCCGAGACCAGATCGAATACTGCGAAAGTTCGGATTGCGTGTTGTTCATCTTGTCACCTCGTCATCTTGTGGATAGATAAAGCGGTTCTCAATTAGCGCGTCCATTCGCCGATCTGCTTCAGTCGTTCCCGAACGGGCGGCGGGAATGCGCCGGAATCATCCGGCCCGATATTCAACAGTAAATTGCCCCCTTTCGCGGAACAAGTTGCAAGTTGAGTAATGATTTCGCGGCTCTCCTTCCATTCGACATCATAACGTTTATAGCCATACGTGTCATGGAGGGAAATGCTCATCTCCCAAGGCCGATCGGGTAAAGGATGTTCGGGCATGGAATCCAGCGCGTCAAAGTCTCCGGGTACTCCCAGGCGATTATTGACTAGAATGCCGGGTTGGAGAGTGCGGACATATCGGATGAGTTCATCCGCATGATTTTCCGTCGGCGTATGCTCCCAGGCGCCGTCAAACCAGAGGATATCTATCGGGCCGTAGCGGGTCAGTAATTCCTCCATCTGCCGTTTGACATAGTCAATGTACCTGTCATAGTTAGCCGTATCGGTGGGCCTTTCGTCCCACGGGCGGGGACTGTCCGGACCGCGCGGCAGGTAGTCTGGGTGATGCCAATCCAGGATTGAGTAATACACGCCGAATCGGATGTTTTCCCGGCGGCAGGTATCCGACATTTCGCGGAGGAAATCTCTCCCGAAAGGCGTGGCGGTGATCTTGAAATCGGTGAGGGCGCTGTCGAAGAGACAAAAACCGTCGCAGGATTTTGCCGGGAGAATAAGATACTGTGCGCCCGCGTGTTTTACGGATTGCGCCCATTCATCCGCGTTGAAGAGAGGAGCTGTGAATTGTGCGGCGAGAGCGGCGTATTCCGAGCTGGGAACCTGCGCGCGGAATTGAATCCAGTCTGAGGGGCCTTGGAATCGAATCCCATTCCACACACAGCCGGGAAGGGCATGAAGTCCCCAGCGGATCATTACGCCAAATTGTGCTTCACGCCACCCGGCAATGCGTGCGTCGGCCGGCTCCTGTGAAACAGCGGAAAAAGAATAACCCATGGAACAGCATAGCAGGGATGCGCAGAGAACCGCGCGATAAAGAACGGCGCCTCTATGGGATACGGCTCTGCTCATCGTTTCCAGTACTCAAAGGAGATTATTCCAATACCGATGGTTGGCTCACACAGCACGCCGGTCCGGCTCGCGGGGCCTGTTGGCTCGCGGTCATGCAACACTTCGGCTCAGTCGTTTCAGCACGAAATCCTCCGCGCCGGGGACGGGATCGCTGCACATTGGCAGGAAGATCAGGCGGTCCCGCATCTGTTCGGTTTGGGGGAAATCGCCGGGGCGGTATCCCGGATAGTCTCCGCAGAGCGGTCCCCGGTTCCGTGTGAACAAGTCGAATCCCTCGGCGTAAATGGGGAGCAGGTGGAGGAGTCCGTAGGGATCGGCCGTTGCGGGGATTCCCTCTGCCTGAATCTTCTCGATCAGCTGTTTTGTAGAGAGGCCGGGGGTTTCTTCGGGCACGTGATGAATCGGGAAGCCATAAAATCCTGCCCGTTCCGCACCCGGATACTGTTTGACAGGGTGCAGGCCGGGTATGCTTTCCAACCCTGCCTCGATGGTCTCGACATATTTCCTGCGCCGGGCGTTCAACGCATCCAGTTTGCCGAATTGGACCTTGGCAAGGCCGATACCGAGGGGATGGGAGCGGAATTTCATGCCGACACCGAGGGGCTGGTATTTTGCGTATCGTTCCGTGACCAGGTCCACCCCGGCGATGCGGTTTACCTGGCCGAGCAGACAGGCGCGCTCAAATATCTCTTGATCATTTGTTACCATAATTCCCGCCTCGCCGCCGCTGACCGGTTTGCTTCCCTGGAAACTCCAACATCCGGCAGCGCCGAGATTTCCGCACATCTGCCCTTTGTATTTCCCGCCATGGACATGAGAGCAATCCTCAATAATGGGGATGCCGGTGTCCCGGCTGAGTTTAAGGAAGCCGTCCATATCGGCCACGAATCCCCAGAGGTGAACCACCACAATGGCACGGGTTTTGTTGGTGATGCGACGTCTTACATCGTCGGGGTCAACCAGAAGGGTTTCAGGGTTGGATTCGGCGAACACCGGTCTTGCGCCCAGGAGCGTGGCGGGTGCGATGGTGCAAATCCAGGTGTAGGTGGGGCAGATGACCTCATCACCGGGGCCGACTCCCACACCGAAATAAGCGCTGTACAGCGCGGAAGAGCCGTTCATTACACTCAGGGAGTATTTTCCCCCGATCCACTCGCGCCACTCCTTCTCAAACTCCCGAACGACGGGCGTGCCGCCGGAAAGTTCGTTTCGAAGCGTCATTTCAGAGACCATTCCGGCCTCCTCCGGGCCGACTTGCTGCCAGCGGTCGAAATCCTTGAATTGGGGGACTCCAGTTTGAACCCAGATTCTTCCGGGGTCGGTGGTTTTGTCAGGTTTGCGGTCAGGCGACATGTTGTCCTCCTTTGTGCGATTTGATCGTAGCGTAGCACATTCGGAAGCAGTCAGAAATGGACTGTGGGAACACTTAAGTCCGACCGCGCTTCTGCCGATAATTGCGACCAGAGGGAGTCCATGAAAGACGGATATCCAAAAGGAGTTTGGAAAACGTTGGTGAGAAGGGACAAAACGAGTTGGACTCCCCGGAAGGGCCATCATGGGCGACGGATTTGCCATATCGCCGGTTTCGCTTCGGCCTGTTGCGGACGAGACGCGCGCTCGGAAGCCGTCATCGACATCGTCTTCCGCCCCACAAGATTCTCACTTGCGACGCGATCTCAAAGAGGCGGAGCGGCTGATCGACACCGGTAAAATCAAAGGGGCTGAGGCCATCCGTATCCGCGCCCTGATTGACCAGGCCGAAATTTCTACCACCCTGGGAGAAATCCCCGAAGCCAAACGACTCGCTGACCAGGCCCTGGATATGGCCCGCGATGAGGATGGAACAATTCTTCCTGTTCCTTCCGATAAGGAAGAGGATGAATCTGCGCCGACCACCGAGACTGTCCCCCAGAGGCAAGAATCCCAGGGGGAACAGGAGCCGCTTCCCAGTAAGCAAGAGAGCTCCATTTACCGCGATGCCTCCAGCGACAGCGGAATTTCATTCAAGATGGGCGCTCCCCTGACGGAACTTCAAGCCCCACTGGCTGTCATGAGCCACGAAACAACTCACCTGCGCCATGAGACCGAAGAGGCCATCCTCCACGGGCATAAGGTGTATCAGACCGTGCGGATTCTGAGTCAGATCGATCCGGCAACCGGGAAACGACATATCGCCGGTGGCCGGGCCATTGTCACCATCTTCCCGAAAACCGACCCCATCCCTGCCCCCAAGTCACAGATTGACGTGGAGGTCTAATAGCGATTGCAGTTCTTGCCCTGCTCATCAAGCCGCACCGTTTCCAGTCGCGGGAAACATAAAAACGGGGATGACCGTAACCGATCATCCCCGACGAGATGGTAAGATATCCGTTTCGTATCAGTAGATCATGTAGTTCTCAATCCCTGTTTCCTCGCCGTATTGGAAAGTGCGGCCGGAGACACGCTGGATTCCAGCCTCATCGCGGTTTGTGCTGACCCAAACTACGGCAATTTTATTGCCACGCCAGACAACACGCGGGCGTCGGGAAAGCCCGGGCTGGGAATCCGGAGCATCGGGATTGGTCGCGTTGTCGATTACGAACATTTTGGTGGCGGGAGTGCCGTCCTCGTTGAAGATTCGCCCGAGGAGAATTCCACCGCTCGACAGTTGCAGGTAATCGGTTTCAATCCAGACAACGATATACTTGCCGCTCGGATGCAGCGCACAATCGTTGCGGTCGCATGTCGTGTAGTAATAGCCGTCCGGGCCGGTCGCGACTCCGAACGGGCCTTTGATCAGGTTTCCGTCTTCATCGAAAATAGCGACAAACGGATGCAACGTACTGAAAAGGTTCCCGTTCTCTGAAACCAGGATGTAACGGCTGACACCATCGCTGTGCCACCCCTCATGATCGCCCCGACCGCCGGCAAGAACGCCTGCCATTGCGCCTGTACCCAACGAGGTTAGGTCCACTTCAGGCGATCTCCGTGTTCCATCGTTATTGAAAAATGTGATTTTGGCGCCGCCCGCAGAATAGCGCACGGCGAAGCCATTTTTCGTACTTGCCACCCCATGCCACATCTCTTGATTTCCTTGGGAGTAATCGCTGACACGGGCAAAAACGGATGGGAATTGCTCGCCGGGCGCGAGAATTCCATAGGTTACCACTCTGGATTGAGCAATGCCGAAGACTTCGCTATTCGCCAGCGCTTTGCGGCACTCAGCGGCAATCACAATGTTGCCGTTCGACAGATAATCCCAGTCACCGATGCGGACATCGCCCTCGTAATCCTTCGCGAGCGTCTCACTGATTCCGCACTTCACAGGAACAATCGGAGTCCCGTCGTTGTTGTACAACTGGACACAAGGGATTTCGCCCATTACACAGGCGTCGAAGAGGGAAGCAATCTGCACATCGGATTCCGGTCCGAAGTTGCAGGCTCCGCCCAGTCCGAAACCGGGGCCATACGCATTCGACTTGACCTTGGCTCCCCAGAAACCGCCGTCAGGCAGCGGGTTGCCGTTGTCGTCGTAAAACGCACTCATGTTGTTACCTTCGAAATCCCTGGGCCACTGAAGGCGGTTCATGTTTATGTCATACCACAGAATCCCCGGATTGTAATCCAGCGCAAAAACCACTTTCTCATCGGAGGTGATCAACACCCCCACGCTCTCTTGAGTATCTTCGACCGGATATTCTGCGTCCACGTCGATGGCCTGTGACAGCGGGGTCAGCCCCTGCGATTCGGGGGAGTAAACCTTGAATTCCGATGCCGTGTTATTCGGGTCGAGGTCGGGTTGGGCAAAAGCGGGCACGACAAACAATGCGGCCATCCCGACAATCCACAAGAATGAATTTGCTCTGCTCATCTGTTTCTTCCTTTCTGAGTATGGAGATTCGTTGGAAACAATTCGCGAGACTGTTCGAAACGCAACTTCCTGCTGATTTTTTCCTTCCAGCGCCCGCGATCGAAATCGTGTGTTTCTTGCGGGTGTGGTCTCGACATTCCGGCAGATGTCTCACCTCCTGTCTTTTAAACTTGTTGACATACCGTAATCATTGTACTACAATAATTAAGCAAATCCAAAATTTTTTTCGAGGCCGAGATTTTTTGGGAGGAATGTCGCGCTTTGTTTCTTCCACACCGAGCCGGAACCTGCCGTAACCTGGCGGCGCCTGTCATTCGGTTGCGGAGGGCTTTTCCGGGGTATTACGTTCTGGAAATGTCGATGGTCCGCCGGTTGCAGTGTTCCATATCTTCTGCTGCACAAATGTCATACAAGTCGAATGGAATCCTGCAAAGGACGCCGAAGCGGGAATCGGAATCTCGTGGTTCGCACACGATGTCCCGGCCCTTCGCAGACTCCGGGCTGCTCCTCCTGAGAAAGCCGGGTCATCGACAGGCACGGAGGCCTGTCCCACCAGTAGGCCAGGCGTCTCTGCCTGGCAGCTACCCAGTAGGCCAGGCGTCTCTGCCTGGCAGATCAAGACCTGACAGGCACGGAGGCCTGTCCTACCAGTAGGCCAGGCGTCTCTGCCTGGCAGCTACCCAGTAGGCCAGGCGTCTCTGCCTGGCAGATCAAGACCTGACAGGCACGGAGGCCTGTCCTACCAGTGGGCCAGGCGTCTCTGCCTGGCAGCTACCCAGTGGGCCAGGCGTCTCTGCCTGGCAGATCAAGACCTGACAGGCACGGAGGCCTGTCCTACCCAGTAGGCCAGGCGTCCCTGCCTGGCAGCTACCCAGTAGGCCAGGCGTCTCTGCCTGGCAAAGAAGGGCAGGAAGCCTGCTTTCTTTATCAAATCACCGGTCCTGCTGGAGGGGTGATCGAAAGGGCATTGCCGGTTTTGTGGTCACACCAGTTGGAGCGAAATATAAGTCTGATAAAATACGGATATTCATCCAAAGGAGGAATACCATGTCTCGACGAACCGGATTCACCCTGATCGAACTGTTGATCGTGGTTGCGATCATCGGGATTCTGGCGGCCATCGCCGTGCCGAATTTCATGAATGCGCGGACCCGCGCCGCGGTGGCGCGTGTGATTGCCGACATGCGGAACCTCGGTGTTGCGCTTGAACAGTATGCTCTCGACAACGGCAACCGCTATCCCTACACCGCCGAGACGGCAGAGACGGAATACAAGCCGCTGCGCAAGTTGACAACGCCGGTGCCCTACATGTCGGCGCTGCCCCCCAGAGACCCTTTCTTGCCGAAAGACAGCGCCTCGGAAACACCCGGTGGGACACGAGACAGCTGGTGGGACCCGTATTGGCTGGCCACATTCCCTACGGAGTGCTATTACGGTGTCAGCAATCCGGACATCGCCTGCTATCAAGTGGGTCTCCTGCGGTATATTCTGGCAAGCGTCGGTCCCGATAAGTTCTTCAATGGAACCCCGTTCTCCGGATTTGCCACGCGGGATTTCTATTGGGTTCCGTATACGCCCAGTAACGGCCTCGTGAGTATCGGCGACCTTTTCTACTACGGCCCTGGCGGCACGACCTCCGATAACGCAAAGGACCACCGACGGTAAGGGGGATGAACGATGAGAGAAATCCGCGAATCCTATCGAAAGATCGGCGATCGGGAGGATCGGTTCGACATCGCGTTCCGGCAATCACAGGGTCCGGAAGCCATTTTCGAGGCGGCGTGGACACGCCGGGAGGTAGTATGATTCGGAGAATTGTCGATTCCGTTCAACTCAAAGGAAGACCTGATTCAGGCCAAAGAGACAAGCGGCAGGCCACAGGATCTTCACAGGATCTTCACAGGATCTTATTGACATAGAGAATCTCAAGAAAGCACAACGGTTGAATTCGGCGGAAAGCCCAGGACCAACGCGTTCAACCGAAGACGGTTAGACAGGAAGTCGGTAGCAGGAATGATCTGTTTTGAAAATCTGAGCATTCCGGCCATTTCATCGTTGAAGGGCTATGCCGGGAACTGACTGGAGCGCGTATTACCGGAGGATTTCTCTGAGCGTCTCACGAATATGATAATAACGACAAGCACGGCAATTTGAATTCCGTTCAGTATAATCGTCTCCACTGGATGTCGCGACATCCACGGATAAACTTTGGCGATGGCCAGATTCTCCAGTACGTCTTCCGGATCTCTTCTTTCGGAAAAGGGGATAATGTATTCGGAGACCGAGTTTTGCCCGACAGTTACGACTACAACATGGTGAAATTGCCGGGCTTTTTTCTTACTCAGGGGCGCTCCACCGCCTCCTGTAACGATGTAAGTTGTGTCGTTCCGCTGAATCTGTGCGTACCCGTGAAAATCCCCCGCGAAAACATAGTCAATGCGCATCCGATCGAACAGCCGAACGAGTGAATCGCTTTCCGGATACTCTCTGGCGACGATCTCCCCGGAAATCGAAGGCGGGATGTGCATACACACAAAGCGATACCGGTAGTTGTCCAGAGGTTGTTCGGCCAGTTGTTCGAGAAACGCCAGGCTGTCTGCGTTAGAGAAAGGGGAGTCCAATATGCGGAGGACAATGAACAGACAGTTCTGGTATTCAAATGAAAAGTTAGTCGGTCCGTATTCCTCTTCGAATCGGGTAATGGGAAATCGGTCGGGGCTTACATCGTGATTACCGACAACATAGAAGACGGGGAACAGCAAGGCGCATTCCGTTGCGCTTTCGGCGCGAAAGAAACGGTGATCCTCTTCCGTTCCACCGTTTGCACAGTCCCCGAGCAGCACGGCAAAATCCAGGGAGATGGAACGCAACTCCCCCGCTATCTCCTCGAATGTCCCGAAACTCCTTGTGTCGCCCGCGACCGCAAATGCGAACTGTTCTTTGGGGGGGCTGTTTGCAAGAAGATCCCGAACACGCTCGAAATTTCCGAATTGGGGCGGTAAGGGCGCGTCTCCCTCGCGCTGCACAATCAGCGTGTATATTTCAAAAAGCAACGGAAGACAGAGCAAAAAACAGACCGATATACGGACGGCGTTTCGAACCCCTGAGCGAAACAGGCTTTTCATGATTCTGAAAACCCGGAGTGTCTCCCAATTATCGGAGATTCGGTTGAAACCGATTTACTTATCGCGGATTATTCCGTGAAACCCGCGATGTATCAACCCAACATGGTTTCACCCGACAATGGGTAAGCGCGAGCGGTTGCAGGTGCGCTGGGTCTGGCTCCGGGGAGGAACTTCCGTTTGCTTGATCGCGCGCTTCCCGCCATATATCCTTCTGTCTCGTCGAATCGGCCCGGAAGAAGAATCATGGCTAAACGATCTGATTGTGGACGCGAGGAACGCAAACCCTGTAATTCGGTGGTCCGAATATCCTGGTGCGCGAAAATGCGGCTATTCGCGGGAACGCCGGGAGGATAAAACGATCCGCTTCAGTTTTAACTGGTTATATATCTATCAATACACTACCCACCGCTCAATATCCGCATACTCACTAACATCCCAAATCCGGGCCGTACCATCCTCGCTTCCCGTCAACACCTTCATCCCATCCGGGGAAAACGCTACGGATTCGACGTAGCCCATGTACCCCGAAAACGTCCGGATTACCGCCCCTGTGCCCACATCCCACAATTTCGCCGTACCATCCCAACTCCCCGTCAACACCTTCGTCCCATCCGGGGAAAACGCTACGGAATTGACACCCTCGCCGTGCCCCGAAAAAGTCCGAATCAACGCCCCCGTTTCCGCATCCCACAAACTCGCCGTCTTATCCTCACTCCCTGTCAAGACCTTCGTCCCATCCGGGGAAAACGCTACGGAAAACACGCCAATCCCATGCCCAGAAAACGTCTGAATTACCGCCCCTGTGCCCGCATCCCACAGCTTCGCCGTGTTATCCTTACTCCCCGTTAACACCTTCGTCCCATCCGGGGAAAACGCCACGGAATAGACGTAATTCTCGTGCCCCGAAAACGTCCGGATTACCGTCTCTGTGCCCGCATCCCATATCTTTGCCGTCTTATCCACGCTCCCTGTCAAGACCTTCGTCCCATCCGGGGAAAATGCTACGGATCTGACGTCATCCTCGTGCCCCGAAAACGTCCGGATTACCGCCCCTGTCTCCGCATCCCACATCTTTGCCGTCTTATCCACACTCCCTGTCAAGACTTTCGTCCCATCCGGGGAAAACGCTATGGAAGTGACGCTGCTCCCGTGCCCCGAAAATGTTCGAATCAACCTCCCTGTGCCCGAATCCCACAATTTCGCTGTATTATCGTAACTCCCCGTCAACACCTTGGTCCCGTCCGGGGAAAACGCCGCGGAATTAACCCAATCCGTGTGCCCCAAAAACGCCCGGATTACCGTCCCTGTGCCCGCATCCCACAACTTCGCCGTATCATCCCAACTCGCTGTCAGCACCTTTGTCCCATCCGGGGAAAACGCCACGGATCTGACGCCACTCCCGTGCCCCGAAAACGTCCGAATCAACGCCCCCGCGCTCGCGTCCCACAACTTCGCCGTATAATCGGCGCTCCCCGTTAACACCTTCGTCCCATCCGGGGAAAACACTACGGAATTGACGCTAAACCCGTGCCCCGAAAACGTCCGAATCAACGTCCCTGTGTCCGCATCCCACAACTTCGCTGTCTTATCCCAACCCCCCGTCAACACCTTGGTCCCATCCGGGGAAAACGCCACAGATCTGACACTGCTCTCGTGCCCCGAAAACGTCCGAATCAACGTCCCGGTGCCCGCATCCCACAACTTCGCTGTGTTATCGTAACTCCCCGTCAACACCTTCGTCCCATCCGGCGAAAACGTTACGGAAAGAACCCCATCACTGTGCCCCGAAAACGTCCGGATTACCGCCCCTGTGCTCACATCCCACAAACTCGCTGTCCCATCCCCATTCCCCGTCAACACCTTCGTCCCGTCCGGGGAAAACGCTACGGAATAGACGCTAAACCCGTGCCCCGAAAACGTCTGAATCAATGCCCCTGTGCCCGTATCCCATAAACTCGAGGTCCCATTCCCCCTCCCCATCAAGACTTTCTTTCCATCCGGCGAAAAAACTATACAATATCCCGAACCCATACCTCCCGAAAACATCCGAATCGCCGTGCCGGTTTCAACATCCCAGAGAAACGCACCCGCGCTACCGCACGTCGCGATGTGTTTACCGTCGGGCGAGTATGCCGCATACTCAAGCGTTCCCAAACCAATGAGAATTTCCCCCGACGGTCCGCGTAACGGCTCTTGCGCCATTGCCTGCCCCACCAACACCAGGCTCGCAAATACCAAAACTACATAAAACCGACATGCCCTGCCGTAACAAGTCTGACGATCCATCTTCGGAACCTCTCCGTCACTGTGCGAGATTATTGACCCGATGAATAGCCATTCCACCGGTAAGCGGATTCTACCATGTGAGTATGGCGATGTATACAGAGAAAGAAGGCGGGTTCCATTTACAATCCCAAAGGCAACGGGTGTTTCCAGGGAAAAGCCACCGACTTTCCACTGGACCCTCGGAAAGAGTGCCCTCCTGTGCCTCCAGGAAGCGACCCGGTTGCCCGGCGCCATCTGGGCGTGTATAACCGGCTCAATCTGCCGTAAGCAAAATATCTCACCTCCCCTGAATCGTAAAATGCTCCTGCAATTTTTTCAGGCGGGACGCGCCGATACCCTCTACCTCGCGGACGTCCTGCCAGGAGCGGAATCCCCTTCGTTTCACCCGGGCATCCAGGATCCGTTGCGCCAGAACACCCCCGATTCCATCGACTGCATCCAAATCCGCAAGTGTAGCCTGATTCAAATCCCGCAAGCTCTGTTTCGGCTGGATTCGTGGCTGAGTCGGTATTGTTTGTCTGGGAACCAAAGGAATATATACGGGGTTCTTCCCGCCTTCCCGGACAATGGGCGGTGCGACGCCCTGTATGACATTAGTGGTAACCGGTGGCGGTGGCATCAAAACCTCTGGAAGATCGGCCAGGCGCATATATGGACGCAGATCCTGGTAGCGTTTCCGATCGATTCCGGGAACCTCCATCAATTCGCGCAAATCGCTGAACAGTCCATAACGCTCGCGGAAAGCGATGATATTCCCCGCCAGTTCGCTGTCAATCCCCGGAATCTTGTCGAGTTGCTCTTCATCCGCCGAATTGACATTCACCGTCTCCGTGGCGGATGGAGTTTCGACAGGTGCGGGCAAATCCTCCAATGATTCAGGGGTAATCAAAACCGGTTGCGCCCGGTTGCCGCCGACACGGTCCCGGTACGCGATTCCCGCAAGGATCAGGAATACCAACAAACACGCCAGATAGAATTCGTTCCGTGTCATAGTCCCGGTTCAGTTGCCGTTTCCAGTTGCCCCGTATTATCCTATTCAATACGTTGAAAAGCAATCGCACAGAAGGACCTTTTATGACACCGGCCTCTTCCGCAGTGACAGTACGCATTCCTGCTTCCTCAGCGAACCTGGGACCGGGGTTCGATGTATTGGGGGTCGCGTTGACTCTTTACAGCGACCTGACAGTCCGCCGGACCGAGCATCCGGAATGCCATTTCCGGGGGAATTGGCATTCTCGATGGGACGAAATCGCTATGGGAATGATCCGGACGGTGGAAAATCTTTTTTACAGGGAAAGTTTGTTGAAACCGGTCCCGCTTGCATACGATTTGGACAACGGTGTGCCGGTAGCGCGTGGTTTGGGCAGCAGCACGGTGATCCGTGCCGGGGTCCTGAAAGCGCTCAATACTTTGGGCGGCGAGCCATTGGACACCACACGTCTGCTGGAATTGATCGCCCACTTGGAGGGAAGTCCCGACAACGCCTCCGCCACCATGCTGGGTGGCCTGACCGTATCGGGATTTGTGAACGGACGATTGCGATATGTCCGATTTCCGGTCTCCAGTGTTCTGCGATTCGTGGCCCTCGTACCGACCGGCGAGGTTGCAACCGACGAGGCGCGTTCCATTTTTCCCAAGGATATTTCCCGGGATGATGCCATCGGGAATGCCGGGCGGCTCGCATTGATTGTGACTGCGTTCGCAAAAGAGCGTTATGAACTCCTGCAAGACCTTTTCGATGACGTGTTCCACCAGCCGCATCGCGAAAAGCACTATCCCGAACTGCGGGCCTTGACAGCCGTGACCCGTGCGGCCCGCGAGGCAGGCGCGCTGGGCGCATACCTCAGCGGGTCCGGCTCCACCATGATGGCCGTGACACTTCAACACGCACGGGAAGTCGGGCAAGCCATGGAGGAAACATTCAACCGGGAGAATCGGGGAACCGGATATTCCTGCAGGATCCTTCATCTCCAATGCGACAATAACGGCACAATCCTCACCGGAACGGATTCCTGAACACAATGCGCATCTTCCTGTCCGCAGGCGAACAATCAGGCGATCTTCACGGGGCCGCCGTGGCGCGTGAAATCCTTCGCCTTCAACCGGAAACCGAATTGCTCGGACTCGGCGGGATCCGAATGGAATCCGCCGGAGTTCGCATTCTGTATCCCCTGCCCCGCCATGCAATAATCGGCTTTGTCGGAGTGTTCCGCCATTTGCCGGAAATCTGGAACGTCTGGAGTCTGGTGCGTCGCTCCTGGCAGACCGAGCGACCGGATGTGGTTGTGTTGATCGACTATCCCGGTTTCCATCTGCGTCTGATAAAACTGGCGCACCGCATGGGGATCCCGGTGGTTTACTACATTGCGCCACAGATGTGGGCATGGGCGGAATACCGTGTTGCCGTGCTTCGGGAATGCGTCAGGAAGTTATTGGTAATACTTCCTTTTGAAGAAGGATTCTTTCAAAAACATAAGGTTGATTGCGTTTTTGTCGGACATCCCCTCATGGACATACTGCAGAGGATAAAGCCGAAAGCATTCCATTCGGGGACCGTTGAAAATCCGACTATCGGGCTGCTGCCCGGAAGCCGACGGGGGGAACTGAAACACATACTCCCGACGATGCTGGAGGCTGCGCAACGGATCCGGGACAGTTATTCCGGGGCATCCTTTGCCTTGCCGCTTGCCGAGACACTAAACGAATCCGATTTGCAGCCGTTTTCGCTTCCTCCCTGGGTGGAGGTTACACGCGACCCTGCTTATCGCAGGCGCACGCAGATGGATTTTGCATGGACCACCTCCGGCACGGCAACATTGGAAAATGCCATTCTGGGCGTGCCCATGGCGGTCCTGTATCGAACACACTGGGTAAATGCGATCCTTGCGAGGCGGCTCATTCGAACGCATCACATCGGTCTGGTGAACCTGGTTGCCGGAGAGAAGATATGCCCGGAGTTCTTGCAGGAACGGCTTCAGGCCGAATCGCTTGCCTCCTGGACCCTTGATTTTTTTACGGATGAGAACCGCAGGCGGATCATGCACGAGGAACTTTTGCGGGCAAGAGAATTGCTGGGTTCCACCGGCGCATCAGAGCGTGCGGCCGCGGAGATTCTCAATCTGCAGGATTAACCACAAGGCGCTCAAGAGGCCCCCTTGGAGTGCGGGAGCGCAGTTCCTGCCTTTACCCCTCAATGCTCAATCTCTCTCCGGTGGGTTTCAAGGTCATATCCTTTCTCGCGCAATTCCCCGATGATCTGACGCTCTCTATTGAGAATGCCGTCGATGGCCTCCGGCATTCGGTCCAATACCTCCGGCGGGATGGATACCACACCGTTGATATCCGCATGGAGAACATCGCCCGGTTTGACCACCAGGCCGCCGACCTCCACCGGGATATTCGCCAGGCCCAGATCAATATGACCGTGTGAAACTACGACATGCTCGCTCCAGACTTTCATGCCCATGCTGTGCAGCGCCTCCAGGTCCCGCACCGCGCCGTCGGTGATAATCCCCACCGCGCCGAGCACCTGCACTTGCGTGCCGAGAATCTCACCCCAATGGGAGGACCAGCCTTTACGGTGGCAGGTGTCTTTGATCACACAAATCACCGGCTTGGGAGAATTGGCGATCGATTCGATCCATTTGAAGCGTTCTTTCGGGTCGGGGGGGTATTTCTCATCGTATTCGACAATCGTACCGGTTGTGACATAGCCCACCACCGGGCCGAGATCCGGGAACCGGCATTGAATCTGCGGACCCATATATCCCTCGCGTCGTGAGCGGACCTGGAATGTCTCAATGGCGTTGGACACGGTGGGGCTGTCCACAGAAAGCAGTTTGTCGATCAGTTCGGATGTCAGTTTCGCGGTCATCAAAAATTTCCTCATAGATGCCGATATTCAACGGGAAATTGCATTATATGGTATTTAACGTAAAATGTGCAGGCCGGTCGATCAGGTCTATTGTCTGACATAACAATTTTTTCGAACGGGGATTCGTTTCATTGACACCCGCACACCCCCCGGCTACAGTGTGCCTCATGTCGATATCAGATTGGTTCTTTTTCGTGTTGACCGTGCTGATCGGCCTGGTGTCGGGAAGTTTTGCGAATGTGTGTATTTTGCGCATTCCGGCGGATCTCTCCATTGTCTTTCCGGCTTCCCACTGTTTTTCCTGCGGCAGGGCGCTCCTGTGGCGGGATAATATCCCCCTGCTCTCTTATGCGCTGCTGCGCGGGAAATGCCGCTGGTGCGCCGCGCCGATCTCCCCCCGGTATCCCTTCATCGAATTTCTGACCTGTGCCGCATTCACAGGAATCTATCTGCGGTTCGGCGCGTCCCTGCCGACTGTCGTCTATTGCCTTCTGGCGCTGGATTTGATCATCGCATCGGGGATCGACTGGGACCATCTCTGGATCCCCCGCTTTCTGACCAGGCCCGGAACAATTGTCGGTCTTGTGTTGACAACTCTAATCTGGTTCTTCAAATGGCCGGGCGAGTGGATTGTCGCCACGCCTTGGGATGCCCTGCTTGGAGCCTGTGTCGGCGGCGGCGTGATCTACCTCGTTCGACTCATCGCGAACTGGTACTACAACAAGTATCGCAATTACAGTGTCTACAAAGAAAACGAGGAAGACCGTATCGAAACGATGGGGTTGGGCGATGTCGATCTGATGCTGATGATCGGCTTGTTCGTTGGGTGGGACCTTGCGCTGTTGACTATCTTCCTGGGGTCATTGTTCGGCTCGCTCTTTGGTTTAATTACACGTTTCTATGGATACAAGCTTATTAAAATCCCTTTTGGACCATACCTGGCTCTTGGCGCCTATCTCTGCCTGTTGTGGGGGCATAATTTGATTGACTGGTATCTTTCACAAACGTCTTTCTGATCGTTCCGAGACAGGAATCCTCCTCGGCTGTATACTTTAACTCGATTGAGGGTCTGCCGATACTGAATCGGAAATGCTGTGCAAGACGACTCAATTACGGAGAGGATTCTTCTATGAAGACACTGGGAATTATACCGGCCCGTGGCGGTTCGAAAGGTTTACCGAGAAAAAATGTCCGCGAACTCGGTGGCAAACCATTGATTGTGCACACCATCGAGGCCGCGAAGGAAAGCCGGATCGACCGGGTGATCCTGACAACCGATGACGACGAAATCGCCGAGATCGGGCGCAAGTGGGGAGCGGAAGTCCCGTTCAAGCGCCCTCCCGAATTCGCCACCGATACGGTTGCCTCATTGCTGGTTTTGCTCCATGCGCTTCATTTCATGGAAGAGCATGAGGGATTTTTCCCCGATGCGGTCGTGTATCTCCAACCGACTTCCCCGTTCCGCACCGCGAAACATATCAACGAGGCCCTGGAATTATTCGAGTCCAGCGGGGCCACCTCCGTAATGGGCATGACCGAGGTATACGAACACCCATATTACATGTTCGAATTGAAAGAAGACAAAAAAATCCGGCCGTTCATGTATATTCAGGATCGCCCTCTGCGCCGCCAGGAGGTTCCCTATTATTATCGGATCAACGGCGCGCTGTACATCTCCAAACGGGAGTATTACCGGAATATCTCCCCCGTCGCGCCGGTCTGCGATTTCGACAACTGTGTGGCCTACGTGATGGACAGTGTCAGCTCGGTAGATATCAACGATTATCTGGATTTCAAGAAGGCGGAAATGCTCTTACAGGAAAAACACGGGAAAGACAGGTAGGATTTCCTGGTGTCTATCGGTATTCGTTCGTGTTTGCCTGTGCCATATCCGCATCAACATGCGGTTTCCCGCTGAAATCGGACTTTCAACAACACCCAGACCGCCGTGATAAAATCACGCCAGCCGATTTTTTTCCCCTCCTCGAACGTACGAGCGGTAAATGTCACGGGGATCTCAATGATGCGATAGCCTCGTTTGAGTACCTTGGCGGTCACTTCCGGGCAGAACTCAAACCGTTGACATTCCAACGGGATCGACTGAATCACCTCACGTCGAAATGCCTTGTATGCGGTGGCCTCATCGGTAATCCGCTGCCCATACAGAAGGGTCACCAGCCGGGCCAGAATCCAATTCGCCACCCGGTTCGGCAAACGCATCCGTTTTACCTCACCGAGAAACCGGGAACCATAAGCCACATCACTGTCCCCTCGGACAATCGGCGCGATGACCAGGGGAATTTCCGCCGGGTCGTACTCGAGATCGGCATCCTGAATAATGGCAATGTCGCCGGTGAAATGTTGCAAGCCGGTGCGGATGGCTGCCCCCTTGCCCTGATTGCGGTCGTGACGCAGAACAATGGTATTCGGCTGTCCTTTTTCCTGCTCGAGAATCTCCTGTGTCCCGTCCTCGGAACAATCATCCACCAGGACCAGCTCCTTATTAGGCCACGGCATGGCACGGACACGCCGAAGAACCTCCGGCAATAGATCCGCTTCGTTGTAAATCGGGATGATGAGGGAAAGTTTCGGTTGACCCATCGTTTCAGACCCATGTTTCCATTTCACCTGACGAATCGACCAATGAGACAGGCATTATCGATAGGTCTCGTCGTTCCTGTAAACCTTGTTCTTGCCGAAACCGAAAAGGCGCTGCCGGTCTTTTTCCGAAGGAGAGGAGGCCAGCGCAAACGCCTCGTTAATTTGACAAATCAAATCCTCAATCTCCGCCGATACAGACGCCAGGCGGTCGGTCTCGCCGGATTCCTCCAGATGAAACCGGCGGATTTTCGCGATGGCCAGTCGGTCGATCAGATCGCCGATGGAGCCGGTCAGCAGGGCGGCGCCTGTCCCCGTCAACTTTGGGGTTGCGCCGGAGAAGCGGTCTGCAATCAGGCAATTGATTTCATCAATGGCCTGGTTGCGTTTCCGGTTCCAGACCGTAATCTCATCGGCCGCTGCAAGGCGCTCGGAATCCGCCAGGTTGCGGTCTCTCCGGCGGTCTTCCTGATGCCACAGAACCAGGTTGGCTTCAATCAGTTTGTCGATGGCTTCACCCAGCATGGTGTTCCCCGCTCGTTGAAATAGGATGGACTTTGGTTTATCTTCCTTTTATCGGATCAAAATCGCAAGATCAATGCGAAGAGAAGGAGACTCGATTCATGGCCAAAGAAGCGGTTCGGGCACGTGCCCCGGTGCGCATCGATTTCGCCGGGGGATGGACGGATGTGGCGGAGTTCTGCATGGATGAACCGGGATTCGTGGTCAATGCGGCGATCACGATTTATTCGTATGTGACTGTGCTGCCGGGGATTGCGGACCTGGGCGTCAGTCTCTGTTCACGCGGGGAACTGCCGGAGGAAGGAGTTCGGATCTATTCCAGTGATTTTGACCGCTATGTGGAGGCAAAAAGCATCCGCGAGCTGGAATACGACGGGAATATCGATCTGGTGAAAGCGGCGCTGAAAGATGCCGCTGTAAAAGGTGGACTCTCGATCATCACGCAATCGCAAGCGCCACCGGGCAGCGGCCTGGGAACATCCGCCGCCATGGGGGTTTGTTTGCTGGCGGCGCTGTTTCGATATACCGGCAAACATATTTTGAAATACCAGATCGCGGAAGAGGCCAGCCGGATTGAGCGGGAGGAGTTGGGGATTCGGGGAGGCAAACAGGACCAGTATTCCAGCGCGCTGGGGTCTATCCAGTTCCTGGAGTTCCAAGGCGAGGCGGTGCGGTCATCGGTACTGAACCTGCCCGCGAGTATCTTTCTGGAGCTTGAACGGAGCCTGGTGCTCTGTTATACCGGCAAATCGCGCCTGTCCGGGGATGTCCATGCCTCTGTGCTGCAGCGATTTGTCGATGGGAATCCCGACACGGTGGCGGCGATTCGGGGTCTGAAGAAGACGGCTTATGAGATGAAAGATGCACTCTTGCAGGGCGACATTGTCCAATTCGGCGGTCTGTTATCGGAGAACTGGGCGCTTCAGAAAGCCTTGCATCCAAGCATCACGACGGAGGAAATCGAACGCCTGTTCACGGTGGCACAAGCGGAAGGCGCGACCGGTGGGAAAGCCTGTGGAGCCGGTGGCGGCGGCTGCCTGCTGTTTGCCTGCCGCCCGGAGACCGAGCATCGGGTCCGCCGCGCACTGGAAGAGAACGGGGCACGGATACTTGAATTCGGATTCGACCGCCTCGGCGTGGAAACCTGGACCACGCCGATTGGGTATTGAGAAACTCTGTGGCAAAGAATCGAATCGAAGGGGTGCAGCCATGAAGGAACAAGACAAAACAGAAGATGGGAAGCGAATATTCGCTATCCCGATAGAGTGGTATTTTTTTTCTCCTCTTTGGCATGGTGGGAATCACCATAATGTGGCTCTCCACATCCAAATACGGCATCGGATTGACCGCGGATTCCATCCATTACATTTCCGCAGCAAATAACCTCGCCGATGGGAACGGTCTTGTCGAGTATGACGGGATACCGCAGGTTTCATGGCCCCCGCTCTATGCGTGCCTGCTGGCTCTTCTGAGTCTCGCATCGATCCCCATTCCATCGGGAGCCCGGGTCATCCACGCAATCCTTTTCGCGGTGATTCTTTTCTGCAGCGGGGAGATATTCCGCCGTCATTGCCGGTCCCGATGGCTTGTCTTGTTCGCGATTTTTATGCTGAGCGTATCGTATTCGCTGGTCTCCATTTCGATATGTATGTGGAGCGAACCTCTCTTTATTGTTTTGCTGTTGCTCACGGTTCTTTTGATTCCCTCGTGCTTTCGCCGACAAAGCATCCGGCGATTGCTCGCGGTATCCCTCTTGACGGCTCTGTTCTGTTTGCAGCGCTATATAGGTGTGACACTGGCTCTCACTATTTCGGCGATCATTCTCGCGTATTGGCCGGAATCATCCCGGCGAAAGAGAGTCGTGCTCTCGGTCGGTTTCCTCATCGTTTCTTGTTTCCCATTGGTATTGTATCTGATTCGAAATTACATGCTTACATCCACCCTGACCGGATATCGGGGTTCATCACCGAATACACTCTATGATAACATCCACTACCTGTTGGATGGAATCAGCATCTGGTTTATACCTGTTGAGATTCCTTTATGGATTCGGGAAGTCCTTCTGTTGCTGTTCGGGGGAGCCGCCGGAATCCACATCCTTTACAAGATATGGCAAGGCCGAAGATCACCCACGCGAGACGTGCAGGTTCCGGTCATGGCACTGTTCACCTGGATTTACATTCTGACGCTGGTTGCCCTTTCCACGACGGTTGCTTTCCAGCGCATAGCCAACCGTTTCTTGTTGCCTATCTACGTATTTGTGGTGTTCCTGTTCGTCAAGTCGGCGGACGACCTGCTCGGTCATTACTCTCACGTCCGACTCCAAAAGACGGTGGTTTCCATCTTCCTTGTGGCATTATCGTTCTGTTGGATGGGGTACATGATCCCCCATATTCATGGGAAAGTTGTTCATCATCGCAAATGCGGCACAGGGGAATACAACATCGAGAGGTGGAAAGAATCGGATATGATTCGGGTTATTCAACGCGAGCCGATCCAAGGCAAGATATTCAGTAATGCAGCGGATATTATGTACATTTTTACCGATCGCCCGGCGACCATGGGACCATTCCGTGCGGAAACGATAGAGGAATTCAGAGAAAAACTATCAAAAGACGGACCCAATTACCTGGTGTGGTTTGATGCCTGTCGCAAAGACTACATCTACAATTTGGATGAAATCCAAAGCATTTTTGCCTTGGAGTTGATCCGGGAATGTCAAGATGGCGCGATCTACCGGATCAGGGACTGAATCGCCTGCGATTGGCGCCGCAACGTTCCTTGAGGTCTATTTGCATGTCCTATCCACACGGCAACCGGCCACGCCCGACGGCACAACCGTCCGATATACGCAGAATCTCCTGCCCGGATCGGTCCGAAGGATATGCGGCATACAAGATTCGCTTCTTCTTGAATTGGAGATTTGGATTATGCCAATCGAGTCTTGAGACATTTTGCTGAGGAGCAACCGATCAAAGGGACACTGTCATGAAGAAGCAAGAACAAACAGGAGATCGAAATCGAGCCTTTGAGTTCCCCATCGAATGGTGGTTCTATCTCCTTTTCGGCGCGGTGGGAGCCGCTCTCGTGTGGCTCTATACGTCCAAATACGGCATAGGATTATATCCTGATTCAATCTATTACATTTCTGCGGCCAGGAACCTGGCCGAAGGGAAAGGTCTTCTTTGCCATACCGGCTCTCCACTTGTGCTGTGGCCTCCGCTTTATGCGGGCGTATTGGCTCTTCTGAGTCTTGCGTCAATCCCCCTGCTGCCGGGAGTTAGAGTCCTGCACGCGCTCCTTCTTGCGGTCATTCTGTTTTGCAGCGGGGAGATCATTCGCCGCCACTGTCGGTCCCGATGGCTTCTTCTGCTCGCGCTTTTTGTTTCGAGTGGGGCGATTCCGCTGCTTTCCGCCTCGATATGGCTGCTGAGCGAGTCTTTGTTTATTGTCCTGGTCTTGCTTACGATTCTTTTGATTCCCTCCTGTTTCCGTCGCCGGAGTATGTGGCTCCTGCTTGCAGTATCCCTGTTGACCGCTCTAACCTGCTTGCAGCGATACATCGGTGTCATGCTGGCATTCGCGATTTCGGCGATCATCATTGCGTACTGGCCGAATTCATCTCTCCGAAAGAGAATGGCGCTGTCCGCCGGTTTTTTTGTCGTCTCTTGTTTCCCACTAGGTCTGTATCTGGCCCGGAATTATATACTCACATCCACTTTAACGGGATTTCGCATCTCCTCGCAGTACACCTGCTATCAGAACCTCAATGACATGTTGAATGTTATCAGTATCTGGTTTTTTCCTGTTGAGATTCCTTCCTGGGTCAGGAAAATCCTTCTGATGCTGTTCGGGGGAGCCGCCGGGTTCCATGTCTTGCGCTCTATATGGAAAGACAGAGAATCGCCTGTTCGCGATGTGCAGGTTCCTGTCATCGTCCTGTTCACCTGTGTTTATATTGTTGCGGTAGTCGCCCTTGCCACAATGGTCTGTTTTGATCGGATAGCCGATCGTATCCTGTCCCCGATATATCCGTTTGTGGTCTTTCTGTTTATCAAGTCGGTAGATGATCTGTTCAATTATTATCGGAACCGGGGCCGAAGAACCATTATTTCGATTCTCCTTGTATCATTATCGTTGTATTGGATAGGGTACACGGCCTATCGGGTCCATGACAAAGCGATTTATCATTGCACATACGGTGCCGGGGGATACAGCCACAAGACATGGAGAGAGTCGGAATTGCTCCGGGTGATCCGGCAAGAACCGATCGAAGGAAAGATATTCAGCAACGCGGCGGATGTTCTGTATATATTCGCCGATCAGTCTGCCGTCATGAGTCCGTTTCGCGCGGAGACGATAGAAGAATTCAAGGCGAAGATGTCTACAGACGGATCCAATTATCTCGTGTGGTTCAATGCCGGTCGTAAAGACTACATCTACAATCTGGATGAGATTCGGGATATCTTTGTGTTGGAGACAATCCGACAATGTCAAGACGGCGCGATCTACCGGATAATGGACTGAATCGGTGTCAACGGACTTTCCTGGCGAGGCCGAATCCAGAGATGTGCGGTATACTGTGATAAGAAGAGGATAGGAGACATTGCCATGGCCATATCGGAGCAACAGATTGAAAAAGCGGCTGCCATAGCCAGACAATTCGGCGCGAAACGTCTGATCTTGTTTGGCAGTGCATTGCACTCTCCGGATTCCGCCGAGGATTTGGATCTGGCATGTGACGGCGTTGACGGATGGCGATTCTATGAACTTGGTGGCCGAATCGAAGATGAAATCCGTGTGCCGCTGGATTTGATCCCGCTGTCTCCTCCAAGTCGCTTCACACATCTCATTGAAAGGGAAGGAAAAAGGCTGATCTAAACCTATTGTTGTGTAACCGAATAGTCTTTACCACATCGTCATTGCGAGCGAAGCCTGGCAATCTCGCCGTTGGATCGAACGTAAGCCTGAGATCGCCACGTCGCGGCCCTTCGCAGACTCCGGGCCGCTCCTCGCGATGACGTGACTCTGCAAAGGTAATTCAGTTACAAGACACTACCATAAGAGGTCCGCCATGCACCGACGCCACTTTCTTCGTTCCGCAGTTGCCGGATTGGGCATCGCCGGAGTGGGACTATCTCGCAAATCGAAAGCATCGGCGCAGGCGTTTCGCTCCGCTCCCAATCCATACCCGGCCAACCAGCAAATCTATCATTGCGATCTGCTGGTTGTCGGCGGGAGCTCGGCGGGAACTGCTGCGGCGTTGACCGCCGGACGATTGGGAATCGACACGATCCTGGTCATGCGCGCTCCCCGCGACCTGGGCGGACTGGAAAGCAACGGTCTCAATCCCGATAGCGACATTCTCATCCGTTACGTCGGCGGTTTCTCCATGGAAATGGACGTGCTGGGCCGGGTTGCCACCGGATTGCAGATTGAAGAGACCAAATATGTCGCCCCACCGCACACCGTGTTTCGATATATCAAAAGCGAACTTGAAAAACTTCCCAATGTCACGATCATTGCGGACTATTATGTCGATGCCGTTCGGAAACAGGAGCAGCAAATCACCGCTGTCGTTTTCCGACATCGCAAAGAAATCGACCGGACGATCACGATTCACCCGAAGATTACAATCGACGCGGAAATCGAGGGCGACACGGCGTATCTGGCGGGTGTTTCGATGACACTGAAGCGGGAGGGCAAGGTCGCCTCCGACGATCCGACCCGCAACCTGGAATACTCAGCGGGGGAAATCTACGTATCGGCCTCACACGGGAGTCATGCAGGCGGCGAACCTTTACCGCAATCGACATTCCAGGCGGATGAGGTCGCCCGCACCATGGCCTGGAGCGCCATTCTGACCATCGAGAAACTCGGCGAACGATCT
Organism: Candidatus Omnitrophota bacterium; assembly: GCA_029570205.1. Lineage (GTDB taxonomy): Bacteria > Hinthialibacterota > Hinthialibacteria > Hinthialibacterales > JAKPRU01 > JAKPRU01. Next base: position 8,122 of record JAKQSI010000033.1, on the reverse strand, counting down.
CCCGATAATCCCTGGCTGCTGACTCTTCCGCCTGCCGGATACGATCCCGGAGCCTACCAATGGATGCGCGGAGTCGGCGGCGTTCCACTGGCCGACAATCATTACCGGTTCAGCTCCGATCAATGGTATTCGTACATTGAGGGCTGGAGAATGCCCAACGGCAAGCATGTGCTCGAATCCATGAATATCGCCGACCGCGAGGAAAACGAACGGAAACATATCGCGCGGACCCTGGGAGCGCTGTATTACGGTCAGCATGTTCTCGGCAGAACGGAATGGGGGCTGTCCACCAAGACATTCCATGAAGGATTTCCAGCGAAATATACACTTGCCGATTTTGGGACCTCCACACGGATGGGCGATATGCCGTTGCCGTCCCTGTTGTACATGCGCGAGGGAAGACGCATGGTGAATGACCGCGTGTTCGGCGGGAAATTCATGGAGAACCAGGGAACAGATGCCTACTGCCGGAAAACCTACTGGCATCCCCGCAGCTTTTATTTCAATGCCATGAATATCGACATCCATGGTGTGACAAACCGATTTGTGGAGGGATCGGGACCGGAAGGAATGCAGATCCCCCGGTTCTTGAAACAGGGATTCGGAGTGTGTTGCATTCCCTTCGATGTCTGCATCCCCCGACCAAGTGAAGCGACAGGATTACTGGTGGCCTCGGCGGGTGCGTACACTCACCAAGCCTATTCGGCATTTCCACGCATGGAGCCGGGGAGGTTTCAGATCGGGGCGGGGTGTGCCATGGCCGCGTATACTGCATTAAGAGATGGGGTATCACCTCACGAAGTGGATGTCGAGAAAGTCCAGTTGCGCGGTCTGATTGAGTCGGGGCGCTCCATTGTGTTTTTCGACGACGCCATGCCGGGGACCGAGAACCATGTCATCGACCAGATGCTCGGCGCGCGGGGAGTACCGCTGCAGAATGCACAGGGGATTTATATTTCTGAGGCGGCATTCTCCAATGCGGAAATGCTGGAATGCCTGGAGAATTTTTTCCTGAAGTACGCGGAGAATCCGGCCAAGAGGGGGCGATTCGATCCGATCACAAAGATTCTCCGAGAGAATCCCGACAAACGGGCAGAGTGGGGAACGGCGCTGCCGATCCTGGCGACGCTGACCGGGTTCGATGAATCAGGCAATTTCGATGCCCTTCTGAAACAATGTTCCGATGCCGGGTATCTCAAATGCGGGCGGAATCCGAACGCGAAAACGGCTCTGCATTTTTCCATATTCAAGAGATTGCTTTTCAACCTCGCCTTATGTAAGAAATCGCCGCAGGGGCCTTATCCGGTTGAAGAAGTCTCACCGGTTGTGCGGGATACATTCAACCGAAAGGACAGTCCGGTGGAGAAACCGGAGATCGGCCCGAAGTATGTCCCCTCTTCCCCGTGGGAGGTGAAAGGCGGGCTTGCGGTTCCCACTCAGACAGAGGCCGATTCGTTCCTGTGGATTCCCTGCGAGGCAAAGGAATTCACCGCCGCTTGCGATATTTTCCTGGAACAGACCCGGACAGAAGCCACAGCGGGATTGGCGTTCCGGAAGGAGTGCGCCAATGAGTATGTTCGGTTTGTTGTTCGGACGGATCGGTTCGATGTGTTGATTCTGCTGGAACGTGTGACCGGCGATTCCGTGGAACCCCTGGCAAAGAAACGCCTGGAGACGAAGCTGCGGGGATTCACACTGCGTGCCCATCGGGAAAGGGATATCCTTTATTGCGTGCTGGGCCACGAGACTGCCTTTCCTGTTCCGTTCAGGGAGTCTATTTTCGAGGTTGGCTTTTACAATGGTTCAGGAAACAAGAACCTGTTCGATAATTTTGAGATTATCAATTATTGACAAAGAATCGGTCCCATGAAGAATCAAATCGCTATTCGTTTCGGATTCACATTGATCGAGCTGCTGATTGTGGTCGCGATCATCGGGATTCTTGCCGCGATTGCCGTCCCGAATTTCTTGAATGCGCAGATCCGCGCCAAACTGGCCCGTACCGAGTCGGATCACCGCAACATCTCCGTCGCAGTAGAATCCTATCGGCTGGATAACAACTCGTATCCCACGCGCGATCAGCTCGCAGCCAACAGCCGTTTGGCGTTCTATATTCGGTTGACCACGCCGATTGCCTATATGAACTCCATCGCTGTAGACCTGTTCTATAACCTGAAGAACGCGGGCGACAATCCGGGATTCGGTGCGAACCTTTACCCGTTCCAGGATCCCACCCAAACCGATGGATTCAAGGCGAACAGCATCTATTACGACCTGCTGCCTGAAGAAAAGGCCCGTCGCGGTCGCTGGGTGCTTCTGGGCGCCGGGCCGGATGGAAACTACGAATCATCAGCGAACCGTTCCTACGTGCCTTACGATTCCTCCAACGGCCTTGCCAGTTATGGGGATATCATGCGCTTTGGCCCGTGAATCCGACGCGACAGAACTTGGAATGAATCCGTATATAAAAACAAACGGGATCCAATGACCGAGCCGATTCAACCCCACGACCGCTTCTTCCGTACCACTTTCTCCAATCCGGAGATGGTGGAGGATTTTCTTTTCAGCAATTTGCCGGAAATTGCTTGCCACCTGATGCCGGGAAGCCTGAAAAACACGGGGGAAACCTTTGTCAACGCCGAATTGCGCGAATACGTTACAGACTTGCTCTACAGAGCCAGAGTGCGCGACGGGGAAGAGGTCTATGTTTACCTCTTATTTGAACATAAAAGCCGACCGGAGCCGCAAGTGGCATTCGATCTTTTGCGTTATATGGTTCAGATTTGGGAGCGAACTCGAAATAAAAAGGCTGCGGAATGTCTGCCACATATTATTCCGATCGTGTTTTATCACGGGAAGGAGCGCTGGAGAGCCGATACCGATTTCGCGAATCTGTTCAGGAAGATTGAAGGATTCTCACGGTTTATCCCGTCGTTCGAGTATTGCCTGTACGATTTGTCGCGATATAGTGAAAAGGACATCCGGGGACAGGTTTTTTCACGAGTTGTGCTGCTCTTGATGAAACATATCTATGACGACGATTTCGGGGAACGGTTTGTGGGGATTTGTGAATTGCTGAGAGGATTGCGAAAAGAGCAGGATATTATGGATTTCCTGTGGACTGTATTAAACTATGTGGGGTACGCAACGGAAAACATCAGCGAAGAGCAAATGCGCGCAGGTGTACTGAAAGCCCTGCCGAAAACAGGAGGTAAGCTCATGCCGACCGTATTCGAGAGAATCCATAATAAAGGCCGCGAGGAAGGCCGTGAGGAAGGCCGTGAGGAAGGCCGCTTAGAAGGCCTTCGCGAGGGAATTCGACTGGCTCTGGAACTGAAATTCGGGGATGCCGGCCTGGCTTTGATTCCCCGTCTCGAGAGAATCGATTCCATTCGGAAATTGATGGAAATCAAAGAGACTCTGCGGAAGGCAGAAACAGTCGATCAAATACAGTCTTTGTTTTAAGTCTCCAACCCGTTTTCTTGCACAAGAACAGGCGCCCCCGCATCCTTTCCATATCGGCGCCGAATTCCGTATACTACGGGAAAGGACGACACCTCTCGCCGCTATATGCGGCGTTTATTACGTTCGGAGGAATTGCAATGCCTGATCGGAATGAAAAATGGGAAGACAACGCTCCAGGACCCTGGTATGTCGATAAGAGCTGCATCGTGTGCGGCTTGTGTGTCGAGCTGGCTCCCAACAACTTCAGAGAGGGGAAAGACGGAGATCACGACGTGGTCTACAAACAGCCGGAAAATGCCGAAGAACTGGCTCAATGCCGGGAAGCCAAGAGCCAATGTCCGGTCGAATCAATCGGCGATGACGGAGAATGATCCTGCCCTGTGCCAGGGGAATGTCGTTGTTGAAGTCCGACGGATCCTGCGATAGATTCTACCACAGTCAAAATCCCCCTTGCCGAGGAACAATACAGTGAAGCATCCCATCTCGAGCGGATGGAGAACGCTTTTTGCCTTTTTTTTCCCTCCTGGGACTCTCTTTGGCAATCCTGTGGAAATCTGGTTGCCCGAAAATGTCCATGCCGAGCGTTGAAATGGGACTTTTTCCTCTCCGGAACGTTTCCTCTCTGGAGGTAGCGCGACATGACTTCCGGCAGATGATCTCAACCGGTACGGATATCCGGATTCGGCTGCGGTCCGCACTGAAAATGATACCGTCTCGATTCTCACGAGTCGTTGACAGGTGACCGGGCGGGAGAAGCCGAGGCAGTCATGTTACTATGACAATATGAGATCAGCCCCAGAATGATGCCGAATTCGATCCTCCGCAATACGTTTCTATGGCTCCTGGTTGTGTCGGTGCTTCTGCTCTCCGGCGGACCTATTGTGGCTGTCCAGCGATGGGATTCATTGACGTCACCAAAACCGATCGCCGAAGCCCTTCCGCCGGATTACATTCCCGCAACGGATTTGTGCAAGGCTCTGGGTTCATCCTGGAATTGGGATCCCCTTTTGGGTCGGTTCGAAATCATTCTTCCGGGAGAGGCGAAACTGGTTCTGCTGGTCGATAGCCGTGTGGCAACTCTCGGCAACCAGGTGTTCCGTCTCAGTCAGCCGGTCCGATTTGTGCAGAATCGTCTGGCAATCCCCAGAAGTATAATCGTCGATGTTTTGGAGCCGATTCTGGGATACTCCATCCAGTTGCCCACGCCGCAACCGGAACCGACGCCTCTCCTTTCACAGCCGCTTCCCACTCCCGCCATCGACTTCGAGCCGGAAATCTCCCCGCTTGCCCCCTGGACCGCTCCCCGAGCGGAATCCGAGCAATCGATCCAGCCGTTACGATCCTCGTCCGGACAGATTGTGGTGGTGATCGATCCCGGACACGGCGGCCAGGATATGGGCAGTGTAGGAACAGGAACCACCAGCGAGGCCGAGGTGGTTCTCACGGTTGCAAAACTCTGTGAAGAAATGATCCAGAATGCTTTTGAGATCGATGTCTCTTTAACTCGCCGAGAGCAGACAGATATTCCGATTGTGGATCGGGTAACCTTCGCGAACAGTTCGGAGGCCTGCGCGTTTGTATCCCTTCATGCCGGTGGTCTTTTCGATCCCGCGATGAGCCTGCCTTCCGTGTTGTATCAGGCTCCACCAGCGAATGAGGCGCTCTCTCTCGACAGCAGGAGCCTGGACCCCTCTTCCTTGCGAAGTCGTTTTGTCCCATGGCAGCTGGGTTCCGCCCTCTGGTTTCAGCAAAGTCGGGATTTGGCTGCAACTCTGCACAATGCACTGAAAACCGCTTATGCGGATCTGTCCGGGATCGGTACGGTTTCATTTGAGGAGGGACCGCGTTCAGGCCGCCTGGCGGTTCTCAGCGGGCTGCTGATGCCGGGCGCGGTCGTCGAGCTGGGTAGTCTGACAAATGTTGAACACGAACAGATTCTGCATAGCCAGGGATTTCAGTCCAGGATTGCGGAAACTTTGTCTCTGGCCGTCGGAAATTGGGTGTACCGTCAGGAAGGGCGACCCATTCGGGAATCCCTGGTTCCCTGATCGAGCGGAACGATGCAGAAAGCCATTCTAGTCATCCTTTCATTCGGACTGATCGTTATGCTGGGCGTGGGAATATCCCTGCTGGTCTCCTCTATGCGTGGCCCATCCACCGCTCTCGAATTGCCGCCCATACCGGTCAAGGAGGAGCCACCGGATGAAAACAACACCTTCACCGTGCCCCTGTATTTCCTCTCCTCGGATCATCGGCTTCTGGTAAAAGAGCGCAGAACGCTGGTCCTGTCGGGTCGGCTGGAGGACCGGCTCGAGACTCTTGTCAAGGCTTTAATCGACGGGCCGAGTGCGCGGAATCTCCTTCCGACAATTCCCGAGGGGACACGCCTTCAATCGCTTTTTTGGGATGAAGCTCAGAAGTGTGTGGTTCTCAGCCTCTCGCGAGAGTTCATCGACAGCCGTCCGGGGCATGCTCTGGCGGAATGGGCCTCGATTTATTCGCTGGTGAATACCCTCGCCGATCACGACAGCGCCATCCAAACCGTCCAGATTCTTGTGGAAGGAGAGCTGGTCGAAGACGATTTGTTGTGGGATTTGACGGAGCCTTTGGCTCCGGATAAAACGTTCGTGTTTTACGATTCAGCGGAGTCTCTCTTAAATCCCGGCCAATAAACAGGAAAACGCACACAGGAATGGAAAGGTGGAGAAAGTGATCGAAACAACAGGCGGGGTTGAGATGCAATTTGCTGGAAAGAACCGCATTGCGCCCATAGGGGTGTTTGACTCCGGTATTGGGGGGCTTACGGTAGCGCGGGCAATTCTGGATGATCTGCCGCGAGAAAGGCTGATCTATTTCGGCGACACAGCCCGCGTTCCGTACGGGAACAAGTCGTCCGAGACGGTGCGACGATACTGCCGGGAGATCACAGGCTTTTTTAGAGATCTGGGGGTCAAGATGGTGGTTGTGGCTTGCAACACATCCACCGCCGCGGCTTGGGACACAATCACCGAGGCCTTTCCCGGACCGGTTGTGGGGGTTGTGGAACCGGGAGCCATGGCGGCCGTAACCGCCACCAAGACAGGCAAAATCGGCGTAATCGGCACGAAAAGTACCATCGCCAGCGGTGCGTACGACCGTGCGCTCAAGCGGCTTGATCCCTCGGTGCAAGTCTGGTCAACCCCCTGCCCCCTGTTCGTGCCCCTGGCGGAAGAGGGCTGGGCCGACGACCAGGTCACCCGGATTGTTGCCGCACGGTACCTGGCCTCCCTGATTTCCGAAAAGGTGGATGTGATTATTCTCGGTTGCACCCATTACCCGCTTCTTCAGAACACCCTCCAAGGCGTCGTGGGGCCGCAGATCACACTGGTCAATTCGGCGGCCGAGACTGCCAAGGCGGTTGCGTTGGAATTATCGCGATATGGTCTGTTGTCCCCCGGATCGCAGGGACCCTCTGATTTCTGTTCATCCGACGACATTGAGGGATTCCGGCGACACTTTCAAACGATTATCGGGGTTGCGGAAGCTCGATTCCACCTGCTGACAGACTTTGATCATCCGCCCGCGTGTCTATCTTCACAGAAGAAGACAAAGACAACGCGGTAGAAACGGATTTGGAGTCTCCCTTTCAGAACGAAAAACGGCTCCGTTGTTCCTTCACCCGCTCGTATTCCTCCAGTACCGCCTGTTCGATCTTCTGACGAGTTTCGGAATTGATGGGATGGACAATATCCTCGTATGTGCCGTCTCCCAGCTTCCGGCTGGGCATGGCGACAAACAGCCCTGAATTCCCGTTGATGACTTTCAGATCGCGAATAACAAAACAGCCGTCAAAAACGAGCGTTGCGAAAGCCTTTAACTTATCGTCAGGCTTTCGCAACGGAAACACCTTGACTTCCGTGATTTCCATGCCGTCTCTCCGTTGTCATCGGTTCCTGCCCGGAGCCATGGAACAGCTCCGGGCAGGTGACCCGCGTACCGGTCAACAGAAAGAAACCCGCAACTATTTCTTCTTGTGGCGATTGGCGCGACGCTTTTTCTTGCGCTTATGCGTCGCGATTTTCATCCGTTTTCGTTTTTTCCCAGATGGCATCTAATTCCTCGAAATGTTTTTCTCATTGATTGCACTCAATGAGCAAGTCGTTAAGGATACGTTTGGGCACAGAGACAGTCAAGGCGGGCAAGGGTGTCGCGAATTGACTCATATTACCACGGATTTCTCACGGTAGCCATTTTTAAAGGTCACCTTTTATGGCATAAATAGAGTTGCAGTAAGAACTTATCGTATGCCAGGAAGGTGACCTTATGAAAACAGCGTGTACAAGAACGGTATTTGATTTTCAACCGTTGGAGAAGCCGGAAGTGCCGGCCTCCTTTGATGGGGGAACGATCACATCGGATGCAGGCGGGCTGCTGTGGCGGGAGATGGAGCAGCGGTGCGGGATTCTCCATTTATCCTGACTTCCCGGATTTCTCACGAAAGAATCGGCTCTGCCCATCCGTATGGCCACTCGCCACGGCGCTCGGGTCGCTCTCCAGCGGAGCCCTATCCTCCGGACGAGCAACAGCCAGTATACCTGGATTACCGGACCAGAAAAAAAGGGCGAGCGATCCAAAACCTGGCATCTCGGACAGAAAAAGTGTTACCCATGTGACCGGT
>JAKQSI010000011.1 GCA_029570205.1 Candidatus Omnitrophota bacterium | reverse complement strand
CGCACCACCCGCATCCGAAGGTCCTCTTGACTCTCTTGACTCAGCGAACGTGCATCCGATTTTGTCATAATTACACATTCTACCCGAATCCATTCGTTAGTCAAGCCACATGCCTACTATATATGGTTTGGATTAGTATATATCGAACCATTGGTCGGGAAGAGGGCTGGTTGCACCCACGGAACCGGCTATGATGGGAAAGATTCAATTCTTTTACGGAAAAGGAGCGCTCCATGATCGAGGGCGATATTATTGTGGTTTTCGATACGGAATACACTGCCTGGAAAGGGTCCCGTGAGAGAAACTGGTCCTATCCGGGGCAATATCGGGAGATTGTGCAGATCGGCGCGGTGAAACTGGATGTCCGTCGGGGACTGGAGGAGATCGACTCATTCGAGCGGATCGTCCGTCCGAGATTCAATCCGGCGCTGAGCGAGTATTTCATTAAGTTGACCGGGATCACCCAGGAACGCGTGGATCGTGAGGGAACGGATTTTACCGAGGCCTTGCGTGACTTTGTGGAGTTTGCCGGACCGGGGACGATCCTTTACAGCAACGGCGGTGATGAAAAGTACCTTTACGAAAATTGCGGGTATTACGGAGTGATCTGCCCTCTGGGGATCGACCGCTTTCGGAATCTCAGTGCCTTCTTGAGCAGGGAAGCCTGCACGACCGACCATGTAGAGACCGGCCAACTGGATACGGTGTTCGGCATCCCGTCGGACCTTCCCGCGCACGACGGGCTTGCGGATGCCCGCAAGTTGGCGAGTACCATCCGCCATTTTCGTCAAAGTGGGCGAATATGACCGCAACATCGGGCACGCATTCCCGGCGGTTGGGCCGATTGAAGAGCCTGTGCGGGGACACGCAAGGGGCTTCAAGATTGACAGAATTTCGACAGGTCGATAAGATGAGTTTGTGATGGAGAGGCCGGAAGGACTTCCGGTCTCTCAGCAAGCCCAGGTGGTGGAAATGGTAGACACGCATGGTTGAGGGCCATGTGGGCGAAAGTCTGTGCGGGTTCAAATCCCGCCCTGGGCAGGTTTCAAGACCTCGACACTCCTCGAACAGAACCGACACAAAACCAGAACAAAGTCCAGCAGATTCAGTAGGTTATACGCAGCCGTCATTTTCACTTTCCGAACAACTCCCTGCACTGGCTGAACAACCCCAAAACAGAAAAATGCACGCTGAGCGTGCACATAGCGTGCACTTCGAACCACCGAATTCCGGTGATCAGCCACGTGCACACCATGCCCGCACTGGCAAAAAGGAACCAGAAAGAGAGTGCGAAAGAAGCGAATCAAGCGAACAAACTCCACCCTCTGACCTTCAGACGATCATCGACGTTTGGCCGACGCTTCCCCAGGCGATGAAGCAGGGAATTCTCTCTATTGTTCTCGCTTCCGAAAAGAACGAAGGTGGTAAGAGGAAACCATGATCATTCACATCGACGAATGCTGGCGCATCAGGTCGGATGTTCGGTCCTGGCAGATTGAGGAGTTACAGGGGAAAAGCCGGAGAATCTGGCGAGCCGTAGCCTGGGTGAATACCCTGGAACGTGCCAGGAGGTATTTGCTTCGGCGCGGGGTTTGTCCGTCGGCGTTTGCTGCGGTGGAAGAGACATTGGAATGCCGAGATCCGTTCGACCCGGATGGTAAGAGGGGGTTTTGCTGGCAGTTCGACGAAGTGTTTCCTGCCGAATCTCCTGAGGCACGTTCTCTGGCCAAGATGACTGTACGTGTGTGGGGCGGGGTAGCGCCCGAAGTGGATTCTCTGGCAGTGGAATCCTCCAAACGCAGGAAAACGCCTCTCCCGGAGGATACACGCCTGGAAAGGGCCTCCTCGGGCGGATTGGTGATTCGGGTGGGAAGCCAGTGGAGAATCCGAGAGGCTCCTTATGAATGGTATGTGGAGAAGTTCCACAGGAAGAAAACCCCGTGGGAACCGGAGGCGTATTGCGCCAATTTGCTGGACGCGATGAATACTCTGCTTCAACGTCGGATCTGGCTGATCGAAGGCGATGATCCCCGAGCGATCATCACAGAGCGAGAGACCATCCGGCAGGAGATCCTGTCGGCGTGGCAAACCGTTCAGGTGAACCTGGAAGCGGCGTAGAAGCCATACCTCGCGCGGGAAGGCCGGGGAGAGGTGGCCGTGCACGGGCGCGGGTGCATGGGGATTTGATAATTCGGGATCTGGGGGCGGGGAATTGCGGATTGATAGGCGCAAAGGCGGAGTTTAGAGCAAAGAAGCGAAGTCTGGCGAAATGGGATCATCGAGGGATCTGTGAGGAATCCGATGGAACGTGTGGCGAGTATCGAATGACATGCAGCAACAAGGATTTGCGGCCTTAATTTCGGTAGTCATCCTGGGAATGATCCCGGCAACGATTTGGTTGGTTCACGCTGTGGATGGTGAGAGGCACACACGGCTATTCGGTGACTATTTTCATGGGACCGATGTTGAATTCCGGGCGTTTGTCCATTTCGAGAGCGGCGTGTGTAAAGAACGGATATACACTCCATTCAACACAGGTCAGAAGGTCCGGCAGTCCATCGCCATCCAGATCGCCTGCCCAGGGATGGGGACCATGAGAGGTGACTTTGATCGGCTTGCCATAGCAACACATCGTGCGCGGGGAATCGAAAACGGGTTCTGTTGCCGTGCCCACATTGCGAAGCAGGTAGATGCTTCCCTTTTCCGGTACAGTGCCTGCGCACGAATACACAATATCCAGCAGCCTGTCACCATCCCAATCAACCGGGCGGAACGATTCCGTCCAGTGTGCAGAACGCTCAACGATTGCATCGTCGATGAATCGTCCATCCTCCAGTTTCAGAGGCTTTTCTTTCCTGAGGCGCAGTGTCTCGTCGTTATCCCGGTATTGAACGAATAGAGTCAACTGGCGGCTGTAACCATCAAGAGTGGCAAGGTCCATCAGTCCGTCGCTATTCCAGTCGGCAAATGCGGCTCCGGTTCTCCAGAAGAAGGGTTGTTCTTCCTCCCTGGGATAGGTCGCCTCAATGGCACGTTCCGCGGATAACCTGCGTTTCTCAGGGGAGTCCGGGTACCCGTCCACAACGATCTGCCGCCGTTCGCCGAATTTCGGGCTGCTGCGAACGCCGATGTTCTTGTACCAGAAAATACGATTGGTCTCATTCGGCAGCATCAGGTCCGGGAGACCGTCCGCATCCCAATCCACATAGGACGGATAGGAATATCCCATGTTGTGCCAATGATAAGGCTCGCCGAGGATGTCGTTTCGAAGCAATCGAATCGGAGTACCCTCCGAGAGAATGTATTGTGCCTCGGCATATTTCGGTCTTTCATTTGTTCCCTCGTTGATCACGATCCGCGGCCAGCCATAACCTCCCCCCACCAGCAGGTCTCGATCTCCGTCACCATGCCAGTCGCAGACACACGGCCACGCCTGATCGCTCAAGGAAATGACACTCGAAAGCGATTCACACCTTTGCGAGCGTTTGAACCGCACTCCGCTTCCCTTGTTCGAAACCCGCTCAAAGAACACAACCGACTGGAATTCATCGCATAGAATGAGCAATCCACGGTGGGGTCCGTCATTCACGGAAGCCATGCCGGCTGGAAGAACCGGATCAATGCCATCAATGAGCAGAGGATCGCCGAATTGAGGCGGATCTCCTCCGAGATTCTTCTGCCACACAACGCGGTTCTTCGATTCAAGACCGCCCTGTGCAGGCGGGGCGAATCTCACGGCGTCCAATGCGCCATCCCCATCGACATCAAAGAAGCAAGGGGCTTTTTCCACCCGCAAATTGACCGCCTCCGCCGGTTGGATGGGCCATCCGTTCGGATTCGTGTTTCTCAGATAAAAGACTTCGCTCGGCCTTTTCGATCCCTCCCCCTGGACGTTACAGGCAACGAAATCCACCGCACCGTCGCTATTCAGATCGACGGCACGAACCGGTCCCCAGGCATCCGAAGGTCGCGGCAGGGTTCCTGCAGCAGTGAAAACGGGCATCCCGCCGGCATCTCGCTTTCCGCTGTTCAAGTATAGAAACAGATGCTCACCGCTTCTTGGCGAATAGACCAGGTCCACCCGATAGTCACCATTGAAATCCGCAAAATCAGCCATCATGTAGGTACTGCTGAAATGTTGATATTCAACCGAGTCGGCCTGCTCGACATAGCGAACGCGCACGAGATCTCCAAACGTGAAATCGTTTTCATCGCCCACGCGGGGATAGCAGATGATTCCGTCCCACGGCCATCCGGGCCGATAGGCATAGTTCCAGCAACCGACCAAATCCCGGTTGCCGTCTCCCGTAAGGTCTACCAGCCTGGAGAGATAGCAGCAGGCAATCGGACGGGGAATGTCTGCGTTGTAGCGCAACAAATCGCCCAGACCGATCAGCGGCGTGAACGCGGCGGGTTCAAGGGAAGGACGTTTGGAAGCGATCCGAAAGCGAATTTCATAATCTCGATGGGAAGGATTTGTGACGATCCATTCGATTCGGCCCTTGTCTCCATAAGCGAAATCCTCCGTCACGGCGCAAGGCACGGACCTACCTGTCGCGGTATCAATCACTTGAATCGAGTTGGGGTCGAGGACACCATCGAGACCGGCTCCGGTAATCACGGACGCGAAGTCGATTTCCGGGTCCACGGGGACTCGCGGGAAGACCAAGTCGCTCATGATCGTGACCGGAATCGAATACATTTCGCCCAGGGCCACACATGAGAGGCCAAGCCAAGCGCCAACGCAGATGGTCAGCATCACAACCATGAACCTTCTCCGTATCGAAAGTCGCCAAAAGAATCCACTGCCTCAATAGTATACCCGCTGAAAGATCGGGAAAACGGCCTCTCTCTGCACCAAGGAAAAGACAATCTTCTGCCGCGTTCGGGCAGAGACATTCTCCAGCGATTGAGGGACGGACCTCACAAGTTTTTTTGCAGGATATATCGGTAAACATTACATGCAATAATGTGTACTTTTTTCGACAAAAACGGACAAATTTCCGATTTTCAGGTTGCAAAAGGGCCGAAATTTGATATAATAGTACACAGAACATTGAATAGTGTATCCACGGGAGGACAAGATGAAGGCCCTGGCAACCCTGAACAACGCGATGATCTCGACCCGGATCGACGATCTGCCGCCGCATATCACCTTCGCCGAATACCTGCGAATGCGTGAAACCATCGAGAATCACTGGCAACTCAAGGAAACGCCGAAGAGTCCGTTCTATCAGCGGCGGGATATGCTTTTCATCGACCTGCTCTGGGCGACGGGTGCGCGGGTGGATGATCTCTGCCATCTGCCGGTGAATGCGGTCAACTTCACCAAACGGCAAGTGCGGATTGACATGAAGAAGTCCAAACGGGTGACCATCGTAACGCTTGATGAGGGGCTGCTGCTGGACCTGAGCCGGTTCATCTCGGACTTCGATGTGAAGGGAGCACTGTTCGGCTTTACGCGGTTCTATGCTTACAAGATGGTGAAGCAGTATGCCAACGAGGTGGGGATTGAGGACATCCATCCGCACAAGTTCCGGCACGGCCTGGCGATTCACCTGCTTCAGCAAGGCGTGCCGATCCCGGTGATTTCGGCCCGACTAGGCCACGCCTCCGTGTATGTCACCATGTCGCTGTATATGAAAGTTACGCCGGAGATCCAGGCCGAGATGGTAAAGCATGTGAAATGGCGGTAAGGGTGGGGGCAGGGCAAAGGGAATAGACCCGCAATTGGGGGAAGGAACGGGGGGATCGAGGGTGCGATGGGGAAAAAGAGTGAACTTTGAGAAGCGGGTGAAGCCTTTGCATTGAGAGGAGTGCGGCGAATAGGCAATTTGTGCCGGTGGCCGTCCGCTGTGACGGGGTGTGTGCGATGTGGGGGCTTCTGTTTTTTGATTCTATGATTTTTGCCTCCGGCAAAAATGCAGGTATGGCGCTCGAAGACTCGCGCCGGAAGAATACGGTGAAGGGCATTGTGTGGCGCTCGCTACGCTCGCGCTGGGAGAAAAGAAAAGCGCTTGTTAAATCCGCTCGGAAACTGAAATGTTTTGAAAAAGAGGAGGGGTGGGGGGACCCCATGGAGATATTTTTTTACCGGAGGCTAGGCGGTTCTCGGCTGAGTGGCTATAGATAAGTGGAGGGGGTTGGAGGTAGTGGATTTCGCGGGAAAGCGGAAGCACGGCATGGGGGACCGATGAGACGAATGGGACAAATGATAGAAACGCGGGGGCGGTTCATGGGGAAGATGGCGGGAGTGTGTGGATTTGGGAGAGACCGAGAATTGACAGGAATTTCTTGAAAAGGGGACCCATCCGCCGAAATCTCCCCCATCGGACCGGCCCGGTTTTTTGTAGGGAGTCACTTATGGTTCAGTCGGAGGGGAAGGCAAATTTGAAAGATGGACCGGAATGAGCGGTGCATTCTGCTCAGGCCCGCCCTTTGGTTTCCAAGACCCGTATTTGCCTGAATCCCATATTTCCAGTGCCAGATCCGACAGATTTCCGATTGACGGCCTGGTGAACGAAGGTCTACATTATGGACGGTTCTGGCGAGACGTCCCCGAAAATGATGGGCGTAGAGGGAACTGGCTCCCTATACGGGCAAATTCCGTGGGATAATGCAATTTTCGAGAGAATAGATGGGCCTTTGCGTTCTCTTCTCAAGTGGATGTATGACATCTGAACCATGAGCCAGTTGTTCGGGCCAGGAATTATTGGAATGACCGAAATGAAAAGGAGAAATTCATGACCCGAATTGTGCTTGTGCGCTCTAAAGACCTCCAGAAAGATCTCCTGAACGCCGTATTCGAGATGCTTGTCGCGGTTCCGGGACCACTCGAATTCGAACAAGTGCACAAGCCCGTCAAGATCGAAGGAGACTCGGATACTCCTGCAGACTGGAATTCCATCTTTGCTGCCTGCCGAGCTTTCCGGCAGCAGCTGTCTCTGGACGAGAACGATTTTCTTGTATTACTAATGGCGCAGAGAAATCAAAACAACTGGTTCAGTTCCTGTGACCCGCAAGGAGAGAAAAGCATCTTTATACACGCCTCTGAGTGGGAGAACTATGTTACCTGTCCACCCGAATACCCTGTGGCGTTTCAGGTTGTCGAGAACATCCTTCAATGCCTGATGTTCGATACCTTGGCGGATGGGGCACAGTTCTTCCACGACCCTCCGATTGGCTGCATCAGCGACATGTGCTCCTGGAAACCCGACGTCATTTTTAAGTTAAGGACAGCCGACATCTGCCCGGAATGCCAGCGCGTGATTGGTGATAGAGGGATTTGTGAAGACGTTCTCACACAAATGTTGCAACTCCTTGAAACTCAGCGAAGTGTCATGCTTTTCAGAACAAGAATGTCCACCGGGAGCCAAGGTGAAGAATTTCCTTTTCCTATTTCGATCACGCGGAGGAAGATCTCTGGAACCACCGAGCCTTTTCGTAGATTCCTCATGCTCCTCGATCATTTCGATTCCCTCGTGCGCTGCACAGTCATTACCTGTGGCTGTATCGCAATGAAAGACAACTTCGACGAGTTCTTTCGGGAACGAGAGCTGCATGAAAGGCCCTCTCTTGGCCACTGGGTTACAGCTCTGCGGAATCTTTCCCAAATGGAACGTGTAAATGTTCCGGATTTTCCGAGTCGCCTTTTCGAAAGAATCCGGCGTGTTGTTGACAAAGCGGAAGAGGAGGAAATAGTAAGCCTGAGAAACGAAAAGCGTGGGCACGGATACTGCGATTGCAACGACACAGCCTACAAACAACTATTTCTCGAACATATCGATACAGTCACTGAAGTCGAGAATCTACTCCGTCCAATCTACATCCGGATAAGATGGTACTACACGATTTCCATGAGTCAGTCCGATCCTGGCACGTTTTCGTTTACCGTGAAAGACCTGTCTGGAGATCATCCCGATTTCAAAGAGATCTCGCATGAGATCAGGCCAAAGGACATCGCAGACATCCCACAGACATATAAGGTGTACGCCATCACTCCCGACAGAACTTGGCATAAGTTGTCACCGTACGCCATGTATTGTGATTGTCCGGCATGTGGGCATCACAGGGTTCTGGTCTCTGATGGTGAGATGTACATCGACCCGTATGTCGGCCACAGAGTGCGTTTAGACTGCGCTTTATAGCGCGGCGCAAGCCGCAGCGGTTAAGCCAATGGATGTTGCCTGTCGTTATATTCATTTAACGAGTCCTGCCAGGGGACCGTACCGGAGGCGATTGTTGCATTTCTGGATTCGACTTCGTATGAGGACGCGATCCGGAACGCGGTCTCACTGGGAGGCGACAGCGATACGCTGGCCTGCATCACAGGTGGGATCGCGGAGGCTTTCTATGGAGAAGTTCCGGACACCATTCGAGCAAAAGCCCTGGAGTTCCTGACCCGGAATTTGCGTGAGATTACCGAAGCCTTTTGCCGGAAATACACCAACGAAAGGCGGGAACCGATGGGTGCACCTGACGGCAAGTCTGTTGCGCAACATGACGGAGGGTGGATGCTCTGAAAAAGATGGGGTTGGGGGGACCCCATTGAGATATTTTTTTACCGGGACCAGGCGGTTTTCGGCTGAGCGGCTATACATAAGTGGAGGGGGTTGGAGGTAGTGGATTTCGCGGGAAAGCGGAAGCACGGCGTGGGGGACCGATGAGACGAATGGGACAAATGATAGAAACGCGGGGGCGGTTCACGGGGAAGACGGCGGGAGTGTGTGGATTCGGGAGAGAGACCGAGAATGGATAGGAATCTCTTGAAAAGGGGACCCATCCGTGGAAATTTCCCCCATCGGACCGGCCCGGTCGCTAAAAGGGATGTCACTTATGGTTCAGTCCGAAGGGGAACGATTTTCAACTAATTCGCCTAAACGGAAATACTCTGTTTTAGGAATCGGGTCAGTGTACCGGAAAACCTCGGGACGTCGGGCAGGAAATGGCCGAAAAGGCGAAACAGGAGGCTGTCCAGACGAAAAGAGGGAAGGAATGAAATATAAAAACGCTCACCATCAGTGGCAAATCCCAGCCTCGTCCGCTGCAACTGATTGTTAGCCGCCACCCGCTTTGATCACCCAAAGACTTCGTCTGGTGAAACCGAATGCCAGTGCGATCCATTGAGCTTAAACAGTTCGATGCGTTCCCCGCGCCGCCACTCTGCCAGAATGATGGCTCTTGCCCTGTGATATCTGGCGACTTTCTTCAGGCGCGCAAGGTCGTCTGCCGTCGGCCGCGGGGAAGAACCTCCCTTCGTCTGAATCAGCACGATCTCAAAGAGATCACCGCGCTTGAGACCTGGACCGTCCTGGCGGTGATCTTTTCGGATTGCGATCAGGTCCACAATGCCGCGAGCCTCAGACCTTGTCTCGCCTCCGAAATCCACCAAGTTCCACTTGGCACCTTTGCGTCGGGTATAGGTGACAAGCCACTTCGTCATCGTGCGCGCCCACTTCGCCGTGTGGTGCGCTTTCTTAGCGGGACTCATCTCTTCAGGCGTGCGTGTCATGGTCTGGGCAGCTAACAACGATTAGATTGATTTGCATAAGACGCCTCGGAGTATTGCACCGAAAGAGCGGTAAAGCCAGTTATTTTGGTATCTTGATGTCGACTCGGCCATTTTTGTACGGATGTTATGCGGATCGGCATAAGATATGTCCATGTTTTTTGTAGCCTTTCAAGCACGCCCGGAAAGCGCTTGTTTCTGCACGGTGAAAATGTCAAGGTTTAACTGCACAGTGAAAATATCATCCTCGCGAGAGTACCATGTGACAAGTCTCATCCGAGAAGAGGCTTGTGAATATGGACAGCCGACAATTGGGTAATTTCATCAACTTGGGCTGATATTGTGTAATAAACGGATTCTCTTATGGTCCTCCCATAATCCTCCTCACTTCTAAATTATCTACAATGATGGCCGAAGCAGTGCCGGTGGAACCGTTTTGGACTACGTTGATGATCGGGAATGATGGATTCTCGGTTACAAATCCGCCGCCGATGGTGATGGCCATGGGAGTATTGCCAAGTGCGGGCAATCTGTCGCAGTTGACAAAGGTTCCAACATTGCCGTAGGCGTTGGTCATGACTAACGCCGTCACGCCGCCTGAACCCGAAAGGCGGCAAGCCCGGACCGACGCCTGCAAGAGATGCGGGAATCCGCCCTGTAATTGAGTCGCGAAAATGCCCACGTTTGCCGCGTCGTTGCTGGATTGAATCGATAAAGAAACCTCATTGCCACCTTGAATATCCGGCAGGAAGACGACACTGCCGCGATTCTGATTCACATTCACAAGAACATCTGTATTGTCGCCATCGAACGAGCCGTTCGCATCCAGGGTGACTGATTCGTAAGAGAGTTCCGGCAATTCTTGAATCGTCAAATTGTCATAATACACCTTGATCCCGGACTCAGCGTTGCCACCCAAAGCCACCTGGACTCCCAGATGCACCGCATCATCCGGCGGATCGTAGATGAGAATCAGACGGCCCCACTGGCCAACAGGAACATCCAGACCGCTGGCCTGCACAAAGCCCATATCCACTCCCAGCGGCGCGTTCAGTACTGCAAGTGCCGCCGAGGCCCCTAGCGCTTCCGCCATGACATTCACCGTGAACAATTTCGGACCCGGACCGAGTGCGATGGGCGTCGTCTGAATCGACAGCGTGCCCTGCCCCGGCCCGGTGTCAATAATCATCCCTCGACCGTCAGTACCTTCCCCCGTGGGAACCGAGCCAAGACGAATCGGTGCAGGCTGCATACCACTTGCTGACGTGCTGAAAAAGCCCGCCTGTTCGGGAGAGGATTCGTCAAAAGTGATCCTGTAGATGAAACCGGGCGTCGGGGCCGGAGTCGGAGTAATAGCCGGTGTCGGTTCCAGATGAATATCGCTGATATCCCAGATGCGGGCGGTGCCATCATGACTCGCCGTTAGTACTTTCATTCCGTCCGGTGAAAAGACTACAGATTCTACGATGCTGGAATGCCCCCAGAAGGTTCGAATCAATTCACCAGTCTCCGAATCCCATAACTTCGCCGTTCCATCATGACTCCCGGTCAACACTTTTGTCCCATCCGGAGAAAATGCAACTGAACTGACTGGACCCGTATGCCCTTCGAATGTTCGAATCTCGGAACCCGTCCGAATATCCCACAATATCGCGGTGTGCCAACTCCCCATCAACACCCTCGTCCCGTCCGGTGAAAAGGCCACAGAAGACACAGACCAGCCATCGAAGGAGCAAATGACCGTTCCCGTTTCGATATCCCAGACTTTTGCTGTGTGCCCGCTCCCTGTCACGATCTTTGTCCTATCTCGTGAAAGTGCCACTGAAGTAACAGCTTCCATGTGTCCTTCAAAGGTTCGAATCACAGATCCCGTCTCCGCATCCCACAGATTCAAGACCCTGTCCGCGCTCCTGGTCAACACCTTTGTCCCGTCCGGCGAAAATGCTGCGGGGTCCCCAGAGCCATCGAAATTCCGAATCTCCTCACCCGTGACCGCATCGAATAAGGTCGCCCGATCCCAACTGCCAGCCAATACCTTGGTTCCATCCGACGAAAATGCCACAGAGGAAATCTCCGAATTATATCCGCTGACAGACCAGATAATCTCGCCGGTTTCCGCATTCATTAGGTTCATATCCGACCAACTCCCACTCAGAATCCTTGTTCCGTCCGGCGAAAACGCAAGAGAGTGAATACTCCGGTATTGGGTGCCAGGAAATGTGCGGACCAGTGCTCCCGTTTCTGCATCCCACAAATTCGTTGTCTCATCCCAGCTCCCGGTCAATACTTCTGTCCCGTCTGGAGAGAACGCCACGGAAGAGACACTGCTTGTGTGGCCTGAAAATGTGTGAATAACCGTCTCCGTCTCCGCATCCCACAACTTCGCCGTACGATCCCGACTCCCGGTCAGGACCTGGGTTCCGTCGGGGGAAATCGCCACGGAAGAGACAGTGCCCGTGTGCCCTGAAAACGTGTGAATCACCGTCCCGGTCTCCACATCCCGCAATACTGCCGTTCGATCATGGCTCGCCGTGAGGATCTTTGTGGAATCCGGCGAGAAGGCTAAGGAATATACTCCGTCGGCATGTCCAAGAAACGATTTTGCCAACGCCCCCGTCTCCGCATCCCACAGAAAAATGCCGATAGAACCAAAGGAAGCAATGTACTTTCCGTTGGGGGAATAGGCAGCGGCCCCTAAAGTTCCCAACCCGATAATGATTTCGCCTGAAGGTCCGCAGAGAAAGAGACCGGAAGCACAATCAGGCAAAGATGTTACGGGTGTAGATCCAATTCCGTTTGTCCATATCCGGGCCGTTCCATCCGCACTCGATGTCAATAGCCAACTCCCATCCGGCGAAAACGCCACGGAGGAGATACGAGACGTGTGCCCCAGGAATGATCGAATCTCTGTTCCCGCAAGCGTGTCCCATAATTTCAGCGTCTGATCCCGACTTCCTGTCAACGCCTTAGTCCCGTCCGGCGAAAACGCCACGGAAGTGACACTGTCCTCATGCCCCACGAAAGTCCGAATCTCTGCCCCGGTCAGGGCGTTCCAAAGCACAGCGGTGTTATCGTTGCCATCTGTCAGAACTTCTGTCCCATCCGGTGAAAAATCGGCACAAAAGACTGAACCGTTATATGAAGGGAACGTTCGAATTGGCAGGCAATTTTCGATGTCCCACAGGATAACTCTTATGTTGCCATCGACGGTTATTACTCTTTTCCCATCCGACGAAAAGGCTACGGCAACAGAAGCGGATAGATAAATAGGTTGCGAAGACATTCTATATGCAAGGTAAAACGCATGGATGCGGTCACCACTGTCCGCATCCCACAACATTGTGGTGCCGTCAGGACACCCCAGAAGCACCATGGTCCCATTTGGAGACAGGGCAGCGGAATGAATGGTTCCTGAGCCTGAAAAGGTACGAATTTCCCCACCGGTTTCCATATCCCATAGAATCGCTTTGCCATCATCACTTCCCGTCAAAACCCTTGTCCCATCCGCCGAAAATGCAACGCAATTTACAGGACCGGTGTGCCCCTCGAATGTCCGGAGTATCGTTCCCGCATCTGCGTCCCACAGAATTGCAGTCCTATCGCTGCTCCCCGTGAGAAACCTCTCCCCGCCTGGCGAAAAGGCGACAGAATTTACACTTGACGTGTGGCCAGAATAGGATTGGACAAGATCTCCCGTCTCAGAATCCCACAATTTCACGGTAGAATCTTCACTGCCTGTTAAAACACGCTGATTATCTGGTGAGAACACTGCGGAATTCACACCGCCGGTATGTCCCTCCAAGGTGTGTAACGGAACTCCAGTTTCTGAAGCCCAGATCATAGCACGGTGATCTTTGCTTCCTGTCACCACCCGCGCCGAATCCGATGAAAAGGCGACGGAATTCACATCCTCGGTATGGCCTTGAAACACCGTCAGCAAAGCGCCTGTGCTCACATCCCACAATCTTGCTGTTTGGTCTTTGCCTCCCGTAAGAATCCATCTTCCATCCGGGGAGAAAGCGGTTGACAGAATTGTTCCGGTATGATGGCCGAAGATTTCCGCGCCTGTCTCCGCATTCCACGTCCTTATCGTTTGATCTTTGCTGCCTGTCAGGACCTCTGTTCCATCCGGCGAGAAATCCACAGACAACACCGTCTCGGTATGCCCCTCTAATTTAAGAATCTCCGCACCCGTCTGAGTGTCCCATATCCTGGCCGTTTTATCTCCACTACCGGTAAGAATCTGTTGCCCATCCGATGAGTAGGCTACGGAATAGATGTCACCGGTGTGGCCTTGGTATGTCCGTATCAACGTTCCTGTATCCACATCCCACAATTTCGCCGTATCATCAGAACTCCCCGTCAGAACGGTAGTTCCATCCGGCGAGAAAGCGACAGATCTGACAGCCCCGGCATGCCCGGAAAAGGCTCGAATCTCCATCCCCGTCGTTGCATCCCATAATTTCGCCGTTCCAATACTGCCCCCCGTCAGAACCTTGGTCCCATCCGGCGAAAATGCCACGGAATATACGATCCCTATTTGGCCTGAAAGTGTCCGGATCTCTATCCCCGTCGTTG
Organism: Candidatus Omnitrophota bacterium; assembly: GCA_029570205.1. Classification (GTDB taxonomy): domain Bacteria; phylum Hinthialibacterota; class Hinthialibacteria; order Hinthialibacterales; family JAKPRU01; genus JAKPRU01. Next base: position 7,077 of record JAKQSI010000011.1, on the reverse strand, counting down.
TATCCCATATCTTCACTGTCCTATCCTCGCTCCCTGTCAGCACCTTCGTTCCGTCCGGTGAAAACGCCACAAAATATACAGGTCTTTTATGTCCAGTAAATATATGAATCAATTTGCCGGTTTTTGTGTTCCACAAAGCCGCGCTTCCATCTCTGCTTCCGGTGAGAATCCAGCATTCATCCTCGGAAAAGTCTACGGATAAGACGCCATCGGCATGGCCGCGAAATGTTCGAATCTCTCCTCTCGTTTTCGCATCCCATAATTTGGCTGTCCCATCGTCACTGCCAGTCACAATATACTTTCCGCTGGAAGAGTATTTCGCACAATTAACGGCTCCGGCATGGCCCCCAAAGGTTCGTATCAAGGGATCTTTCGTTATATCCCACAGTTTTATTTCAGATCCAGTTGCGGTAAATACTTCCAGACCATTTGGTGAATAGCCAACAGACCGGATATCGGCGTTATGCGCGGAGAACACCCGAATTATCGCTCCTGTCTGTGCGTCCCATAGTGTTATACCACTAGAAACGGGCCACCAGCTCCCCGACGTTATTATGCGGTTTCCATCCGGTGAAAACGCTGCAGCAGGAAAATAGGACTGGTAGAAACTGTGAATCATTCTGGCCGTTTCTACGTCCCATACTTTTATTGTACTATCCGCACTGGATGTCAGGATCATCTTTCCGTCCGGGGAAAAGGCCAAGGAAGTGATATAATCCGTGTGCCCCCGGAACGAACGGATTTCAATCCCGGTCTCTACATCCCACAACGTTGCGGACATACCACCGCCATCTGTCAGGACCTGATTCCCGTCCGGTGAAAATGTGCATACAGATCCCTCAAAATTTCGGATGATCTCCCCTGTCTCAATGTTCCAGAGATGTGTTTTGTGGTCGTACTTGCTGCCAGTAAGAATATGCGAACCATCCGGAGAAAATGCCACGGAATAGATAGGAGATTCGGGTGTTTCAAAGACCCGAATCAAGTCCCCTGTTTCGATATTCCACAACTTTGCACTCCCTCCCCCAGTCAGAATGTACCGTCCGTCCGGAGAGAACGCGACTGAGGAAATAGTGACTCCGTGACGCTGGAATTTGCGGATGATCTGGGCAGCCTCGACATCCCACAAGATCGCCCCGGCGGAGCCACCTGTCAGAATATATCGGCCATCGGGGGAGTATGTCGCAACAGAAATGTGTCCAAGGCCGAGGATTCGTTCCCCATAAGGAGTCGGTGTAGGCGTTCGTGTTGGTGTGATCGTGGGTGTTGGCGTATACGTCGCCGTGGCAGTAAACGTCGGCGTTGGTGTCGGCTCGATTGCCGGATACGCACGAAATTCCTGCAAAATTGCATAATAATGAGGGACCAATGCCGTTAGGCGGACGAACTTCGCCTCAATCGGGTCGAAGTCGTAGGCGACCATGATTTGGCTCGGCCATCTGTTTTCCGTCGCGACGATGGTTTCTTCACCCGCGAATTCGCCGGTTGTTGAGACGGAGATCTCAAACGAAGGGAACATGCAGGAAGAGTTTTGAGGGGTGGTGAATACTTCAACCCGATAGATTGGAACAAGGCAGGGGAGTTCCACCTGCCACCAGCCTCTGTCCCCAACAGCCATCCAACCTGAAAACGAAGATTCCGTATCGCCATCAATCGCCAACTCAGGACGATTGTCCTGGCGATAGCTGTCCGCCGTCGCATACCCCAACGCGGCGATGTTTGTGCTGTAATGCAGGTCATCACATTCATGGCCGGTAAACGGACTCGTGGGTGTCGGGGTGAACGTCGGTGTCGGCGTCGGTTGCACCGCCGGATACGCGCGGAATTCCTGAAGTATTGACCAACGATGATCGGCCAATGCTGTCAGGCGGATGAACTTCGCTTGAACCGGCTCGAAGTCATAGGCGACCATGACCTGGTTTGGCCATTGGGGTTCCGTCGCGACGATGGTCTGCTCGCCCGCGAATGCGCCGGTTGTTGAGACGGAGATCTCAAACGAGGGGAACATGCAGGAAGAGTTTTGAGGGGTGGTGAATACTTCAACCCGATAGATTGGAACCAGGCAGGGGAGTTCCACCTGCCACCAGCCTCGGTCCCCAACAGCCATCCACCCTGAAAACGAAGATTCCGTATCCCCGTCAATCGCCAGTTCTGGCCTGTTGTCATGGCGATAGCTGTCGGCAGTGGCGTACCCCAGTGCGGCGATATTTGTGCTGTAATGCAGGTCATCACATTCGTGACCGGTGAATGGGCTTGTGGGTGTGGGGCTTGGAGTCGGAATATCGGATGCTATCAAAGCGATCCAGTCGATCTCGAAAGCAACTCCCTTGTCTATCGCGGGATCAATCCGCAACAGATAAAGTCGTGTTGCAGACAGAACTGTTCCATCGAAATTAACAACAATAGTCTTAAACTCGGCGGTCGAATCAATCTGCCAATCCCCGATATGTTGAAAAGTCCAATCCTCATCCCCTATACCGAGATAGACTTGGCAAAAGGTCGGTCGGTCGGCTCGGATGCGAAAAGCCAATCCCCTTAAGTACTGCATTTCGATGGTTTGATCACGAAGTTCAATAATGGGATCTGCGTTTTCGGCAACGCCGGACAGAAGGCCGTTTGATACGTTCGCCTCAGACACATTGATGTATTGCCAATTCTCGAAATTGCCATTTTCTGCAAAATCCCACCGAGACAACATTTGCAAAGGAGTAGGCGTTAACGTCGGTGTCGAAGAGGGCGTGTCAGTAACAGTCGGAGTGACGGTATATGTAGGCGTTGGTGTCGGCTCGATTGCCGGATACGCCCGGAATTCCTGCAAGATTGACCAATAATGATCCGCCAATGCTGTCAGACGGATGAACTTGGCTTCAATCGGTTCAAAGTCATAGGCAACCATGACCTGATTGGGCCATTGGTTTTCCGTTGCGACGATGGTTTGCTCGCCCACAAATTCGCCGGTTGTGGATACGGAAATTTGAAACGAGGGAAACATGCAAGTAGGATTCCCTGCTGTTGTGAACACCTCAACCCGATAGATTGGGACTTGGCAGGGGAGTTCCACCTGCCACCAGCCTCGGTCCCCGACGGCCATCCAACCGGAAAATGGAGATTCCGTATCGCCATCAATTGCCAATTCGGGCTTGTTCTGATCCCGATAACTCTCGGCGGAGGCATGTCCCAGCGCAGCAATGTTCGTACTGTAAAGCAGATCGTCACACTCGTGGCCGGTGAATGAGGGGAAGGGGGTGGCTGTCGGGGTGGGAGGTACGTAAGAGTCGTTGATATTCCAGATCCTTGCCGTTCCATCACCAATTCCGGCCAACACCTTCGTACCGTCCGGAGAAAACGCCACGGAGACCACCGATTCCGACCTAAACGTCCGAATTTCCGCCCCGGTCTCGGCATCCCACAACGTTGCCGTACTGTCGTTACTCCCTATCAAGATCTCTGTCCCATCCGGCGAAAACGCCACGGAAGTGACCCATGAATGAACCCAAGAGGGATGCTCCAAAAACGTCTGTAGCAGAGTCCCGGTCTCCGCATCCCACAACTTGGCCGTGCCGTCACCACTTCCGGTCAGCACTTGAGATCCATCCGGCGAAAACGCCACGGAAGTGACATAATCTGTATGCCCCGAAAACGTTCGGATCTCAGTACCCGTCTCCGTATCCCACAACTTGGCATCTCCAAGGTAATCCGGAAATCCTTTGCCACTCCCCGTCAGGACCTTCGTTCCATCCGGCGAAAACGCCACGCCGCAAACCACCCAAGACGAAGGTCCCAAAAAAGTCCGGATCACAGCTCCTGTTTCCGCATCCCACAGATTTGCCGTACAATCCCCGCTTCCCGTCAGCACCTTCGTCCCATCCGGAGAAAACGCCACGGACGACACCAAAGAGGAGTGCCCCGAAAGCGTCCGAATCTCGTGCCCGTTCAACGTATCCCATAGCTTCGCCGTGCCGTCCCAACTCCCCGTCAGTACTTTTGTGCCATCCGGCGAAAAGGTGACGGAACGAACTGAATCCGTGTGCCCCAAGAATATCTGGATTAGCACCCCAGTCTGCACATCCCAGAGGAATGCGCCCATGTTGCCACAGGTGGCAACGTAATTCCCGTCCGGGGAATATGCTGCAGATTCTACAGTCCCCAGACCCAGGATCATTTCGCCTGACGGACCATGCAGGGGGAGGTTGAGAGGATCATGAGAAGAGATTGTCGGGGTCATTGCCGGGCTGAGAGTCATTGTCGACATCGGGGTTGGGGTGTTGGTGGGTTCCGGGGTTACCGCAGGAGTATTTGTGGCAATCTCAACATCCCAAATCCTTGCTGTCCCGTCGCCAATTCCCGTCAACACCTTCGTTCCATCCGGCGAAAACGCGACAGAAACCACCCAAGACATAAGCGGCGTGGAAAACGTCCGGATTTCCGTACCTGTCTCCGCATCCCACAACTTCGTAGCATCAGTACCACCTGAACCGCCCGTCAACACCTTTGTTCCGTCCGGCGAAAACGCCACAGAATACACGTCGTAATACCCCGAAAACGTGCGGATCTCCGCACCGGTTTCCACATCCCACAACTTGGCCGTACCGTCGAGCATGCGGCTCCCCGTTAGAACCTTCGTCCCGTCGGGCGAAAACGCCACGGACCACACCCAACCTGTATGCCCGGAAAATGTGCGGATCTCCTCGGCAGTCTCCACGTTCCACAACTTTGCCGTGCAGTCGTAACTCCCCGTCAACACCTTTGTCCCGTCCGGCGAAAACGCCACAGAAGTGAGAGTAGAGGTATGCCCCGAAAACGTGCGAATTGTTGCCCCTGTCTCGACATCCCACAGTTCAGCAGCATTATATCCAGTAGGGTCATGACTCGCCGTCAACAGCTTCGTTCCGTCCGGCGAGAACACCAGGGGCACTGTTAAAGACCAGAACTCGGTAAACGTGCGGATTTCCGCACCTGTCTCGGTATCCCACAACTTTGCCGTACGATCCCAACCCCCCGTCAGGACTTTGGCCCCATCCGGCGAAAAAGTGACGGAAGAGACACAGTCCCTGTGCCCGGAAAATGTCCGGAGCATTGCCCCGGTCTGCGCATCCCAAAGGAATGCACCTGCGCTGCCTCCGGTAGCGATGTATCTTCCATCGGGGGAATATGCTGCAGATTCTACAGTTCCCAATCCCAAGATGATCTCTCCCGACGATCCACGCAGCGGCTGGGCGAATGTGGTCGAGAGAAAGACACATTCCAGGACCAGAATGGAGACTATTGAAAAGAACCGAAGTTGTTTCATAACCAACCTCCCCGTCATCGGCGGGAACCGATGGATTCTCAAGCATGAGAATAGGATAGGACATAACGGGAGTGGATGTCAATCACCTTTTCCCACCTTTTTCTGATTTTTCGCCGGATCGGATCTGTCGGTCTGCAAGCCCCCATGGATTGTCTCCGGGGTAGGCCAGGCAATCCGGAATTTGTGTAGATTCCAGATGAGAGTCTCAAGCGCGAAGTCTCTTCCCATGACATGAGAACATCGGGATAATAGGGGACATTTGAGATTGCGGGGGTCGATATGTCTCGGGGTCTCGTTGCCTTTTCTATTGTTTTGGTGCGGTCGGTCGAGACCGAGTCGGAGAACTGTTTGCGATTTGTTCCTCCAATACCCGCTCAGGAAACCTCTTTCCCATCCCACACATTGGAAAACGCACTCAAAAAAATCAACCCGTTCGAACAACGGTTCGCATTTCAAAGCCTGATCGAATCCAGGCATCCAAGTGGACCCATGAGTATCGGAGGCGAAAGATGAAGATCTCCAGAACATTGCTGTTTTGTGCATCCCTGCTCACCACACCATGGCTTGTTTCTGCCCAACAGGCTCCGGCACCTGTCGATATTGCATCGGTCTCCGCAAGATTAGAGTTGGCTCCGGGGCTTCGAATCCTGGATGCCTACGTATTTCCATTCATCGACGAGAACCACGACCTACAAACGGAGACTGGCGATATTGTATCATCGGACATTACAGGTAACCTTCGCTGTCTCACAATAACCCCAAGCCTCATGATCTTCACTGGGTTAAGTTACAAGAATCCTCAGCGACCTTCGGAAGTGCAATGTATCGTTTATTCTTATCATATAGCCAAAGGCGCAAGAACTCTGGCTCGAACGGTTGTGCGGGGATGGCCAGCATCGGAAGATGAAGCGCACCATATAGGATTTAATAATAGGATTCTTTTGGTTTATTTGTGGGATAGAAATGCACAAAAGCACATGATTGTTCGAATCACCGGCGACTGGGAATCGTTGGGACTTGATATTCCTTCGGCTTCGCCCACGGCAACCCCGACAAGCACTCCCACACCGGAATCGGCTCCGACTGATACACCTACAGCGGTACCGACCGCCACACCGGGAAACCAGATTATTCCAACCATGGGTACAGCGTTCACCTATCAGGGGCACCTGATGGAAAGCGGGAATCCGGCGAACGGCGTATATGATCTTGAGTTCAAGCTGTATGACGCGGAAATTGGCGGGACCCAGATAGCGGAATCCATAACCCTCGACGATGTTACGGTGGCAGGCGGGCTGTTCAAAGTGGATCTCGATTTCGGCGAACAGGTGTTTGACGGTGAGGCGCGGTTTGCTCAGATCGGAGTACGCGGAGGTGCAAATGATGGAGCCTACACCGCAATCGGTACGCGGCAGAGACTGAACCCGACTCCGTATGCCATCTACTCGCTCTCTGCCGGATCTGCCAGATCGATATCCGGTGTTCGTGCGCAGGCCGCAGCGAATAATGAAATCAGTACAAACAGCACTGAATGGGTGGACATGGAAGGAATGTCACTGAATGTCACGACAGGAAACCGTCCTGTACTTATTCTTTTCACGGCGGGGGGAATCGCATTGGAAATACCACTTTACGTTCAAATCCGGTCGGAATGTGTCAAGTCCAATGAGACAGCTCCGTTTGGAAATTAGTGAGTGTTTCTTGTGTTGAACTTCTTTGGTCTGGCGGGTTGATCCAGACCGCTTTCGGGAGTGCAGCGACTACCGGGGTTCCTCGGACGAATCGTT
>JAKQSI010000102.1 GCA_029570205.1 Candidatus Omnitrophota bacterium | reverse complement strand
TTCCGCATATTCTCCATAGCCGGGCAACTCCTGCTGAAGAACCCGATCCTCCAGCATCGTCCGGATAATAAACATCCCTATAAACAGGCCGGCCACAAGTAAAGCCCAATTCGATCCCAACAAAAGGGGTACGCCCAGCGTCCGTACGCTCCAGAACGCATAGCCCGGATGACGTACAAAGCGATAGGGTCCCCCATCCACGACCTGGTGTCCACGTTCCTGCTGGATCCGAACGAATGCCGAAAAGAACCGGTTGGTCTTCATTGCCCAAAGCATGCCAACCGTTCCGATTATTATCAATCCGACGCCCACCAGGTGTTTCCAGACGGGCTGCGGCGGCGTCCACATCCATCGATGATCAAGGCCGGGAACGATGAGTTCGGCTGCCGTGAACAGGCCCACCAGGGCGACAAAATATTTATCCCATTGCTTGGCTCCCGGCTTTCGGGACATGCGTTCTTCAATGAGCCCCTCATCCAGACGAAACGGACGGAACAGAGGCAGAAGCGTGCTGAGAATCAGAACGACCATGTAGATCCATCCTTGCCACCACGCTAGGCTGCCGGCCGAGGCAAATAACAGCACGCCGATGACGACCTCCGATATCAGCGAACGTATTGTTGCGCGAGCTATAAGGGTCAAGTCCGTGTCCCCAGTCCCGATAATTCCGTTGCAGGGCATAAGATTAGGCGCTGTCTGCTGGAGATGGCAAGAAAAGAAATGTGTATCTCCTCCCCGATTGCTTTCTTTCCGGACGGAAACTGCTTTAAAATGAATCCGGGCGAGAACAGGATTCCGCATTGAGCCGAATCCTGTGATCTTTCCAGGAAAATGAAGGGGGAATACAAACTATGGCAGACCTGGCAGGAGTAAACGGAACCAGAAAAGATTTCAGAGTTGTCGGGAAACCGAATCTTCCGGGAGTATTGTCCTGGTCGCAGGCATCCGGTGTCGCCAAATTCGGCATCGATTATGTTTTTCCCAACATGCTGGAGGCCAGGTTTCTGAAAAGTCCCTACGCGAACGCGTACATCAAATCGGTCAATACTGCGAAGGCCAGGGCCATTCCGGGCGTTGTCGATATCCTCACCTGGGAAGACGAAGATATGAAGAAATTGACCCTTGGGGGCGGATTCATGGGAGGCCCGCCGCAGCCTTTTCTGGACAATATCGCGGATCAGGAAGGGGCCGAAGTCGGCGTCATCGTCGTCGCCGAAAATGCAGACATCTGTGAAGAGGCGCTGCGGGCGCTTGAAGTGGAATGGGAAGTACTGCCCCATGTTGTGGATCTGCGCAAAGGCCGGGAGCCGGATGCGGCCGTTATTCGGCCGGCGCCCCCTTACCCCAAAGACGGTGGAAGCTCCGGCCGTTCAAGAGGAGGCGGCAGCCCCAATCCCCCGAAGAAAGGAAATGTTTCTTATTCCAATGTAAACGACGGAGATGTCGAAGCCGGATTCCGCGAAGCGGACCATATCATCGAATATGACGTCAACACCGCTGCATTTTCCGGCCATATCCCCAACCCGACCGGTTCCGTCGCCTGGTGGTTCGACGACGCGGTTCACGGTGAAGGGAAAAGTCTGCGCGTGGAGGGCATCCCTGCCTGGACGGAAGATTCAATCGCCGACCTGTATCACATATCTCCGGAAAAGATATTTCGGGAAGGCATGTTTCTGGGAGGCCGGTATTGCGATTGGGGAAACCGCAAATCGCAGCTGATCACGCCTCTGCTTGCCAGAAGAACCGGCCGTCCCGTCCGTTGCGTCAACAACCGTTACGATATGTACGATTTCAACCTGAACCAGCGCTATGTGCATATGAAGGTCGGATTCAAAAGCAACGGACTGATTACGGCCA
>JAKQSI010000100.1 GCA_029570205.1 Candidatus Omnitrophota bacterium | reverse complement strand
ATATCCAGGTCCTCAAATGTTGTCAGGTTCTCATCGGCGCGGGGTGTATTCTTCGTGCAGACAAAACATCCGGCCACAGGTGCGGCGACGGAAAAGGGATCGTGCGGTGCATACTTTAACGGATTCGCGTGCCGGGACCAGCCGAACAAACCGCATCCGCTGTCCAGCGCGATCATCACCCCATTCCCGATCACGGCCAGAATGTCCTCTCTATCCGTGATCCGGTGGCATTTCTCATAGGTCATTGCCTTGACATACTGCAAATCGTCATCGCACATCACCACCGCATCCGTATCGGAGAGAAACCGATCCAAAATTGCGTTTCGGATTCGAGCCATAGTCCCGACAATCCCATGGGATTCCACATTTGCGCCGGCGGCCCGATACGCATTTCTCTCACTCTCGTGGACAAAGAACACAATGTCAGTTCCCAGAAGACTGGTCATCCTCTGGACATTGGCCTCTCTCCGACGGCTCGGAACCACGATCCGATACATTGAGTCTCTCCAATACTTTCTCAGCACTGATACACCTGCCGAGTCCGATTTTCTTTGTCTTCTTTATCTTCGCCGAAACCACCCTTTTGATATCGAGCAATTCGCACAGCATTTCCCAATCGTGTACGTTCTTCGCGAGCACGATCACATAGTCATAATGCTCATAGGGCTGGAGTTCCATCATCGGATCTTCCAGCAAGGGACGGGATTCGGTCATCAACTTTTCAAGGAACTGGTCATCGAATCCGGCCAAATTGAGATCTATCCCACCCGTGTTGAGTCCCTCCAATACGTCTCTGAGCAAAGGCTTGTCCATTTCTGCCAGTTCTGCAATCCGGTTATCGGCAAGAAGGACTGCCATTTCCTCTTCTTCGTTCTTGTAGTCTTGTCGATCGACAGGTACTTCAGAGACCCCAAGCATCTTTGCCGCCTCCAGCCTCGCGTGACCGGACACGATCAGACCGCTCCGATTACTGACAATGATGGGATGCCGCCAGCCAAAATGCCGGATATTCTGAGCGAGCATTTTGACCTGTTTTTCCGGGTGTTTGTTCGGATTCCGCGGATTCGGGCGAAGGTTCTTGACCAGTTCGATCATTGCGTGTGAGCAATGAACCGGAATCCCGTCAGCAAATTTCGGTTGATCCATTATCTCTTACCCCCTCTCCTATCGCGCGACCCCCATCGCCAGGGACAGCGGCCCACCATGGCGCAGATCGCTCCCGATCTGGTTCGTCACAATCCTTGCATTTGCCGGTAGTCCCGCCGCTACCAGGCCCGACGGGTCTACCGTGTTGATGACATAGATCGGGGCCACCGACTGGCCGCCCACCATACGGACTGGTACAGCCCCACCCTTGAGCGGAATAACTGCTTCAACGGACCCCACTCGCTCCCCGGCAATGGCGGGACCAAAGGGACCGCCAACCAATCCCCCTTCGGCCTTTCCGTTTCCGAACAGGTTCCCGATCAGCGGTATGCTCTGGAGAATGCTCATGAATCCACCACCGCCCCCGCCGGGTGTGGTTTTTCCAATTCCCATGCCCTGAAAGACCCAATCCACTGCAAGCTCCGCAAGCCTCTTCTGCATGGACGCAAAGAAACTGTCCATCACGTCGCCAAGAGACTCAAACTCCCCACGCATGGCCCGGAACAATCCTTCGGATAGACTCCCGCGATAGATTCCGATAACGTCCTGACAGTACGAGGTCCACAACTCCTTTTGTTCGTCAAGGATCTGCTGTAAATGCTGCCGATGCTGTTCCTCCAAGTCCTTGAGGTCGTCATAGAAAATCTCGTTGATCCGTGTCCGCTGTTCCGCACTCCAGCCCTCATAGGACAGGATGTCCTGGTACACGCTTTTGTGATGCTCGAACCATTCGTTTAGGGCTTCTTTTCGAGACTCAAAGGTATAGCGGGGATCGAGGAAGATATTCTCCTGTGCCCGAATATCGCGCGAAAATCCGGCCCCCATCATTTGGTCCCGCATCGCGGTAACCGGCCCCGCGATGTTTGCTCCAAGGAACGACAGGTCTCGACCCCGTAATGCCTGCATGACAGCCTTCCCCTGGGGACCACCCAACAGTTCGAACATCTGGGTCGTTCGCCATTGCTCCAGTTCAAGACCGTACCGGCTCAGCGCTTCCCGTGTGCTGGCGAATGCCTTCGCCGTACCCTCAATTTGCTGTGCAATTTCTGGAGAAATGGCTCCCCCCGCATGAGTCGCTTTCCATTCCTCAAACTTTGCGGCCAGTTCGTCCAACGCGGCTGTCTTTTCACTCAGGCTCTTCCAAATTTCCTCGTATGTGTTCGTCAACGCCTCCATCGGCGTGATTGTCGCCTCCCGCAAGGATTGGGAAATATCGTGTTCGTCCATGAGAGAGGGCCGCCCCGCCAATCCAAGGGTACTCTTCGCAATCCCGCTCAGTTCCTCAAATGGTTTCCGGCTTTCCCAATCCTGGTTCACTGCGGTCGTTGCGGCGCCCATCTGTGCCTTGACTTCGGTCGTAAAGGATCGCCACTCGTTGATCCATTGCTGAATGAGATTCCCGCTCCCAATGCTCTCACCCAATCCGCGCATCCAGGATCCCAACGCGCTGGACTGACCCGTCGCCGGTATATTCTGCATCCGCCCCATGTGGGCCATATCTGCAAGCAGCAACTCAGCGTCATAATTCCGCAAACCAAGCCTCTCCCGAATCATCGAAATCTTCTGCGGATCAACACCGACATTCTTTAGGGTGCTGAAGTTCGGATCGCGCAGCACTTTCAGAGCAAGGTCAAGGTCCGAATCGCCGGAAGAATACCCGCCGAATCCGAATCCGCTCGGACCCGCTCGCTGAATGCCAAGATCACCGGCTCGTGCCGCAAGAGCACTCGTCTCAGTAGGCGAGAGGTACGACCGTAGGATCTCATTTCCACTCATGCCACCGAACGAGAACATCTGAAAGAATTGACTGAACCGAATATCAAAACGTTCCACGAAGTACCGGATCTGTTCGATCAACTGCCGCAGGTAGTTTGGAATATCGGCGACCAAATCGACGAACCTGGAGATCCCGACCAGAATATCCCGCATCGTTCCCCTGGCCGTGTCCTCAATGACTCCGGTAGACACTTTCCCGGCCTGCCGATTGATCCATCCGCCCAATCCAAGCGCGGCTCCCATCCCGGCTTCCGCAATCGGTTTCATCACAGCAAGGACTTTCGGCCCATTCTCCCGAATCGCTCTGGAGAAGACTTCGAATGCCCCTGCAGCCGCCTCAAAGCCCTGCGTCATTGCGAGCAAGGCTTTCTGGTAGCTGTCCAGATCGGTCCGCTTCATGACGTCCGGGAAGAACCATCGGGTCATTTCCGCGCCACCCGCCGTAAAGAGCCGCTGGAAGTTCTGCGTGAACATGACCAGGCTGGCCGCCAGACCCTGCCCGATTGCGCCGCCCAAATCCTCTTCGACCAGACGACGCAACCGGCCCTCGACAGATGCGATTTGATCCACAAGCCAGTCATAGAGGCCGAAATCCCCAATCTTCTTGAACGCCAGCAGGAAAGCATCCTTGATGTTCGCTGCCAGAACGGACGGCATTCGCGATAGTGCCCTGAGCGTTCCCTCTCCCATCACTTCCATAACAAAGGCGTGAACGGCCCGAATCGTCTCTTCAGGTCTCCCCTGAATTTCCGACAAGCTCTTTCCAATCGATTCCGCGACAACGGCCGGGCTGATCTCGAATCGCATCATGAGAGACCGCCAGTTGCCGCCGAGAGCCTCCCGCATCGCCATCAACGCTCCGGGAATTCCCTGTTCCGGCTTGATCGCAGACAAGCCGATCAAGGTATCAGTCAGCATATCGAGTTCTTTGCGGACGTCCCCGAAGTCGGACGCAAGAAGTTTGACTCGCGTTGCCGGGATCATCGCCAGGGCCTGAATCGCGCTCTGAATATCCCCTGTCTGTGCGGGGGTAACCAACGCCCGTTCGAGGGAATACTCTGTCAGTTCCCGGGCGCGAACGGCTGAACCGAGCGATCCCTTCATGCTGGTCTCAAAGCGCCGGAATGACTCACTCGCGGTAAGGACCTTTTTATCCAACGCATACACGGCAGCGCCCAAGCCGCCCAATATTCCGGTTGTGTATAACGCACCGCGTTTGATGAACTGAAAGAGGGAATTGAAATCACGGTAGACAGACTGGATTCCGCTCGAAAAGGATGAAAAGTAACTGGACATCTGCGACGTCGATCGCCGGAAGAATCCATTCCAGGACGAGTCGAGATTCTTCCCAAGCGTCGCCGTCTCGCGCGACAGCCCGGCCATCGCCGACTTTGTGCCCTGAGCAAATCGGTTCACGACAACTGTTCCGTCGTCGCGGACCCTGATGTTCAGTTCGAGATCACGGCTCATGATTCCCCCAAAAAAGGTGCCTCAGCGCCCCTGGGATATCTCCTTCGTTGAGGCAAGGGGGGCGCTGAGGCCATTCAACGGTTTGGAATCTATTTTCCCCTGTTGTCCAGGTACTCTTTCACCTTGGCGATAATCGTTTTTGCGTAATGAGATTGCGTCCCTACCAGGCTCGCCAACTTTTTCTTCGCTCTTGTGAATCGGTAATACTCCGCCGCGGACATCTTCTCGTAGCCGTTCCAGACATCCGCACCTTTCGCAACGTCCTCCGGGACTTCAATTCTCGTGTAAGCGCCATCCCCAAAGACTCGGTTATAGAGGCGCTTCAGTTCTGCCCTGGTCTCCGCGGCGCCTTCATCCAGTTGCAGTAACTCCAGCATCCGGCTCCTGTCCATCATTCCGTCCCGGCCCTTAACTTCGCCCGAACCGCCGCAATGACTTCCTCCGCATCGGACGTTTCCAGCCCGGCCCATCGGCGCAACCGATGCTTTGCAAAATTGAAGCGATACCACACATCTTCAGGCAGAACTTCGTACCCGGTGTCTTTCGGATAGTCATATCCGTACCCATCTTCCGGATTGGGATTGTCGAATCGGTTCTTGCCGATCACCACATAGGACCCGGCTCCGAAAATCTGATCGTACAGATCCCGAATCGCCTGCCGAATCGCCGCAGTCTGTTTTCCCTCATTCATCTGCGGGACGATCACCACCTTCCTCTGCGTCATGTTCTTCAGCCCTTTGGTACTGGTTTCTATTCATATAGATCGCTTTCGCAATTGCCTTAACCTTCTTGACCGTCGCGATCCGCTCCAGGAATCCCGTCACTCCCAACCGATCCATTGCCAGTTCAATCGCACTGTCATATATCCCAATGATTTGGCCGAATCCGGCGACAATTACCTGGTCCTGGCACAGATCGAATACTTCCCACGCAAGACAATTCTCCGACGCAATCTCCGGGGGAGGCGGTTCCTCAGCGTCAACATCTATCCCAAAGGCCCGAAACGTTTCCCGATCCGACTCTGTTAATCTTTCCGGATCGGTCCAGTATCGGGCGCATTCGACAAGTTTTTTATCTCGTCTCCCAACTTACCGTTCGCGAAGTTCTGCGGATTCGCCACAATCCCCAGGATGAACATGTCGAATACGGTCCCGTCTACTTTCCCTTCCTTCAGCAGCAGATCTGCAATTTCGGGGGAGTAAGGAATCTCTTTCTCCCTGGCGATCCTTGCATACGCTTTCTCGGACAGATAAATCATGCGCCGGAACACTTCCGGCGTCAGACCGCTCCAGCCGCGAATCACCATCTGATTTAAATCTGCCCGCAATCCCTCTTCGTCGAATTGCTCTTCTCCCCGTTTCGCAGCCTGGTAATTGGTGATCTGGTTCCGCCGGTGCATGGCAGTTACTTCTGCACGGGGCAAATACCGGAGTTCGATGATGAAATCCGCGTCCGCAAGGAGCCGAAACTTCCGCGTCTCCGGATTCTTGTTCTCCTGCTGTACTAACTTGACAAGTTCTTTTGGGTCCATGATTTCCCCCTCTCGATGGATTACGGCACATTGGCCTCGTTGTTGTAGAGTGTGATTCGATGCGAATACCCGAAGGTTGCATCGTAATAGGCTCGAAAATCGAAGCTCTGAACCAACCCATGCACGCCGTCCACTTGGGGAGTCGGGCGACCGGCCCACTTGATACGCGGGAAGAAAAACTCGATGTAGTAGTTGCTGTTCGGATCCGTCGAACGCCACCGGATCGCCGCCGGGGTCCCGGCTTTGAAATCGTCGAACCAATCATCTGCACCATCGACGCAACGAATCGCGGCTGATCCAGTCGCGTCGGCATACCCCTCGTTCTCGTCCACGCGCTGCCGGGAAGTGGTCGGATCACCGCTCACGGCAAATCCTTCCTCGTCCAGGTTGTTGCTCAAATTCAGGGTCAGGGTTCGAATCGAAGCGATGAGAGAGGAAGGACTCGCACCAGCCTCCCCCTCATAAAGTGCGCCCATGTTACCGGAAAGATCACGAATGGTGCTGCCCGTCGGCGCATCGTCGAAGGATGAAGTTGCGACTTGAGTTTTCAAGGGAAGGACATTGAACGTCACCCGGCTCACGCCTTCTTGTGTCAGGTTGAACGTCGCGCCCGGGATGCGGCAGCCGAGAAACTGGTGGTAACGTTTTACGCTTCCGCCCAGGTTGAGAATCCCCTTTTCGAGTGTGAATCCTTCCGGAAGTGAAGCAGCCGGGGTGAAGATGTGCGTGTACGGCCCGGAGCCGGACGAGGAAACGGCTCCCATCAGGTGCTTGTACAAGGTCGTGATAGCGCCTTCAATGTGCAAACGGCAGTTGAGATCCCCACCCGGTCGAAAATTCATATCGACCGGTTCTCTGCGCATCCGGTCT
>JAKQSI010000090.1 GCA_029570205.1 Candidatus Omnitrophota bacterium | reverse complement strand
ACTTGTACGCCGTCTTCGGACTGATCCGAAACCGCCGACATAACTCCCGGATGTTCCCACCCGGGACACTCGCCAACCTCACAAACTCGCGTCTCAGAGACATGGTATTCACCTCTTGCCACGGCATGTCCAGTACCTCCTAGTGAACTGGACATACTCTACAAATGTGTTACCTATGTCTCCGAACAGGTGTTACCCATGTCCCCGGTCTGTACATCCCGGTGGGAGAGGGAGAAGAGAGTGCACAGGCTTCCAGCCGGTAGGCACACTAAAACGACAGGCCGTACCAGGAATTGTTGATGATATCGCCGGTGGTGATAATGCCGTTCGAGGGATTGTAGAGTTGATCTTTGAATTCCCCTGACGTTTCCGGCGTGTAATAGAAACAGTTCATATTCCGGCCTTTATCCGGTCCGCATCCCCAAAGCGCCCAATCCTTATTTGGTTCAACCGGTCCGTACGAATGATAGTCGTAATGCCTGGAAGGTGAATCGCTGACTTCGGGGAAAAAAACATCATCGGGGACATTGGCGATGTAAGCCACCGGCGTGGTCAACCGCATGAGTTCCTTGTAAGGATTCCCATCTTCCCATTTCCAGACACTGCCGTTATCCAGTTGATACATTCTGATCGCATCACCGATGGCTTTGATATCGGCGCGGGATCGAGAAACCAGGGCCTTAACGCGGGCATTCGTGAAGTTCGGGACGGCGATGGCCGCCAGGATACCGATGATGGCGACCACAATCAGCAACTCGATCAGGGTGAATCCGCCCCGTCGGGGGCGTGGGAAAGAGTGCATGAATGAGACCTCGACTTTCAAGAGTTGGATGCCTTATGTTTTGGTGGTGCAGATTTCCGATTAGACCGGCGATGTCCCAATTGTAGTTGAAGCTGGGGGTGGCGGCTAGACATCACGTTAAGCTACCTTCTTCTGAGAGTCAAGGTGTTTCTTCGGCTCCTGTTTCTTCGCCTCTTCCTGGAGGGCGCCCTCCAGCATCCATCGGTCCTTGTGCCCCCTGATCCTGCGGAACGTCTTCTCCGCATCGGGATACGCGGAAACCAGCCATCGCAACACCATCTGCCCATCCCGCCAGCGCTTCACATTCCGCCTCCGCCGGCGCATCGCCGAGTGCGGATTCTCGATGACGTTCGTCGTGCCCAAACAGCGCCGTAACGCGCTCGACAGACCCAACCGATTGATGGTAACCATCTCCTCCAGCTCCTCCCGCAAACTGGCCGCCGCAGAAGCCGGTCCTTGTCCGTCTTCTCCACAGTCTGTACAGTTCTTCTCATGGCGGTTCACTCCTTTTCGATTTCTTTTCCCCCGTTCGAGCTTCTCCCTCGGGCGGGGGGAACCGCCACCCCTCTCCTCACGTTTCAACTGTCAACGGGACAACACCTTCGTGGATGGCTACTGATGATTCTATTCAATAGTTAATCCACATCCACACATTCACCGGACCGGGCGTAGGGGTCGGGCGAGGCTCATCGCTTTCATTCAGATAAAGCGTTATTCTCGCATCACCGTTACGGGCAACAACCAGGTCTAAGTCACTATCACCATCCGCGTCTCCGAAGGTAGTCGCAGCAATCCAGTCGCCAAACAGGTCCCTCTCAGTGAATCTTCCGGTCCCGTCGTTGAGATACAGCGTGAGTGGGGAAATCACGACATCCAGGTCTCCATCCCCGTCAACATCCCCACAGGCCACGACATCGGTACTCCCCTGCCTGAACTCACGTCGTTCCGCGTTGTCAAATATTCCCATGCCGGGATTGCAGTACAGTGCGGTTCCTGAACAAACATCCAGTTCGTTGTCACCATCGAAATCCCCGAGGACAATTGCCCCGCTGTCTTCCGGTCGTCCGACTGCCCTCACTGTCGGAAATAAGCCTTCTCCATTGTTGTAGTAGAGAAGATCCTCCTGTCCTGAGGTCCCAACCGCCAGATCCAGATCTCCATCGTTGTCGATGTCACCGAAAATAATTGATCTGACTTGCTCTTCCATCGCCTCAAAGGACGTCGTTCTGTCAAATCTCCCGTTGCCATTATTGAAATAAACGGTATTCGTACTGGCAGACATGCCCCCTATGGCGATATCGAGATATCCGTTTCCATCTGCATCACCGAGTGCCATTCGGGGCACAGGAACGGAATTCCCGAAGTTCATACACTCGCTGAATTGTCCCCTTCCGTCGTTGAAGTAGATCGCCGATTGTCCAAGATGACTGGCCGCAACGAGATCGAGGTCGCCATCCCCGTCCATGTCGCCGAATTTTAAGTCGAAATAGACGGAGCGTGCATCGCCAATCTGTCGCGTGCCCGCATTAAAATGTCCCGCGCCGTCGTTCAGATGGATTGCACTGATTCCTTCGAACTGCGATACAGCCAGATCCAGATCCCCGTCACCGTCCACGTCCCCGAAAGCCAAGGCATCGGTACGAACCGTGTCCATGACCGCTTGCCGGTAATAAAGGTTGAAAACGGCCGGTCCCCATCCTGCTGCTGTGCGGAAACGCCACACATAAGGAGCGGTCAGCGGAATCCCGCCTGTCCCGGTGAATGCATTCGCTGTGACAGATACCTCAATTTCATCGGCTGGGAGGAAAGGCCTCTCTGGCACATATATCTTCGCATTTCCACCCTCACCGGCGAATTTGCCGGGTATTCTTCCTGTCAGTGCACTGTACGCAACAAGACGGTTTGCGGCGTCCCCGGATACGGGTTCGTCGAAAGCGATCGAAATCGTTGCATTATGTGCAACCGCCAGCTCATTGTTGTTGGGTTCAACACTTACAATTCTCACGCCATTTCCTACCGGCAATGAAAACGCAGAAGTATTCCCATCAAGATCGGTAACCGTGGCTGTCACGTATCGCGATCGGGGTATTTGACCTTCAAATACAAAAGAGCCATTCGCCAAAGCAGCAGAGCCAAGATAGATCTCACCTTCATTATCCGGACCGCAAAAGATCTCCACAACGCTGCCATCGGGAGCGACGCACGTTCCACGCACATAATTTCGATCGACTGCAGTGATAACCGGTGGTACAACTACAGCATCTTCATTCGGCTCATAGGCGATTCCCAACGATTCATTACTTGATATCGTATTCCGCGTGATCCGATTGAAGCGAACGTGGGGAAGGATGAACGCGATTCCGTTGTTCTGATTGAACCGAATGATGTTCGAGTCTGCCTCGCTTTGCCCTCCTACCAGATTATTCTCGGCCCGGAAATCGAATTGGATTCCATTGTTATGGTTCGGGAGTGAATTCGCACCCGAAGCATCTGTGCCGACACGGTTTCCGGTGATCCAATTGAAGGCTGTACTTCGGTCGATCTCTCCTCCCCGCCACTCGGATGAAATGCGCATGCCATTGCCCAGGTTCCCACTGATAATATTCCGCACAATTTCATTGTGACTCGCGCCGCAGAACAAGTCTATTCCTTCGGAATTTGGAACAGCGATACTTCCAGTTGCGTCCGTTCCGACAAGGTTCTCCAGAACGGAGTTATATTCGGACGACGGTCCAAGCATAATCCCAATTCCATCATTTCCGGATACGGTATTGCCTTGTACACAATGACGGCTGTTGTTTTCCATCCCAATGCCGGTTCCGTTCCCCAGTGGAACAGATCCGGTCACGTCTGTTCCGATATAATTCCCGGCAATCCAGGCGAAATCAACCCCTGGGCAGAAAGATACCCCTGCCTGTTGATTTCCACTGATAATGTTCCGCTCTTCGGGTGTCATCCCGCCGATCATCGGTCGATCCGGCCCCACCGCAATCCCGCTGCCATTGCAGCACGCCTTGGTTCCCGTCGCGTCCGTTCCAATGTAATTCCCCAGCACTACATTTCCATGTTGACCTTGCCTGGCAAAGTAAATGCCGGTGTTATTCCCGGAAATAATGTTTCGATCTTCCGGGGACGTTCCGCCGATTCGGTTGTAGGCAGATCCCTGGCCCATCAAGATTCCCGCGAAATTGCTGCGGGAAAGAGGAATCGTACCGGTTATGTCGGTTCCGATCCTGTTGCCCACTACCGTATTATAGGAACTCCCGGGATCATTGATAATCAAGCAATTGCCGAAGGTAGAGACAATGAGATTATTCGCCACAAGTGTCTCGCTTGCCTTCAACTCAAGACCGACACCTGTGACAACATTGCTCAGTTCAACGCTTCCCGTTATATCCGTTCCAATCATATTTCCCATAACGATATTGCGTCTCGCATTGATGCGCTGCATCTCGACTCCGTAAAAGTAATTTGCGCTAATGACATTGCCTTCCCCGAGTGCGGCCCCGCCAATCCGATTTTCCCAGGCATCCCAAAGGAAAACACCATGGTCGTGATTTCCCATACGCACGGTCCCGGTGCGATCCGTTCCGATCAGATTGCCGCTGACGACATTTTCACCCGCATGACGAATGTTGATCCCCGGTCCATTGTTCCCGGAAATCACATTTCCCTGCCCATTGGGGCCGGAGCCGTGCAAACAGTTGCCTCCGATGACATTTCCGTTCCCGGAGATGTCGATCCCGGAACCCGGAAAACGAACGATTTCCAATCCCATAATCCGATTGCCATCCGACTCAATAGATAGGCCGGCTGCCCCTTGTGACAGGAGACTGCCGTCCAATATGACCCCGGCGTCACTGCCGTCGATTGTGATCGGACCTTGCAACATCCGTGGCAGAGCACTCAAGACCTGAATCGTCATGGGTTGCTCCGGCGGGAAAACCGTCGGGTCAAAAGCGATATGATCGCCCGGCGCCGCATGCTCCATTGCATTGCGAAGCGTGCCCGATCCGGAGTCGTCGGCACTGGTTACGAGCAATATGTTGCCTTGCGTCACGACGTTGCTTCTCTTGGTGGATGATGCCGGTCCATCGCGGCGCGCGGGCGAGAGTACCGGTGAGTCCGCATCTGGAATCGTCCGATGCACGGTGTAT
Organism: Candidatus Omnitrophota bacterium; assembly: GCA_029570205.1. Lineage (GTDB taxonomy): Bacteria > Hinthialibacterota > Hinthialibacteria > Hinthialibacterales > JAKPRU01 > JAKPRU01. Next base: position 111,544 of record JAKQSI010000090.1, on the reverse strand, counting down.
TGGTTGTGCGCCAGACTTTCGGTCAGTGATCTTTGTGTATTGGCCTTTCCTGATGATACAACTCCTGGAACAGTTTCTGTGGAATGGGCATCCACGAAACGCGGGGATTTTTGCTGAGAGTCCTGTATGGGCAGGTCGGACAATATCGCTAGGCCTCCCTGGAGATCGGCAATGAAAACTTGATCGAGATTCACACGGACTTGCTGCGCGTATCCCAGAGTGTTGAATCTTCCGATCTCTTGCGGGTTATGTGGATCGGAGATATCGTAAACCGCAAGACCTGCATCACCATCCGCGATGTATGCTCGTGAGCCGAGTGCGGTCACTCCTTCGGCAAAACCAGATGAAGGTGCGAATGCCACTTTCGTGGGATGCGTCGGATCGGAAATATCCAAAACCAGCAGGCCGGAAGTATCGGAGATGTACGCATACGTCCCCAGAATTTTCACTTCTTGTGTGAATCCGACGTCGGGAAGAAAAGCCAGGGTGCGAGGGTCCAGGGGATTTGTGACATCAAGGATTGCCACTCCGATGTCGGAAAGACACAGAACCGCAATAGTGTCTTTGACTGCCACGCCCACGATAGCATAGCGGTTCGTGAAATCCGTGCCGGTCACAATGTTCTCGATGGGAAGAGAGTGACCATGTGCCGGGTTCGTGGGGTCCGAGACGTCAAATATCTCCAGACAGCCCTCAGAAGCCACGAATGCATAATCGCCTTGAACGTTCAGATCTCTTGCCGGTATATCGTGATACGCTTCGCCAAGTTTAATTGGATCAGTGGGGACCGATACATCAAACACAATCAAACCGACGTTGTTGCAGATTATGTAGGCGAGGTTGTCTCGAACAACCAAGCCACCCGGATTGTCTGACAAACTTCGCGAACAGACGACCATGGGACGTGTGGGGTCACTCGTGTCCGCAACAAAAAAGAAATTTGGGTGTACGGCAAGGTAGGCATAATTACCGGATACCGCGACGTCACGCACACGCACAGCGGATACTCTCTCACCGAGCAATCTGAGGTTTGTGGGATCACTCCGATCAAGAATGCGACATCCGAATTCCTGATCGGCGACATAGACTCGATCGCCGGATAAGGTCAAGCGATGCGCATGGCCTTCTGTTTCCAGAAATCCTGTTTCCGTCGGATTCTCCGGGTTGCTGACATCGATCACACGAACACCCCGAAAGGCGTCCGCGACGTAAACTTTGTTATCCGCGAATTGTACATCAAAGGCCTGTCCGGGAGTTGCATAAGAACCGACTTCAATTGGATTCCGTTTATCGGCAATATTGAGAATTCGCACTCCTGCCCACTCATCCGCAATATAGGCGTATTCACCGGATACGCATACGCCGTGCGCATACCCCGGAGTATTAAATGATCCTATCGCCACTGGATTCTCAATATTGGAGATATCAATGATTTGCAGCCCCGAACCGGCACAGGCCAAATAAGCGGTTTCGCCGACAACCTCGACATCGAACGTGTATCCGAAGGGTGCAACGTGCGCAACCTCTTTGAGAGCAGTCGGATTTGACGCATCAACAATACTCAAACCGTTCCATCCATAGGCGATCAAAACGTATTGCCCAACGACGGCAATTTTTTCCGCATAGCCTCGGGTATGAAAGGAAGAGAGCATATCGGGATGAGTTGGATCGGAGACATTAACCACGATCAATCCGCGATGACTTGCGGCGACATAGGCCATTTCTCCGGAGACGGCGACACCATTCGCGTAAGCCTCAAAAGGAACCGTAACCCCCACATCCCTGGGATGGGCAGGATCGGAAATGTCGATAACAACCAGGCGCATACCTTCGCATAGATATACGTAATTTGCCGCCACAGCAACATCGGAAACCGGCCCGCCGATCTGACCTATCAATTTCAATCCTGGCGAGTTGTTGTCTGCAGATGGGTAGTCAATTGAAGTCTTGACCGGGTGAATTCCCGAATCTGCGGAATGTGTGACAATAGGAACTGAGAACAAGAACACGTATAAGAAAAGGTTCACGCTGCAAAGCTGCACGGATTTCATAGAATTCCCCTTTCTGACCCAAGGCACATTGTAATATCCGAATGCGTGTCCCGTAAAGCCTGTTACCGGCGGAAGAAGGTTGCCGTCTACGGGAAGCATGACCGCAATCCGGCGTTGCAGGACTGAGATTCCTCACTTCGTTCGGAATGACAGAAAGCAGGGACGCGCAAAAGCATGTCATTTCGACAACGTTCCTGTCATTTCGACCAAAGCGAGAAATCCCGTCCTTTCCATGACATCTTTGCAGACACAGCCCCAAAGACCCGTGCCAATATGGCGCAGTTTCTGAGTGAGCGATAAGTTATATCTACCTGATAATAAATAACTTATGTATCTGGCATGGCAGATGCATCTAATCAGGCCGGAAAAGAAAAACTGAAGAGTCAAAGGAGGTAAAGACCATGAACCTGGTACCTTATGAAGGACGGAGATTCTTATCACCGTTTCGCGCGCTGAATACTCTTCGGAGCGAAATTGACCGGTTGTTTGATACCCAGCTGTTCGGCGACATTGAGCCTGGGTTGTTCGGAGCTGGATTCGCGCCGGCACTGGATATCTGCGAAGAGGCGGACAAGATTATCATCAAGGCAGACCTTCCGGGCATGGAGAAAGACAGTGTAGATATCTCTATCACGGACAACGTTTTGACCCTGAAAGGCGAGCGGAAACAGGAGAAAGAAGACAAAGGCCGGGACTGGCATCGAATCGAGCGCAGCTACGGCACATTTGCCCGCTCCGTGGTACTTCCGGGCGCGGTGGATCGTGACAAGGTAACCGCCGAATACAAGAATGGGGTGCTTGTGATTACCGCTCCGAAAACCGAAGCCGCGAAACCGAAACAGATCAAAGTGCAAGTTGCATAATTCCGGTCGGTTGGTGTTCCGGTCGAAATTCCGGGGGCGCAGGGTGCGTCCCCGGTTTTCTTTTTAAGGGCTGGGGTTTTGATTATTCCAGAGGGAGTGTGGTAGGGTACACAGGTGGGGAATAAGACGAATAAGACAAATGGGACCGATAGAAAGAGGGGCAAGAAAGTTCTCTCCTGGAAGGCGATCAAAAAGAAATGCTCTCCTGGAGGGAGAATGATGGATGGTGAAATTGAGGCCGCATATCGCCATTGTTTGCGCATCGTCCGGGGGCATTACGAGAATTTTCCGGTGGCATCGTTTCTGGTCCCCCGGAATATGCGCCGTGCGGTGGCGAGTATCTATGCGTTTGCGCGTGGGGCGGATGATTTCGCAGATGAAGGAGACATCGCCCCCGATGAACGTCTCAAGCGGCTGGACGCCTGGCAGGAACAACTGGAAAGGTGTGGCGGCTCTTCCCCCTCTCGCCATACTTGGAGAGGGGGACCGGGGGGTGAGGACAAAGAGGTATTAAAATCCCCACCGCAGCCCTCCCCAAGTATGGGGAGGGAGATTTTTGAGGAAGAATCGTGTTTAAATCCTGTTTTCCTTGCTTTGAAGCATACGATTCGGGAGTATGATCTTCCGGTGCAATTATTTCGGGATTTGATTACGGCGTTTCGGCGGGATGTGACAGTTCAGCGATACGAGACATGGGAGGGTCTGCTGAATGATTATTGCCGATTCTCCGCTAATCCGGTGGGCCGGTTGATTTTGTGCCTCTTCGGGTACCGGGAGGAATCGCTTTTCGCTCTGTCCGACTGCATCTGCACAGCGCTTCAGCTGACCAATTTCTGGCAGGATATCTCCGTGGACTTGGAGAAAGGGCGCATTTATGCTCCACAAGAGTTGATGAAGAAACACGGGTATACCGAAGACGAGTTTGTGCGGAAAATCGACAGTCCAAATTTCCGGTCCCTGCACCGGGAATTGGTGGATCGAACGCGACGGATGTTCCTTGAAGGCGCGCGGCTTCCCGCACTGGTCCGGGGATGTCTGAGCTGGGAAATTCGGGCGGTGTGGCTGGGCGGAATGCGGATTCTGGAGAAGGTAGAGAAGCGAACCGAACCGTTTTCCTGCCGCCCGACTCTTGGATGGAGAGATATGCCCTCGATTTTCGCGCGGATGATCCGGTTTCGGAAAACAATTGACCACAGTCTCAAAAACAATGGCCAATAATACCTACAGCGCAGTCCATACCCGGAAGAGCAAAAGCAATTTTTATTACGCTCTTCGCTTTCTTCCGAAATTGAAACGGGAGGCGATTTATTCTGTCTATGCGTTCTGCCGGTTTGTGGATGATGCGGTGGACGAAGCGGACAACGAGGCGGATGCGGAACAGAGGATCGCTGCGTGGCGCAATGAAATCGGCAATCTATTCAGTGGGAATCCCAGCCATCCTGTCACCAGGGACCTTCAAAACACGCTGAAACAATTCCCCATCCCGCGAGAGTATTTTGAGGAACTGATCGCCGGTGTGGAAATGGATGTCCGGTGTGGCCGGTATCCTACTTTCCATGACCTTCTTCCGTACTGTCACCGTGTGGCATCCGTAGTGGGCCTGATCTCGATCGAGATTTTCGGGTACAGGGATGCGCGTGCGAAGGATTTTGCGAGGGACTTGGGAATTGCACTTCAGCTGACCAACATCCTGCGAGATGTCGGCAAAGATGCAGACCGAAACCGTATTTATCTGCCCCTGGAGGATTTGGACCAGTTCGGTGTAACAGAAGAAGAGATTTTGCAGAAACGTCCAAGTCCCCCAATGCGGCTTCTGTTTGAGAAGCAGTATCATCGGGCGCTGGATTTCTACCGGCGTGCCTCGGAATGCGCGCGGGAGATGGCGGACCCGCAGATGTTCCCTGCACAGATTATGGGAACGATTTACCGTCGGATTCTGGCGAGGATTGCGGAAAAGGATTTCTCCGTATTCGCCGAACGAATCACTATTCCAACCTGGGAAAAGCTCTCCATTGCGTTCCGTGACTGGCTGGCCTCCCGGTATTTTCCATCCGCGCTATGGCGAAACGCATACTAATCATCGGCGGGGGAGTCTCCGGGTGCTATCTGGCCGCGATTTTTGCAGAGCGCGGCACGGAGGTGACCCTTGTGGAGCGTGCAGGCCATCTGGGCGGGCGGGCTGCTGTGCTGCAAGAACCGCAGACAGGCGACCTTCTGGAGCTGGGACCGCACCTGCTGATGGGATGCTATTCCTCCTTTCGTCGATTTGCCGATAAAATCGGCGGAACAGAGAGACTGCGATTTCAGAATGATCTGTCCATGTCGTTCCGTGTTTCATCGGAACGGACATGGCGCTTTGCCTGCCCCCGGTTCCCTGCCCCGCTGCATGTCGCCGCTGCGTTGATGCGATTCTCTCGACTCTCCGTGTGGGATCGATTATCGGGGCTTCGGATCGGGCCGGAATTGCTGCGCCGAAAATGGTTCGGGGCGGACCCTCTTGACAGTGAGACCGCCTGGGTGTGGCTGAGACGATGCGGACAGACACCAGAAATCTGCCGGACCCTGTGGCAGCCGCTTTGCGAGGCCGCTCTCAACCTGCCTCTTGAAAAAGGATCCGCCAAGTTGATGGCAAATGTGCTGGTGGAGGCATTCTGCCGGTCGTGTGCAGACTCGTCACTCGGATGGGTAACCGGCGGAACCGGGAGTTTGTGCGATACTGACGCGCGTCAGTTTATCGAATCGCACGGAGGTCGGGTTCTCACTCGCGTAAATGTAGAAAGCCTGCGGTCGGGCAACGAACAGGTAACCGGCGCGGTTCTCTCGACGGGACAGCGAATCGAGGCGAATGCGGTCGTCTCGACAATAGCCCCGTGGGATTTGCTCGCTCTGTTGAAACGAAGCGACCTGAGCCGGTCTCCGCCGGTTGAGAACATCAGGAGATTCGAGCCATCGCCCATTCTCACGCTGAACTTATGGCTTGATTGCGAGATTACCGATGAGCATTTTATCCATCTCGAAAGCAGGCGATTTCAATGGTTGTTTGATAATCGGAAGCATTTGGGAGCAACCCCCTCTATGTCTCCCCCAAGATTGGGGGAGAAGTCCGGGGGGTGCTATTCGCTCTTGATCAGCGGGCCGAGCGTTTTGAATGAATGCTCCAAAGAGGAGTTGGTGCGGCTTGCCATGGAGGATGTGAGAGGTCTGTTCCCGATGACGAGGAGCGCGAGGGTATTAAAAGCGTCTGTCTCCAGGCAGCGCAGGGCTACTTATGCGCCTTATCCGAACATGGAACCGTTTCGGCCGGAACCGGGGCAATGGCTGAAAGGTCTTTATCTTGCCGGGGATTGGACAGCAACCGGATTGCCCTGCACACTGGAGAGCGGATGCAGAAGTGTGGAAATGTCGGCAAAAAGGGTCATGTTGCAGGGGACATTGTAATGAATGCCTTGATAACGAACACTGCAACGCGGTCTACCGGTTCTATCCGTCCCTACCAGGGGAACCGGGACATTTTGCCCCCGATGGGCCTATTATTCTCTCCCACGACAGAACACCATTTTAGAATTGTCGAAGGGGGAGATACAGAGGGGGTTGAACATGCCGCACGTTTTTGTCGTCTCTGCTCCGGTCTCCCCCGGTCTTTGAGTGTGCAATCTTCATGGCTCAAGCGTTTTGCTGTAGAACATCATGGCAGCAAAAGTTACATGTCACCGTCATTCCGGCGGAAGATGGCGTGATTTATTCGATTGCGCTCGAATCGGGCAAGGACTATAATCGGGCGGGTATTCCTGTCGGTGCGGATGCCGTCTTGCTGCAACACCGACCGGGATCGCTCGACAGGGGGCTGGGCTTTGCAGTATTTTCCAGGTTCACTCAATCGACCCGGGTTTGCGGAGTGTAACGTGATCGTCAGGAGAACAATGCAATGACCCTTGCGGATGGACCGGTTTTCCGCGTTCTGATTGTGGAAAACAATGAACAGGACTGTGTTGCCGTGAGAAAGGCGTTACAGAGGGGGCAATCCCGTTGGGAAATTGAGGAATGCGTTCGCGGGGAGGATGCGCTGGAACGAATTCGAAAGAAGCCGTCCCATTATCATGTGGCGTTGATCGATCACCGTTTGCCCGGTATGTCCGGTCTGGTTTTGTGCAAACGGCTTCTCGCGGAGGGGATCCCGGTTCCTTTGGCCATTATCACGGGAGACGGTTCGGAGGAGCTGGCAGTCGAAGCTCTGAAAGCGGGAGTTGCGGACTATATTATCAAAGACCCCGGGCAGGGATATCTGCAACAGTTGCCGGTTGTTCTCCAGGATGTGGTTCGCAAGCGCCAGGATATTGCCGCTCGTCGAAAGATGGAGATTGAGCGCGACAAGGTGATTCGGGAGCTCAAAGAGACGCTCGCGAAAGTCAAGACTCTCTCCGGGGTTCTTCCGATCTGTGCGCGATGCAAGAAAATCCGCGACGAGAACGGGGAATGGACCCAGATTGAGGTCTATATTCGGGACCGTTCCGATGTCCGGTTCAACCATGAGATCTGTCCGGACTGTGCCCGGGAGTTGTATCCGGAGATATGCAAGGATGAGGAGAATGCCCCGGCTGAGTAAGGGAGAGAGCACTCCTCAAGACACATACTCATTAATTGAGACTCCTCAGAAAACTCGCCCATCGAAAGGCACGGAGGCCTGTCCCACCAGCGCGCCAGGCGTCTCTGCCTGGTAGCTATCCAGTAGGCCAGGCGTCTCTGCCTGGTAGCTATCCAGTAGGCCAGGCGTCTCTGCCTGGCAAAAAAGGGCGGGAAGTCCGCTTTCCTCATCCCAATCCCCGGTCCTACCGGAGGGATGCTCGCAAGAACCGCCCGAATTGTGATAGGCTCTTTATTTGTCGGAAGATTGCGAGGCGCTCATAATTTTTCTCATGGATGGAGCAGGAATGAATACGGAACGAAATATCGACATTGTTGTGGCGGGCCTCTGTTGCCTGGATCTGACGCCGAAGTTAGGCACGCTATCCTCGAAAGATCTGTTTGTTCCGGGAAGCCTGGCTTATGTAGGGGAATTGACCATGATGCCGGGCGGGCCGGTATCGAATACCGGCCTGGCATTGCGGAAATTGGGCGTGGACTCCGCGCTCATGGCGAAAATCGGAAAAGACCGGGTCGGCGAGATGATTCTTTCCGTATTTAACGAGTGGCAGGCGGGTGATGCGATGATTATCGACGCGGATGTGGCCACTTCCTATACGATTGTTCTTGCGCCGCCGGGTTCGGACCGGATGTTTCTGCATTGCCCCAGTTCCAATCACTCGTTCGGAGCAAGCGATGTGAATCTGGATGTTGTGAAACGGGCCAGGTTCTTTCATTTCGGATATCCTCCCTTGATGCGCAAGATTTACAGCCACGGCGCAAGGGAACTGATCGCGATTTTCGCCGCTGTCAAAGATTTGGGTGTGACCACGAGCCTGGATATGTCCATGCCGGACCTGTCCTCCGAAAGCACGCGGTTTTCCTGGAGGGACATTCTGGAGAACCTGTTGCCATACGTGGATTTGTATATGCCGAGCGCCGAGGAAACGATGCTGATGCTCAATCCGGAACGTTTTTACGAGCTGCGCAGCGTGAAAGATGTCCGTGATCCGCTCGATCCATACACGGCGGACGATTTTCATTATCTGCTGGACGAGGTGATCCACATGGGAGCGGGGATTGCAGTGATCAAGGCCGGGTATCGGGGGCTGCTGACGAAGACCTCGGATGTCTCCCGGCTGCGTTCCATGGGAAAAGCCGCGCCTATCGAACCCGAATCCTGGGCCGGGAAAGAGATCTGGGAAGAGGCGTTTTATGTAGAACAAATCGCCACGGCAACCGGCGCAGGAGACAGCGCGTGTGCGGGATTCCTGGCGGCGTTCGGGCGCGGATTAACGCTGGAGGAGTGTGCCCGAATCGCCTGCTGTGTGGGCGGACAGAATGTGCAGGTTATGGATGCGGTCAGCGGGATTCACACCTGGGAGCAGACGGTTGCAATGATCACGGGTTGGCAGAAGCGCCGTCAGAATCCCGATTCATCGGATTGGCGATACGACGAAGAACTCGGAGTCTGGCGGCACGGGTGACCGTCGCCCCTGTTCTACAGCGCCTGTCCCGATCCTTTGAGATTGACCACGCAATGTGCCAACTGGCCCAAGTGATGCCCGTTGATGGTGATATCCGCTGTTATCGCTACTTTCGGAAGACCGTTCTTCTTCTTGGGAATGGAGACCGTGGTTGAGGCTTCCCCCTTTTTCTGAGCGGGAACCACGAATTGCATGACTTTTGATGACACGCGCCACCCGGCGGGGAGAATCGGTCTCGCTTCCACCTCGTATTTCTCATCCGTGTAATTGGTCACCCGGCAGGTCAATTCGAACGATTCCCCCGGTTGTGCCTGCGGCTGGAACGGATACAGGGAAACCCAATCGATATCGACTCCGTGATCGGTAACAGGATCATGGACCAATGAAATAAAATGACGTCGGAGCTCGGCGGTCCGATCCACGAAACCTTTCAGCTGTTCCGGAGACACATCGAAGTGCGATCGATGTCCCGGGCAGATGATCTCCGGCTGGAAATCGAGAAGACGTCGAGCCATGAACAAATGACTGTCCTTATGGACATGGTTCCGGTAAATGAGGGAATGCTGAAGCCCGAATTTTTCGTCCGGGAACATGTTGTCTCCGGTAAAGGCCACACGTTTTCCGCAATGCTCTACCAGCATGACCATGTGGTAGTCGGCATGTCCGGGGGCATAGTAAACAGTCAGATCGAATTCCTCCCATTTTACATGCTCGCCATCGGCGATGGAGCGATCTACGTGCAGGGGGTCATGAATCAGGCACCCGATATTCAGCCCATAGGGTCGCTCCAGGACCTCGACCATGTTCTCGTAGCACCAAATCTGTGTATTTTCATGGCGCTGAAGGTATGGGAATCCGCAGATATGATCGTCGTGATAATGGCTGGGGATGACAACATCAATGGATGTCATCCCATACCGGTCGCGCAGATCATCGACCGTATGCCGGATGAATCGCTGTCCCTCGCCGTCATGCAGAATGTGCGGCTGTAGAAACTCCCACCCGGCGGAACCGTAATCCACAAACAGCGCTTTCCCGGATTTGGATATGATCGCGTAATGCGAGCTGCAGGTCGAGTATGAGCCATAAATCCCAGGCAGGACCTCCACATATTGATTCCGAGTGGCCGGAGCCGCCCCCGTGTTGAATTCATAGAACTCGCTCAGCTTGCGGACGGTCCAGTCAATTGCGGCATCGACGTCGCGAATGATGACACCGTGGGAGGGGCACAGTATCTCACAGTTTTCTTTCTGAAGATTGCTGAGGGAGAGAATAGCGTGGTTCACTCCATCGAATCCCCCGTAATTGAATTGAAGATCGTACAGGGTTTGGACTTTTCCGGGAGAGGCGATCAGGTCCCCGGTGAACGCGACCCGTTTGCCGTCGATCTGCGCGATAAGGCTAATTGAGCCGTACGTATGTCCCGGCGTGGGCAGGATGGTGAATTCGATCCCGTTCCAGGAGAATTTCTCGTAATCCGCCAAGTCCGCGTCGACCGGGATATTCTGCGTCAGTGTGAAATAGGTGTTGCGGACATTATAGACATCATAGAGGCGTCTATTCCGCCAGAAATTTTCGGCTTCATCGAACAGGAAGCGTTCATAACGCGGGACGGCCAGACGCGCGCCATGTTTGCGGGCCAGATGATCGCCCTGGCATTGGTCGCGATGATGGTGCGTGTGCAGAACCCAGTCCAGGTGGGAGACGCCCAATGCTCCCAGTTCCTTAAGCACATCGCCCGCTCCGAAGTCGATGCACAAGGCCCGGTTCTCGAAAACGATCACATAGACATCGCACGTGTCATGAAACCGATAGAGATGATCCGAAAGACGTTCCAGCGTATCGACCATGGGGAAACGTTCCTTTCAACGCAAGCAGGTTGTGGTGAGCCGGTCCGCGGACAGGCTCAAGTCTGTCCTGCATTATCGGGGAGCGACAGGCGTTTGTCGAGAGTGAAAATTCGGTATGCTAAACAGGAAAATCTCCTTGCCACAGCAGGCGGGAAACTCAATGGAGGTACGGATCCGTGCCAAAATGGTTCATTCTGATCATCACCCATCTATCCCTGGGAGGAATCTGCATGTACGGGCATTCCGTGGAAATCATCGGACATCGGGGGGCATCATACGATGCGCCGGAGAATAGGGTTGTTTCCGTCCTGACTGCATGGAAACAGGGGGCGGACTCTGCTGAGATTGATATTCATCTGACTCAGGACAACCGGATTGTCCTGATGCACGATAATAATACAGAGCGAATTACGGGCCAGGTTCACAAAATCGCGGAAACATCCTCGGATGTTCTTCGGCAGCTGGATGCGGGTGGGTGGAAAGACCCGAAGTTCACCGGGGAGAAAATCCCATTCCTGGAGGAAATCCTTTCGACAATTCCGAAGGGAAGAAAACTGTATATCGAGATCAAATGCGGGCCGGAAATTCTGCCCCATCTCAAAACCACCATCGAAAAGAGCGGCAAGAAGCAACAGATCGTCATCATCGGTTTTGATTTGGACACCGTGGCGAAATCGAAAGAGTTGATGCCGAATCTCCCGGCTTACTGGCTCAAGGCCACGGAGAAAGAGAAAGACACGGGGGTTTTGATTCCGCATGGCAAGGAATTGATTCAGACAGCGCGGGAGAAAGGCCTGGACGGGCTGGATGTGCAGCATTCCGGTGTGACGCGGGAGTTTGTGGATGCGGTACACGAGGCGGGGTTACGCCTGTATGTCTGGACCGTGAACGACCCCGATGAGGCCCGGCGTTTGAAGGAACTGGGTGTGGATGGAATTACGACAGACCGCCCGGGATGGTTGAGAGGGCAGCTGGCAGAGAATTAGGGGTTGTGAAGAGGTTGATTTGTTGGGGTTGTCAACTCTCCACCGTACCTTGCCCTACCGTGTCCGTGCGAGCCGCATTCCGCGGTGGCCGACCTGTGAATGCGGAAGCATTCGGATGCGGTTGGCGGACCGGCAATCGCGGGGCGCGTTGATCCAGGCGCCTCCGCGAAGAATTCTGAAATCACCCGGCTGCTCTCCGACGGGATCGGTGACAGCTTTTGACGGGTACGGGGTATCCCAGTCGTAGCACCATTCCCACACATTCCCGCTTATGTCGTATAGCCCCCAGGCATTCGGCGCCTTGAGTCCGACTTCTTTTGTACCGTCATGGCTGTTGTCCCAGCACCAGGCGTAGTTGACGATCTGGGTTCCGTCGAGATCATCCCCCCAATAGAAACGGGTTGTCGTTCCCGCGCGACAGGCGTATTCCCATTCCGCCTCTGTCGGTAACCGATAGCCGTTCGCGCTGCGGTTGGCGGTCCAGGTGGATTCATCATAAACGGGTGTCAGTTGCTGTACCCGGCTCAGTTCATTGCAGAAACGGGCAAAATCATACCAGGAGACCATTTCAACAGGGTTGTTCGGTTTCGGGCCAAATTTGGACGGGTTGCTGTGCATCAGCGCCTGCCATTGGGCCTGAGTGAGTTCATATTTGCCGATATAAAAATCCTTAGTTATGGTGACTTGGTGTTGGATTTCATCCGGATCCCGATCTTTTGCATCCGAAGGACTCCCCATCAGAAAAGTTCCGGCATGGATGAGGACCATTTCCAGTGGTTTCGCCCCGGCGGGGAGATCGAGCGGCACGGTGAACACCGCAGGATGTTCCGGGTCGCCGACCGAACCGGATACATTCTGCGCCGGTGTCGGAACGGGCATTGTCACTACTAACCCTAAGATGCCGATCATCCGCAACCGTGTCCCTTTGTGCATAACTTGTCTCTCCTGCCTTGCCGGTCTTTCGACAATTCTTTTCGGCATGTACCGGTTTGTCAACAGACACATTCTGATAAGCATAAAAAATCGGGGCGATTGGATTCGAACCAACGACCCCCTGGTCCCAAACCAGATGCGCTACCAGACTGCGCTACGCCCCGATGAAATCGAAGGAATAAACCAAGAGAGTATATCCCTTTTCTCTCCGCCGATCAACAACGGCATTCTATTTCCGAAGCGGAAGCCTTGCGATCCTATACGGCGCAATCTCTTCGGAGAACACACCGTCCAGTTCGACCCGCGCCGGTTGATCGTCATAGTTGATCGCCAGGACATGCCCGTCCTCCTGGATGCTGAAATATACTCGTCGCGGATGCTTGATTTGCAAGGCCTGTTTCGTGAACGGATGGAGGTTATCCATTCCCAGCAATATCTTCTCGACATATTCTCCGTAGAGGTCGGGCGGTTCCATGTCACCCTGGAATCGGTAAAATGCGCCCTTGCCGCAATCACCGCGACTCCACTTGTGGAACACGCTCGAATCCCCTTCCACGGTCAGCTGAGGGCCTCTTGGGAAGCTGGGATAAATCAGGGTTCCCCCCCCGCGCACCCATTGGTCGATCCGATTCTGCACATCGGCTTCAATAAACTCGCCCCAGGCGCACACCAGCGCCTTGTATCGGTCCAGGAATCCATCGCGGATCAGGGTTTCGTTCAGATAATCGACCTCCACATGTTCCCGGACCTCACGTGCCCTCGGATAAAATCCCCAGCCGTACAGATAGCGAAATGCGCCATCATCCAGCTGATTCATGGTTTCGGGATAGTAGATCGCCACATCGACAATGGGGGGTTGCCGTGTGTCGAGGATGTGGAAATTCCGCAGCCAGTTCTCGATGGAGGACTGCTGTCCGAGAATGTTGCCTCCATAAGTGAAAAAGTGGTCGCCGTTGGTGGAGGCGGTGTTGAAAATCCTTCCGCCGGTTCCGCGTGCGGTGTGGGAACTGGCCGGTTCGTAACCCAGGCGAACGCCGTAATGCCGAGCGGCGGTCGCTGCAAGCCGGGTTACGTAGATATTTTGATGGAGACTGTCCGTCTCATTGGTGAGACGGATGCCGCCATGAACTTTCGCCATGCTTTTCGTCTGTTCGGCGAAATCCGTTCCGGCCTCCAGGAATCCCCAGCCGCCGGAGGACTGGTAAATCATGGTGTTCGGCATCGCTTTCCTGGCCTCTATAGCCCACCATTCACACCAGTCTGTCATGGCCTGTGTATACCAATGGGTCATGTCGATACGTCGGCGCCGGTTGGTGTAAAACACCGGCAGCAACAGCTCGATTTCCTCAAAGGAGGCGAACTTTTCATTCCAGGCTTCATTGAGCCGGTCGATGGTTTCGTATTTTGTTTTCATGGTATCGCGGAAATGTTTGATCGCGTATTCATCGCCACACCAGTACCCGATATGAATGTGCATATTCTCCCCGTGGTATCCCCAATTTCCGCCTGCCGGGTATTGCGATTCGCCGAAATTCCCGCTGGGACCGAGCCGGACGCCCTGAAGGATGTTCATCGGTTCGTAATGCTCACCGAATGCTTTGAGAAAACGGGTCACGTGGCGTTGATGATACGGACTCCAGATACTCTGGATGGGATTGGAGATACCGTGTTCCAGGCACACAAAACCGATGTTTTCCTTGCTGTTCGCAAACCAGTCCGGCAGCGCGTAGGCTGAGCCGACAATGAGAAGCGGAAACCACTTCATGTCATATTCTTTCAGAAGGTCAATCACGGCATCGTAGGCGGACCAGTCGAATTGGCCTTCTTTGTCCGGCTCCACGATATTCCAGCGGACATAAGACTCGATGGCATTGAATCCGAGCGCTTTCGCCAGCGGGATCAATTCGCGCGCCGATTCAAGAGATGCCAGTATCTCCTTTGCCCCACCTCGAGTAGCAACCCCGGCGCCGCAGACAATATCCATCGGGCGTTCCAGGACGACCATCGGTTTGACATCCGTCGGAATGGAGTTTCTTGCAGCGGTCCATTCTTCCTCTGAAAAGGATCGGTGCATCTTGATGGATTTCAGGAACTGCAAACTTGCGATAGACAGATGAATGGGATTCTCATCCGGCCTGTTCCCCCTTCTGCTTGCGTACTCAAAGAAAGCGCTCCGCGTTCTATGCGTATTCAGGCGCGTATAGGAGCATTGCCGGCCGCCATCGAGGCTCCGGTGACGAGAGGCTGCCCGGGCAGAAAGTTGCGGAGAGATGATCCCGGCCCCTTCATCGTAGAATTCGATCTCCAGAACGAAACTCTCCGGGATATCCTTCTCTGTCTGAGCAAAGCGGAATACCATCGCCTGGTCCCGATAGGGGTCCATGGGGGATTGCACGACGAGGAGAGGAATGCCCTGTCGTTCTTCGACGGCACACTCCTGGCGATTTTCGAGAATCAGGGCCTGGTCCGACTCGATATTCGACGCCTCGAAAAGGACTTCCGGAGATTCTTCCGCACAAAGAGAATTCGCTGCAAAAACAAACATGATTATCGGACAGCAGAGAATACGAAACGTGCGCATAATTGCTCCTTCTGAATGGTTTTGAAACACGGTCAAGTAGTACGAATGATGCACTCTCGGCGGGCCAAGAGTGCATCCGATAGAGAACCATGAGTTATTCCAGAGACGCCGGGATTGCTTTTTTCAATATAGCAGTCGGGCGCGGGTGAACAATGCCGCGGCCTATTCCTGTTCTTTACGCTCTTGGAGGATCTGTACCATTTCACGGATATCCTGCAGTCCCCGGAAACCGACATAGAAGACCAGAAGGGCGTACCAGGCAATGGAAGCATACAGGATAATTCTCCAGAACCATTCGAGTATCATCAGGCGGCCTCTCCTTTCGCGACGGTTCGATTCGGCCAGAGGATAGAACCGACGATCATTCCCAATGCAGCCAGCGCAAACGCGCCGATCCCGGGAACCCACGGGGGTAAAGTGAAATCTTTGAAGATCAGGCCAAGCGCCAGGAAGGTAATCGGTCCGGCTGCGCCGCACACAAGGGCTGTAAACGCGCCGCCGGTACTCGCTTTCGGGAAATATAATGCAGATACCAGCAGCGTGAGAATACTGGCCAGGTAGATATTTCCGGTAATTGCCAGGTAATCCCAAGCGGCTCCTTTGAGCGGATACAGCAGCCCGAAGAAGACCAGGAACGCGCCGATGGCAATCACAAGGGAACGGGTGATCCAGATTTCCGTGGTGGGCCGAAGCGGTCGTTTAATCATCGGGCGAGTGATGTCGTTATAGATTACGGAGGCCCAAGTCAGCAGATAGGCGCTATCGGTGGACATTTCCGCGGCCAGCATTCCGGCAACAACCAGCCCCAGAATCCCCGTCGGTAAAATCGTTCCGATGTAGATCGGCATTGCCGCGAGCGAATCCATCCCCGGCTGCAAATACTTGTCACCGAGGACAGCCAGGGCGCCGATGGCCCACAAGCCCGGCAGACCGAATCGGCCCACGTAATAGAATGCCACCGTGGTATAGATCTTCCTTCCCGTCTTGGCATCTTTGGCGGCCAGAACGCGCGCAATGTTGGTTTGCCAGGTGCTGATCGCGCCGAATGCGGTCAAGGCCTGCCAGAACAGCCATCCACCGCCTTGCCCCTCGCCCAGAAGCGGAGTGAATCCGGCATCACCATGGTACTTCCTCACCGCGTCGGCTAACGCGGTCCAGCCGTTCGCATGAAGCACGAACACGGAGGTGATCACAATTCCGAGACCCAGAAGAATGAATTGCAGATAATCCGTAATCAATACGGACAACATGCCTCCCGCGACCGTGTAGACCAGGGTTAATGCCAGAAGCGAAATCATAACAATTTCAAGATAATTCTCCGGCATCCCCACGCAATACACAAGAAACTGTCCGCCGAGTTTCAAGAAGATCCCCATGTTGAGAATGCCGCCGAGCGCAATAAATACCCCGGAGAGCCAGCGCACTTTCAGGCTGTATCGGGTCTGGAACAACTCCGGGATGGTCATCACACCCGCTTCCCGCAAAGGTTCGATAATAAATCCGGTGATTCCCAGAAAAAACGCCGCCAGACAGAACAGAATCCCCGGAACCATTCCGGCAAATCCGTTCTTGTATCCCAGTTCGGCGGTATACATCACCGTCACAATGCCGAGTTCCGTTGCCGCAAGAGAGGCGACACCCAGGTAGGTATCCATCGCCCGCCCCGCAACAATGTAATCCCCGACATTCCCCAGGTAACGCCGCATCCACAGCCCCGCGGCCACCGTGGCGATGAGATAAATAATCACAATAATCCAGTCCAGCGGTCCGAAGTTCATAGGCCAAGCTCTCTTTTCATCAGAATGGGGCGACTCGGTTCGAGGATTGTCGAGAGCGCGGGGGCCTTTGTCAACAGTGGATCATGGAATTGCGGGTTGTGGATTGCGGATTGAAGAGAAGAAGAATGGACGGAGAGGACAGGGCGCGGCGATAGCACAAATGGAACAGTTATCAGCTACCCGGAAGCCCCTCACCCTGACCCTCTCCCGGAGGGAGAGGGGACAAGATCCCACAGGATGCGTGACCAGGCAGGCGCAGAGGCCTGCCCCACCGTTCACAATCCGCAATCCCCAATCATCTGGGCGTCACCTTTGGCCATTGAATCTCGATACCCTGACTTTGAATGGCTTTCTGGAACTCCTCCAGCAATTTTGGAGTATTTCTTACAGCGCGAGGCTTTTCCTTTTTTTCCAGGCAGAAGGCCGCCAGCGCACCGGCGGATTCACCGATGTTCCATTCCACCGGGTGCAAGCGATAACAACCGTTTGTGATATGGGTTACCCCCAGGTTCTTGCAGCCTGCGAGGAGATTCTCAGCCCGTTGCGGAATAAGAGCGCCGAGCGGAATCTGAAAAGGCAGGGAACTGATGTCGATATAATTGTCGCCGCCGGCGCTGGGGTGCAGGTCGATCCGGTAACTGCCGACTCCGACCGAATCGGGGAATGCCTCGGCGGTTACCTCTTCTTTGCTCTTTCCGGTCAGCTGCATACGCATGTCGGTTCCGACGTGCTGTTCCAGGACGGTAAACTCGGCCTTGATTCGACGGGATTCTCGAATGTATGGGTATTTCGCAAGGCCATCCTCGGTTCCGGTAAGATCGCCGCGAAGACGAAGTCCCGGCCAGCCGGTTCCCCCATCCTGTCGCGGCGCTTCGGTCTGCATCCAATAAAACAGCGACAGGCTCAGTTGTTTCGCTTCCCGGAAACTTTTCTCGATCTGTTTGGCGGGAACATCGAACAGATTGCCGCAAACATAGTCGTTGAGAGGCCAGTTCACGAGGGTGATGTCGCTGAGATAGGTACCGGGTGCGAAATTCTCGCGGTGCGCAATCCGCCGATAATGCCACAATCCCCGCTGCGTTCCCGCGCTTTCCAGAACGGGATCACAATAACGTGTATATGGCTCCAAAGTGACAGGATGCGTGTAAGTCCAGCTGAGTTGTTTTCCGGGCCAGGGCGGGGTAAGCGCCGGAACGAAATCGCGCCAGAAATCGTACATTTCGGGTTTGTCGATCACATGGTTCTCACCTTCGAGGTAGTCCATCGCAAAACACCAGGTGCAGGATTGGATATTCCGCGGCTGAGCAGTGTCGGGCGCATGAAGTTCGCCGGTTTCTTTTTTCGATTCAAAGCCGGTGACATACTCGGTTTTCGTGAGCGGAAGCAGATCGCCCAGCTCGGTCGCATCGATAAAATACGGCGCACGCAGCGCCGCCCGGTTGCCGGTCACGTGGCTTTCCACGGTAACAGAGGATACCGTGTCCCGGTCTGTTTCGGCGGCAACGGCCTTGTGCTGCATGAGCAATATCAGCCGCTGTCCGCTCAGATAGGGGGCGAGGAGTTCATCCAGCACGGCGAGACAGACACGCGGCTCATGGCACAGTTTCGACACCCCGCCATTTCCCGGATTAAGAAACGGCGCGCTTCGGGCAGCGGGAGTGAGCGGATAATTACGTCGGTAATACTCGCGAATTCGTGTGCGCAATTCCCGATACAGACGTGTCGCCCCAAATGATTCGATCCACGGATGTTCATCCGGCGGGACAGCCTGTTGGGTCATCTGTCCGCCGAGCCAATCGGTCTCCTCGGTGAGAACCACACGGAGGTTGTTCCGTAAACCAGCCAGCGCTGCCGCGCAGCCGCCCAAGCCTCCGCCGACCACAACCAGGTCGGCGGCTATTTCAGAAGACTTGCGGACTTCAGCAGTAACATTTTGCGCAGATGAGGCAGTAACAGTCATCACAGAGGGGACTCCAACAGCGGCGCTTGTAAGAAACGATCGACGGTTCATGGTTCGATCCCTCCGATGTGAAGATATAGGATCTGGAATGTACTCCATCGGGGACGGTATTTCCAAGAGACGGATAGGCGGGAGCTGCGCTCCCGCACTCCAGGGATTTCACACGATATGTTATATTTTTTAAGAGCGCGGGGAGACCCGCCATTCGAATGGAATGGAAAGGGCCGAACCATGGTTCGGAAGTTTATACTCACCTGTTTATCGTATCTCTTGTCGAACGCTGTAGTATCCGTCGTCCAGTCGATCACAGCCCAGGAGGCGCTGGCGTATGTCAACTCGCCGGATGCCATCTTTCTGGATGTGCGTGAACCTGCCGAGTACGAAAGCGGGCATGTCGCGGGAAGCATTCTCATGCCGTGGTTCGGCGGCGTGCTTCAGGAACGATGGAATGAGCTGCCGGCAGACAAGTTGATTATTGTCTACTGTGCATTCGGGTCACGCTCTGCAAGCGCCGCGAGTTTTCTGGAATCGAAGGGATTTGCCCGCGTCGCCAATATGGGCAAGTATTCCTCATTCGCCGCGCTGCCGAATGCTCCCATCGAGACAGGCCCCTACCAGGAACCATCGGCGGTTTCCGACTGGGAATCGTACAAGTGACGTTGGGATTTTGCCGCACGACGACACAATAGCCTGGATTCCGGCCTTTACCGGAATGAATGCAGGGGCAATTCGTGAATTGCCCCTGCATTCGACGAAATCTTTTCTCTCTCTCCCGCCGGAAGAGGGTTGCGGTGAGAGAGGGCTATACCCACGTCTGGCGGTCAGCCCCGCCGGTTTCTATTCCGGGTCCTTGATCCCGCGTTCTTGCAGCATCTCCTCCGCGCGTTTGATGTCCTCGGGAGTGTCGATAGCGAAACCAAGGAAAGTGGCATCCGCACAGGCTGTTTTCACTACCCGGATCTTGTACCCGTGTTCCAGAACACGAAGCTGTTCGAGCGATTCTTCTTTCTCTAATGGTGTGGGACTCAATTGGGCAAGTGTGAAAAGAAAGTCTCGCCGGTAAACGTAGATACCCAGGTGGTCATAAACCGGGATGCCGGTTTTCATGCGCGGATAAGGAATTAAGGACCGTGAGAAGTACATGGCGAACCCATTGAGATCCATTACGGTTTTTACGACGGCGGGGTTGTGATAGTCCTCCTCGCACATGATGCGGTACACCGAGGTTCCCATCGGGATGGAAGGATCCGCCAGCATGGGTTCGACCAGTTCATCGATCATACGGGGATCGACAAAGGGCATATCACCCTGGATATTCACCACAATTTCCGGGGGAGTAATACCGTCTTTTTCGAGAATAGTGACAGTCTCGGCGATCCGATCGGTTCCGGAGGGGTGGTTGGGCGAGGTCATGACCGCGTGGCCCCCGATCCGTTTTACCTCATCCACGATTCGCTGGTCATCAGTGGCCACGCAAACCATGTCCAGTGTTTTGCATTTCCGGGCCTGTTCATAGACACGCCGGACCAGGCTTTTACCTGCAATCAGGGCCAGGGGCTTGCCGGGAAGACGGGTGGAACCATAGCGGGACGGAATGATACCGATAACGGACATAAGACAACCTCTTTCCATAGGGTGATTTTTCGGGCTGTGCTAGGCACGACATCCCGTTCAGGCCATGTCATGCAGTTCGGCAAAGCAAGGCTCCTGCCAAGCCGATTTTCCTGTCATTCGCGGCTCGGCAGGAGCCTCGCCCTCCCTGACTGAACAACATTGCCTTGTGAGAAACATAGCGCCTTGCCGCATCCGTGTTAAGGCAAGAATCACCGGCGATCTTTCTGGGATTCCTCGTAAGGTTCCAGGTGAACCACAACATCCGCGATATCCGGTCCCATTTCCAGCAGGCGACGTTTCACCTCGCGGGAGATATTATGTCCTTCGCGGACAGTCATCGCGCCATCCACGAGGACGTGAAGATCAACCTGAAGGCCGGAACCGATATGGCGAGTCCGAATAGCGTGGACGGCAATAACGTTTTCTGTGGCGAGAGCGATGGCGCGAATTTGTTCGCAATCCACCCGGGAGGCTCCCGAATCGATCAGCTGCTGCAATGCAGGCCAGCCTAATTTCCAGGCGGCCTGAAGAATAAACAGCGAGACCACCACGGCGCCTACATGATCCAGAAAGGACCAGGAGGGATGGATGGCCGCGCCGGCCACAGCCAGGGCGGCAGGAATGGAGCTGAAGGCATCCGAACGATGATGCCAGGCGTTCGCGATCATCGCCTGGGATCGGATGCGACGCCCCACCGAGATGGTCCAGCGATACAGGATTTCCTTTGTAACAATTGAGATGACTGCCGCGATGAACGCGATCCAGCCGGGAGGTTCTTCGTGCCGCTCATGCAGGGTTACCAAGCCGTTATAGATCAATCCAACTCCGACAGCGCCCAACGCGAGCGCAATGAACGCCGTGATGACGGTCTCGATTCGCCGATGACCGTGCGGATGATTCTCATCGGGAGGCTGTGACCAATAGCGAACGCCGATCACAATCGCCACATCTGTGCTGCTGTCCGATAGACTGTGAATGGCGTCCGCCACCACCACCTGGCTGCGGCCGATGATCCCCGCGAATAATTTGAATGCGAACAGGACCGTGTTGATCGCCAGGCCGATCCAGGTAACGCGAAGGACCACATCGGTATGGGGATCGCCCGCTCGTTCCGTGAAATGAGAAATGGCAGGATCTCCTGACATGAGAAAACTCTGTTGTGCTGCAAGAACCCTCACCCCAATCCTATCTCAAAGGGAGAGGGAGAAGAGGGAACTTTTCGAAATGCGACGGCCTGGAGTTTCTGTAGAACAATCCGATTACAGAACATTATTGAATCAGAATAGGAGGCAGAAGGGTATCCATGGTGTTTATGGGGGACGATGAATCCGGCGATTTCGGCAGACGACGGATAGTGACTTTCCCGGGAGAATTCGATAGAATCGGTCATCTTTTTGAATCTCCCGTGGAGGTGCAACAAAATGGATCGGAAATTCAGCGTTTCTCCGTTGACAATGGTTGTTGTCCTTGCGGCAGGAGCGTTGTTCGCTATCTGTATCGGTACTTCAACGGTGTCGGCTCAGACTCCCTACGAGATTCAGGTTCCGCTGGGGCTTCGTCCGGCGCCGATTCCCGCGGACAATCCGATGACGGTTGAGAAGGTCGAACTGGGCAGGATGCTTTATTTCGACAAGCGCCTCAGCAAGAAAAAGGACATTTCCTGCGCAACTTGTCATATCCCGGACTACGCTTATGCCGAACCAAAGCCGGTTTCCGAAGGGATCGACGGCAAAAAAGGAAACCGGAATGCGCCGACTGTAATCAACACCGCGTACATGAGCACGATGTTCTGGGACGGGCGTGAACCCGATCTGGAGCACCAGGCAGGCGGCCCGGTGGAGAATCCCATTGAAATGGGAGCGAAGATGGCCGATGTCGCTGCCGATCTGAATACCATTCCGGAGTATCAGAAGCGATTTCAGCAGGTTTTCGGAGCGCCCGCGAGCAAAGACACCATTACAAAGGCCATTGCGGCGTTCGAGCGAACCATCCTGTCCGGGAACTCTCCTTATGACAAATTCGTAAATGGTGACAGTAATGCGCTCAGCCCGAAGGCGAAAGCCGGATACGAACTGTTCAAGGGGAAAGCGCTGTGCATCACCTGCCATACGCCTCCGCTGTTTACCGGGGCGAGTTTTTACAATGCCGGTGTGGGCATGGACAAGAAAGAGCCGGATTTGGGACGGATGAAGGTGACCGGTCTTGAGTCGGACAAGGGAGCATTTCGTGCCCCGGCGCTTCGGGAAATCGCCAACACTGCGCCGTATTTCCACGACGGCAGTGTCAAAAACCTGGACGAGGCGGTTCGGTTCATGGCCGCCGGCGGGCGGGATAATCCCAACCTGTTTCCGATTTTCCGTGCCATGCCGAAATTGACACCGGATGAGATCGATCAACTTGTGGAGTTTATGAAAGCGCTTTCCGGCGAATATCCGGTTGTGAAAGAACCGAAACTACCCTGACCACGGAGGCGGGCTTGTGACCCGCCGGAAATCTCCAGGAGGAATATCCTTATGATTTGGCTTATAGAGACCGGGCTGGTTTTGTTTGCTTTGGGCGGGCTGGTTATTCTTGCGGGCGGACTTGCGAAAAAGCCTCTCTGGAAAGAGATCGGCGCGCTGATCGCTTCGATCATGGGGCCGTTGACGCTGGCCTGCTGCTGGTTTGTACTGCTCCATGTTCGACAGAACGAGACGATTTACTGGGCCAGGCTGATGGCAGGGGACGCCGCCGAGATGTTTGCGATCGGATCGTTGGGACTGATTGTCGGCAGCGGCCTTGCGGTGGGGGCGCTTTCGCTGGAGGACCGTTTTGCCTCGCTTCGCGCAGGCGCGATTTTTCTGGCTCTCTCCTGGATTATCCTTCTTCTCCACCCGACCCCGCATTATGTACCGTTTCCCGGCTGGTTCGATAAATTGGTCTGGTTCATGGTATTGGTCGGTGGAGCGGGGATTTGTGTAGTTGTGTTTCGGAAATTGAAAGATTGTCTTCGACCGTTTTCGACACCGCTTTTCATCCTTGCGGGCGTATTTCCATTGCTGTCCCTCGTGACATTCTCGGCGCACAGGCAGGCACAGGTTTTCCTGGACTTGGGATCCATGCCGACGGAACAGCGTGTGTCGATGATGGGGTGCCTGGTCTGTCATTCGATGAACGGCGAGGGGCAGCCGAATCCCGGCGGAGGGTTGGAAGCCGTAGCGAGCCGCACAGAGGACGAGTTGCGGGAATTCCTGCTGGAACCGACCGAGCAGAATGCGAAGCAGTTCAATATCCGGGAGAATCCGACGGGTGACATGGCGGGAGTCCACCTGACTCCGGGACAGGTGAATGCGCTCCTGGAGGCTCTCTCAAGTATCTACGGATTCCGCCAACCGGTTTCGGAGAATGTGTCGATGGAAGGAGTGGAGAGCATTCTGACGGCGAAGACCTGCCTGGCCTGTCATTCTGTCGGCGACCGGGGAGCGGCAGGTGGTGGTGTGGGGGGACCGTTGGAAGACGCGGCGAAACGGAGCCGTGAAACCCTGCGTGTCTGGCTGCTGAATCCATCGACGGACAATGCGAAACAGTTAGGGATACGCGAAAATCCGATAGGAGCCATGGGGAGTTTCGCTCTCACAGAAGCGGAGACGGACGTGATTGTGCCGTGGATTCTGTCATTGAAGGAGAAGTAGATCATAATCGGGCAGGCGCGAACGCAATCGGGCAGGCACGGGGGTCTGCCCCTACCGGCGATAGGATTCGTTTGGGCAGCCCCCCGTGGTTGCCCAAACATTTGTGTGAAAGGACAGAGAAATGACATCGAAGAGAATCCTTCTTCATCTCGTACTCGGATGTACGGCGATTCCAATCGGTAGTCCCGATGGGAGCGCTGCCGATCCGCCGAAATCCTTCATCCTTCGAGACGGGGATCGGATTGTTTTTCTGGGCGACAGTATCACCGAGGCGGGAACGACTGCAGAAGGATATATCACTCTGTTCCGGCTGTTCTGCGAGGTGAACGGGTACGAAGTGGAATCTCTGAACGCGGGCATCAGCGGACATAAGTCGAATGACATGTTGGCCCGACTGCAAACCGATGTAATCGACAAGAAGCCGGATTGGGTGAGCATCTCATGTGGCGTGAACGATGTGTGGCATTTCAATCACACGCCGCCGCAGGGTATTCCGCTGGAAGACTATCAAAAGAACATGACGGAGATAGTCGAGCGCTGCCGGGCGGCCGGGATCGAGATTCTGCTTCTCACGGCGACTCCGATTTTCGAGAATCCCGACGGGGCGGAGAACATCAAACTGGCGGAATATAATGCTTTTCTTCGCGACCTGGCCAAAGAAAAGAAACTGCTTCTTTGCGATCTTTTCGATGCGTTCCTCAAACAATACCGACAGAAACGAACCACAGAAAATGTCCTCACCACGGATGGGGTTCACATGAATCCCAAAGGATATCGGCTGATGGCCCGTGAAATCCTCAAAACCCTGGGGGCCACACCCCAGGAGATAGGACGGGCGGAGAAACGATGGGAACTGCAAAACAATCTCTAAGCAATGCGGGCTTGAACCGACGCAATTTCCTGAGTCTGGCCGGTGCGGCGGGAGCGTCCTTTCCGTTCATCGGTTCTCTGTCCCAGACGCCGGCCGCTTCACAGAGTAGACGCAACATCATTTTCATTCTCATCGACGATATGCGCTACGACTCCATGAGTTGCATGGGACATCCGTTTCTGCAAACGCCGCATCTGGACCGATTGGCGCAAAACGGGGCGCTGTTCGAGAACGCCTTTGTGACTACGGCGCTCTGTTCGCCAAGCCGGGCGACATGTCTCAGCGGGCAATACGCGCATGTTCACGGCGTGTCGAACAATTCCACACTGTTGCCCGAAAATACGCCTACTTTCCCTATTGAACTGCAAAAGGCCGGATACGACACGGCCTTCATCGGGAAATGGCACATGGGCGGCAGCGCCGACAGCCCGCGTCCGGGGTTCAACCATTGGATCAGTTTTCGCGGCCAGGGGGTGTATCTCAATCCGACATTCAATATCAACGGCAAATCGGTGGACCTCCGGGGACATATTTCCGATCTGCTGACCGAGTATGCAGTGGAATGGCTGCGCAAAGAACGCAATGCGCCGTTCTGCCTGTATCTCTCCCACAAGGCGGTTCATGCGATGTTCGAGCCGCCGGAACGCCACAAGAATGCTTACGCGGATGTGACAATTCCGCGTCCTGCTTCCATGGCGGATACGGAAGAGAATTACGCCGGGAAACCACGCTGGGTCCGTCGGCAACGGCATAGCTGGCACGGCGTGGACTACATGTTTCACGACACGATCACCTATGAGGAGTTTGTTCTCGGCTATAACCGAACCATGCTCAGTGTGGATGACAGTATCGGAGAATTGATGAAGACACTGGAGGAGCTGGGCTTGCTGGACTCCACGCTGATTCTATTCATGGGAGACAACGGATTTCTTTTCGGAGAGCACGGCTTGATCGACAAGCGGTGCATGTATGAGGAATCCATTCGTGTTCCGATGATTGCCCATTGCCCGGAGATGATTCCGGCGGGGCAGCGCAACAAGCAGATGGTGTTGAATCTCGATGTCGCGCCGACCGTTCTGGATGCGGCCGGACTCTCCATTCCCAATACGGTCCAGGGGAAATCTTTTCTGCCGCTCGCGCGGGGCGAACAGCCGGAATGGCGGGATGCGTTTCTCTACGAGTATTTCTGGGAAGAATCATTTCCCCAGACTCCGACGGTTCTGGGCGTTCGCACCGATGAATACAAGTATATGTGGTACCACGGGATTTTCGATTTGAACGAGCTATACGACCTGAAGAATGATCCGCGCGAGATGGTCAATCTGATTGAGAACGCCGCTTCATTTGAAGTTCGAATAGAAATGGAGAAGCGCTTGCAGGCCCTTTTGCGCGAATATGGGGCATCGAGTGTCCCCAGCTTCCGTGCGCTGTAAGGGTTGCAGCGAATACAGTGGACAAATCGGACCGGTGTACGAAGCGGAAGAAAGCGCCTGCTCCAGAGCCATTTGCAGGAACCCAGTCCGTAAAAACATAAAGCGATGTTTGAGCGGTGTGTCAGCTACCCGCCGATCAGTTCAATGCCCAGGCCAACCAGGCCCGCCGTGGCGACAAACACAAATGCCAGAATAAAACACATATCTCTTGCATAGGATGTCATGATACGAACCTCATCCTTCAAGATAGAAGATTTCGGCAACCGATAATCGGTTGCACAGCGTACAAAACGCCCTGCCGGTTGTTTCAGTAACGCTCACATTTTGGAGAAGCAATTATTGGGCCATTTTCGGCCCAAGCGGGGCAGGTTCAGACCCGTCTTCGGACCGATCCGCCAGGAGCCAGTCTCGAATCAGGATTTCCGACCAGGTTTCATAGTCCACACCATCGGGAAGTTTGTGGGATTGTATCCATTCTCCCCTGGCGAGAGCGCCGGTTTCACGAATGGCGACTTTTACTCGATCCACCTCGCAGGAGAAAACCATTCCGAGATGCACCTGACCGACTTCCGTTTCATCATCATTCAATAGTCCCTCGAAATGCGGGCGACTTCCCATGGGAACAACCACTTCCTCCCGCAATTCGCGCATGGCGGCTTCCTTCAGAACTTCATCCACCGAAGAGCTGAACAGGTTGACATCGCGTTCATTGATATGTCCCCCGACACCAATGGAATAGAGATGGTGAAGGCGTGACTCCCCGGCTTTTTTTGTCCGCCAATATCGGAAGATCGAATCGCCGCAACGAAGCACAATATATGTAATAATCTGCTTGAAAGAAGGGTCTTTCTCGGCGGGGGTGCGGTCCAGGAACCGATAGGTTTGCATTGAGTCCAATGCCGCCTTTTCAGGGCAGGCCCAGAATCCCTTTCGGGGCAATCCTGCCGGGAGGGCCTCGCGTTGAATAACCAGAATCCGTTCGCCCACAGTCTCTCTCCCATTTCGATTTGACTTGCGCTTAAATAATTAAGGATAGACGAATCTCACGCGAAATCCACGGCAAGATGAGAATCCTTTTTGTGACACCCGTCATACCGACGGAGACGGATGGGCGACGTCCCTTTAATTTCTTGCGCTACCTGGCGAAGCGTCATCAGGTGGATGTCCTGGCGCTTCAGTTGCCGGTTCAGACCATGGATGACACGGTCCGGATCGCCAAATTGGGCGCAAATGCGAAAGCGTTCCGGCCCGGCGGTTCAATCTCGGCCTTTTTCTCCATATTCCGGGGTGAACCGCTGCGGGTGGGGTGGTGTCGGTCCTCACAATTGCGAATCGCGCTGCGAGATTTTGTCCGGAATCATACGGTGGACGTGATCCATTTCGACCGAATGCGCATGGGGCAGTACGCGATCGATCTGCCGGGTGTACCCAAGCTGATCGACTTCACCGACTCCATGGCCTTGTACCTGGAGCGCAGTACGCCTTACCGGATCCGTTTCCTGGACCGGATCATAGACGGCTACGACCTGGCTACGATCCCCCGTTACGAAACAAAGATTCTGGAACATGTGAATCTGGGTCTGCTGTGTTCCGTTGTGGACTTGGCGCGATTTCAGCAGGATCATCCCTCCGCGCCGATCGAGATTATTCAGAATGGAGTCAACACGGAAGAGTTTCTGCCTCGGACTCGCGGCAATGTGGCGCTGCCCCGTTGTATAATCACCGGCAGCCTGTTCTATTTTCCCAACATTGATGCCATCCGCTATTACAAAGAGGAAATCTGGCCCCGTGTCCGGATGCGCCTCGGTGGGATTAAGACGGAGATCATCGGCGCACGCCCGACCCCGGAAATCAGCAACCTGAACGATAAGATGGGTCTGATTGTGAAAGCGAACGTGAAGCGGATGGCCGACCATCTGTATCAGGAGGATGTTTATGTCTGCCCGCTGCGTGTAGGAGCCGGCGTGCGAAATAAACTCCTGGAGGCCATGGCGGCGGGAATGGCCGTTGTGACCACTGTGCTGGGATGCGAGGGCCTGGGTGTCCGTCACAATGAAGAGGTCATTATCGCGGAAAATCCGGCGCAATTTGCGGAGGCCATCGTTCAATTGGTCAACAATCCGGAATTCCGCGCCAAACTGGGAATGCAGGCACGACAATATGTAGAGCAGAACCACCACCTGGATATCATCGGCGAAAAACTGGAACAGGCGTATGCCCGGATTATTGAAGAAGGTCCGGTCCAACCGCCCGTGAAGAATGAAAATCAAGGGATGAAATAGAGTATCCAGGCGCTGAGAAAGAAGTCTGCGATGAGAATCAGAATGGAAGAGGTCACCACGGACTGGGTGGTGGCTTCTCCGACTCCTTCCGCACCCCACCCGGCCTCAAATCCGTAATGGCATCCCACGACGGCGATAATTGCGCCGAATACCACGGTTTTCAGGATCCCCGTGATGTAATGCGGGTATTCCAGCCAGGTAAACACGGTGGAGATGTATTGGGTCACGGGGATATTCAGGATGAAAATGCCGACGACCAGCCCGCCGGTCAGCCCGATAAAGACGGCAAGAACGGTGATCGCCGGAAGCATCAGGACGGCCGCTATCAACCGGGGCGTTACCAGGTAGGAGACAGGGTTGGTGGCAAGCGTTTTCAGGGCATCGATTTGTTCCGTGACTTTCATGGTTCCGATTTCAGCGGTAATCCCGGCTCCAACCCGCCCGGCAAGGACCACCGAGGTAAGAACGGGACCGAGCTCCCGCGCGAAACCGATTGCGCTGATTCCGCTGGAATAGACCTTGGCCCCCCATTTTGCCAACTCCACACCGGTCTGCATGACAAACACCGCGCCGGTGAATGCGGAGGTGAGGAGGGCAATCGGGAGAGATTCCACTCCGATCCGAACCATCTGCTCTACGATAATCCGCCATCGAAAAGGCGGAGAAAAAGCCATGGCAATCGCTTGAAAGAACAGAGCGGTCATCGCGCCCGCGTTTCGAAAAAACTCCTCCGCCGCGACTCCCAGGGTCTCGACTTCCTTCTCGACAACCTGAAGAGGATTTCGTCCACGAAACGGAACACGTCTCATTGCCATCTCCAGTCGATCGGGATTTCGCGATCGGTCGCCTGCTACAGACTATCTACATATTTTATCGCGCCAATGGCGGCAGTCGCTCCATCCCCGGCGGCCTGAACCATCTGGCGCACCGTTCCGGAACGGCAGTCGCCGCAGGCAAACAGGCCCGGCAGGGAAGACTGCATGGATTCATTCACCCGGATCAGCCCCTGTTCATCCATCTCCACCAGGTTTTTCACCAGGCCGGTATTGGGGATATGCCCGACAAAGACAAACACACCGTCAATGGGAATCTCTTCAACCTGGTCTGTCTTAACGTTTTTGGCCTTGACGTATGTTACAGTAGTCTCGCCGCAGATTTCTATGAGAACAGTATCCCAACGAAAAGAAATCTTTTCATTTTTGAAAGCGCGGTTCTGAAGGATCTTCGAGGCGCGCAGCTGCTCCCGGCGGTGGACGATGGTAACAGTCTCGGCGAACCGGGTCAGGAAGAGACCTTCTTCCAGGGCCGCATCGCCGCCGCCGACTACCATTACATGTTTGCCTCGGAAGAAAAAGCCGTCGCAGGTGGCGCAATACGAAACACCCCGTCCGGTGAATTCTTTTTCACCTGGAATCTCCAGCCGTCTGGGATCCGCCCCGCAGGCGAAAATAAGGGATTTCCCTTTCCATTGCCCTCTCGATCCCGATACGTGAAAGATATGGTCGGATTTCGAGATTTCATTCACGGCCTGGTTGACCAGCCCGGCCCCGAATTGTTCGGCCTGTTTGAGAAACAGGTCAGCCAGCTCCTGTCCACCCACCCCATTGGGGAATCCGGGGTAATTCTCGACATCATTCGTAAGGGAAATCTGCCCGCCGACCGCCGTTCGCTCGAAGATTACTGTGTCCATATTCCCGCGTCCGGCATAAATCCCGGCGGCCAATCCGGCCGGTCCCGCACCGAGAATCAGAATGTCATGGGCCATCAGGATTCCTTTCCGATCACAACTCGAAAAACAACCGCTTTGCCGGAACGTTAACCATGTCCCCGCAGTCCGTCAAGCTGGGGAAGGGTCTCTTGAAAGCAATGCCTGCTCACAGGCAACATCGTTCGCAGGGGCAATCCCCCGTGGTTGCCCGTGGGAATAACCGTCATTCCGGCGAAATCCGGAATCCGGGCATGAATTGGAGATTAAGATAAGGCGAATTTTTCCTATGATGTCTATTCTGCACAAAATGCGCATTTATCAAATCGGGTATTTCTGGTTTGTTGTTCCGGCCATACTGATGGCGATGAACTGCGGGAGCGGGACCCGCCTCGCTTTCGACGGGGACCTTGTACTGGCGAGATATGGCGATGAGGTCCTCACAGTGCGTGACCTGCTGGCAATCCTCGTGGAACGAAACCAGTTCGATTATCTGCTCCTTCAGAAAGTTCAGGGGACCATCGAAAAAGAGATTCGGGACACATTGCCGGAGATGGCCTACCGACGGGTTGTTGCCGAAATGGCTCGATCGGAAAAACTCCACGAGACGGAGGACTATCGGAAGTGGCGGGAGGATATTGTCGCCCAAAAACTCGGTCAGCTGGTTCTTGACATCGATACCAAGCTGAAGATTTCTGTGACGGATGAGGATGTGGAGCGATACTACCGGGAGAATCCATCGGAGTTTACCCAAAAAGAGACATACACCTTTCGGGGAATTGTGGCTTTTGATGAGAATAACGGGGGCCGTGAGAAAGCGATCGAACGGCTGAAAGAGGCCAGGAAGAAACTCGAAGCCGGGCAGGATTTCGAGGAAGTCGCTCAGCAGTATTCGGACTCTCCACCCCATCTTCGCGGCAAGGCGCAAGGGCCACGCTCCCGAGGCGATCCGGGAACGCCCCCGGAAATCGAGGCGGCGATTCTTTCCTGCGCCACGGGAGAATACACGGATATCCTGGATCGGCCCAAAGGCGCCGTGTTCTTTCAGCTTATGGACCGAACGCCGGAGGTGAAAGAGGAATTGACGCCGATTACAAAGGCGAAGATACGCGGGAAGATTTATGCCGAACGTCGGCATCGGGAAGAACAAATCCTTGTCGAACAGCTGGTGGCAAGAGACAGGCTGATTTACGAGCCGGATCTCCTGGCCGACCCGGATGTGAGGGATGCATCGGTCATTCTGGAGGTGCGGGGACTTCCGCCGGTGACCTTTGGTGAATTTCGAAACAGGGTCGGCGATCTGGCCGGAATGACCACGCAAGAGCGCCGGGATCGGTTCGATCGTATGGCCGCATCACTGTTCCTGCGCGTGGAGGCCCGGCGTAGAGGATACACGGAAGAGGATGTTGCCCCGCGAGTGCGATACTGGGACGAATTCGAGCTGGAGGACCGATATGTGCGGTCTCTTATCGATCGAGAGGAACTGACCGATGAGGACATGCGGGCCTATTACGAATCCCATACGGATGAATTTGTCACCGAGCCGAAGTATGAGTTATACCGCATCTTTTTTGAGGCGAAGATTACCCGGGAAATGAGTCGGTTTCAGCAGACACTGGCGTTCGAGCAGGCGCGTTTGGGCGCGGAAGAGGCGTATCAGCAGATTGCCGACGATGGCCTTCCGTTTCAGGATGCGGCCCGGCAATACTCCTCGGATCCGGTCACGGCCGCGCAGGGGGGATATGTGGGCAAGGTTACGATGGGGCAGCTCGGGCCGGAGTATGCGAGCCTGTTTCCTCTAACCGGGCAGCTGGAACCGGGTCTGGTAGTCCCGCCACAGTTGTCGAAAGATTACTCGGAGCATTTGGGATATGACCTGTACTATTGCGCGGACATCGAGCCATCCCGCGCGCGGAGTTTTGAGGAAGCGCTTCCGCTGGTCGGGCAAAAGATAGCGGAATCTCGCCGCCGGGAAATCCGTGCGCAACTGCACCAGACTGTAGCGGAACAGTACCCTCTGAAGATCGATGAAAAGGCGGTAAAGGAACTTGCCCGTAAGTTGGGCGAATTCCGGGAATCTGCCTCCTCCGATGCCGAATGGATTCGAGTATTGTTACCGAAGTCGCGGCTGAAGGAACTGGGGAAGTAGCTGGAGGCGGTACAACCGCTGCCGGGTGACGTTACCGGATAGACCGGAGCGTCGTTTGACTGAATACCCGGGTGGCGATCATTCACTTTTCTTCCCGTAAACAACAAGGAGTTGCACTCAAATGACTAATGGTGAAACCGGTGGTGTGCAGTCGTTTATCCGGAATTCTCCGCTGCTTCGACTGATTCTGATTGCTTTCCTGGTCCTGATCCTTCAAATCCCGATTTCCATGATTGAGGGTGTGATCCGCGAGCGTCAGATGCGGCGGGATCAAGCCATCGAGGATGTGACCTCCAAGTGGGGCAGACAACAGACCCTGATCGGCCCCATGATTACCGTTCCCTACATCGTCGAGATACCTGAGAAAGACGACAAGGGCGTCGTTGCCATCCGAACCGAGACGCATTATGCACACTTTCTCCCGGAAGAGGTTCATACCGTCGGAACAATCAATTGCCAGGTCCGGCATCGGGGTATCTTCGAAGTGCCCATCTATGAAATGACTCTGGACATCACAGGACGATTTGCGCCGCCTGATTTTAGCGACTGGGCAATCGATCCCGACACCATTCTCTGGGACCGAGCCTGCCTGACCCAGGAAATATCGGATGTCCACGCGATTACCAACCAGGTTATGCTCAGTTGGAACGGGGAACAGATCGGGTTTTCTCCGGGAGCGGGAGAGGCGAACGTAGAAAACACCGGAATCCACGCGGTCCTGAAAGGGCAGATGTCGGCTCAAGAGTATCCGTTTTCTTACCAGCTCCTGCTGAACGGCAGTATGGGAGCGTTCTTTGCTCCGGTCGGTCGGGATACCCGCGTGGAGATTCGATCCGACTGGGATGCCCCCAGTTTCCAGGGCAATTGGCTTCCCTCCGAACGAACGTTCGACAGCAACGGATTTCAAGCCACCTGGAACATCCCGTTTCTCGGCAGGAATTATCCGCAGAGATGGAAGGGCCATTCGGACATCCGGAGCGCCATTGCATCCTCGGTGTTCGGTGTCAATTTTATCTCGACGGTGGATCATTACCGGATGGCCGCGAGAAGCGTCAAGTATGAGACTCTGTTCCTGACGCTGACATTTGCTTCCTTGTGGCTTTTTGAGGTACTGATCGGGGTACGCATTCATTCGATCCAGTACCTCCTGGTGGGCATGGGGATGTGTGTGTTTTACCTGCTGGAACTTTCCCTGGCGGAGCATATCGGATTTCTTGCGGCGTACCTGTGCGCGAGCGCGGCGATTGTGATCCTGATTTCAGCATACTGCATTGCCGTGCTCCGCGGAATTCGTCGCGGCGGAGTCATTGCAACGGTGACCGCTCTCCTGTATGCGTATCTTTATGTGCTTCTGATGAACGAGGACTACGCGCTTCTGATCGGCTCGGTCGGCCTGTTTGTCGTTCTTGGGACTGTAATGTACCTGACAAGAAAGATAGACTGGTACTCGTTCGGGAAATAGCGGGTAGTGGTGGGCTAGCCCGCAGACGGGCTTGAGCCTGACCTGCACTGTTTCTTGCGAGCGGCGCACCGGCGGGGGCGGTGATTTGGGAAAGAAAGCGTGCTTCCCGCCGTTCTTTGCCAGGCAGGGACGCCTGGCCCACTGGTGGGACAGGCGTCCCTGCCTGTCGATGACCGAGCTTTCTTGGGAGGAGCAGCCCGGAGTCTGCGACGCGCTGCGACATAGCGATCTCAGGTTTACATGCTCCAACGATGAGATTGCCATACTTCGCTCCCACTGGTGGGACAGGCGTCCCTGCCTGTCGATGACCGAGCTTTCTTGGGAGGAGCGGACGGAAGCAAAAACCAAAGAGGTAGAGAAAATCGTATGGATATCATTCGTCAAGTTAATGAAATGATGCGGTGGGTGCGGGAGCCGCGCGCTGCCGGCAAGGAAATCGGCGTTGTTCCGACCATGGGTTATTTGCATGAAGGGCATCTGTCTCTGTGCCGGCTTTCTTTAGCGGACGGCGGGCGAACGGTGGTAACTGTGTTTGTCAATCCCACGCAATTCGGTCCCGGCGAGGATCTGGCGCGCTATCCGCGCGATGAGGAACGCGATTTGAAAATGCTGCGGGAATTGGGAATCTCCGCCGTTTTCCTGCCGACCCCCGAAGAGATGTATCCGCCCGATTATGTGACTTATGTCGAGACCGGCGGTCCCAGCCGGGGCTGGTGCGGAGCGACGCGCCCTACCCATTTCCGGGGGGTCACCACCGTTATTAGCCAGATGTTTCATATCACACAGCCG
Source organism: Candidatus Omnitrophota bacterium (assembly GCA_029570205.1). Lineage (GTDB taxonomy): Bacteria > Hinthialibacterota > Hinthialibacteria > Hinthialibacterales > JAKPRU01 > JAKPRU01. Next base: position 76,459 of record JAKQSI010000090.1, on the reverse strand, counting down.
AATCGGGCTTATTTCGGACAGAAAGATGCTCAGCAGGTCGCGGTACTCAAACAAATGGTCCGAGATCTGAAATTTCCCATTCAGGTGATTGTCGGAGAAACCGTTCGCGAACCGGACGGCCTCGCGATGTCTTCGCGGAATACCTATCTGACTGCGGAAGACAGGAAGGCGGCGCTGGTGTTATTTCGCGCGCTTCAACTGGGCCGCGATCTGTACAAACAGGGTGAGCATTCCGGCGAGCGTCTAACAGAGGCCATGCGTCGCGTAATAGCCGCGGAGCCGCATGTTCGTACGGATTATATCGGTGTAGTTAATCGGCGTTGTTTTCGCGCGGTGGAAGAGGTTTCTCCGGAGGATTTGTTGATCGGAGCGATTTATGTCGGGAGTTGTCGGCTGATAGACAATCTTGATGTGTCGCCCCAGATTTATCCGTTGCGGGATTGAGACGGAATCCATTTGGCCACCCGTATGCAGGGGCGACCATGCGTCGCCCCTACATACGGGTCACGCTCTCTCCATCCTCTACAGCTCTGGCGGAGGCAAATTGCAGCTCATAGAGACGTTGATAGAGCGGGCATCGCTGGAGGAGTTCTGAGTGCTTACCAATATCTGCAATTCGTCCGTTGTCCAGGACGAGGATCATATCGGCGTGCAAGATGGTGGAGAGGCGGTGAGCGATCACAAATACCGTGCGGTTCTCCATCAGCCGGTCCAGGGCCTGCCGAATGAGAAGTTCCGATTCGGAGTCCAGTGATGAGGTTGCCTCATCCAGAATCAGGATGGGCGGATCTTTCAGCAAGGCACGGGCAATTGCAACACGTTGCGCCTGGCCCCCGGAGAGGGTGCAGCCGCGTTCCCCGATCACGGTGTCATAGCCGTCCGGCAATTCACGGGCGAATCTATCTACCTGCGCATCCTTCGCCACGGCCTCAATTCGCTCCCAGGGATAGGTATCGTTCCCACAGGAAATGTTTACTCTCAACGTGTCGCTGAACAGCAGCGTTTCCTGCGGCACGAGTCCGATCTTGGCTCGCAGGGAGTCGAGAGTAAGACTGCGCAGATCATATCCGTCAATGGATATCCGGCCGGAAGTCGGATCGTGAAAACGCGGGATAAGGCTCACCAATGTACTTTTCCCGGCTCCGCTGGGGCCGACCAGCGCGATAACTTTTCCTCGTGGAACCGTGAAAGAGATGTCGGTGAGAACCGGGACCCTGCCGTCGTAAGAGAAGCATACGTGATCAAAGACAATTTCCTGCTTGAATTCGGGGAGATCACGTGCGTCCGGACGGTCGCTGATTTGTGATTCCAGATCAAGGATTCCGAAAATCCGGTCCATCCCGGCCATACCCTGCTGGATAGTGTTGTAAGATCTGTTCAGACGTTTGATCGGTTGGTACAGATTGGCCAGCATGAAGATGTACACAAGAAACGAAGTGGCCTCCATCCCACGCTGAAATACAAAATACCCACCCAGCAGAAGAACACCCAGAACGCCGATCGCGCCGAGGGTCTCCGTAAGCGAGGTCGAGATCCCTCTGGTTTTGATGATCCGCATCACCGAACGGAATATCTTGCGGTTTTCGGCGGAGAATTTTCGTTTCCGTTCATCCTGCATCCGGAACGCCTTGATGATCGGCATCGCCGAAAAGGTCTCCTGCAGAAGGGCGTTCATGGAGCCGAGCGCGCCCTGGGTGGAAGCACGCGCTTTCCGAATCCGCGCTCCCAGAACGGCTACGATCAAGACAGTCAGGGGCAGCAACAATAAATAAACCGTGGTCAGGAGCGGATAAAGGCACAACAGGGTGACCAGAGTCGCGAGGATAATCAGTGGCTCCAGCAGCGCCTCCCCGAACACTGCGAACACATAGCTGCCCATCAGTTCGACATCGATGGTGAGATAGGAGAGCAACTCCCCGCTTCTTCGGGCCTTAAAAAAACCCATGTCCATGGCCAGCAAGTGATGAAACAGCTTTTCGCGAATATCCAGAATGACCCGCTGACCAATCCAATTGCTGAAATACAGCTGCGCGAAACTGAACACGCATTTGAGAAGAGTTAGAAACAGCGCTATGGCCGCCACCATTGCCAGGACGCCCAGGCGATTCTCCTGCATATAACGCAGAAGCCGGATATACACCGGACGGAAGATTTCCCCCAATCGGTCCCGACTTTGCCCAATCCCGATCCAGGAAAGCGGTTTCTCATCCGGTTCCGCCTGATCGAGTATCTTCGACTCCAGTTCCAGTTTTTCCGGCAGGTAGCGCTCGCTGAACCAGTCGCCGGCGGGAAGTTTCGGCGCGGAGATGCGGACGGTTGGGCCATCTTGTGAAATGGCGATTCCCGATGAGTCCACGCCGGGGAGGCCGACGATCATCTCGATGGATTGATTTTTCAGGCTGTATTTCATCGGTGGAACGGTTTCCACCTGCTGAAACAAGAGATCCAGGACCGGCTTGAGCATCACAATGGAACCGACGCCGAAAATCGACACAAAGAGACTGCAAATCAATGCGATGGCGAGACGGATTCGATAGCGCAAAACCGCTCGAATCAACACGCCGATTCTTTGCCAATCTGTCATCAGGCTCCTGCTTTCCAATCATTCTCGGGACCTGTCTCCAGAGATTCCACCGCTCCATTGTAAGAAGGTGCATCGTTCCTTTGCAAGTTAAGGAACGAGTTTTGCCGATATCCGGGCAGAAAATTCCTTATGCTGTGGAGAACGATCTTTCGTAAGTATTCGAAAACAGGTGACTTATTGTGCCTGTTGGGACAGGTATGATCTTTGCGATTCCCATGGGTGTTCTCATTCAGGAGGATGCCATGGGAGAATTGGTGCAATTACCCGACTCGCGTTCAAAACAGACCGTTTTTTACGGAGACCGCCTGCGAACCGCCGGGGATTCCTGGGTCCGTAAAGAGAAAAAACTCCTGGACCGGCTGGAATTCCTGGAAGCAATGATCCTGGTGTTGGACGATGTTCGGCTGAAGAACATCCGGGAAGGGGATGTCGGAATGATGGAAGTGGTTCAGGAAGAAATCCCGCAATACCTGAAGAGGATTGAGGACATCCGGCAGGAGTTGGATGCGCTTCGCTCGAAGTACAGTCAGTCCATGCTGGCTGTCGGCGGCGGGTGAGCGGACCGGCGCGGAACGCTCCTGCAAAAGAGGATCGATCTCTTCCCTTCCCTTCCCAATCGACAGACTACTCGATAAACCCGTGGTACAAGCCCATATAATACGGGAGCAAGAAGACTGTTCCGCCGGCGAGACCCTGCCCATTTCCGCCATAATCCAATTCCCATGGGTCTGTGTTCCAATGATTAAAGTGACGTTCCTGTACCGGTAACACCTTGCCGTTCACTAAATAGCCGCGACGGCGATTTTTACGGTTACGGGCAAAGGATTCGAACGCGGCCTGCGGTTCGAGAAAAACGATATCGAGCCGATGGCTGTTGTGACGTGCCCAGTTGCATCGATCCAGCGGAAATCCCTCCAGCGTGTCAATGGAATCGGTCAGCCAGCCATCCCACGGGGATAGATCGTGTGTCCCCCAGGGATCGGTGTATTGCGTTCCCATTCCCGATGCGGCGTAGGCGAAATTAAAGAACGGATTCACTTCCGGAAACTCGCGGACCCAATGCTCATAAAAGGCAAATGTAACCCGTTCGCGTAATGTGTCATCTTTTGTGTATTTCACCAGGTTGTAGAAACACATAAAGAACATCTCATCATCGGACTGGTTCCCCGAACCGATTCCGTTATGGACTTTGGGGATCATGATATTCGTATCGAATGCATGTTCCTGACGGAGCCGGTTGGCCGCTTCACCGTATTTCGGATCGCCGGTAATATGTTCCGCTACGGCCAGGTAGGAGAGAATGCTGAGCGACTTGAGTCCCCGCTCGGCGTACCAGTTATGGTCGTGATTGAGTTTTGCGGGTGAATAGACCGCCCAGCGCGTGGGTGTCCCATCGAAGTCGATCATACAGAAATCGTTACGGACCAGATGATCTGTGATGTTGCGGACCACCTCACGTACACGCTCTTTTTCTTCCGGCGTATCGGCTACCAAGTCGTAATAAGCCGGGTAGAAGAAATAATGTCCGTCCAATTCATCCGAACTGACATCGGTTTTGTACCAGTACTTTTTGTCCGCCGTAAGGGGATATCGGGGCGTATAGACTTTCCAGAGCGAATCGCGGGTGGCACGGGTACGCTGCTGGCCTTCGAGTGTATAGTGTGCGTTCGGATTCGGTTCCGTTGTGGGAACGACGGTCCGTGCCACATATCCCGGTTGCTGTTGCACTTCGCCGCCGACCGGCGCGATACTGAGAAACCGCAGCGCCTCAAACGCCCGTTTCGCACGGTCTTTCGCTTTCGGATCTTTCGTTGCCGCGTAGGCGAAGCACTCGCCCGCGCCGTACATGCCGGTCCAGAGGCCGTCATTGTCACTGTCGGAGTAATGAATTTCGCTTTTGTCCCCGGGTTTTCCAAGTCCGACCTCGGAAACATAGCCATATTCTGTCCGGCGAATGTATTTCTCCATTTCGTCTTCGTAGAATTCCGCTTTTTCGGCGAGTGTCATCGGGCGGCGTTCGATGACCCCGACACCGCCGGGTGTTGCAAACCAGGCGTCTCCGTTTGCATTGACCGCCATATTCACTACTCTATCATCAGGCAGCCATGCGCGGCCCTGACGATACGCCCAGTTTTGCCCATCGAACCGAATGGCGCCCATTTGGGTCCCGAACCAGACAACGCCGTCCTCCCCTGCGCACAAGGTGGTGAAATCGTTAAACGGGAGTCCATCCTTTCCTTCATATAATGTCCATGCTCCGTCATAGCATCCGACCCCCTGCGGACTTGCGAACCACAGCCGTCCCCTGGAGTCAAACGCCACGCCCCGGACACTTCGCGGCGCCCAGCGGCGACCGGTCTTGTCGAACGGATACAAGGCCATCCAGTTCTGTCCCGCTTCTTTCCTGAAAAGACCGGACTCCGCACCGACGGCTAGTGTTCCTTTATCATCCGCTGCTACCGAATAGACGTGTTTGTTTTCCCCCAGCATTCCATTCAGCGTGTCATCCGCAGCGAGAGCCTTGTTTTCCAAGCGGTACAACCCGCTGGTCATAGCCAGGTAGACAATCCCGTTCTTAGAGGCCATCCGCAACACTTCTCCGGGGGGCAATGGCAAGAGTGGCTCGACACCGTCCGGACCGACAGAAACCAGATCTTTTCCCGCCGCGGCAAGTATTCGATCCCCGTCCGTTACCGACGCAAAAATCGATCCGCTATACACCTTGTTCCACCGCCCCTCTTTCAGAACAGCCAGGCCCTTCTTTGTCCCGGCATACACTGGTCCATCCGGCGCAATCGCTACAGCAGTCGCCTCGACAGAGGGAAGGCCATCCTGCAGACCGTACACAACGGTTACTTCCTGTTTAAACACTCCCACCTTGACGGGGTATTTATCGGCCTGTACCGAAAGCACCGCCACCAGAAGAATCGCGCAGCCGTACACAACACGCTGCATGAATTTGATTGAGTCTCTCCGCACCATTGTCTTGTTCCTCCAAGGTGGAAATCCAATCGCTACTCAGAGTGGGATTCATGTTTCATAGTACGAGCGTTCAGTATTGTCTCCAGGTCTTCACCGCCGTTCCCGGCTGTGCATTACCCGCTTTCAGGTTTCGCGGATTGGGAAGCAGGAACACGCCGCCGGGGCCATAGAGCACGAGATTCGCGCCATGATTGGCGGTCAACATTCCTTCCGCAGCGGCCAGACGGTAGTCGTGGATGATGTAGACATCGACTTGATTCTCCTCCAGCGCCAGGAACATGGCGGATGGTTTGGGCCAGATTCCATCGTAGAGAGTCCCGCCGATCACGACGACACCCCGGCAGGAGTGTACGTAATCCACGTTGCCCCAGCCGCCCTGCAGGACAGATTCGTATTTGAGGCCCGCCGGATCGGTCGGATCGAAAAGAACCAGACTGATCTTTCGTGGATTCATGTAATCCCATTCCTCCCGAGGCAGAAGTCCAATGCGGTTTTCCCAGGTGAACGCTGCCGTTCGCACCGGCACCAGCGAGGTCAATGTGGCGGCATCGAATGCGAAGTCAAGTGCTTCGGTGGTGGTTGCCCACTTGGAGAATCCGCCGTGCATGTCGCTCATCATAATCGTGGCGAATTCCATCAGGAGGCTTTTTGAGGCGGCCGCTACAGCTTGTCGATAACTCTCTTCCAGTGTCAATTCGACGCCTTCATAAGTAGCAGCGAGGGTCCCTGTCCACTCGAGAGCGGCGGCGGCGAATTTGGCCGCCTCGAATGTGGCTTGCCAGCGGGCCATGATATCGCCGCCCACTGCGCGATCCCACACACCGATAAACTCGATGTAGCCGGGATAATCCGCCAGGGCGCTGTAGACGAAATCCTGGAAGAGATCGTCCATGTTCTGCCCGAACGTCCAGCGGTAGTCGATATGATGGCCGATAAACTCATAGAGGGCATCCGCCATCGGCATGTCCAAGTCGACCTCACCCCAAGCTTCCTGCAACACGTTCGCCAGCGCCTCACGCAAGGCTTTTTCGATATAGACGACGTTGCCCTTGCCTTCATCCCAGTATGTCTTGATTTGAGTTTCCGCCTGGCCGATCTGCTCTTTCAGGGTACGGACGAAATCATCCGCATCGGCAAGATCGTTGTCCGTGATCCCAAACGCATCGTCGAGGCTTAGATACAATCGATAATTCAAACAGGCCTGATGCACGCTGAGATCGACATCCAGTCCGGAGGCTTCCAGATGAGCCGAAATGGCTTCCGAAATCGCCAGCGAAATCGGTTCGCGGATCAGCAGTGTTTTGCTGAACTCCTCGATCCGGGCCGCCAAGTCTCCGGCGAACGAGACGGCGTCCAGGAACGGTTCGATCGTGTCGATGAGCGTTCCCGCCAGTTGTTCCTGCACTTCTTGGATGGTCTGCGCCAGTTCGTTGTCGTAGTTCAGATAATCGTCATTGCCGTTGTAATACTGATAGAACTTCAGCATCTCTATGAACGCCAATCCCTGGCGGTTGAGCTTGGCTCCGTGTTCGAAAAAGGCGTATTCCAAAACGTCTCGCGCGTCTTCGGGAAATCCCGCCGGGAGGTAGAACTTCTTCGCTTCCGGAACCAGGGAAAGCGCCGTCTCCAGAAATCCATCGGCGGTGACGACCGTGTTAGCCGCCCCGATCGCGGCGGAGATCGCCTCCCCCGCGTCGGTATTGACCACCTCATCGACGAATTGCTCCATGGTCCAGTGCATCCAATCCGGCGTATCGACGTATGGAGCGATATAGTTATCCAGAATGAAACGGCCCACCGTGCCGGCGTCGAGTTTTTCGTTCAAAATACTCGAAACGAATTGGAGCATGTCGGCCTTGGAGGAAAACGACGGAATCGCGAACAAGCCGCCGGTCCAATCCTGCAACAGGGGAGAGAACAATGATACGGAGAGTTCTTTTTCCAGCGTCAGGGATAATTCCTTCATCACGATTTTGCGGATCGCGAAGCGGACGGATTCGTTCATGTCGATCTTGTAGTCGTTCAGAATCGTCCGCAGCTTCTCCGTCTCACCGTATCCGCTACGGATTGCCCCTTCGACGGTGCGATCCGCCTCGATTTGCAGGCTTTGGAAATAGCGCTCGACAGCGTCGGCGAATTGCTCCGCGTACGGTTGGTTCTTCACAATTGTCTCGATTTGATCGCGAACGGTGCGATCCAAAATCTCCGTATTAAAGATCTTGTCTAGCCGTGGTTTCCAGAATACGTCAAACTGGCTCTTGGCCAGCATTTCTCGCCCGGAAAATGTAACTTGGTTCATGTCGATGCGAATGTTTCCGGGGATATTACCCAAAGCGCCGTTCAGATGTCCGGCGAACGCTTCCGAGGACCACGTATCGGTAATCGAGGGAACCAGGTTCGCCACGAAGGGATGGCGAGGATTGGCGAAATTGAGAACGGCATACCCGTATTCCTCTTCGGGAAAAACCTCGTAGGGGTCGAACAGGCGACCAAAGAACGTGCCGAAACTCCCGGCGACACTCATAAAGAGCGATTCTTCGTTGTTCTTTATTTCGGCGACAGTCTGGGCGAAATCGTACCAACCATCCTCGACCAGCTCGCCCAATTCGTTGTGGTGGTAAACAATATCGCTGAAATTCGAGCGGATCAGGATCGAGTTGTCGAGAACATTCACGTAGGGGAAACGCCAGTAATCGGTAGGTGTGGTCATGATATTGCCGTAGCTCAACGACTGCCTGAGAAACGGCGCGGCGGGATTTCTTACGTCCCAGATTTCCAATTTCTGATCGCCGTTGACGTAACGAACGGTGAGGTACAGATAATTCCCCCAACTCTTGATATCTTCAATCGAAGAGGGTTTCGTGGCTGCATCGGTGTAGAAAGATCCGATCAGTCCCATCGGAATCGCGGGCGCGTAATTGACTTGCAGTTCCGAATCGGCTGAAAAACCATCTGGCGCGGATGTGAACGCAAGGAATGCCAGGAGACAGGAGATGAATACAGATTTGATCTTCATGAGCGGTTCTCTTATACGTTTGGCGACTTCGTCTTGCGTGCTGAAGCCGCCGAGTTGTCATTCAATGGCCCAGGATCGTCGGCAACGCCTCCGCGAGGCTTGCGCATTCCGCGAACAAAAGGGGGCGGACTCCGCTCTGCGTGATATTCCCGCCGCCGATTCCGATTGCGCCAAATCCGGCCAGGCGAATCGAAACCACTCCGGCGGAAGAGTCTTCCAGGCCGATGGTCCGGTGACGCAAGGAAGGTTCGATTCCCAAGCCGACGCGCGCTATTTCCGCATACAGCCATGGGTGTGGCTTCGCTTCCAGTTCGCCCAGTGTTCCGACCTGGCCTTTTTTGATGGAAAATCCCGCGCTGATTATGGCATCGTAAAACTCCAGCGGATTTCCCAAGCCCATTGTTCGAAACGCCGAGACAATTTCCGGCCAGGCTTTTTCGTACAGGCCGGACGTGACCAGGCCGATTTTCACTCCATGCCCTTTCAGTTCCAGCAGAAACTCCTTCAGTCCCGGCGCAGGCTTGAACGCATTCTGCTTTCCCCTGCCTTCCAGAATCTCATTCAGTTCAAAATGAGTAATATCGAAGTAGTATTTTCGGCCTTCCTCAACGGTTTTTCCGGGACAGTATTTGTCGATGCAATAGCGAAGGTGTTCGGAGACCGAATGCCCGGAGACATGCGGAAGGTCCGCTTCCTCAAGCGTGAATTGGGGATTGCCCAGCAGACGCGCCGTGCTTTGTTCAATGATCCAAATCCAGAACTCCTCGCTGACCACGCTGGTTCCATCGAGGTCCATCAGAACGGCTTTTGCAGGCGGTTCGAACCTTCCTTCGGGAAGCGGGTAGATCGCCGGATGCCCCATGCCGGATTTGACCAGGGTGAGTGTCTTGTCTTTGAAACAGATAAACTCCACCTTCCGATCCAGCGGTGTCAAAATGCGCTGCACACCCTCGATACCGACTTTCCACGCGCCATCGCTGGTGCAATTCAAATCGAGAAAATCCTCCCGATATTCTTCGGCCATCACGCCGATTCCGGGGATGGGTTCCATTCGCGCGCTCTCTTTTGCTCGATTCCCGTCTATCCGTCTTGTCAAACAGATAAATGGGAGTTTCTGATGGATGGTGCATCAGGATATCACCGTTCTGCAAAGAGGGAACCCATGCGGTTTTGGGAAGGCAAGTGGCCGGGGACAGAGGCAAACCCTTCACCCCAACCTTCTCTGAGGCGGAGCGGGGAAAGTAGACAGCGCAAACCCCCGGTTTCTCAACAGGAAAAAGAACGAAGAATCGCGGCAAAGATTTTTTAGTCGCAGAACTCGCAGGACGCCGACGGTTCTCTTGTTGGGGCGACTGTGCTAATTACACTTCCTTCCCAGCAGACCGCTATCCGGTATGCCTTTGCCTCGAATGCCGATTCCGACGATAATCCCGCAGCTTTGCAGGCCGTTGCTGGTGTCATAAGCGACCCAGGCCCCGCAGAATCCCGGTCCTTCGCCATAGATCACATAGGGTTTTCCCGCGCCGGTCCACTGGTCATACAGAGGGCGGTTCAGAACTTTGACATCGCGCTCGGCCCAGCTCTCTGTGATATGTGTGCTGTGGTACATCCCCTCCTGGGAGTTGAAAGCGGGATGGTCTTCCTTATGCTCCATGAAGGGATCTCTCAAAGGGCTGCTGATATAGCCCAGATTGATGTACGGACAGTGTTCTTCCTTGCCGTCGTAGTGCCCAGGAAGGTCTCCCACATCCAACATGTACATTTGCTGGATACTCCGATAGACCCGTTGCTCTTCAAGCGATCGCGCGACTTTGGCTCGAACTCGGGCGGCCATGAAATTGGGAACGGCAATAGCGGCCAGAATCCCGATGATCGCCACCACAATCAGAAGTTCGATCAGTGTGAATGCGGATTTTTTCATGCTCTCGACCTCCAACTGGGAATTATTCCAAATATATATCATAACGACTGCGCTAATTACACTTCCTTCCCAGCAGACCGCTATCCGGTATCCCTTTGCCTCGAATGCCGATTCCGACGATAATCCCGCAGCTTTGGAGACCATTGCTGGTATCATAAGCGACCCAAGCCCCGCAGATTCCCGGTCCTTCTCCATAAATCACATAAGGTTTTCCTGCCCCGACCCACTGGTCATACAACGGGAGATTCAACATCTTCACATCAACGGACCACTCGGTTGTGATATGCGTACTGTGGTACATCCCTTCCTGGGACTCGAAAGCGCGAAGGTCTTCCCGATTCTCCATGAAGGGATCTCTCAGAGGGCTGCTGACATAGCCCAGATTGATGTACGGGCAGTGTTCCTCCTTGCCGTCGTAGTGCCCCGGAAGGTCTCCCACATCCAACATATACATTTGCTGGATACTCCGATAGACCCGTTGCTCTTCAAGCGATCGCGCGACTTTGGCTCGAACTCGGGCGGCCATGAAATTGGGAACGGCAATAGCGGCCAGAATCCCGATGATCGCGACCACAATCAGAAGTTCGATCAGTGTGAACGCGGATTTTTTTATCATATTTCCGACCTCCTGTTGCAATCTGCTGATTTCCCATGGATTTTTCTGCTGTTGCATCGACCGAGAAGCTCAACAGGGTCGGTTGCGCGCTCATCCCCGTATGGTTGCGGATGATGTTCAACGACCAATTATAGAGCTGATGCCGGTGGAGTTCAATGGGTATTTTGTTCAATTCCTATTATATGACTTATTCCTGGCGCAAGGCAAAACTCTTGAGGTGTATATTCCCTGCATATACAGTTATTTGAGAATGAAAAAATGAGTTTGATGATGTTATCGACTTTCAATGGGATGAGGGAAAAGCCGGCGAGAATCGGATTGCCCATAACATCGATAATTGGGAATGCAAGCCGCCAACGCCGTTGCCGAGAGGGGAACCGGCGTATCCGATCTGAAGGATTTTGTTTTGGAGAAAAACGGATGTTTGTATTTCTCTTCGGGCGATGGATGTGTTCGAATTGACAATAATCGTTGTTGCCTGTCCGGCAACATGGCCTTCAACTTACCGGGTGTTCAGATGGAGTTCGGATTTCCTGAAAAGAGGTGATGAAAATGGAAATCAAGATTTCCGAGTTGGTTCCGTCAGCGGCAACCCGCACACGGGGCGCGGAAGCGATCCAGGCGCTCAAAGAACGAATTCGGGGGCAGGAACTGACCGAGCTTGTGATCGACTTTTCGGGAATCAGGATCATGCCCGGATCATTCGTTGATGAGGTCACCTATCAATCCCAACAAATCCAACAGGAAACAGGAATCCGAATCATCTATCGCATCGATACAGATGTGACTCTTGGGAAGTTGGCGTGGTCGGCCGGATTGCGTGGACTAGAACGGAGCTATCTCCGGCAGAATTCAAATGAACCAATCCATCTGGAATCTGCTCCGCTCGGGGAACCGGAGTGGAATGCGCAGATGGAAGAAATAATGACCACGTAATCCGTTTGTCCTTTCCCCCGGGAATCCGGCGCAAGATCTATGCACCATCCCTCTTCGACAACCTCACCACCGGAGTCAGCCCCAGTCGTTCGAGCATCTCAATCAACTGCTCGATTTTTTTCGGCTCCGCTGCCAAGAGGGTCGGAGCGAGGCGCTCCCGGATATATCCTTCCGATTCGGAGATGTGCAGAACCTCCTCTGCAACCCCCGCATCTCTGCACCGAAGCAGCAGAACTTCCTCCACCTCAACCCGTCCGTAAGAATAAAACCACTCCCCCAATGAAAATTGCACATTCTGCGGAATACGATTCCCGGTGAGATACGCAATACATTGCCGTATTTCCTCCCCGGATAGCCCGTCTTTCAGTCCTCGGATGACGGATTCCCGATTCAGACGGTAAATCGAAACAACATCCGTATGATCGTGATCCGCAAAGCGTTCGATCTCCCAGAGCAAATCCAGGGGAGTATTGGGAGAAACCATCAACTCGAAGTTGGGCTGAAGTGTTCCGAAAACGGTTCCCGGTCCGGCGATCTCATTTTTACCCGCTTCCCAGGAAGCGGGCGCAGAAGTGCGAACAGCGACAATTCCTCCCGCCTGACGGGAGATCCGGACAAGGCCGAACCACGACAGCCAGACAGCCAGGGTTCCCCGATGCCCCGTTGCCGATGAGGGTGAGATTTTCCATAGAACCGGCCCGTTCTCTCCCCCGTATACTGCGCAGAACAGCGGGACATACCAGGCGGGATATCGGATCACCACAGAGTGCACAAATCTGGTCCACAGACCTTTTCGCAATGTCCCCCGATCCTCCCGCAGCCAACCGAGGATCTCGTTGGTGATTCGCAGTTCCCCTTTCCACCGATCAATCAGTCCCGACTGCAATCCCGCATCCAACAGGGAATCGGCAACTGCCTGGGGATCGATCATGTTTGGAACGGAATTGGGAGGAAATACGTCATTCGGCAATTCGCTCAACCATTGCTCTAGCTCCCTTTTGCCAAGCCCATTCCCCGGATTCTGGCGAAATCGCCCCTTTTGAACGGCCGCCAGCAACCGAAACTGCATCAGAAGTATCCGCTCGGTCCCTCCCCACAGCCTTTCTTCCTGCACGGACGGTTCGTTCTGTTCGAGTTCCAGAAGGGTATCGCGAATCGCGGGGATGATTTCCTCGGGAATAATCGGCTCGGAGTTCTCATCGGGGAAGCGGAACAGAAGCCCTGCATGAAGCAGCGCATCGAGATGTTGAGTATGCTCCGGGTAATCCTCCCATTGCGTTCTTCCCTGAAGCCCTTGCCTGGATTGATCCTGCAATAGAACCAGAAAACCCAGCAGCCCCATGGCCTCTTTCGGGAGCGCCCGGACTATTTTTCGGATAAAGTTCCTGTCTCGATACTGAGCCAGGACCTGCGCCGAAAGAGATCGCCGGGAGGGCGATGCAATCGAGCCGGATCGCCGTGCCAGTTCCTGAAGGTCCTCAAGACCCAGCCGGATCAATATGTCCAGAAGCGTATACGAGTCCCCCATCGGTTTCTCTTAGTTCATATAAATGAAACGGCAAATCTCAGGCTGCCAGTTCGGGAACGTAAATTTCTGCGCTTTCCAGGTGATACTTATATCCTTGTTCCGTAAGAAACAGCTGCCGTTTTTGTGCGAACTCCGTCTCGTTGCTGTCCCGTGTCACCAGCGTATAAAAATGCGCGATCGCCCCGTCGCTTTTCGGACGGAGAATCCGCCCCAGACGTTGAGCCTCTTCCTGGCGGGAGCCGAATGTCCCCGAAATCTGAATGGCGACATGCGCCTCCGGGAGGTCAATCGCGAAATTGGCCACCTTGGATACCACCAGGGTCAGAATCTCCCCCTGTCGGAACTTCTCGTAGAGGTCTTCCCGAACCTTATTCGGCGTCGATCCTGTGATTAACGGACAATTCAATTCATCCGCCACGATCTGAAGCTGCGAAAGGTATTGTCCAATCACAAGGGTACGCGAACCTTGGTATCGCCGAAGAATCTCCTGAACAACCGGCATTTTCAACGGATTTTCCGATGCAATGCGAAACTGGACACGCGGCGGTTCCAGCACGTATCTCCGACGTTCTTCGATGGGGAACGGAATCCGAACCTCGTGGCACTCCGCCGTGGCAATCCACCCCTGTTCCTCCAGCACTTTCCAGGGTACATCAAAACATTTCGGCCCGATCAGGCTGAACACATCCTCTTCCATTCGATCCTCACGAACCAGCGTGGCGGTCAAACCCAGGCGCCGCCGAGCCTGGATCTCGGCGGTAATTCGAAACACCGGCGCGGGAAGCAGATGAACTTCATCATAAATAATCAATCCCCAATCTCGAACAGCAAACAATCCTAAATGCGGGAACCCCTCCGACTTCTTTTTGCGATAGGTCAGAATCTGGTAGGTTGCCACCGTGATCGGGCCGATATCCTTCGCCTCACCGCTGTATTCGCAAACGAGATCGGGATCGATTAAAGTCTTATCTACAAGTTCACGTTTCCATTGGCGGAGCGCAACGACATTGGTAACCAGGATCAGGGTATGTGTTTGCATAGCCGCAATAACACCAAGCCCGACCACGGTTTTTCCCGCTCCGCACGGAAGGACTACCACACCGCTTCCTCCCTCCCGGCTCCCGCCCCGATAGAACGCGGCGATAGCGTCCTTCTGATAGTCTCGAAGGTGAAACGGTTTCCCTGCCAGGGTTGTCTCTCTTAACCGGATGCTCAGCGGAGCGCCGGGCACATATCCCGCAAGGTCTTTTACCGGATAACCCAGTTTGATCAGATTCTGTTTGAGGTTGCCCCGGTATTCTCCCCCCACACGGAAAGTATAGGGATCCAACCGCTCCATCATGTACGGACCGACTGTCTTCTGGCGACTGAGGCTGTCGAGTAACAGAGGATCGTCCGAGCGAAGCAAAAGTCCCGTATCGTCCTTTTCCAATACAAGGCGACCATACCGTTTCATGGACTCCGCGATGTCGATTTCCACATTCGGAGGAACGGCGTATCGCGAATATCGGCGCAGTATTTCGATGACCTCATCCGAGGTCATTCCCGCGCTGGAGGCATTCCACAAGGAGAGGGGGGAGATCCGGTAGGTGTGAATATGCTCCGGACATTTGATCAGTTCCGCGAATGCCCCTAAATGGTCGCGTACCTCCGCGAAATACGGCGATTCGACCTCAAGAAACAGGGTCTTGTCGCTTTGGACAATCAACGGGCGATCGCTTTCCACCATAAGCTCCTTAATTTGAATATAACTGCGAATGAACCTCAAATCCTCTCCCCCAAAAATCAGGGGAGACACACAGAGGGTTGAATTTACTAGACTTACATTTCATCATCCCTCGCCTGTGCAAAAATCTCACTTTCCCCTATTCGACGCATTTGTCCCACGGGTCTTATTTCCCCTGATTCGCGATTCGCGAATCATCCGCAAAAGGTCCATGATACCCTGATTCGGCCGATCATAAAAAGGGGAATCTTGACGAAATCAAAACAGAAATCATGTGCGGATGGCCTTTCGGTAGGCCGCCTCCAGCTGGTCGGTGTGCCGCTTCCAATTATACTGTTCTTCCGCTCGTTTTCGAGCGGCAATGCCCATGCTGCGATGTAAATCGGTGTCGCCCAGGATTTTTGCCGTACAGATCGCCATCATTTCAGGGTTTTCTGCAGGGACGACGAATCCGGCGTGCTGAATCATATTCAATACATCTCCCACATCCGAGGCAACAATCGGCAATCCCATGGCAAGATATTCTGCGATTTTGAGCGGGCTTTTGCATCGCGCCGCAAGTGTGTCCTCAAAGGGAGCCAGCGCCACATCCGCCACAGACAACCATCGAGGCACTTCATCACCGGATATGTAACCCGTGCAATATAAGGAGCTTAAAATGCCTTGTTCCTCGGCGTGACGTTGGAGATCTTTTTCATGAGATCCTCCTCCGACGATCAAGAGACGAGCCTGGATACCCCGTTGATGAAGCATTTTTAAGGTATCCACTGCCTGGTTGGCATAAAATGTGACTTCCAGCTGTCCCGCATAAACCAGCACAGGGCGCTCTTTGCCGCCGATTTTTTCAATGATTTCAGGATCGGGCAGGCGGGGATGAAACAGTTCAAGGTCCGCCCCCACTGGCGCATCGAAAAGTCGTTCAGGGTCCATGCCCCAACGGATTGCGGTTTTTCTCAGCTCGCTGCTCGCCACGGTGCATGTGTCGCAGATCCGGCATAACGCACGATCCCAACAGCCCGTGATATGGGCTGCCGGCACGGAACCGGTAAGTTCCCGCGCAATGGACGGTTCCCAGTCATCCCAATCATAGTGTAGCGGCACATCAAACCGGTCCGCGGCGCAGATCGCCGGCAACGCGGCGTCGGGATAGGACTTCCATAAATGCACAATATCCGGTTTTGGGTCGAGATTCGCCAATCGCCGACAATTTCCGGGAATGTCAATCGCTTTTCGACTCAGGGAAATCACTTGAATACTGTCGTGAGTATGAGATACCCGCGAACCGGCAAATCCGTGCCTTTCAGGATTCGGGAAATCCACGACAGCGACCGAATGCCCCCTAGAGGCCAATTCTCTTGCCTGTGAAAGAACGCGCCTGGCACAGGAGACGGATGACAAATCGAATCTCTGGACAACCAGAATGTTCATAAGTTATTGTTTTCCAGGCAGATAGACCAATTTTCTCAGAATGATCCGTGTTCCTGCAAGCCACGTCTGCCATGTTCCAAAAAATGTATAACCAATAAGTTAGCAAAAATCTTATGATACGGTAGATTTTCAGCCTTGATGTGTGATATATTCTCGGCGTATGTGTGCCCTCGAAGGCACACACGAACAGTCAATACAATCCCATTCGACAGGGGGTCAAGTACATGTCACAAAGGTCCTGCCAAAGAATCTCGGTATCAGTAGTGTTTCTTTTGCTGACGGTGTTTATTGGGCAAGCGAATGCGCAGTTGCCGACTGTTCCGTTTTCCACGGAAGGGAATATCGGCAGTCCGAGCGGAACAAGAATCTTTGATTTTGTTTACAGTACAAGTGGTCCGTTAACTGTCTCTGTGGGTGATTTCGGCGGAGCGTTGGACCCGGCCATGACCCTTATCACGCCGGACGGACGGGAATACAGGGATGATGATGGCGGGCCTGGTGATGATGCTGTGGTGTATTTTACCATGGCTTCTCCTGCCCCAATGGGACAGTATCGACTGATCGTCCGTGCGCAACCGGGCACAACCGGAAGGTTTTCGGTCAACGCCGTGCCTGTCGCGACAGATCAGCCGGGGACTGCTTCCGTAATCGGCTTCGGCCAGCGAGTAGAAGGCCGCCTGAGAAACTGTGCCGAAACCCACGTATACAATTTCTACGCGAATGTCGGGGATTACATCGAAGTGTTCCTATCGGATTACACGGGATATCAGGCCAGCGCTCTGGACCCATACCTGACCCTCCTTGGGCCGGAGGGATTCGTATCCATGACCGACAACGATAGTGGGCCGGAAGATGATGCACTGATTACGGTGGGGCCGGCAACAGTCGGTGGGCTTTATACCATTTTGGTCAGCGCCGCTCCCAAAACCATGGGAGCCGGGCAATATCTACTTGTACTGGCCTCCAATCGGCAGGTTTCCCGCACCATTGCGCCCGGCCAGACGGTCAAAGGAAACATTCGAGTCACCGGTCAGACGGACTCTTACACATTTATGAATCCCACAGGTGGGGAGGTCACGTTCTTGCTGGACGATCTCGGTGGCAGCCTGGACCCGCTTCTGACTCTCCAGGTTCCCGACCAGATGGATGTCACCGATGACAACAGTGGACCGAATGATGATGCCTTTATCAGCACGGAAGCCGTGGCGGGCACAATTGTTGTCAGCGGTGGCCCCTGGAAAACCATCGGATCGTATTCTTTGACTTATCAAGTCGGGTCATATACCGCGCCGGAGATCAAGATCGGAACAACCCGCACTTATGTTTTTGCGGGGCAACCGGAAGTCTTTGTTTTCACGGGAACGGCGGGGCAGATGATCAGCATTACAGTCAGTGACCTTTGCGGGGCGTTGGACCCGGCCTTTCGGCTGTATGGTCCCGATCGCAGCCTGGTAGTGGAATGCCTGAACGGATTTAAAAATGACGATGATGCGGAAATTTCACTGTTCCCGCTTCCCGCGACCGGAATGTACGCTCTTCATGTTTTTGGCGAGGATGCCGGAAAGACACGCACACCCACTTTTGGACCCGCGGTCATCGGCTTCGTCAAGATGTGATTTTCGAATTGGTGTGAACTTCGAGCGGGCCGGTTACATCCGGCCCGCTCTTTTTTGCGCAGAGCGTGGTGAAAACGCCACACTTTCTCTCGAATGAAAGAATTGTATTCCATCGATGTGTGTTCTGGGATGGAAAAAATCAAAAAAACTTGGTTCTTTGGTTGATCTTTGGTGTGTTTCTCTGATATAATCCGTTGACGTTTTGTGTTTATAGGTGTAGGAATACGACTGTTGAGTCGGGTACTATATTGATCAGACTGGAGGATCCGATGCGTAAGGTCTCGAGAATATCCACATTTTTCATCGTCGCTCTTTGTCCAATGGTGGTTTTGCCCGGTTTGGCCGGGGCACAGGTTTCGTTGAGCTCCACCGTGACGGAGTTAGGAGCAGGGGAAACGCTTCCAGTGACCGTGTCTTTGACCGGGCCGACCGGTGTCGCGGTTTTTGAACTGGACCTTACTGTTACGGGAACCCTGTCTATCCCGGAACAGGACGCTTTTGTGCCGAGCCAGACATTAACCGATGCGTCTGTTGGCGGGACGCCGTTCACGAACGTTATGTTCTTGCCGGACAATGGGTTACGAATCAGTGTAGCCCTCATGGGGAACATTTCAGGCGTGGATGCCTCCAGTCAAATCTCGCTGGGGACCCTGAATGTCATCGCGGGTACTGGCGGCGAGACGGTCACCCTGACCCCGCGACGAATTGCCTTTGATTTTGAGAACAACAATCTTGGCGTGACCATGGGAAGTGGGGTCAGCGCCACGGTCCGTGGCGAAGTCGCGCTGGATTATGATGTTGACGACAGCGGACAGGTTGACGTGAATGACGTTATTGCGCTGTTTGACAACATTTTTGCCGGACACTCTCCAGCGGTATGGGATTTTGATGCCAGCGGCACGACCGATGTGAACGATGTCGTGTTCTTGTTCGATTACATTTTTGAGGGTGGTGTCGGCAAAGGGGCAGCCAAAGGAACCCTGATTGCGTCCGCCGATCGAGGTGGATTCTTCGACTTTTTCCGGCCGGCTCAAAGCCCCACATTGACGATTAACGGAGACCTGGAAGGCGCTCCCGGCGAGCAGGTCACAATTACGATCGATATTAGTGACGGTTCGGGGATTCGCGGATTCCAGGTCGATATGAACTTCGATCCCGCTGTTCTTTCTGTGGTCAGTTCCACAATCGGCCCATCACTGTCCCCCCTCGAAGTGAAAAAAGCGGAAGTCGTTTCCAATGGTGTATTTCGCATTATGGGAACCGGACTTATTGCCTCGATGCCTGCCGGACCGGGAACCGTCGTCACACTGACCCTGGCAATCAATCAGACGGCGCCCGCCGGTGCAACTTCTCTCAGTTTTGTTGTTACACAACCTGCAGGATTGGTGGCTCCAGGTGGTCAAATCACAGTGGTTTCTGCGGGACCCGAAACGCCGACAGCCACTCCCGTAGAGACTCCAACAGCTGCGCCGACCGATACCCCCACAATGACGCCGCGACCCACAGAATCGCCGACCGCGACGCCAATGGAATCTCCGACCGCAACCCCGGAAAGCCCGACCGCGACGCCAATTGAATCGCCGACGGCAACCCCGGTAGAGAGTCCGACTGCCACACCGGTTGCGACCGATACCCCCACGATGACACCGCGACCCACAGAATCGCCGACCGCGACGCCGATGGAAACCCCAACGGCAACCCCGGTGGAATCTCCGACAGCAACCCCAGTGGAGAGTCCGACTGCTACACCGGTGGAAACTGCGACGGCCACGCCGGTTGCGACCAATACCCCCACGATGACACCGCGACCCACGGAATCGCCGACCGCGACGCCGATGGAAACCCCAACGGCAACCCCGGTGGAATCTCCGACCGCAACCCCAGTGGAGAGTCCGACTGCTACACCGGTGGAAACTGCGACGGCCACACCGGTTCCGACCCATACCCCCACGGTAACGCCGCGACCCACGGAATCACCGACCGCGACACCGATGGAAACCCCCACGGCGACCCCGGTGGAGACGGCCACGGCAACCCCGGTTGAAACGCCGACAGCCATTCCAACGTCAACGCCGACGCTGGTTCCGACTCCAACGCTTGTTCCGACACCGACCCTGCCGCCGACAGCGACACCGACGCCCGGTATCGCGCTGTTCGTTCCGTTCTCCACGGAAGGCTTGATTTGGGCAGCGGGTTATACGGTCAATATCGACTTCACCTATACGAATGGTGGCCCGTTGACAGTGACTATCGGTGACTTCGGTGGCGAGTTGGATCCGGCTGGAACATTGACTCTGCCGGATGGTCGCCAGGTCTCCGATGACGATGGCGGCGAGGGTGATGATGCCATGATCGCTCTGGAGAATGCTCCAGCCGGAAAGTATCGTCTGGTCGTTCGCGGCCAGAGTGGAACCTTCGGTCGCTTCTCGGTCTCGGCTGTTCCCGAGGTGGTTGGCGAACCGATTACAATGATCTCGTTTGGGCAACGGGTAGAAGGTCAGATTGCAAACCTGACCGAGATCCACCTCTATACTTTCTATGCCCAGGTTGGCGACTTCATCAAGGTGGCGTTGACCGATTCGGGAAGCGCACTCGATCCGTTCCTGACATTGCAGGGTCCGGATGGATTTACCTCCGTGATGGACAATGACAGCGGACCGGATGATGATTGCCTGATTATTGTCGGCCCGGCCACCATCGCCGGTATTTACACCATCGGCGTAAGCGCCGCACCTGGGACGGCAGGCGTGGGACAGTATGTGTTGATGCTTGCCTCTAATGTCATCAACGAGCGCCTGATCGCTTCGGGTGAGATGATCTCAGGCAGTATCACACTGGCCGGACAGGTCGATCGCTACGTGTTCACCAATTCCGGTGGAGGTGAGATCACCTTCTACCTGGATGATTTCGATCCGTTGTTCAATGCCGGCGGTACGCTTGATCCGTTCCTGAGGCTGCTGAACGGCGCCGGGGAGCAGGTAGCCACCGACAACAACAGGGGTCTGAATGATGATGCCTGCATTACCACGACCCTGACAGCCGGAACGATCGAGGTCAGTGGCGGCCCGGATATGACGGCAGGTCCATACCGTCTTGAGTACCGCGCCGGTGCGTATGTTCCGCCCACTCTGAAAGCCGGAAGCGGCAATGAGACTTGGGTGTATGCGGGTGAGTCCGAGTGGTTTACCTTCGCGGGTACTGCAGGCCAGTTGGTCACAATCGGTGTGGACGACTTCAAGGGATCGCTTGATCCTGCTGTTCGCCTGTACGGCCCGGATGGTACGCTTCTCGCGACAAGCCTGAATGCCTTCACGGCGCCGGAGGATGATGCCCAGATCAGGCTCTTCCAGATTCCGGCGACGGGTGTCTACAAGGTGGAGATCTTTGGCGAGAAACAGACACAAGGAAAGGCCAGAATTACTTTCCAGAAGTTGTAAGTCGCCATTGATTCAATGAAGAATGCAGCGGCGGGATTTCAATGAAATCCCGCCGCTGTTGGTTTAATGACCTGGATTCCGGCCTTTGCCGGATCGGATTGTCTGAACCCTGATTCGCCTGATTGAAGGATTACCCTGATTCCTTTTTCTTCATCCTATAATCGTACGAATCACGGTTCAGATTTTTTCGTGGATTTCCGGCCCTTGCCGGAGCAGGCAGGATGAATGAGGGTGGGGCTGCCGCGCCGCTGTCTTACTTCTCCCCAATTTTCTCCAGCGGCTGTACGTTTCCGTATGTCGGCTTGGGGCATTCGACAGGTGCGAGCCATTCCGCCGCGTTTCCGATGACCTGTAAGACTTGAGGATTGTGATAAATCGGATAGGTCTCGTGGCCGGGACGAAAATAGAACACCTTGCCGCGCGACCGGTAATAGACACACCCGCTTCGGAACACCTCTCCGCCCTCGAACCAGCTCACGAAAACCAGCACGTCCGGCGGTGGAACGTCAAACCGTTCGCCGTACATCTCGGTATGTTCCAGTTCGATATATTCGCCCAGACCTTTGACAATGGGATGGCTCGGTTCGATTACCCACAGGCGCTCTTTTTCGGCGGCCTCGCGCCATTTGAGTTCGCAGGTCGTTCCCATCAATTTGCGGAAAATCTTCGAAAAATGCGCGGAATGCAGCGCGATCAGGCCCATGCCGTCCAATACGCGCTTGTGGACTCTTTCGACAACTTCGTCCTTCACGGCATCGTGCGCCGTGTGTCCCCACCAGATCAGCACATCCGTATCCGCCAGCGCCGCCTCGGTCAGGCCGTGGTCCGGCTCATCCAGTGTCGCCGTGCAGACTTTCATCCCGCGACGGTCTCGCAGGTAATCGGCAATTGCGCCATGAATGCCTTTCGGATAAATGGCGGCGATTTCCGGGGATACTTTCTCATGCCGGTATTCATTCCATACCGTAACTCGAATCGGATCGCTCACTTCATTGTTCCCTTTCTATCGACTCAACCAAACAGTTTCTTTGTGAATGCGACGTTGGCCTGGGTGTCGGGAAGGAACTGCTTGTCCCGCCCGCTGGTCTCCAGGACATACCACTTGCTGTATCCGATTTCCTTGAACGCCTTCGCGCAGGCGGCCATATCGACCTGGGCATCCGGAACTCCAAATACGCGGGTTTTCGAGTCTTTCAGGTGGACCTCGCAAATCCGGTCCTTGCCGAGCAGGTGGATCTCCGCGGGCACATCGTAGCCGCCTCCCGTCGAATTGCCGACATCGTAGTAAACCTGAATCATCGGGGAACCGCCTGCACGGTCAATAATGTCCAGATTCTGGGCCGCCGACAGGGTATTCTCCAACCCGAGAATCACCCCGGCATCCTCTGCGCGGGGAACAATCTGCCGAAGAAAATCCACAAGCCGCCGAACCTTCAATGTATCCAATTCCCACTCTTTCCATACAGGATCTTTGCGGATGTTCCGATATCCCTCGCCGGTTCCGTAGTATCCGCCGGGATAGGGAAGTCGCAGGTCGCCCTCTCCGAAAAAAGCGAGCAATGTACAGGAGCTTCCCAGCGCTTTGGCCGCCTCAATGGCGTCCAGGACATACATCGCAGATTGCGGTTCCGACGCCAGTGGGATGGCGTTTAGAATCCCCCCGGCGGCCACCGAGCAGAACTCGATGCCGTATTCCTTGCCCAGCGCCAGATACCGATCCCGGACTTCCGGCTTGCGCAGTGGAATATTGTTGGCGTTCAAGCCGACACTGACCTGAATCCCATCCAGGTGGGCTTCTTTGGCTTTCGGGATCAGTTCAGGATTGCACGATCCCCCCAGGTTCCAGTCGCACATTCCGACTTTGACACCGGCGGGACCTTCCGCGGCGTGCGTTTGTTGAAGCGCCGTAAGGAAACCGGATGCAAGCATTCCTGCGCCGATTCCTTTGAGTACGGTACGTCGAGTGATTTCCATGGTTTTATCTCCTTGGTTTTTGACGCGAAGATTTCAGAACCGTTGCGTGGAGGTTTGACGGTCAATGCAAGAGCATACAGGAGTCCCGAAAGGACGTGAACGGGGGATGAAAATGCGGCGTTATTCAACCGAATATGGCCTGGATTCCGGCTTCCGCCGGAATGACGGCAAGAGGCGATAATGAAATAGGAGCGGGGGCATCTTGCCCCCGACGGTGTTTCCCCCTCTCCCGCCGGGAGAGGGCCGGGGTGAGGGTTTTTCTCACCCTTTGTCAATCCTCACGCTTCTCCGGCAACGGCATCTTCCCTTGCTCCCGAATTACGTCACGGATGCCATGTCGAACCGCAAGGCGGATCAGGTAGTAGAGAACGCAGCAGGGAATGAAGAGCATGAGGGGGTAGATAACCAGCAAGAATACGATCTCATAGATGCCCGGGGGTTGGAACATCCCAGGCAATAGAAGGCAAAGAACCTCGGCGAGCTTCATGGTTTTCTCCCTTCACGCTTATTCCTGATATCGACCGAATCATGCCGCAGGCGGCATGATGGTACTACAAGCTTATTGCCCCGCGTGTCAATCCTCACGCTTCTCAGAGAGCAGTTTCTTGCCCTCTTCTCGGATAATCTTGCGGATTTCGTTACGGATCGCGTTGTTAATCAGGTAGCAGGCACCAAGGAAAATCAAGATAAATAGCGTCCACTGGAGCAACACGTACAACACAAAGGACATATTTTCCATTGCCTTTTCCCTTCAATTTCTCCGGAACATGACCAAATCATACTACAGGCGGCGGCATAATGCAACTACTAATTTCTACCCCATCATTTCCCGTAAATGCTCCCGGCACAGCCAGGCAATCGCTTCATCGGTCACATTCGGGATGAAACGATACTGGAAGCGGTAATCGAGGTTGCCGTTATCGAGAGCAGCACGGACATTCCGTGTGCCGGGAGTTGCAACGGATAATGTCTCATCCGACCGCACATCCAGTTCGGCATGAAGGCAATCGAGAAATCCCAGGCAGCCCGACTCCCGCCCCGTTCGAGATTGCTTGGTCATGGCAAAGAAAGAAAACTCGTGGCGCGACCGGCCCCGCGCGGGGTGCATCGATTGAAAACTCTCCACGATCTCATCCGTGTTTTCTTTCAGGAACTGGCTGCTCGACTGAGGCACGATTATCGAGCCGGATTCCTCTGTGGTAATCGCAAGGCCGGTTGGAAAACCGATCTGTTCCAAGCGGTTTTTACTGTTTCCCGAAACACGAAGAAAGAAATCCAGAGTTGGAAATGCCTCCGACAAGAGGAACTCAATTTCGACCAGGGTTTCCTTGTCGTCTCCCAGCGGACCCTCCAGCGTGAGGGAAGAATAATCATCCTCAATCCCAGAGCGGACAAAAGAAGATTTGTGCCGGAATTGGACTCCGCGTTTTCCTTTCTTGCCCAGCAGGTAGGTCTTGTGCGGCAAGGTCTCCTCCTGCATGGAAAAAACCAGTCGGCCCGATTCGGGAATGTACGGGTCCATTTTCCAAATAACACCGGTCACCAGATCGCGTACTCGAAATCGACCTGTTACCAGGTTGACATCCACCGCGAGAGCCTGGTTGTTCAGGCGGATGGTCGGCGCATCCTGGCCGGATGGCTGTTGTTCTTTCACAGGTTCATTCATACTTATAGTGTACTTGTGTCAGGCTATCCGGGAAACCCAGCGGACGGTATTCCGATTCCTGAATTGGGCAGGGATGTCCCCGGAAGGGCGAGTTTGAGGAAACGAGGTATGATTCGATGAAACAGGCTAAATGGGCGCTGATTCTCGTGCTGGTGTGTGCCGGAGTTTTCTCCTGTGGTCGCAAAGCCGCCGAGAAAACAGAAGGGCCGCTGATCGGGGTCATGCCGAAACTGGTGGGCATCCCCTATTTCAATGCTTGCGAGATCGGGGTAAAAAAGGCCGCAGAGGAACTCGGACTTACCGTGGAATACGATGGTCCCATTATTAACGATCCGGCTCGGCAGTCCGAGATGATCGATATCTGGATTGCGCGCGGATTCAATGTGATTGCCGTTGCCCCCAATGATCCGGATGCCGTCGCACCGGCCCTCCGAAAAGCGCGGGAGCGCGGTATCAAGGTTCTGGCCTGGGATGCCGATGCCGCCCGGGACAGCCGCGACTTTTTTATCAACCAGGCCACATACAACGATATCGGGAAGGCGTTGATCGATGTGATGGCCGAGGGGATCGGTGGTGCGGGAGAGACCGCCATTATCACCGGCTCTCTGACCGCGCAGAATCAAAACGCCTGGATCGAACGGATGCGCGAGCATATTCGGAAATACCCCGGCATGTCCATTGTGGACATTCGGGCATCCGAGGAAGACCACCAGATGGCATTTGAGCGCTCGCAGGATGTTATGAAAGCGTACCCCAACCTGAAAGGCCTGTTCGGGATCACCTCGGTTTCGCTCCCCGGTGCGGCGGAAGCGGTCAAACAATCCGGCATGACCGGCAAGGTCTTTGTTACCGGACTCTCCCTGCCCGAACAGATGCGCGAATACGTGAAAACCGGGGTCTGTCAGAAATTCATTCTCTGGAACCCGGTGGACTTGGGGTATCTCACAGTCCATGCGGCGAAACTTCTGTATGAGGGCAAACTGGCTCCCGGGACGATTCAGGCCGGACGGCTCGGCACAATTACAGTTAACGAGGATGAGGTCTTGCTCGGCCCGCCGCTGATCTTCACGAAAGACAATATAGACAAGTTTAATTTTTAGGGTGACCGTTCTGTCACCCTCTTCCCTCCCCCTGCGAGGCGCAACGAGAAACCCGGTCAGCTTTCCAGCGCTTCGCGGACCCGTTTTGCCAAACTGTAAATGGAAAACGGCTTTTCGATAAACCGCACACCTTCCTCCAGCACTCCACGAGGCGAAATAATATCGGCTGTGTAGCCGGACATAAACAGGCACTTGAGACCGGGTTTGAGAGACAAAAGGTGTTTGGCTAACACTCTCCCGTTCATCTGCGGCATCACGACATCGGTAACAAGTAGATGAATGGTTCCGGTGTGATGCTCGACCAGTTGAATCGCCTGTTGAGGAGAGCCGGCGCTTAGAACCGTATACCCCAGACGTTCAAGGATATCGGCGGCCATGCTCAAAATGGCCTCATCGTCTTCCACGATAAGCACTGTTTCTTTTCCTCCCGGCGGCGTTTGAAGGGAGGGGGCCGCCGATTCAACAGCGCTGTCTTTCTCATAGTGAGGCAGGTAGATTTTAAAGGTTGTCCCGCGCCCCGGCTCACTATACACCTCGATAAAGCCGTCGTTCTGTTTCACGGTTCCATACACGGTGGCCAGCCCCAGACCGGTTCCCTCGCCTACTTCTTTGGTCGTAAAGAAAGGCTCGAAGACATGGGACAGCGTTTCCTTATCCATGCCGCAGCCGGTATCGCTGACAGTCAAAAGTATGTACTTGCCGGGCTTCGTACCTTCATGGGTCGCGCAATAGGCTTCATCGAAAACGAACTGGCTGGTTTCGATGGTAATCCGACCGACACCCCTGATGGCATCGCGGGCATTGACGGTTAGATTGGCGAGGATCTGGTCAATTTGGGACGGATCTATTTTCACGTTGCAGGGGGTATCTGCGGGCAACCAGGTCAGCTCGATGTTCTCCCCGATCAGTCGCCGAAGCATTTTCAACATGCCCGTCACGGCATCATTCAGGTCCAGGATACGGGGGTTGACAGTTTGTTTGCGCGCAAAGGCAAGCAACTGGCGGGTAAGATTGGCGGAACGCTGTGCGGCTTTCTGGATGCCCCGAAGACTGCTGTAAAGCGGATGTTCTGGATTCACCTGATCCAGCGCCATGTCCGTATATCCGAAAATGGCCTGAAGCATGTTGTTGAAGTCGTGAGCCACCCCTCCAGCCAGGCGTCCGACGGATTCCATTTTCTGCGCCTGAAACAGCTGGGCTTGCAACTTCTCCGTTTCTTTTTCCGCCTCTTTGCGCTCCGTAATGTCCAACTGTAATCCGACACACTTGATCGGTTTGCCCGACTCATCCGTTATGAAACGTAAACGGGCCTGCCAAATCCGTTCCTGACCATCGGGGCGAACGATGCGAAACTCGATGGGCCAGGTTTCCCTCTCTTCCAGCATCTTCCGGATTTCTTCGTTCACACGCGCCTGGTCGTCGGGATGGACCAGTCCCCGCACGATGCGATCCATCCGACTGGCGAATGCCCCCTGCGAGGCTCCCGCCAGCGCAAGCGCATTCCGGGAGTACTCCACACGATCGGTTTGCAAGTCCCAGACGAACGATCCCATACCCGCCATCTCCTGCGCATCGCTCAACATCGTTTCACCTTCGAGCAGGGCATTGAGCAGTTGATCCCGTTCTGCGAGCGTCCGAGCCAGTTTGACGTTACCGTAGCTCAAACGAGAGATCATTACGGTGAACTTCGTATAGAACGCCATAACCGCATCGACTGTCTCTCGGTTCCAGCGTGGAACTCTGTCCAGCGCGGCAAGATACTCCTTCTCATCAAATCCATATTGACGTGCCTTGCTGCGGAATAGTTCTATATCCAGCGCTTCCCCCTCGAACAAGAACTGTCCAAGAAACAGATTTCCCACATGATTGCCCCCGACAACAATGGGTGTAGACACGTCCCACAAACCGTTCTTGCACTGGTAGAGCTTATAGGTCCCCTCCGGTACGCCTTTTGTCAGAGCGGTGTCACTCTCAATGCAATTCCGCAGGGTCTCCGGGTGAATCCGATGATACTTTGTGCAGATATCCTGCCAACCGGAAGATACCAGAACTCTTCCTTGAACATCGATGATCGCCGTGGAGAACCGTGTAACCCGATAGAATTCCTCCATCACCGCTTGAAGCGCCTCAACATCGAGAATATCGCTCAGTTCCAGCGTTCCGATGTCGCCTTCGGGATCAAGAATGGCCGCCAGTTTTCTTCTGACCCGCGCCTCACTTTTGTGCAGTGCAATCCGGGCCTGCTCGCTCTCGGTAATATCCCGAATGCACTCAATGGCCCCCACCACATCACCGTGGCTGTTATACAGAGGTTTGGCAATAATCCAGAGAGCGAGTGTTTCCCCCCGTATCTGAACATCGGCTTGCGCCAGAAGGATATCGCCTTCTCGCCTGACGAAGTGGTATCGTTTCTTAATATCTTCGTTGGGTTCTAATATCAGATCAATCAGAATCGGTCTCCGAATCCCATAGAACGGCAGCGCGTATTCGTAGTCGCCTTTCCCCAGAATGTCTTTGGCTTTAACTCCGGTCATCTCTTCAATTGCCCGATTCCACGCCACCACGGTTCTATTTGTATCGATGACGAATGTCGCGTCCGGCAAGAAGTTAAAAATATCCAATAGCTGTCGTTGCGAATCCCGGAGAGCCTCTTCCGCCCGTTTGCGCCTGTCGATATCCACACTGAATTCGGCAACCAACCGGCGTCCGTTCTGATCCTGGAACGGAATCCGGTGCACCTCGAAAATGCGCTTGTTCTCCGGTGTCAAAGGTCCCTCCTCGACAAGAACCTGCCCTGTTTCCAGGGCACGGGCAGCCAGGCAGTCCTCGCACGGCTTGTCCTGCCCCATGAAATACTCATAACACTTTCGACCGGTCGGATCGCCCCGATCCCTCTGCCAGCCCGGATCGACATACTGAAGGTTATGTTCGGAATCGATGATGATGATCCTTGTCCCTGTAACATCCAGGATGGTGTGAAACCTTTGCTGTGCTTCCTGCAGTTCCGCCGTGCGCACCGATACCTGTCTCTCCAGTTCCGCGCGACGATTGCTCAGGAAGAGGCCGAAGACAGTCAGCACCACCGTAATAAACATTCCCATGAGGCCCGCCACCCATCCGGCCCGCGCCGGATTCGCCTCGAAAAACGTCGGCGTCGGATAAACCACCAGGAGATAGGTGTCGTTGAAAACCAACAGCGGGTAAATCATCGAAAAATCCGTATACTTTGGTTGCGGTATTTCCCCGGGGACCCGATGAATCTCAGCATGTTTGCGCAATGAGGAAGCCAGGAACCGGGGCGGAATGCCCGGCTGCGCCTCCAGCAAGTCCACAATCGTGTGTACATCCTCACGGTCGAACGGATTCAGAACACGAGTCAGCATGTCCTGCGGACAGATCACCCCAAGGACAAATCCGCGCAGAGAGGAAGACGCCGTGTCGGAACTTGCCTCCCCGCTCACCTTGGACGACTGAGAATAAATGGGATAAAAAAGAAACAGCGTCTTGAGTCCCCCGGTCGCCTGGAACGACTCCGTGGATTCTATGATGACGGGTAGTCCGGTCCCGGCGGCCTCCTCCATGGCGGTGCGATAGCGTGGATCGGAGCGGAAATCACAGCCCAGTACACGCTCATTCCCCTGCATCGGTTCCACATATAAAACCGGGTAATAAAAATCCCGTCCCGGTGCAGGCAGGAATTCGCCATTGTCTCCCTTCTCATAAATAACAAATTCCGGAAATCCTTCCTCCCGGATTTCCCTTTCCCAATTCTCTCTGGAATGTGCAGGAACAACGGGAATCCACATAAGGGCTTGGAGATTCCGGTTTCGCACAAGCAAACGAGTATAGGAGTGAAACGCCCGACGATCGACATGCTCATCAGCCTCGAAAAAACCGCTGATTTGAGTCATGCAGGCTCGGATTTCATCGAGGGCTCCCCGAACATTGACCATCTCCGCAAAGGCCAGCGGCTTGAACACCTCCCTTCTGGAACTCACCTGATCCTGGTGAAGCGCCCACGCCGCGATTCCTGTCAACAGAATGCCCAATGCGGCAGTCAGGCACGCTTCCGTGTAATGCAACCGATGCCTGGCCGGAAACCGATCCCGCAAAAACAGCGTCGCAATGCCACCCAGGAGAGTCAATCCAAGCGCCAGAGTGAAAAGAATGGGAGTGCGTCGCGCATTGTCAATCGCTCGCTGCCATTCCCCGGCTTCAACATCTATCCCGATAACGAGAAGAACCTCATTCGTATCGGGATCAAGCACCGGCGCCTGCGCGGAAACAAAGGTCCCGTATTCATCCGTCACAGGGCCTTGCACCGACGGGATTCCGGTTTCGAAGATTTGAAAATCCAATTCGGAGGGTTCTTTATAGACCGTTCCCGGCGGAGAGGCCCATGGATCACCTTCATCGAGGCTTTCCGGCCCAAAGACAATGTTTCCATCGCGCAGGGCCATGCTGTAAAGACTGCGGAATCCGATCGCCTCTGCGTATGCCTTCATTTGGCTGCACAGACGCCGATAAACAGGATTCGTTTTATCCGCTTCCGAGAAAGACAGAGATTTCACCCATTCGGGATTGATCACCCGAGCGATAGCCTCCGCTTGGGTAAGCAGGTCTCCACGCATGGCGCCATCCACGACTTTTTCCCGCCAGTCGGCCACCCACCGACCTCCGATCACTGTTGCGAACATCGCAAGCAGGAATGCAACGACCAACCGTTTCGGAATAGAGTTCATTTCGATACTCCTACCTGGGCGGATTCGCGGGACCATATCCCCACTTATATTACCACATTCCGATGCCCCGCCCGGAATGGACGAGTACTCCCAAAGTCAAAAAAAACGATTTAAAGATTTCTTGGAAAGTGGAGAGCCTCAACGGAGAAGAACGGGAAAGCGCCACGGAAGTTCTGAGCAAAGAAACTCGCAAATGATAGAGTGTGCCCGAAACAACCTCAAATACCGGGTGGCTTACAAAACAACACGGTTCCGGTCCGATGGATCTCTTTCAAAAGAGGGATTATGGTACGGGCCGGAACGTAAAGGAATCTTGCCGGAAAGACTTTCTTGCTGTAAAGCATAATCTCGTGAAGAAAATGTAGGACAAAACGGGGAAAGGCAGGATCGTTCGATGGATGAGAACCGATCATTGACGAATTGCCGGTTGGCTTTCAGCCCTTTTGCGCTTTGCCTTCTTTCCGCGCTCACGATGTCGTACGGGTGGGGGTTTCGCGGCGAGTACGGGCATGAGGCCGGAGCTATGGTTGCCGCCGCCCTGATGGCGATAGCGTTATGCCTCGCCTCGGGCCGCCCGGACTGGTATAAGCGTTGCGCCGTGGTGGGCTTCTTCAGCGCGGTGGGCTGGGCATTCGGCGGTCAATTCAGCTATATGGAGCATTCGGTTTTTTATGCCCACTCCGACTCATTTCCGGATGTCCTGTATTCTTACGGTGTTTTGTTTCTGCTCGGCGGAATCTGGGCGGGGATCGGCGGTTCGATCCTGATTCTCTCCCTGACAGAGAAACGATCCCGCCTGGAGAAGTTCATCGGGCCGATTGTTGTCGTTTATGTTGTCTGGATTCTTGTCGAGTGGTTTTTCCGCTTCTCGCCGGACTGGGTGGCACGCTGGATGTCCCCTGAGTTTCACCGGAATTATGCCGAGAGCCTTCGCGGATTCCAGAAAGTGATGGGAACCGCCAAAGTAGACTGGATGACCGCATCCACAGCGCTGATCACCGCCGCGCTTTACTGGGTGTTTTCACCTGGAAAGCGGGAGGCATGTCGGTTGATAATGCTGATTTCCGCGGGCTGGCTGATCTCGGCCGCCTTTTTTATGCTCTTGATCGGACTTCCCCTTGCGCCGCCGCACCGGGGAGAGAACTGGGCGGGCACTCTCGGTGTTTTCTTCACAATGTTCGGTTACCTGACCTGGCGCAAACACCGCGCGGGACGGCTCTTTATGTCGTACTGCACACTCGCCGGGGGATTCGGATTCACCCTTGCGAACTTTATTCGGATTCCCTTCACAGCCGCTTGGGGACCGATTGCGAACAGCGTCTCTCTGAAGCTGCTTGGCGGATGGAAAACCACGGAGCAAGGTTTCGGATTGCTCATGGGACTGGGCGTGGCCTTCGGGATTCTCAGGCTTCTGCGAGGGCGCTTGCCTCCCCCGGAGGAAGATACCGATGAGCGCAAACTGAACGAACTATCCACACTCGGTCTGCTGGTTCCCATTCTGTGGTTCAACCTGCACAAGAATATCGATCGATGGATCGAGAACCAGGATATCATCAGTCATGACTTGTTGTTCGGTTTCTCGGCCAGGGCCTGGTACGATCTGATCTTTATTCTCTTGTGCGCTCTGGTGATCTACGCCGTTTTCCGAAATCGCCGCAGCCCGTTGGCATTCATTCCCGCCACCGATTTCGGCACAGGCCAGCTTCTCTACCTGTTTTATCTGACCGTGACCCTGGTCGGCGCATTCATGCTCAACTTTGTCGAAATGAAATATCTGATGCGTGTTTGGGTCGAATGCACATTCTGGATCACGTGCGTGCTGTGCGCCTGGCTGGTTGTCCGAATGGGGGCCGGGGTTTCTCCTCCGACTTTCCCGGACATGCCGAGCGGTCCTGTTGCCGTCACCGATAGATCCTGGAAACTCGGTGTCCTCCATTGGATTGTCTGGATTGCTGTTCCCATCATCATGCTTCTGCTGACAGAGGCAACATTGTATTTTGAAAACGGTCCCATCTCACGGGGCCGCCTGCGATTCGGTCCGAACGCCTATTGGAGAACATTTCAGAACGCGCCCGGCGCGCCTTCCGAATCGCCCTCGGAAACTGTAAAACCGAAACCGACGCCGACGATGAGTGAGGTCCTGGAAGAAAAAACGTTTGCGGGTATCGTTTTTGTTCATATCCCGCCGGGGACTTTCGTGATGGGTACGGAGATCTTTGACCAGCATGAGAAACCGGCTCACCGTGTACGGATATCGAATGGCTTCTGGATCGGCAAAACCGAAATCACCAACAAACAATGGCAGGAAGAAATGGGCGCTCCACCCTCTCCCCGGAAAGAAGACAATATGCCCGTTGTTAATGTTTCCTGGATTGATTGCCAGGAGTTTGTTGACCGGATGAGCCGGCGCGGCGTGGGGACATTCCGCCTTCCGACAGAAGCCGAGTGGGAATATGCCTGCCGGGCCGGGACCGACTCCGATTTCTCGT
Organism: Candidatus Omnitrophota bacterium; assembly: GCA_029570205.1. Classification (GTDB taxonomy): domain Bacteria; phylum Hinthialibacterota; class Hinthialibacteria; order Hinthialibacterales; family JAKPRU01; genus JAKPRU01. The sequence continues at coordinate 42,698 of JAKQSI010000090.1, read as the reverse complement.
TTGGAGATTCTCTAACCGGAGACCAGGCGAATTTTGAGAGCTCGCAACCCGTGGAAGTGGGCCAGTATCCTCCCAATGCCTGGGGACTCTGCGATATGCACGGCAATGTGATGGAGTGGTGCTGGGATTGGTATGACCCGGAGTATTACGGCCGCTCGCCGACCATCGATCCGCAGGGGCCGGCGAACGGCGCCCTCCGCGTTGCACGCGGAGGAGCCTGGAACAGCAAAGGGGGCGAATGCCGGAGCGCATACCGTGCCGCATATCCCCCCGACACCCGCGCCGACAATCTCGGTCTTCGCTTGTGCCGGGACGAATAACCACCCGAACGAATTGTCACCACACCGAATGGGAGGTTTTGAACTGTGAAACGACGCGACTTTCTCCATAGAACTCTTATGAGTATGACGGCTCTGGCGCTGCCGCCCCTTGTCCGGGCATCGCAAGCCGGTCAGCGCCCCAACATCCTTTTCATCATGGCGGATGACCTGGGATACGGGCATCTGGAATGTTACGGCCAGAAGAAAATCCGCACACCTTACTTGAATAACATGGCCGCAGAAGGAATGCGATTCACCCAATGTTACTCCGGCGCGCCGGTGTGCGCTCCCAGCCGGTGTACCCTGATGACCGGCCTCCACGGCGGACATGCCTCCGTGCGCGGCAACTCAGGCGGCATTCCCCTTCTGCCGGAAGACCTCACCGTCGCCGAAATCCTGAAAGAATCCGGCTACACCACGGGACTTTTCGGAAAATGGGGACTCGGCGAACACGGCACAACAGGGATACCCAACAACCAGGGGTTCGATGAGTTCTTCGGATGGCTTCACCAGATTCACGCACATTTCTATTACCCGGAGTATCTCTGGCTCAATGATACAAAATACCCGCTTGAAGGAAACGACGGCAAAAGCGGGCAGTATGCCCATGACGTAATCGTGGAAAAAGCCTTTGATTTCATCCGTCGCCACGGTTCCGCATCATCCTCCGCACAGTCCAAACCGTTCTTCTTATATCTGGCGTTCGCGATTCCGCATTATGAGCTCCTTGTCCCGGAAGACTCCCTGCAAGAGTATCGTGGAAAGTTCCCCGAAGTGCCGTACACCGGACGTGACGGAAAAGCCGGGTATCCCACCGATTATGCGGCCCAGGAAACCCCAAAAGCCGCGTTTGCGGCCATGATTACCCGCATGGATCGGGACATCGGACGCCTGTTTGCGTTCCTGAAAGAACTCGGCCTAGACGACAACACGATTGTTTTTTTCACGTCGGATAACGGCCCCTCCAATGGACCGGCAGACCCCGAGTTCTTTGACGCAACAGCCGGCCTGCGGGGATATAAAACTCAACTCTACGAGGGAGGAATCCGGGTCCCCATGATTGTGCGATGGCCGGATAAAATTGAGCGAAACTCAACCTGCGAACAGGTCTGCTATTTCCCGGACTTTCTGCCGACCCTTGCGGACCTTGCCGGCGCTGAGTCTCCGAAAAATATCGACGGACTCCCGATTCTGCCCTCGTTGTTCGGAGAAAACAGCGCCGGGAAAAGTCGATTGGAGCATGAGTACCTGTATTGGGAAACGGACGGAGGCCGGGCTTTGCGGATGGGAAATTGGAAGGCCCTTCAGAAATACGATCAAGCAGGAAAGGAGACAAAATTTGAACTTTATGATCTTTCCAACGATCCTGCCGAGCAGACCGATCTGTCCGACAAAAGGCCGGATATCGTAGAGAAGTCGAAACAAGTCTTGCAATCCGCACACACAGACCCACGACCTCAGATCGAACCGAAAAAACCGGAGGGCAGCCAATATCAATAAGAAATGCGTCAAACCGCCCTGCGCACCGGGAAGAAACTTTCCCCGGCAGGAATTCGGTACTCGCGTTCTGCCCTGATTACTCGGTTAGTTATCGAAACAGGATATACAAATCGTAGACCGGATTCTCTGTGGTATCATTGAAATCGGGAAGGGTCGGATATCCCAGGTCGAATATGGCCCAATCCGTGAATTCATCCTTGGACAATGGAACGAGACCGGAATACCATGGATCATGCGGGTATACCCCCAGCCCCTCCGTCCTGGCCTTCTTCATCGAGGCGCATCCGGCAAACAGGAATCCGGTGAGCAACACCAGGACCATCAATCGAAAGCGCTGTCTCATTCTATTCACTTTGGTTTACCCCGGGATGTCCGACTTACACTCAGTTTAACGTAAGACACGGGGGAAAGGTAGCGACACCGGACCGCTCTCGACAGACGTGAGCGACAGGGTAATATAGATTTTCGTAAATCTTCATAGGGAAACAGAGCCATGCCGGAACAGAGAATTCATCAAAAAGAACTGAAAAAACGACTCAAAGAGGACGAAGTTGCGCTTTTTTTTCAGGACATTCGCGATTCCATTCGAGATTACCTGGAAAAATACGGTCGGGTCACATTCTGGACCGTGATCGGTCTGTGCCTGCTGTTCGGCGTGACATTTTTGTGGCGATGGAAGGAAGCCACCGATTTTTCGGCGGCGCAGGAAATCTATTCCACTGCGGCAACATTAGTCGACCGGGGCGATTATGGCAGCGCAGAAACCACACTGACCGAGCTGATCGAGCGATTCAGCGGCCAGGACTGTGTTTCCGCCGCGTATGTGCTTCGCGGATTCGCCCGCCACAAACAGAAAAACTACGATGGGGCTTTCGCCGATTATCAGACCGCCCTGCAGATGGTGGAGGATCTTCCAACCCGGTATTCCATCCGCCTGGCCCTGGTCCAGATCCACCGATCGCAAGGGGATACGCAGACAGCGGTAGAGGAACTCGAATCGCTGCGGTCCGAGGTAGACAGCCCGGAAATGCGCGATCAAATCACGTTCCTGTTGGCCCAGTGCAAGGAAGACTTGAATCAGCCCCAGGAGGCTCTTGCCCTGTATGAGGAAATCCCGAGTGACTCCAATTACCGCAGTCAGGCGCGCAATCGGATCACCTGGCTGAAAACACCGCCGGTCCCGGCCATCAATCCGGTTGGGTGAAATCGGCTACTTCATCCACAACTTCCGGTCCAGCGTACGGTACTGGAGAGCTTCCGCAATATCGGTGGGGCGCAGAGTTTCGGCCCCCTCCAGGTCGGCGATGGTCCTTGCGACCTTGATAATGCGGTCGTAGGCACGGGCAGAGAGTCCCAATCGTTCGATTCCATCCCTGAGAACATCCCGAGCTTCCGAGGTCATGGGGCAATGCTCCCTCATCGATCGTGAGGTCATATCGGCGTTGGAGTGCAGCCCGGTTCCGGCGAAACGCGCCTGCTGAATCTCGCGCGCTCTCTGTATCCGCTCCCGGATGGTCTTGGACGATTCCCCGGCCGGTGGAAGGTGCAGATCGTCCAGCTTGACGCTCGGCACTTCGATGTGGATGTCAATCCGATCCATCAGCGGCCCCGAGAGTTTGGACATATAGTTCTGAACCTGCATCGGCGTGCACCGACAGGCCTTGTTCGTATCGCCGAAATAACCGCATGGGCAGGGATTCGACGCCGCGATCAGCATGAAATTCGCCGGGAAAGTCAACGTGGCCGCGGCGCGGCTGATCGTGACCACCCCATCCTCCAGAGGTTGCCGCAGATTCTCCAGCACAGCGCGCGAAAACTCCGGCAACTCATCGAGAAACAGGACACCGTTATGCGCCAGGCTTACCTCGCCCGGCCTGGGATGACGGCCCCCACCGATCAAGCCCGCATCCGAAACCGAATGATGCGGCGAACGCACCGGGCGCGTTCCGATCAAGGGCTGATTCCCCAGCTGCCCCGCAATGCTGTGGATCTTCGTTGTCTCCAGCGCCTCCTCAAGCGAAAGCGTAGGCAGGATGGTCGGCAGACGTTTGGCGAGCATGGTCTTGCCGGAACCGGGCGGGCCGATCATGATCACGTTATGTCCCCCCGCTGCCGCAATCTCCATCGCCCGCTTCGCGTGCTCCTGCCCCTTCACTTCGCTGAAATCGACATCGTATTCCGACTGCCGGTTAAACAAGGACTTCACATCAACCTTCTCCGGTTGAATCGCCCTGTCGTCGTTTAAATGCCGAACCAGCTCAAGAAGCGTTCCCACGGGATATACAGTCGGACCGTTTTCGACAACCGCTGCCTCTTTCGCCACCTCTTTCGGCACATAAAGGGCCGAAATCTTCTTCTCCTTCGCTTTCAGGGCTATCGGAAGGACACCCGAAACGGAACGAACAGCGCCATCCAGCGCTAATTCCCCAAGGAAAATGGCATCCTTGACACGATCCACGGAAATCGCGCCGGAACCGCACAGCAATCCCACCGCGATAGGAAGGTCCAGCGCAGAACCCTCTTTCTGAATGTCGGCCGGCGCGAGATTGATCGTGATACGCCTCATGGGAAACGACATTCCCGTCTTTTCAATCGCGGAATGAACCCGGTCGCGGCTTTCCCGAATACTGGCATCCGGCAATCCCACAATCACAAAGGATGGCAATCCGCCGGCAATATCGAACTCCACTTCCATGATATACGCATCAATCCCCAGGGTAGCGCTCGAAAAAATCTTCACATACATAAGCGGTCGCAGACCTCCCCGATCCGGTCAGGGTACATTTGTGCAGCGGAATCCTAACACGAAAGTCCGGGGATTGAACAGATGACCGGACGGTTTTTCCCGAAAGATACACAGATCACCCCCATGGTCCCCTGAAAAAAGGCCGGCGCAGGCTTCCAGCCTGTGGCCCAAGTGGATTCCTCCCTTGCCTGATCCAACCATCTGCTTAATGATGATCCACTATGTCCAGCGTTCAGATTCGCCCGGCGCAGCTTGAGGATCTTGACCGGATCATGGAGATCGAGACCTTCTCTTTTTCATGCCCATGGTCGAGAAAAACCATTGAGGAGGCCATTCTCCGCGGTCCGATTCGATTCCTTGTGGCGACCTCCTTGCCGGAGGACCAGGTTGTCGGATATATCAGTTTTCATATCGCTGCCAAGGAGGTCCATATTATGACCCTGGCGACTCATTCCACCTTTCGCCGTCAGGGGATCGCGCGGGCGTTGCTCGAGGCCTGTATACAGGAAGGAAAACAGGCCGAGGCAGCGGTGTTTCACCTGGAGGTGCGTGAGTCGAACACGGCGGCTCTGGCCCTCTATCGAGAATTGCATTTCAAGATTGTCGGGCGCCGCCCCAAGTACTATTTCAGACCGGTCGAGGATGCCCTTCTGCTCTCACGCCGGTTCGATCAGGAAGACCTGGATACGACATCATGAACGCGGCGGCATGGTACAAAAAGACTCTTACGGACGGCGCGCCGGTTCTGCTCATTGCCGTGGTATTTGCTTACTGGGGAGCGAGCGCCTCGATCCGTCATTCGTTGAAAGAAATCGGCTATCCGCGTCTCTCTCCCTTTTTGGGGCATGAGGAATGGCTGGATGAGAACCGGATGTTCGCAATCCACGAACGAGAAAAATGGACATGGGGAGCAATGATTCTTGTGCTGGTGGGATTCAAGGCTTATAGCGCATATCGCACAGGATATTCGAATGGTATTGCCGATGCAGTTTGCGCGGGATCAGGCACAGTCCTGGGAGCCATCCTCACCGTTGCGAACTATGTGTTGATCTACGGTTCCGGACTGATCTTTCGTCAGGAAATCCTGGTTCCCGGTGGTCTATTCTCGCTGTGTGGCCTTCTGGCGGGGCTGCCGGTTGCAGGTCTGGCTGCGTGGATTGCGCATCGTTCGCCATAGGCGGGATTCGGATCACCCGGAACGAAAACCAAGTCGGTATTCCTCAACCGGATTCGCACCGTCTTTCAGCCACGACAACACGGCTTCAATGTGCCGGTCGGGATTCACCCAAACGATGCTTCTCAATTTCTTCAATTCCTGGCTGATTTGCTCGAATCCTTTGCGAGCCTTGTCATCAAGAGAGATGACTGTCTTGTCCGTTGCCAGGGCAGCTTCTATCAAGATAAAATCTTTTTCCAGATCCTCACGGAGTTTCTTTCGCAGAGGAATTGGGTCCATCTTGGACTTGAGTTTCCTGATTTCCAGTAGGTCGTCTTCCTGTATTGAACATATTCGATCGTCGGAGACCATATTTGCGAGAAATGTGTATGCAAAATTAGACCGGTGTTCTTTCCACTCGCCTCGGATTTCCAGAGTCATCACCATGATAAGATCGGTATCCAGGTAAAAGACATTCAGGAAGTTCGTGCAGTTGATCGAGGTTGAATACGTTGCGGCTTCTCCCCCAGCCGCGCCGGCAATAGAAGCATCAATCACAACCCGCTTCGATTCGGTCTCCGTCATTTCGTCGATTTTCCCCACAGGTGACCCTCCGCCGCATTCAGATAGCGGCCCTGCAATTCCAGTTCCACCTTCCCGAAATCCACCGGCCATTTTCCATAAGCGCCCGCTTCATTCAAATCCCCGGAACGAATCTTCGTGGTTCCATCTTCTTCGTTACGCTCGAACCAATGCAATATGACCTTATCCGTTTCTATCTTTCCCTCCGCGACCAAGGACTGAACGGCCAGTAAAAGCATGGCGCTGTGGGTTTCCGCAACCACGCGGACCCCACGTCTTGCCGCGTCCGCCAGAATTTCCGCCAAAGCCACCTGCGCGCGCGGATGCAGATGGATTTCCGGCTGTTCCAGGTAGACCAATTGCCCCGGTTTTGCCACAAGGAGAGCCACCAGAACCGGCAGAACCTGGGAAACCCCGAATCCCACATCCGCAATACTGACCAAATCGTTTTTTTCCTGGTTATCTGCACATTTCAATCGCCCGACGCGAATTTCTATTGCAGTTGCATCTCGCTCAGCGGGGTCCACTTTCCAGGTCAATCCCAACTTTTCCAGGTTCTTGCTGAGATCGTCCAAACGTTTGTCTTTTCTTGCCTTCCAATCACTGATAACACTCGCGACATAATTCTCAAAAGTGCCGGGAAAGCGGGGACCTGTTGCCGTCTTCTTGTAAGTCCTTTCAGGATTGCCACGGAGTCCTGGCACGTGAATTATGTCTGCGATCAACGGTTCAAAAACATGGCCTAATGGGATAGTAATCCTGGTTCCCGATGAGACTCTTACTCGGAAGAAACACCGATCCCGATCTATACTCCATGGTGAATCTTTTGACGCCTGCTCGAAAAGATGCGCCATAATACCCATGGCTCCCTCATCATCTTTAATCATATCACACAATTCTTCTCGACTCATTCCTTGACGGATACTGTGTTCTTTTTCATCCCTTCCCAGCTTCTGCGTGAGCTCGAGGAGATCAAGGTCTCGCGATTCTTTTTTCTTGTCAAAGATGACCTTGAATTCCATGTCATGAGAAAAATGTAGTCCAATAATAAGGCTTTTTGCGACAGAAGCAGTCCTAATCTTCGAAAGAAACTGCTCCGGTAATGTATAAGAGACATTTGGACCTTCCAGTAGTAGGGGTCCCGGATCGTAACCACATTCTACGGTTTGCTTGAGCAGCAAAAGCGGCTGCATGATGCTGGATTTACCCGAACTGTTGGCCCCGGCAAGGATGGTGAGTGGGCGGATTTCAATGGATTGTCTCTCCGCGATGGATTTGAATCCCTCGACGGTGATCTTCGTGATTCCGGATTCTTCCGGGTTCTCTTTTCCGCTCTTTGCCTTCGGATCTGGTGTCATATTCGTTCCCTTTTCGCGGTTGCGTTCGCTCCTTCATTATACAGGTCCCGGCGGATTCTTGGACCTGTCTTTGATGAGTTGAGATCTTCCATCCATCTACCATTCCCCTCGAGTCCTGCTATGATGTATCAAATTGAGATGTCGGAATGAAAATTGAGGGCGTATACTTATGCAGATCGGAATGATCGGTCTTCCATTGAGCGGGAAGACGACCGTGTTCAACGCACTGACCGGATCGACGGCGGATACCGCCATGGGCGGCAAGAAAGACCCGAATCGTGGGGTCTGCTTTGTGCCCGATCCGCGTCTCGAACCGCTCAGCAAAATTTCAAAATCGAAGAAAATCACCCACTCCACCATTGAACTGACCGATGTCGCCGGACTGACCAGGGGGGCAGGCAAGGAAAAGGGATTCTCCAACCAGTTCCTCGGTCAACTGCGCGACATGGAGGCGCTTCTGCTCGTCGTTCGCGTTTTCGAATCCGAGACCGTGCCCCACACGGAAGGCTCTGTCGATCCGGTAAGGGATCTCGACATCCTGATGACGGAACTGATCCTGGCGGATATGACACTCATCGAGAACCGCCTTCCCAGGGCGGAACTCATGAAAACCAAGGACGCACAGAATCGCAAGCAATACGAAAAAGAAGAGGCCTCTCTCCGACGCTTCCTGGCCGCTCTGGAACAGGGTCGCCCCATCATCGATGTAGCGCCGACCGAAGACGAAATGGTAAACTATGTCCATTCGTATGGGCTGCTTACGGCACGGGAGATGCTTGTTCTGGCAAACGTCGGAGACCTGACACACATCGCGGAAAAAGCCTCGCTGGAACGTCTTCGCGCCGAAACCACATCCAAAAGCATGGAACTGGTCGTTATGAACGCCCAATTGGAAACCGAAGTACACGAACTTCCCGAAGAGGAATGGCAGGATTATTTCGAGGCGTGCGGTCTCGAAGGTTCCGGCAAGTCGGCCGTGATTTCCGCCTGTTACCGCGCGTTACGGCAGCAATCGTTCCTCACGACCGGTGAAGAGGAATCCCGCGCCTGGACCATTCCCATCGGCACAAAGGCTCCCCAAGCCGCCGGAAAAATCCACACGGATATCGAACGTGGATTTATCCGCGCGGAGGTTGTGACTTATGATGATCTGATCCGGGAAGGGTCTATTGAAGCGTGTAAAAAAGCCGGAAAATACCGGTTGGAAGGAAAAGACTACGTGGTGCAGGACGGCGACGTGATCTATTTTCGGTTCGCCGTCTAGCGAGGAGCGTGTCCGATGACCGACGTGCCCCCCCCAGTATCACCGACCGGACGGCGGGAACCGCCGAAAGCCGAATCGCCGCGTTTCCCCCACGCGACAGCACAACCGACCTCTTTTAAGGAGGTCCTCGCCGACACGCGAAACGGGAAATCGGAACCGCCCGACTCCCACATCGTGCAAGTCCGCGAAGGGGATACCCTTTCCGAAATTGTCAACCGCGCCCTGAAAAAACGGAATATGCCGCACACCACCCGGGACCTGTACCACTGGGTGGAAAATGTGGCATACGCAAACGGATTGGCCGATCCGGACCTGATCTACGCCGGGCAACGGATCGACTTGTCGATTCTCTACGGTCAGCCGCAACCGGAACCGATACCCGTGTCCGGCAAAACCTCCGAACCCGAAAGCGCGTTTTTGACACCGGTCTCCGGGGATATCACATCGGGATTCGGAATGCGGATTCACCCGATAGACCACGTGCCGCATTTCCATTATGGAGTGGATATTGCCGCGCCGGCGGGTACGCCGATCTCGGCTACCGCTCCCGGAGTTGTGGCCTTTGCGGGTCAACGCGGCGGATACGGAAACTGTGTCGATATCGACCACGGGAACGGTTGGCTGACCCGGTACGCCCATCTCGAACGAGTCTCGGTAGGCGTGGGGCAAATCATTGCCGGGGGCGACCGGATCGGACATGTCGGGAGTACAGGACGAACAACCGGACCGCATTTGCATCTGGAGATTCACCAAAACGGAAGACGAATCAATCCATTGTCCGTGGTTTCCATTGAAGAACGCGGTCCCGTAATCCGAATCGCCGCCTCCAACATTCCAAAGGAGGAAAGCCGCTGACCGCAATGATAGGGCACAGCATTGCATCGATCAGTCGGGCGGTATTGGACCTGCTTTATCCGCCGGTTTGTCCGGGCTGCGGCGCCGATTGCTCGGAAGAATCCGACCCGATCTGCTCTGAATGCTGGCATCGCCTGATCTACTTGCGCGGCCCCTTTTGCCGGACCTGCGGGCATCCGACAACAGAGATTCATGGGCCGGCTCTCTGCGACAATTGTCCCGTGCCCCAACCGGCTTTCGACCGATGCCGTTCCGTTGTGCAGTATTGCGAAATCATGAAACGCATTATTCATGCGTACAAATTCGGCGGTCGGCGCTGTCTGGCAAAACCGCTGTCCCGTCTCCTGTTCTGGGGATGCCAGAGGTACTATGCGGGAGAGCGTTTCGACGCAATCGTTCCGGTCCCCCTGCATTCAGCCCGACTCCGGGAGCGTGAGTTCAACCAAGCTGCCGAAATGCTGCTGCATCTGAAAGAAAAAGCCGGTTTCACGGTGGAGGAAAGCATCGTGCGCCGTATCCGCCCGACGGAACCACAAAGCCAAATGACCGGAATGGAACGTCACACCAATGTCGCCGGAGCGTTTGAGATCGTCGATGCATCAAAGGTTCGGGGGCGTCGATTCCTGATTGTGGATGATGTCCTTACAACAGGAAATACCGTCTCGGAAGTGGCGCAAGTCCTGAAAAATAGCGGAGCGCAATTTGTCTCCGTTCTCACGGTAGCTCGTGCAACCGCGAATCATCCGTCATAATTGTGAGAGATTTTGGAGTACAAATGACTCTCGTGTCGCGCAACCGAATTGCCTTTGCAGAGCGTCCCGTCATCGCGAGCCTCGCTCCGGCGGGGCCGGTGATTGGGCAAAGAAAGCATAGTTGCCGCCCTTCTTTGCCAGGCAGAGACGCCTGGCCTACTGGGCAGCTGTCAGGCAGAGACGCCTGACCTACTGGTGGGACAGGCGTCTCTGCCTGTCGATGACCGAGCTTTCTTAGGAGGAGCAGCCCGGAGTCTGCGAAGGGCCGGGATGTGGCGATCTCAGGCTTGCATATTACGGCGGCGAGATTGCCACGCTTCGCTCGCAATGACGGTACAAGGGATCTTTCTCAGAAAAGATCTCCTGAAAATAGTAAAGAATCACAGTTCAACAATATGGAGGTCAGAATGATTCGATTAAGCGGTTTCGGCGATGAAATCACGTCCGATTTCGAAGGACAATTACGCCACCTGGTCGAAATGAAAATCAACTTCATCGAGCTGCGTGGTCTGTGGGGAACAGGAATCCTCGAATTGAGCGCAGAGCAGCAGGAACGTGCCCGCTCGGCTCTGCGACAATACGGAATCAAGGTAGCGGCAATCGGGTCGCCCATCGGAAAGGTCCCTGTCACGGACCCCGCCGAGAAGGAAATCGCCCGGTTTCGTATCGCGGTGGAACGGGCTAGGTATTTCAGCGCCCCCAATATCCGCGTCTTCTCCTTTTATCTGCCGAAGGGGGAGGATCCCCAAAAATACCGCCAGGATGTCCTGGACCGGATTCGCGCCATGGTGGAGATCGCTGAAAAAGAAGGGATCGTAATGATGCTGGAGAACGAGGCGGACCTCTACGGAGAAAAAGCGGTCTATTGCGCCGATCTTCTGAACACAATCGATTCCCCCCATCTCAAGATGGCGTTCGATCCCGCGAATTTCGTATGCGCGGGACAGCATCCCGTGGATGAATGCCTTCCGCTGGTCCGTCGGCACATCGCCCATGTTCACATCAAGGATGCCCGGTTGGGATCGAAAGAGATGACCCTGGCAGGCGAAGGCGACGGGCAGATACCCGAGCTCGTCCGTGCGCTGAAAGAAGACGGGTACAGCGGATTCATCACCATGGAGCCGCATTTGGCCGAAGCCGGACGCTCGTCGGGTTTCTCCGGCCCGGAACTGTTCGCCAAGGCGGTACAATCGTTCTGCAAAATCCTGGATGCGGAAGGACTGGAATATCGGCAGATCCGCACCGCTATTATCGGCACGGGAAATATCGGGGCCTTTCATGCACGGGCCACACTCAGTGTCCATGAAACACACCTGATCGCAGTTTGCGATACCGTCCGCGAAAATGCCGAGAAACTGGCGGCAGAACTCAAGGTGGCCGCTTACTCAGACTTGGGAGAAATGCTTGCCCGCAAGGATCTGGACGCCGTCCATGTCTGCACACCCAGCGGCCTCCATGGGGCTAACTCCATCGCCGCCATGAAAGCCGGAAAACACGTACTCTGCGAAAAACCCATGGAAATCACCCTCGAAAGAGCCGATGCCATGATCGATACAGCCCGCAAAGCCGGGGTAAAACTCGGCATCATCTCCCAACATCGATTCAATCCGAACATACGCAAGGTCAAGGAAGCCGTGGAATCGGGACGTTTCGGCGTCATGGTTCTGGGTGATGCGTCAATCAAGTGGTATCGCCCCCAATCCTATTATGACAGCGGAGCCTGGCGGGGAACCTGGGAAATGGATGGGGGAGGCTGCCTGATGAATCAGGGCATTCATTACATCGATATGCTCCAATGGATCATGGGGCCGGTCAACCGCGTGTTTGCGCGAACCAACACCCGCGCGAGAAACATCGAAGTGGAAGATATCGCGATTGCCAGCCTGGAATTCGAGAATGGCGCGTTCGGGAACATCATGGGAAGCACATGCATCTATCCCGGAATGCCCGAACGATTGGAAATCCATGGAACCAAGGGTTCGGCGGTCGTCGAAAAAAGCGAACTGACATTCTGGGAGGTCGAAGGGGAAGAAGAGAAAATCGCGGGTATTGAGAAGAAGGACAGCACAGCCGCGGCACGAGACCCGATGAAAATCGACGCCTCCGGGCATCAGGCCCAGATTCGGGATTTCGCCCACGCCATACTCGAAAACCGGGACCCGGCAATCCCCGGAACAGAAGGGCGACGACCGCTGGAAATCATTCTTGCCGTGTATGAATCCGGCAAGTCCGGGCGCGAGGTCACTCTGCCCCTTCCCTCGTCCTTCGGCTCGCCGAATCCCGACATTATTTAGTCGAAAGGTTCGGAAACACAGTGTCCGACTCGGCAAACGGCACGGTATTCATCATTGATGACGACCTCGACCTTCTCCGCCTTCTGGGACGGAAAGTCGGCAGTGCGGGATACCAGGTCGAAACCGGCGCGACAGGAGCCGATTTGAACCGCCTGTTTGCCCACGAAAAATGCGATGCGCTCATCCTGGATGTGAATCTGCCGGATGCCGACGGTGTGGAGCTGCTGCGGAAAGTCCATGATTCCGAGCCGGAACTCCCCGTCATTCTCGCAACCGCCCATGCCAATGTGGAAAAAGCCGTCAAGGCGATGAAAGTAGGAGCCTACGACTTCATCGTCAAACCGGTCGATTTCACACGCCTGGAGATCACGCTGAAAAATGCCATCGGCCACTACCATCTGACTCGCAAAGTGCAGGACCTCGAATCGAAACTCTCCGGCAGAAAACGATTCGGCGAGATCATCGGCGGCAGCAAGCAGATGCAGTTGATTTATTCGGTGATCGAAAACGTGGCGGCCAGCGACGCGTCCGTGATGATTACCGGCGAAAGCGGGACCGGAAAGGAACTCGTGGCGCGCGCCATTCATCGACTTTCGCCTCGCGGACAGCGGGAAATGGTCGATATGAACTGCGCGGCCATTCCGGACGGTTTGTTGGAAAGCGAGTTGTTCGGCTACGAGAAAGGCGCGTTTACCGGCGCGATCCAACGGTATATCGGTTGCTGCGAACGGGCCGATCAATCGACCCTGTTCCTGGATGAAATCTGCGAGATGCCGTTCCGGATTCAGGCAAAATTACTTCGATTCACACAGGAGCGGAATTTCTTCCGGTTGGCAGGACGCGAAAGGATTCAAGTGGATTGCCGAATTATTTCGGCTACAAATAAAGACCCGTGGAAAGAGGTCCAGGAGAATCGTTTCCGCGAAGATCTCTACTACCGTATCAATGTCGTCCTCATTCATGTACCTCCTTTACGGGAACGAACGGACGATATTCCCATGCTGGCACACCACTTTCTCCACAAGCATTCTTCACAAAATCGAAAATTTTTCGATTCTATCTCGGAGGATGTTATTCGGATATTCTTTCAATACGATTGGCCTGGAAACGTGCGCGAACTGGAGAATGCGGTGGCACAAGCCGTAGTGCTTCACAACGGCAAAACAATTACCCTGGATATGATCCCACCGCACATCCGCAATCCCGAGTTCGGCGAGAAGCGGGGCGCGGAATCTCTACCGGAAGGAGAACAAAATCGCTCCGTTCAATTCATTCCCGCTCAATCGTCTGATTCACCGGCAGCTGACTCAGCCTCGGTGAAACCGATGTGGCAGCGGGAAAAGGATGCCATTCAAGAGGCCCTCCGGTTCTTCCACGGGAATATCGCCGAGACCTGCGAACGCCTGGAAATGAGCCGGGCCACGCTGTACCGGAAACTGAAAAAATACGGTATCGCCCGCAGGCATCCGGTCAACTGGGATTGATTCTCTATCCGATCGGCCACCCTCTGCAAATCGGTCATCATCAACGGACCTATTGCGCCTCCGCCTCGATCAGAACCTGGTCACGAAAGGAAGGGCGGAGGAAATCCGGCATGTTGAGATCAACTTTCCTTCCAAGCATTTCGGACAGTTCCAGTTCCATACCGGCCAGGCGAATCAGTCCGATTCTTGCATCGGAATCGAATTCTACCGGGACATCAACATCGCTCTCCGGCCCAAAATCGTCTCGAAGAACGGAACCGAAAAATGATAGTGTTCGAATATGGTGTTTTCTGCAGAAGGAGGCAATCTCCTCTTTGTTCGCCGCAATACGCCGGTTCGGCATTTCGATATTTCCATTCACTGTTCCGGGCTGTCCCGCAGCTCCGTAGAGCGTCCCAGGCATGCCATGGCATGCGTCAGTGTCGTGTAACCGAATTGCCTTTACAGAGCGTCACGTCATCGCGAGGAGCCGCCCGGAGTCTGCGAAGGGTGGCGACGTGGCGATCTCAGGCTTTTACGTTCAATCGTCAATTCAACCGAGCAACCATCGGGGAGTACCACGGTCATTTGTGTCATGGTCATGCTCGACGGATTCCTTTTGCTCGACATTTCCGTCCGAAGGAGCGGCCATCGCGCTCCTCCGGCTCTTGATGTCTTTGTAAACGTATGCATAGAACACGACGAACGCCGGCAGGGGGCGATTCACCATGCCAAGAATCCTCGATGGCAGCGATTGCCGTTCCTGTTCCCCAAAATGAGGGAGCAGAACCAGCGGGTGTAGAAAAGCCGTTGCGAGCGCAACACAAATCACGAAGTAGACCGTGAAATTTGGAAAAGTAGCCCCTCGTAAAACTGGCCTTTCACTCGAGCGGATAAACGCAAAAACCCAAATGCATCCAATCAGGCAAGCACAGACAGATAATAAAACGGCCAGACCGTCGATTGTTTGATAAAGCAGTTCCGTGCCTTGTGCCCCTCAGACGCGCCAAGTTCCCCTGTGATACCTCTGGGGTAACATCCGAACAAGTCAGGAAAACAAGCCTACTCCATCAAATCCTCCACCTCAATTTCGGCTATTCGAGGGAAAAGAATATCGCAGAGGGGCAAAAGTTGTTCGAGCGGGAAAGTGTGCGCCACAGCCACAACGCGCATACCGGCGGCGCGGATTGCCTGAAGCCCGATCAGGGTATCCTCTACACCGACACAACACTCCGGATCCGATCCACACCGTCGGGCCGCCTCCAGAAACACATCCGGAGCCGGTTTGCCCTGCGGGACATCATCGCCGCTGACAATCGCGTCAAACCGATCCTCCAGTCCGGCAAGCCGCAGGCTGGTGTCCACTTTCTCCCTCGGCCCGGAGGTCGCAATCGCCAGTTTCACACCATCTCCACCCAGCGAGTCCAGCAACTCTGTGACCCCTTCAAACAGCTGCAAACCGCGTTCCTCGACCAGGCGTTTATAGTGTTCCACTTTGGCGCGGAGATATCGTTCCTCATCAAGGGATACGCCGGTTTCCTTCATCACAATCCGCAGGGATGCCTCGCCGGTCATGCCGCAAAACCTCGTGATCCGATCCCGTGGGTAGTCCACCCCCTGGTCCCGCAACGCACAATGGAACGCCTCCAGGGAAAGCGGTTCGCTGTCTACCAGTACGCCGTCACAATCGAAAATCACCGTATTTCGTCTTTTCATATTTCCAAAAACCTCTCGAAACGAAGAAACATCCTACCATTCCGGCACATTGGAAACAGGGAATCCGGTTCGGTTCACCAGCGGGAGCCCCAGAGTCGATGATGCGGAAACCATCGCGCGCTGAGCCATGCGCCCGCCAGAAATCCGCCGATATGCGCATACCAGGCCACATTTCCGACATCCACTCCCAACAGGGATGAATAGACACTCATCAGCTGGCTGATAAACCAGACAACGATTACAAACAGCGCCGGAACCTCCACAATTTGCACAATGAAAATAAACCAGAAAAAGCACTGAATCTTCGCTGTCGGAAAAAGCCTCAGGTAGGCCGCCATTACACCCGCCAGCGCCCCGCTCGCGCCGACCACAGGTTGTATCTCCCCTGAATGCGTCACATAATGGGTCGCCACTGCCGCCAACCCGCAGAAAACATAGAAAAACAAAAACCACCCATGCCCCATCCAATCCTCCACATTGTCCCCGTAAATCCACAGCGCCCACATATTTGCAATCAGATGAAACAGACTCCCGTGAAGAAACATATACGTAAACGGTGACAGGATCATCGAGGGCTTTTCCGAAAGCATGATGTCGAACGCTTCTGTGAAAAAAAACGGAACGAAACCATACATCTTGAAAAGAATCTCCACCGACGGAACATCCAGGAACATGATATACACCTGCACCAGGATGCAGACCCCCATAATCGCCCAATTCATCACGGGAAATCGGCGGGGACGGTTGAGATCCCGAAAAGGGAAAAATGCAAACATGACGAAAATCCCTCACTTGGTATGTGCGTTCCCAAATCGGCATCGCAACCGAGAGAAAGCGTAGGAAAACGCGCGTTTCCGACCTATGATTCCCCAATGGATTGTGGACGGATTTCACAAGCCGATGATCCATAGAATATCCGATTTCCGGCGATCAGGACAATGCTCTCACAGCAACAGTTCCGGACCAGGGCGCTTATTTTCCTTGCGGCTATGCTGATTTTTACAGCATCGGCGCTCCGATGTATCGGATTGGAGACCCATCCCCCCGGCTTCTTTCGCGATGAAGCCGACAAGGGCTATACATCCTGCCTGCTCTGGAAAACCGGAAAAGACAGCGCGGGGAAATCGTATCCGCTGTTTGTGCAGTCCCTGCGGGTGACCACCTCGGCGCTCTATCAATACGTCGATATTCCATTCATCGCCGCTCTGGGACTGAACGAACGCGCTGTCCGCCTTCCGGCGGCGCTGGCCGGATGCGGGGCAATTCTTGTAACATTCCTTCTTGCGAGACGCTGGTGGGGGCGGAGCGCCGGGTTGTGGGCGGCAGGATTTCTGTCCGTGTGTCCCTGGCATTTTCTCCTGTCACGCTGGGCGAATCAGTCCATTTTCCTGACAGTGTGGGTACCGCTCGCCGTATTCTGGTACGACTGTTTTCTCGACAGGAAAACCGTCGCGACAAAGACACTTTACGGGTTGCTTTCCGCTGTTGCCTTCGCGCTGGCGCTGTACACGTATGAGCCTGCGCGATTATTTATTCCGCTCTTTCTGATCCTCCTATCCGCGCTCGCCGTCGTTTACCGTCTCGAAAAAAAAGAACGGTTGTGGGTTGTATTCCCGTTGATTCTTGTTGCCGTTTTAGCCGTTCCGATGGCGCATCACATCCTGACCGAACCGGAGGAAAGCGGACGGCGATTTCGGGCCATTTCCATTTTCGGGGCGTCGAGTTATGCGGAGATTGTGTTTCTATTCGTAAAAAACTACCTGGCGCATTTCTCGCCGTTCTTTCTTTTCTTGGGGGGAGATGCCAACTTGCGCCATTCCGTCGGATTTCCCGGACAGATACAGATTTACCTCTTGCCGTTACTGATTGCCGGAATCTGGAATACGGTGCGACATGGCGGCTACCGGGAGCGTCTTCTGCTCGGCTGGCTGGTCCTGTTTCCGGTCTCCGCCGCGTGTACCAATGAGGGGATTCCTCATGCGCTGCGAAGCATTTTTGCGCTGCCGGTTCTGCACTTGATTTCAGCGGACGGAGGATTCTACATAAAGAATTATTTTGTTCGATACTCGAAAGTACAATTATTCGAGAGAGTTGCGGCGCTATGGAGCATTTGCACGGTGTGCTTAGTCATCCTGTTCTTCTTTGTCTGTTTTTCCGTCTACCCATATTACTCCGTTCATTATTGGGAATATGGCTACCGGGAGGCAATCCACTGGTGGATGGATCATCGCGAGGAATACCCGAATGCGGTCGTCACCGGAATGGCGGAATATCCCGAAGTGTTCTTCTTATTCTACGGCAAGGAAAATCCCGAACGATGGATTGAATCGCACACCATCCCCAATGTCGAGTTTCTCCCGACCGGTCAATCCATGCGCAGCCGATATCGCTCAAACGATCCGGGCGTGGCGTACCTGGTTCGTCCCGGCGAGTTACCCGGCGTGGTTCCGCAGCACGTTATCGATGTCGGCGCTTCGGGACCGCCGGTGTGGATCTGGGTGGGGCAGCCACGAGAGAAGAAGGATTGAAATCCTGTCCCAACCGACCGGATTTCTCACCTCTTCGGACCTCAGTCCTCTCATCCCACCGGATGCAGGATCGCTTTGACAAGTCCGGGGACCCGCTTCCATGCGTCCTCGAATGCCTCGGCAACCCGGTCAAACGGATACACGGCGCGGCAGAACGGTGCGAGATCAATCTCGCCCGATGCCGCCAGCCGAATGGCCTCCGAATAGTTGCGGGGCAGAGACCGGCGCACGAAAACCATGCGCAGTTCCTTTCGCCTCGCCGGGGTGAAATCGACGGACATTGCGCCGTATGGGTAGATTCCACAATAGATAACCGTGCCGCCACGTCGGACAAACTGCATTGCCTGTGAATAGCTCGCCGGCTCCCCGGCTGCCTCCACCACAAATTCCGGTCCGACCCCATCCAAATCCCTCTCCTGTTCTGCTATAGACTGGAGATCATCGGGCTGCAAAACCGTTTTCATTCCCAAAAACTGCGCAAATTCTCTCCGGCTTTCAATCGGTTCCGTCATATAAGCCACAGCCGCCCCGCAATACCGCAGATACAGGAACGTCAACAAACCCACCGGCCCCGCCCCCAGAATTGCCACACTTTTCCCTCTCACATCGCCCATCAATTCCACCGTGTGAATGGCGACAGCCACGGTTTCCACCAGGGGACCCTGGGAATCGGGAACGGAATCCGGAAGACGATGAAGATTCTCGCCCGGCAGTGTAATAAACTCCGCATACCCGCCGCCTTTGGGGGGGAATCCGACAAAGGTCAGGTTCAGGCACAAATTCGGACGATCCTCGCGGCAATAGAAGCAAGTCCCACATGCAATCGAAGGCTCCGTCGCAACTCTTGTCCCTTTGGGAAGACTTGCGGAAAACTCCCCTGCATCTTCCACAACACCGCAAAACTCATGCCCCATCACAAACGGCTGATCCAGAACCACTTCCCCAATTCGACCCGCCGAATAGAAATGCAGATCCGATCCGCACACCCCCGCCGCTGTTACGCGAACCAATACCTCGCCCTTGCCCGGTGTCGGGGCAGGAACTTCCCTCAGCTCCAACCGATATGGCGCCACCAGATACGCAGCCCGCATTCGTTCTCTCCGATCTGATTTTCCGGCCGACCCGGACATTACAGGGCATCCACAGCGCGCGTCTCAACACGGCGGAAAATCGCGTATCCCACAACAGGGGCCACCAGGGAAACCGCGACAAAAAAGGACAGGCCGAATAGAAATGTACCCGACGGCATCCTCCACGGCGCATTCTCCGCCAGGCCGAAACACGCCCACCGCGCCGCGTAGATCATGCCGGACATGGGATTCAGCAATACCAGCCACTCCGGCAAACCCCACCGCCCCAGAACCCCCATCGGCATGTTCATGGAATACAGGATCGGAGTGGAGTAAAACCAGGCCAGCAACAGGAAATCCAGAATCTGCGTCACATCCCGATACAGCACATTCAATCCCGACAACGCCCAAACCACACCAATGACCAGAAAGGTTTCACAAATCAGCAACGGCAGCAGAAACAAACAGGAAAGCCGAATCGGATATCCAAATACCAGGCAGGTCAACGGCAACAAAACCACAAACGCCAGAAACGTGTTGACCAGGTGGGACAGCACCACTCCCAGCGGGAAAATCACACGCGGACACGCTACCTTCTTAATCAACTGTGCGTTCATCAGCAACGCCTGTGTCCCTTCCATCAGGCCGCCGGTCAACAGGGTCCACGGCAGATAACCGCAAAGCAAAAACGCAAAATAGGAGATGTGCGGGAAGGAAGCATGGGGCATCTCGGCAATAACCGTAAATACCCCCGCGATAATCACCATGGCCAGAAACGGTCTCAGCAGACTCCAGAAAAAACCCAGGATCGAGACCTTGTATCGGGTGCGCAGGTCTCGCCGTACCAGTTCCCGAAGCAAGCGGCGGTATGACCAGATCTGTTTTATCATAAGGAGTAAAATCAACTGCTGTTGGTGAGAATCGGGTTCACTCGGAGGCCTGTCGGCGAGACGTTCTCATTCAATGGGGATCGCGCAAAATCCTCCTGAGAACATTTTGACCCGCTTAACGCGAGGTTCCATTTCCCTGTTCGATGGATTCAATTTGAACAGACCACGATCCGGAGGCATCCGCCAGCCTTCGACGAGCCAGTTCCGCTTCCTGGGTCTGGGGATACTGGCTCACCAGGGTCTCCAAAACTCGCTTGGAATTGTCATGATCGCCCTTTTGCGCGTGAGCCGTGGCGGTCCGCAGCAGGGCGCTGGGGAGAAGAGGATCCGTAGGAAACTCCCGCCGAAATTTGTCGAACATGCGAATGGCATTATCCCAGTCCTGCGCAGCGTAAGCGCTCTCCGCGGCCCAAAACAGCGCCTGTCCTTTTTGTGTCTTGGACGGCGCTTTCTCATAAATCTCCTGGTATCGTTCAAAGGCCACAGCGTAATCCCCCCGCTGATAGCTCGAATACGCATTCCGAAACATCGCCGCAAACTCGTCTTGAATAGGCGGTGGCGAGGATGTCGGTGTGCTGATGCGTTGTACCGACTCCGGAGAATTCGCCCCAAGCGCACTCAGGTTGTCCTGAATGCGCCGTTCTCTTTCCGCCATAGCGCTTGAAGACTCCTTTACCAGGGCGCGAAGCTGGTTCAAACTGCGTTGACGCTCCTTCTGATTCTCGTTGAACCTTTTCTCCATAAGTGCAACGCTGTGCTTCAGATCCCCCACCTCGCTGTGCAAAAAATTGACCGAACCCAGGGATAAATCCGGCACAGGCAGTGACCGCACTGTCTCCACAGTGGTACAGCCTATTTGCCACAGGATCAGGCACAGAATCACAAACCGGATTGCGCTCGATAAAGTCCACATGGATCGTTCCCGACTTCAATGGTCATGCGCTCAGACCACAGTCCATCATTCTATAAATGTATACTGCGAAACCCAATCTGACTACTGCACACCCCCCATTTTCACGGCCTTTTTTAAGTTAAAACCGCCCATTAAACCCTGCGTACTCGATCTTTCCGATCTCCGTTTGTCCGGCCGTCTCGACAACAATCTGTATTGGGGAGCGTGAATGGGCCAACCGGGGGCGAATAACAAAACCGGCGAGAACCGGCTCCTTCATAAATAAGTATAATAATTTTAGGGGATTATGAAAGTGCCACCTCCCGATATCCTTTCTCGCCGACGGATCCGGCGATCTCACTTTCTCCCTATCAGGGAAGCTGCCGAAAATGAACGAATGTTTGATGATATTATACCGATAAGTGGCCCAAAAACAAGCATTTATCTGATGAATCGTATCGAAAAATCCAACAGAGGGACTTAACATTTTTTCAATTCCTTATTGCATCTTTTCTCGCGGAATGGTAATCTGGATTACACGTGAGGAAACTTAAGGTCTCTTGTTTTGGTTTGCCATGCGGAATTGAGGGCTTGCCAAGATCTTATACCAGATGGGAGGCGACGGTGCAGAACTTATTAGCTGTGCTCGAAGACGGAGAAGTTAAAAGTGATGTTCGGGCCACACGGAATCTCGCAATAGAACGCGCCTGCTATTGCCCCATGTATAGGCCAAGTAAGATCCGAATTCAGGAGTATTTTGTTTGCGACCCCGTGCGCCCAAACTGCGATCTTTGCAGAGAATGCCCGATCAACGGCTTGCGCGAACCCCAGACAATGGCCATCTCGTATAATCCGAAGATGATCGCCTCCGGGGCCGCAGAAAACTGAGGCATTCATTTTCCGGCTCTCTTTCGGACCGATAGAAGACAGCCGTAACAATTCACACGGCTGTCTTGTGTCGTGTTGAAATCGCCCTGCCCTGCAATCCGAAGATCGGGTCATTCTTTTTTATGATCCCGATTTTGCCCCGATAATAATGTGCGACAATCCCATGCAATGACCGGTGATCTGCTCCAGGAATCGAAAAACAGGCACAAATCCTTCGTACAGATCCAGCTGCGCGCTTGGGAGAAGATTCCGCTTCAGCAGCTTCCCATTCAGCCACCATCCCAGGATTCCCATCATATTCAAGTAGGAATGATAGGTGATCCGAAAACCGGCCTGCTCAAGAAGTCTCTTCAATTCGGATTTTCCATACCTTCGAACATGCCCCAAGGCGGAATCCAATGTGCCGAACAACCATGGATATGCGGGAACCAGCAGAACAAGCAACCCATCCGGCTGAAGTATTTCGTGAAATGACCGCAAGACTGTCTCATGCCTCTCGATATGCTCCAGCACATTCAGACACACGACCGTATCAAAGCGGCAGGCCGCACAGTCTTTCAGGGCGGGATCGGTCAGGTCCAGATTGAGAACAGACAGGTTTTCATGGTCCCTGAATCGTTCCTGAAGCGCTTGCAGGTTGGTCGGATTGATATCCACAGAAAGCACGAACTCCCGTTTGAGCAGAAACTCCGTGATATTGCCGTTGCCGCAACCGGCCTCCAGAATCCGGTCGCCCACCCAGGGTTCGATTCGGGACCACATCCACTCGTTCATGCGACGCATCCGGTAAATGCGTCGAAGGGTTTCTTCCCCAACGGGATGGGAGTTCTTTTCCGAGGTCCCCTCTATGCCGCAAGAATTGCTCATCAGGTGAAAAAGAGTCCTTTTTATGGGGCTGGAGAGTCTGCGGGAGAGGTCACGACTTTGCGAAGAATTTGCGTGGCTTCTTCCACCGCATGATCGTCAATATGCCGATTGGTCACCAGACGAATGCGATAGCGTCCCGGCGTATTGACCAACAGCCCCAGTCTCTTGCATCGGTCCGCAAACTCCCTGGAGATCATACCGGTTCCGGAGATGTCCATGAAAATCATATTTGTCTGAACCCCGTTGCGAATCAACAGAATGCCTTTCAGGTCCACCAGACGTTCGGCGAGCATGGCCGCTCGCCGGTGATCGTCGGCCAGCCGGTCGATCATTGTATCCAGGGCAACCTGGGCCGCTGCCGCAAGCACTCCGGCCTGACGCATTCCACCGCCAAGCATTTTCCTTTTCCGGCGGGCCTGGTTGATAAAGTCCTCCGTTCCAAGCACAACGGAACCAACCGGGGCAGAAAGCCCTTTTGAGAAACAGAAGGAAACCGAGTCGGCATCCGCTGCCAGATCTCTCGCGCTCACTCCGAGAGCAATGGCCGCGTTCCAAATCCGGGCGCCGTCCAGATGGACCAAAATTCCCTGGTCCTGAGCCAGAACGCAAAGCCGCTTCTGGTGTTCCAGAGGGATGGCCACACCGCCCGCGTTGTTATGCGTATTCTCCAGGCATAACAGGCGCGACCGAGGAAAGTGCATGTTGGCGGGTCGCATCGCCGCTTCAAAGCCTGCCGGTTCGATGGCCCCATCCTTTGACGGAAGAACTCGCGGGATGACACCGCCAACCGCCGAGAGTGCTCCGGATTCGAATTCATAGATGTGCGCCCCCTCGGACACGAAGACCTCATCGCCCGGCCGACAGTGCGTCAGAATGCAGACCAGGTTGGCCATTGTGCCGCTGGGAACAAACATCGCCGCTTCCTTGCCCAAGCGCGTCGCACATGCCTGCTCCAGGCGCTGCACTGTGGGATCATCACCGAATACATCGTCTCCCAACGGCGCAGAAACCATCGCCTCATACATTTCCGGGGTTGGTTTGGTAATTGTATCGCTGCGTAGGTCGATCATGGCCCGCTCCTCAAAAGAATCAGAGGATAACAGACCATATTACTCCGGGGCCATTGAAACGGTAGGGAAGAAACAGGCCCGCATTCAATTGAATCTGCGTCGCCTGTCCACACCGTCCACTATGTCCACGCCCTGCCAGACAGGAACGCCAACGGAAGGCACATGATACAGGGACCAAACTTAATTTCCGTTGACCTGAACCGGCTCCCGAAGACTCTCATTCAGGTCAGGGAAATAAGTCTTTTGCCGAATCGAATAAAGAAGGTCGATATATTGCTGCTTGGCCTCTTGGGAACCTTGCAGACCAAGAACGCGACACATTTCCTTCTCGGCAAGCTGGTCGAAAACACGGAGGGAATACAGAACCTCTACCGGTTCATCCATGGCGTACCGTTTGACCAGATCGATCAGCGTGTTGCCTTCTTTGTCTTCCAGCGCCAATTGGTTCAACTCTGCGACAAAGCGCTGATGCTTTTTCCAGCGCTTGTAGCGATAGCTGACAAAAACCAGAACAACAATGAAAACCGCAATTCCTCCAAGAATGCCAAAAACCAGGGTCGGGTCACCCGTGGTTTTGATCACTCCTGAGTCGAAGAGATTATTTAGCTTAGGCATAGCTGGACCTCCTGTTCGGACTATAACTCACGTCCTCCTGCAAGGTCCTCAACCAGATCATTTTGTAAGCGCGCTCATAAGACAAACCGACAATTCGAATACGCAATGTATCAAAATCGATGCCAAGTTCCCGGGTTCGCATATCGTTCTGTCTCGTAAAAACCGGTTGAGCGGCGGTTTAGATTAATCAATAGATATTGACTCCGCCGAAATGAAGTGGTGTTTTGCCTCTCACTTCACTCTCTATTATATAACAATAGATTCCAAAATGCAAACAAATCTGCATAAATGCTGTGAATAATCTCTAATGCCATTTTAACCCGTGTGTCTGTTATCCTCAAATCGGAGACTGCTCAAGGGGAACTTTTTGCCTTCTTCTGGCGCAGCGAATACCTCTTTCTTCCTGACCGTTTGAAGCCGAGAATCCCGAAAAGAAGACCGGCAAAGATATGTTTAGTAGCGATCCGAATGGTCCCGTCGGTTAACCTTTCCATTTCGATAAGCGGAACATAACACGATTATATTCAGTATGTTACTGCAGTCACCATCGGGGAAATCTCCAGCGGATTCAGCCGCGATTCAATCGGAATCACTCCATGCATCCCATATTTGGCACCCCGGTTGCTTTCGGATGGCAAAACGAAAGCAGTAACGCCTGAAGCCAAACTCAGTGGAAAGTAAGCAGGACCATGCAGGGAATTGAAAGCAACAAACTGTTTCAGCCGGTTCCCATCAATCCATTGCAGAAAAATCTGGCGAATTATTATTCCAACACATCAAGGATGGTCAAAGAGCGGTTTGATGAAATGATGGGCACAGGTAATCAGAATGCGGAAATGGGCGATACGGGTTCCACTGATGAATCGATTCTGAGTAGAAAACCATTGAGGTCGGGGATCCCCTGGTTGGGACGATTGATTGACGTATTTGCGTGACAGTAGCGCTAAGAGTAGGCGCTATTTCTTCTTCCTCCAAGGCCGCAGTTGACTCCGAGCTGCGGCCGTCTCCTTTTAAGGGGGATCGGTTGCCGACAACAACTATCTCCAAATTCGTCAATGGACTTGAGGTCTTCTCCCCCAAGGACTGGGGGAGATACAGAGGAGGTTGATATTACAGGACTTATCAACTCGTCCCCAACCTTGCGGGAATGAAGGCTACATCAGTTGGAATGACCGCCTTCGTGGTTTACGATATGTCCCAGCCGCCGACTCCCCCCCGAACGGAGATCACGATGCCGGAGGAGCAAGCCAATCTCGCTACCCGAATTGCCGAAAGGAACATGGTCCTCCTGGGGCAGTATTATGGGAAAACCGCCGCAGATCTTCTGGCGGTGCGACGTAAAGCACGAGCTGCGCGACAAGACACCCTTTTTCAGATTCATCCATCATTAAAAGGGGATCCGACCTGCCGAACCGCTCAAGGAATGCTGCACAACCCCAGCGATCCTGTTGGCGAAGCCCGCTCCGTGGTCGAATCTCTGGCTGTTGAGGATGGCAACCTCGTGTTGGTTTATCGGTCCGGTCTGGGATATCTGCCCATGATCCTGCTGCAAAAAGCCACACAGGAATGGCCCAACCTGAAGATTCTGGTCCATGAAGACCGGTGGGAGATAGTCTGGGAATCTCTCACCAGCCTGGATTGGTCGGTCTTGATCCCCAGCGCATCGGTCTTTCTTTGTTTGGGGGAAAACGCCGATAGTCAAGTCATTTCCCTTTTGGAGGCGCATCCGTCTCTCTTAACCGGCGGTCTTCGTGTTGCCTGGGGGACAAAAGCGGATGAAGAGGGAATGCGGGGTCTCAAGAATCTTCTTTCTGCGTTGGAGAATATCGCGGCCGAGGCCCCGGAACGTCTGGCGAATTGGAAAAAGCAGGTGGTATCAGGAAGTCCAAGAAGAAAGCAAAGAGAATCTGTCGTTTTGTGTGGAAGGGTGTTTGAGGACCAGCTCCGGGGATTCCAGGCGGGACTGGAACAGAACGAGGTCTCCGTAAAGTTCGTGGAACGATCCCCGAGTATGTCCCGGTTTGTCGCAAACGAAATCTCGTGGATGGAAACCTGCGGAGAATGTCCCGATATTGTGGCGAGTTTCAACCGGAGCGGGTTCGAGCCGGTGGAGCTGCATGAAATGGGCTTGGCGGGAGTCCGGCGGATTGCATGGTTTTACGACAATCCGCAGCGTTTCGACCTCCTGTCGCCGGATTTCGAACACTTCGACCTGTTCATTGTCTTCGATCCGCACCATAT
Organism: Candidatus Omnitrophota bacterium; assembly: GCA_029570205.1. Lineage (GTDB taxonomy): Bacteria > Hinthialibacterota > Hinthialibacteria > Hinthialibacterales > JAKPRU01 > JAKPRU01. Next base: position 15,631 of record JAKQSI010000090.1, on the reverse strand, counting down.
ATCCTGTCTCCGATCCATGACAGGGAAGAGAGTGGAACATCTGCGAACCGCGACAAGTTTTCGGGAAGCGCCGGATGTGCCTCGCCCAGCGCGCTGCCGGAAAGCTCCGGCGGTTTCTTTTGTTGGATCCAGCGGCATGAGACGGCTTCAGGGTTTTGCCGGGGCCATACAGCGCTCCACTGACCCGATCCGAAACATCATCGAGAATCGAATCAGGGAATGGCGTGGAACGGACCCGATCCGTCTGCACAACGAACTGCTCTCTCTGCCCATAGGATGCGCCGATTTGCCCTCATGTCAGTTGCTGGGACTGATTGAGGAATACGCATCAATGTATCTTCGCCTGGACTATCTTCAGATTGTTAAGCCCTTTGGCTTGATGATCTTCGGTGATCCGGGATGGGCCGATTTGAGGATTCCCGGAACGATCCCCGAAGTGTACGCCGGGTGGGCGCCCGATTATTGGATAGAGACACCATGGATTTATCGTAACTCCTTGATAAACCTGAACCTGTTTCATGTGCAATGCCTGGACTCGCCTACGATCCGTGTCTATGACATCCTGGCCTGCGGTGGATTTCTGCTGACTGAATACCGGCCCTGTTTGGAGGAAGAATTTTCCATCGGAATAGATTTGGAGACATTTCGTACCCCTGAAGAACTCTCCGAAAAGGTCGATTACTATCTCCGGCACGATTCCGAGAGAACAAAGGTCGCACGAAAGGGCCAGGAAAGAGTCTTAAAACACTACACTTACGTCCAGCGAGGCGCAGATTTCCTGCGATTAGCACGTTCCTTGCTTGAAAAAGAATAAATATACGCAGTTCCGCTAAACTCAATCCGTATACATGACGATAATCCGATAGACGGAAAGTACTGAAAATGTGTTCTGGTTGGTTGAGTTCTGCAGGAATTGAGAGGTAACGGAAATGTCTACACTCGGAATTGACGGGCTAGTCTCAGGGTTCGACACCACCTCCATTATTAATGCGATTCTGGACACGCAGGTCCGTGCGCCGGTCAGCAATCTGGAAGATCGGATTGCCACATACCAGGAAAGGCTGACTGCATACCAGACATTAAGCGCCAGTCTGCTCGGCGTTCGCACGGCAGCGGAGACACTCAGCAATGCGTCCCTATTCCAGGGTAAGCAGGCCACCAGCAGCAACTCCTCACTGGTCTCGGTGACGGCTTCGAGATCCGCCGAGTTGGGTGGATTCTCCATGCAGGTATACAACCTGGCCAAGGCAGACCAAATCTCCACGGATTATTTTTCAAGCGCAAGCGAATCGTTGAATTTGGATGGCGAGTTTATTCTGAATGGGAAACGAATTCATGTCAGTTCCAGCGACTCCCTTCAGACCATTGCAAGCCAGATCAATTCAGCGAATGCCGGAGTGAAAGCGAGTACATTAGAGACAGCGGCGGGGCAGATCAAGATGGTGCTGTCCGCTGCCTCCAACGGGGTCGGCAAAATTGAACTGCGGGAGGTCGGGTCCACGGGCATTTTGAAGAGCCTGACATTGATCGATGACCCTGCTCCGGTTTCTTACGATTACACGGTGAATGCCAACGCGCGGGGCGCGGTATCCAAGACATTCACCAATCTGACCGATGTGGCTGGAGTGTCCGGCAATTTTACAATCCGCGATGCCGGCGGTCAGTATGAAATTACGCTCGATGGGGCCAATTCGATCAGCGCCACCGATAGTGTGCAGGATATCATCGACAAAATCAATGCGGCGGCGACCGGAACAAATATCTCTGCCGACGCGGTCCGGGATGGAAGCGAATGGCGGATTGAAATTCGCAGCACGACCGGCATTCCCACACAATTCGATGATCCGGACAGTGTTCTTCAGGGATTGGGAATTGTTGACGGCATTCAGAGCGAAGATTTCAGCAGCACAAGCGCCGCGCTTGGAACCCTTCTGGGTCTGAGTAGCTCGCCTTCCGGTTCATTTGACATCGAAGGCGGAGATGGTATCAGTTTCACGGTCAATGTCGATTTCTCCAGAGACTCGCTTCAGGATATTGTGACGGCCATTAACGACGCGGCGGGATTGGCCGGGTCCGATGTCACCGCCGAGATTATGACCGTCGGGACTGCCAGCCGGATCAACATCAAGAGCGCCGCGGGAAACCCGATATTCAGCAACGATGCACAGAATCTGTTAAGTACGTTGGGAGTTGCGGATTACGGGTTTAAGAATGTGGATCAGGCCGGCGAAAATGCGCAATTCACCTATAACGGAACATTGGTGAACCGGACCGACAACCTGATTACCGACCTGGTGGACGGCGTATCCCTGGCCCTGATCTCGGAAAGCAAGACGGATTTTGCAACGATCAGTATCACGCAGGACACGAGTGGAATCAGCGAGGCGGTGCAGAACTTTGTGACAGCCTACAATAGCGCCCGTGCGCAGATCGACCAGTTGACCTTTTTCGACTCGTCGACGGGTGAAAAGGGAGTCCTTTTGGGAGACAGCGCCGCGCGAACGGCCGAGACGTTGTTGTCGAGTCTCATTGGAACTCGTGTTCCCAAGCTGCCGGGGATGGATTTGAGTGAGATGAACGACGGTAACGGAGTCAAACTGGGGTCGATCCGAATCACAGACCGCTCGGGCGCATCCGGGGAGGTCGATCTTTCTACGGCAAAAACCATCGGGGATGTGCTGTACCTCATCAATTATGCGGGGCTGAATGTGAAGGCGGAGGTGAACAGTTCGGGAACCGGAATCAACATTATTGATACATCCGATGGACTTGCCGGTCCTTTGAAAGTGGAAGATATCGGATCGGGAACCACCGCGCTGGACTTGGGTATTCGAGGACATCTTTACAGCGATACAATCGCAGGAGCCCAGATTTATGAGGGCGGCACGCTTACGGCGAACGAATTCGGACTGGAACTGTCCGCCGAGGGGATGCTGAGTTTCGACAGCGAGAAATTGGCCAGTGCGCTGAATGATCGCCTGGATGAAATTAAGAATCTGTTTTCAGCGTCCGATGTGGGCATCGGGAGCCAGTTTGTCGAACAGATGTCTTTCCTGACGGATTCCACTTCCGGTCTGATCACCATGCGATCGGAAGGAATCACCAAATCCATCGAGCAATTTCAGGATAGTATTAAGCGTTATGAGGACCGAGCCGAAAAGATGGAAGAGACATTGCGAAAGAAATATACCGCTCTCGAAACGGCGATGGCGCAGTCACAACAATTGATGACTTATCTGACCGAACAGGCCGGAACCGCCGCTTCCAAGTAGGAGTCGGGCTGAGATTCTCCAAAGGAGTAGAATTCGTGGTCGCTACCGCACCCAATGGATATCAACGATACATGAAGACCCGTATCGAGACGGCCAGTCAGCCGCAGTTGCTGGTAATGCTGTTCGATGCGGCGGTCAAGAAACTCCACATTGCCCGCAAGGCAATGGAGGAAAAAGATATCGAAGTGACCCACAACGAGCTGATCAAAGTGCAGCGGATCTTCTCTGAATTGATGGTCGCGCTCGATTTCAAACTAGGGGGAGACTTGGCCAACCAGCTCTATGCAATTTATGACTTCGTTTATCGTCAACTGGTTCAGGCAAATATCCGCCGGGATACCAAGTTGATCGATGATGTTCTTCCGATCGTGGAAGACCTTCGAGATGGTTGGACGAAAGCGGTAGCCAAGTTCCAGGAGGAGGTCAAAGAAGGGACCGTGCCCGGTCGGAATAAAGTTAAATCCAAAGACGCTGTACAGATTGCAGTCGTCGAGAAAGGCGGATCTCAGCCGGACAAGAGCGTACCGCAACCCTCCGTGGAATCGCCGACTCCGCTGGACAGCGGAAAGCGCAACAGCCCGATTTCCCCGGCGCAATTTGCCAAACCTCTTCCCAAAACCTATACGAACCAAACGCCCAAGAAATCCCCTGAAGAACCGGTAACCCGTTTGAATCTACGCGGATAATCGACAAGTTTAGTTCCGTTACACTCCTATTTTTGCCCCGATTTCGGGGCTTTTTTCTGTATTCCCGCCGGTTTGGGTTTACGCCATCGTCGGTGCATCCAGAGCCAGCCCTCCGGATGCTCGCGGATGGCTGTCTCAATAGCCAGAGTATATTGGGCGGTTGCCTCGAGGATATCGTGTTCGAGATCGCCGGTGGACTCGGTTTGAAACGCGGGGTGGACTCGAGCATGGATTCCACCGTCGGGGGTCCTCCAGGTATATCCCAAATGAACGGCCGCACCCGTGCGAACAGCCAGCATCGCAACAGAGGTGACCGTTTTTGCCGGTTGACCGAAAAAGGGCACCGTGACACTCTGCCGACCGGCATGTTGGTCCAGCATAAAGGCAACCAGGCCGCCACGCCGAAGAAAAGAAAGCACTCCTTTGAGCGCGGATTTCTTCGCAAAGACGGTCATTCCCATTTGCGCGCGAAGGTCGTCCAACAGACGCGCCAGCGGTTTCTGATTGAGCGGTCTGGCAATCACTCCAAACGGAACTCGCTGCGCAAGCCATGCTCCCACCAATTCCCAATTCCCCAAGTGTGCTGTAACCAGGATAGCCCCGCGTCCGCCGGACAGAGAGTTTTCCAGATGCTCCATCCCTTCCATGCGAATTCCTCGCAGGTATTTCACGCTCCGACATGGGAACCGGAGAACCTCAGCGGCGGTCAAACAGATATTGATCCAGCACTGCTGTCGAATATGGGCTATCCGGGAGGGGCTGAGGTCGGGGCCGAATGCAATGCGCAGATTCTGCTCGATGATCCGCCGACGGGAACGCAGAGTTTCCGACAGCGCCCAACCCACCAGACAGGCCAATTCCCGCACGAACGATTCCGGAAGCATCCATAGGATTCGCAAACCGAAAACGATCAGGAGAGACTCCACAGATTCCATCAAATGGTTCATCATGGCATATCGCTCAAATCGAGTCGAATCTCGAACTGGGCAAGATGTTTATGATGATGTGGGAATCCACGAAGAAATGGTAGGCACGTAGCGATTTGAACGTTTTATATCCACTGGTCCTGTTTTTATATGCCATGTTTGAGCTGCCGAAATACCTGTGGCGGCGGATGATTCACGGGCGGTATCGAGGGCTTTTTCGGCAACGGCTGGGTTTCCTTCCAAGCGAAGTTATGGAGTGTGGGGCCGACTCGCCGATCTGGATTCATGCCGTCTCTGTCGGCGAAGCGCAGGTTGCACGGTCCCTTGTGGCCCAACTGAATGAGCGACATCCGAACCGGAAGATCGTCATATCTACAATCACCGATACGGGCCAGGAGATTGCAAGAAACATCCCGAATGTGAGCGCGATATTCTATCTGCCGTTGGATTTCGGCTGGTGCGTTCGGAAAGCGATTGGTTTGATCAATCCCAGTCTGGTAGTTCTGATCGAGAATGAGATCTGGCCGACATTGACGCGCGAGTTCTCCAAACTGGGCATCCCGATTGTCATGGTCAACGGGCGTGTATCGGACGAATCGTACCCAAAATACCGCCGGATTGCACGATTTCTCAGACCGATTTTCGACAGGGTGGGTGCGTTTCTCGTTCAAACTCCACGTGATGCAGAGCGATTCGCAGAGATCGGCGCGCCGAAAGAGCGTATTGAGGTCCTGGGTAGCCTCAAATTCGATGTCACGCAGGTCGGCGAACGGCCGGATCTTCGCAAGAAATGGCGCGAGGAGTTAAAGATTTCCGACGATACGATTCTGATTGTCGCGGGATCGACCTACCCCGGGGAAGAAGAAATCCTGGTTCGTGTTCTGGAGAATGTGTCACGGGAGAAGCCGGTTCGGATGATTCTCGCCCCCCGTCGGCCTGAACGATTTGATGAAGTGGCAGCATGGATGGATCGTGAAGGAGTAAGTTATGTTCGTCGATCTGAAATCGAACGCTCTTCCGGCAAGGAGCCGGTGATTCTGCTGGATAAAATGGGCGAGCTTTCGTCTGTCTATGCGGCTGCCGACCTGTCTTTTGTGGGAAAGTCGCTTCGAGGATTCGGCGGGCAGAATCCTCTCGAACCGGCCTGCCTCGGAATCCCGGTAGTTTTCGGGCCGCATATAGAGAATTTCCGAGCCATGGCGGAGATTCTGCTTGCGTGTGGAAATGCCGTTCAGGTCAAAAATGAATCGGAACTTCCGGCTGTATTGAGAAGATGGATTGACGATCCGGAGTTGCGTCGAACGTGCGGACAAAGCGCGATTGCGGTTCTCGGTCAACACACCGGAGCAGCCCGGAGAACGGCTATCCGACTGGAGGAGTTGGGATACCTATGAGCTGGATCGGGTCCTGGACCGCATACGCGAGAGGGGAATCGACCGGATTCTTCTGCATGTCTCCATTCCTGAAACTCGCATCCATCGGATTCCACAAAATCGCTGCGTTCCGTCAAAAGGCTTACGAAGGCGGTTGGCTGCCATCGGAGCAAATGCCCGTTCCGGTGATTTCCGTGGGGAATGTTACTGTTGGAGGAACAGGGAAAACCCCTTGCGTTTCCTGGCTGGCGAAATATCTGATCGAAGCAGGAAAGTCTCCGGCGGTCATTTTGCGAGGTTATGGAAACAGGATTTCCGGTCACCGAGTTGTTCAGCCGGGCAGGGCGGGCGGTGAAGAGGCGCTTCTTCTGTGCGAAAAGATCCCGCAGGCATTGATTGTCGAGGCTCCCCACCGCCGGCTGGGAGCCAGAGCGGCAATTATGCAGCACGGGAGCAATGTCATTATCCTGGACGATGGATTTCAGCACATGGCGATTCGACGGAACCTGGACTTGGCGCTGGTGGATGCAACGTGCCCGTGGGGAAACGGGGCAATTCTGCCCGCCGGAATCCTCCGCGAACCGCGCGAGCGCCTGGGGCGCGCAGATGCGGTGATTCTCACACGCGCCGACCTGGTCGATACCGACACCCTGGCAAAACTCAGCCGGGAGATTCAAAGATTTGCCCCAGAGGCAATCCGGGCCATGGCAAGTCATTTCCCCTTTGCGATTCGAAATGTGACCGACCAATGTCTTCATGGGGTCCAGTGGCTCGCGGGACGACGGGTCGGTTTATGCTCGGCCATCGGGAACCCGAAGGGATTTGCCGCGACGGTGAACGGGCTGGGTGCGACAGTCCTGGGCCATACGATCTTTCGAGATCATCATCGATATAGCCAACAAGATATCAAGGAATTGAAGATCCGATTTTGCGATGCCGAAGTGATTCTCTGCACCGCGAAGGATGCTGTGAAACTGAGAGCGTTACTGACAGGAGAGCCTGAACGCAAGTTCTGGGCGCTTGAGATTGAATGGCGATTTTTGAGCGGGGAGGAGGAAATCAGGCGGTTGATAGCGGAGAAGGTCGGTATAAAAAAATGACGCGGAAGAGAGAATGGAACGAATAGGAAGGAATTGCCGGTATCTGACGGGTTTTAGTACGACACGATCCCTCAAGTCGGTTCAGAAAAGCGCTTTTATCGGGTATACTACGGTCTCGTATTGGAATTGGAGTCATTGAAATTAGTGCAGGAAGGCGCAGGAAATGTCAGGTTGGCGCTGACTACCGAACCGGGTGAGGCCGCCGACGACCGCGAAATGAAGGGAGCGGGATATGTCAGACATATCTCGTTTACATACAATCAGTCACACAGACAAGATGAGGAGAATGTAATGACAGAATCTTATGCACCGAAGCAATTTCAGATTCCCTGGCCGTATACGGGGGCCATTTTCGGGCCGGAAGAAGAGCAGGTTGTAACACGGATGGTCCGCGATGCTGCAACAAAACGTCGTCCGCTGGATCGCCGGTCGCCGGAGATTGTCGAGTTTGAAAATCAATTCGCGGCGTACATCGGCGCGTCTTACGGTGTATGCCTCAGTTCGGGGGGCACGGCGCTGGAGGTAGCAACCCGGATTCTGAGAATCGGGCCGGGAGATGAAGCGCTTATCTCTGCGCTGACATTCAAAGCCACTGTACTTCCGATTGTGCTGGCCGGGGCCAAGCCGGTTCCTATCGACATTGACTATCAAACCTTGAATCTCGATTTGGACTCGCTCCAATCGCGAATTACGCCGAAAACAAAGGCGATTTACGTGGTGGATTACGCCGGATTGCCGCTCGACCCGGCTCCGCTTTTACAGGTCTCCAAACAGCATGGGATCCCCATTGTGGAGGATGCGGCACATGCCTTGGGCGCGGCATACGGGAATGTGAAATGCGGCGCGTGGGCGGATCTGTCTTGTTTCAGTTTTCAATCCCAGAAAAACATCAGTACCCTTGGCGAAGGTGGAATGCTTACCACAAGCTCCAAAGAGTACGCGGACCGGGCCCGTGCGGTTCGGAATTACGACCATGATGTCCAGCCGGGTGGCAATTACCGGCTGTCGGCGGTTCAGTGTGCGGTGGGGATCGAGCAGTTGAAACGCCTGGACGCAGTGAATGCACAACGGCGGGCGATCGGTCGAAAAATGTCGGCGGAGTTGCGCAAAGTCCCCGGATTTGTGACGCCTTACGAGCCGCAGGGAATCACCCATTGTTATCACATGTACCCCTGCCGACTGGATGGATCAGTCTTCGGCGCAGTTCGAGACATTGTACGCAAACGGTTGTGGGATGAGTATGCGGTTGAAACCTCGTTTCAGTACGAGCCGTGGTATGAGTTCCCGGTCATCCGGTCGGCGATGGGGGATTTTCAACCCTGTCCGGTTATGGACCGCGTGGCACGGGAACTTTTCGGTTTGCCGATTTTTCCGGGGTACTCGGATGATGAAGTCGAATATGTTATCTGGTCTGTGAAAGAGGTTCTGGCGTCGTTATAGGAATTTTCATTTGTTCAAGCGATGACTGACCGGTTGCGAGCGGGAGAAATGGAACAGCGAGAGTGAACTCATAGAAGGACTTTGTAACCGGCCAGGTTTAATGCTTCCGCTAAAATTCGGGCGCGCCTCTTCCCAATAGGACGTTTGTTGTTTTCCATCTCGGAAATGTGACGCGGCGGAATTCCGGTCATCTCCGCGAGTCGATGTTGTGTCAGACCTTCACGATACCTGGCCCCCCGAAGAGCGGTCCCGGGACTGGATTCGGGATAGACCCGCTCCCACGGAACCGATTCCTCGCTCGCAAAAGTCTCCAATCCTCCATTTATTTCAATGCCTCCCTTATCCCAGTGGTATTGTATATCCGGTCTGAATGCACATTTTCACAGGAGAGCGCCTTCTTTTCTCTCTCCCTCCGGGAGAGGGTTGTGGTGAGGGAAAAAAACACTCACATCCTGACGGTAATCCTATCACGGAAATCCCCTCTCACCCCATCACCGCCACAATTACCGGCGCGATCACCAGCGCAGGCAGATAATTTGCTATCGGCAATTCCTTGATCTCCAGCAGCAGCAAACCGTTCCCGATCAGGATAATCCCGCCCGCGCTCGTCATTTCGGCAATCATCGGATCGGTCAATACTCCCGAAAGCGTGGAGGCGAACAGCGACAGAAGCCCCTGATAAACCAGCACCGTCAGCCCCGCGAAAAATACACCGATTCCGAGTCCCGCCGCCAGCGCCATACTCGAAAAGGCATCCAGTGTGGCCTTCAATGCCAGAAGATGGTAATCCCCGCTCAACCCATCCTGAATACACCCCAGTATCGTCAACGGCCCTACGCAAAACACAAGGGAAGCCACTATAAATCCACGACTTACGTTTCCTCGGCTCTGTTTAAGTCTAAAGCGCTTTTCAAACCAGACACCGATCCCATCCAGGAACCTTTGTATGCCGATCATTTCTCCAATAATGGTCCCCAGAAGAAGCGCGCCAAGCGGGATCAGCACATTCTTCGATTTCAGCGCATTATCGAATCCGATATACAACGTGAACAAACCGAGCACATACAGGACGCTCTTCTGAATGCTCACCGGCAGACGGTTTCCGACCACCGTGCCCGTCAGGCTGCCAACCGACACCGTAACCGTGTTAATCAACGTCCCAACAATCATCGTCCTTCCTTCTTTGCTTTTATGTCCATGTCCGTCCGTTCCCTTCTGTCTCTTTCTTTAATTCTTGATTTTTAATTCTTAATTTCTAATCCACACCGTCCATCCTGGACGAAACGCCGATCTTCTTGCCATAATGTCCTTATGATGAACGAAAACTCCGATTCGGACCGGGGTATCTCCCGGCGCACAAAGAAAATCATTTTTATAGCAGGCTTGGCTGTCTACATTATCGGCCTGTATCTGTTGACTTTTGTCAATTCTATGGCGGACAACTGGGCCGGGACAGTCTCGCCGATCTGCATTATCGGCGGGCTGATTACGCTGTTTGTAAGTCTGCTTCTGAAGACGGAGTCCGAGGAGAATCCCGGCGCCGACACTTGATCGAGACGGGGAATCTTTCATGCCGACCATCCGTGTCTTGCCGCCTGAGGTCGCCAATCAGATTGCCGCGGGCGAGGTGGTGGAACGTCCGGCTTCCGTGATCCGGGAACTCCTGGACAATGCCATCGACGCGGGTGCAACCCGGATTTCGGTGGAGGTCGAAAATGGCGGCTTGAATAGTCTCCGCGTCACCGACAACGGCTGCGGCATGTCACCAGAGGATGCACTCCTTTGCACGCAGCGTCACGCTACCAGCAAAATCCTTTGCTCCGAGGATCTGGAAAATATCACCACAAAAGGATTTCGCGGGGAGGCGCTCGCCTCCATTGCCGCTGTATCACGATTCAGGTTAATCACACGCCGGGAGGAGGACCCACAGGCTGTGCAGGTACAGATCGATGGCGGCACAACCACAGAAACCGGTCCTGCCGCCGGGCCGCCCGGGACAACCGTCCTGGTTTCCGATCTCTTCTATAACCTGCCCGCGCGAAAAAAGTTCCTCAAACGCCCCACAACAGAAATGGAGCATGTCTGCTCCGCCGTCACATGGCTGGCGCTAGCCCATGAGAAAGTCCATTTCACCCTTGTGCATAACGGGCGCTCTGTAATGGAACTGCCCGCTGTCGCCAGTCGCGCCGAACGAATTATGAGCATCTATGGTCGTGGAATTATGGGAGACCTGCTCCCCGTTGCCCTGGACACTCCCGCACTCTCGGTATCGGGGTTTATGTCCCGTCCCACTGTCACACGCAATAGCGCACAGCACATCTTCACTTTTGTGAATGACCGCTATATCCGAAATCGAACCATCCAGCGCGCTTTGATGGATGGCTATCGCAATATCCTGCCCACCGGCCGATATCCCCTTGTGTTTTTGTACCTCGATCTGGACCCGCGAACCATCGACATTAACGTTCACCCGACCAAGCAGGAGGTCAAATTCGCCCGCGAAAACGAGGTTTTCACGGCTGTATACGGTGCGGTTCGTCAAGCATGGGAACAACGCCCCGAGGAGAAGCATCCTCCCAAACCGGCAGCCCGAGATCATTACCTATCGCCACAACTATCGCGAAGCCCCGTTCCCCGAAACGCCATCGAAACCGCAAAAGAACTCTACCGCCCCGATCCCGGCCCAGCGCATTCCCCAACAAAGACCGCTTCAAAGACCTCTCTCCCAAAGATTGGGAGAGACACAGACCTCCGCCCCTCTCCCCCAAAGATTGGGGGAGATACAGAGGGGGTTGAATACATTGTCCCCACCTCTGGGGTTGCCGAAGGCGCGGATACAGCCTCAAAACCCTCTCCTCCAAAGATTGGGGAAGATACAGAGGGGGTTGATTTCATTTTCCCCATACCAGCCATCCCCCCTGATCTCCTCCGCGTCTCTTCCGTAGATGAGGCCCCGGAGCTGCGTGTCCTCGGCCAGCTGGCAAACAGCTACATCCTCGCGGAAAGCAACGGCGCACTGTTTATCATCGACCAACATGCCGCCCATGAGCGTATTCTTTTTGAGCGGTTTCTTGCGCACTCCGCGCGCGGTCCGCTGGCCTCGCAGATCCTCCTGTTCCCGGCCACCATCGACCTCTCTCCGGCTGAGATGCCGGTTCTTTTGGAGTCCCAGGATATCTTTCATCGCCTGGGATTCGACTTGGAACCGTTCGGCCTGTCCACGTATGCCGTTCGCGCCATACCGGGGGACCTCAACATGGAGGCCGCATCGGAGCTCGTGAGAGATATGGTTACCGCACTCCAGGGGGAAGGGAACATTGAGGAGAAAGTCGAACGGGCGCTGCACACTCTGGCCTGCCGGGCTGCCGTGAAATTTGGCGATCCGTTGGACCGGGACAGTATGGAGGCCATCGCGAATAACCTGCGCTCCATCCCAAGACGCGACTTCTGCCCGCATGGACGGCCCAGTATTGTATGCCTTTCCCTGGAAACCTTGCGCAAAGCCTTCCGGCGGACATAACGCAGGAGAGAAGGGACCGGCGATGGAACATGACAGTACCCAACCGGAAAAATCCCACCGTCGAATGCTGTCTGTCCATCCGATCCTGGTTATCTTTGTGTTGATAGCCCTGCTCGCATTTGCATACACCGAAACCTTTGTGATCCGCTCTGAAAAGCCGGGCACTGACCTGCTCTATTATACCGACGCCTCGCGATCCATCCTTCACGGCAAATCCCCTTACGAGGAGGCGTGGTGGTATATCTATCCGCCTCCGTTGGCTGTGCTGCTCATCCCTCTGGCCCCGTTATCGCACAAAGTGAGTTATATCTTATGGACAATTCTCGGAGTGACAGCGTACGGGTATTCCGCATACCGGTCTGGCTGGCTGGGACAACGCTGGCGGCGCTGATCTGGATTCCGGCGCATGATGCGTTCCACAACGGCCAGGTCAGCCCGCTGTTGTGCGGTATTCTGGCGGCGGGGGCGGCACGGAAGCCGTTCTATCGCGGCCTTGCGGTGGGATTTGTCGCCGCGATTAAACCGACCTTTGGCCTGCTGATTCCGTTCGTGGGAGTGGCATTCGGCCCGATGGCGTTCCTGGGTGGTGTCCTGGGATTCCTTCCGGCGGTCGTTCATGTCCCCTGGTTCATTGAATATTTGCGCTTCATGCCGGAGGTCTCGGAACGGTTTTTTGCCTGTCCCTCGCCGGTCAAATATCTCGGCACAACCGGCAGCCTGGCATTGACCTGCATTCTGTGCATGTTCGTTTCTCTCCGATATCGGGAACACGAATCCGCGTACATGGCCCTGATTGCCCTGGTTACCATCGGCACAGCCCTCTGGCCCCACAGCTACGCCACCCTGATCGTCCCCATCTGCTACTGGATCGGCAGGCTCTCCAACCGATTGCCCCTTACTCCCCGCCCCTGACCTCTCCCTCTTTTCTTCAATTTTTAATTCTTAATTGACATCCTCCCCCATTTCTCAAACGCCGCAAACACCTCCCTCACCGACCGGATCCGCATTTCCTCTCGTTTCGCCGGATCGGTCTCAGCTTGAAGACGGCAACGTAACTCCTGATACCGTACATGGCACTCCTGAAGCAGGTCATTCAGAAAATCGAACGCCTCGTGGTTCTCCCCGATCACCCTTTGCAACTCCTTTTCCGCCTCATCGGCAGTCATAGCGCCGACTTTCTGCTCCGCCTCCCCAGCCGAATCCGCAAACACTTCCAGTAAACTGGACATACGCCCAATTTCCTTATCCAGATTATCAACCAAGCCCCCTTCCCATTTCGGAACCGACATCGAATACAGCTCCGCCAGCCGCCGCGAAACATCTATCGGAATCGGATTCAGGTCTGCGAACGTGCCTCCCAATTGCCGAACCGAAGTCCCCGCAATCATCGCCCCGGCGGGCGAGGTGTTGATTACCGGAATCCCGAATCGTTTGATTTCATGTTCCAGCAAAAGCCGGTACAGGTTCAGCGTCTCGCTGGTGTCCACCCACCCGCCATCCGTGGAGGGTACCGACCGGGTGGCCTGTGCGTCGCGTTTGACACTGGGATTGTCGTAGATTGTCCCCTGTGCGTAGGTGCGGCTTCCGGGAAATGCCAAGTCCTGCCCCACCAGGATCACCGGCGTGCATCCCATTCGCGCGAGAATCTGAAATCCCGCGACCGCCACACTTCCCGTTCCGGTAACGGCGCCTTTCTCGCCAATCCATTTTTGCAGCCATTGATAGACCGCATTGCCGCCGTGTTTTGCCAGCGGGATCGAATCAATCGGTTGAGGCTCTCCAAGTCGTTCAGTTGTGGAATGCCACGAAATAAAAAAGGTGCGTCCCCTGAATAAATCCACAATTCGCGGGTCGATTCGCGGATCGGCGATCAAATACGTGCCCGGATCCGGCATCTGATCTGCAAAACAATTCCAATTCTCTTCCTGGTGGTCCAGGCAAAGAACAATGTGCGGCTCGATCCCATGCTTTCGAAGTATTTTATACGCTGCATTTACACAAACCAGAAGCGTTTTGCTTTCTGCTCTTCGCATTGTCTCAATATACTCATTCAGCGATGGCCCGGCCCCGACCTGGATCGCCGGGATCCCCTGGAACTGTCCGAACAGCGTAACAACCCCCGGCTCGCGAACAAGCGCGCCGATATTCGCCACGGTGTGCCGGACCACCTCGACACCGTGTTCCGTTCGGGAGGCTCGATACATGGATTCCCGCGATAGCGCATCTACCCATGTCTGCTGAAGTGTCCACGTATAGGCAGAATGAATGCGGATGGTCGGCGGGTGAAGCAGAAAACGGTGCGGAAGCGCCGAAAATCGTATCCATCCATGTTGTGATCCGATAGCCTCTACTGCACGGTCAGGCTTCAGTCCGACGATGAACGAGACTCGCTTATCTCTAAGGATATCAGATAGATCGAGATACAGGAATGTCGAATAAAAGGCTAGCGGGTCCGGCTCGATCACAAGCAGGCTTCCGGTCTCGTGGATGCGGGCCAGAATCTCGCGCACCGGGTACCCCAAGCCGAACCCCAGCAGCAGGATCATCTCGCCCGGATTAGCCCGGATATCCAACGCTTTTGCGAGATCGAGCGTCCTTTGTTTCGGCTGTCCCTCATATAACAGGCGCTGCCCCATTCCCTCGGAGCGGCAATAGAGGTCCAGCCATCCATCCTCACATTCTTTCGGGGAATAGGCCATGGAGCGGAACCGACGGTGGCATTCCTGTAAAATCCGCCCCTGTTCTGAATCCGCCCCCGCAGCAGCCAGATTTTTGTGCCAGATACTCTCTTCTCTCGTTTGCCCGTCCATGTCGTTATGCTACTGTAATGTGAGTTGTAGAGTGGACTCAAGCCCGTCTGCGGGCTAGCCCACCAACAGCCTGCCCACCTTTCTTTGCCAGGCAGAGACGCCTGGCCTACTGGGGGCTGCCAGGCAGGGACGCCTGGCCTACTTAGCTGCCAGGCAGAGACGCCTGGCCTACTTAGCTGCCAGGCAGAGACGCCTGGCCTACTTAGCTGCCAGGGCAGAGACGCCTGGCCTACTGGGGGCTGCCAGGCAGGGACGCCTGGCCTACTTAGCTGCCAGGCAGGGACGCCTGGCCTACTGGGGGCTGCCAGGCAGAGACGCCTGGCCTACTTAGCTGCCAGGCAGGGACGCCTGGCCTACTTAGCTGCCAGGCAGAGACGCCTGGCCTACTGGGGGCTGCCAGGCAGAGACGCCTGGCCTACTGGGGGCTGCCAGGCAGAGACGCCTGGCCTACTGGGGGCTGCCAGGCAGAGACGCCTGGCCTACTGGGGGCTGCCAGGCAGGGAC
>JAKQSI010000083.1 GCA_029570205.1 Candidatus Omnitrophota bacterium | reverse complement strand
TGGCCTACTGGTGGGCTGCCAGGCAGAGACGCCTGGCCTACTGGTGGGCTGCCAGGCAGAGACGCCTGGCCTACTGGTGGGCTGCCAGGCAGAGACGCCTGGCCTACTGGTGGGCGGGCAGGCAGAGACGCCTGGCCTATTGGTGGGCTGCCAGGCAGAGACGCCTGGCCTACTGGTGGGCTGCCAGGCAGAGACGTCTGGCCTACTGGTGGGCTGCCAGGCAGAGACGTCTGGCCTACTGGTGGGCTGCCAGGCAGAGACGCCTGGCCTACTGGTGGGGTGCCAGGCAGGGACGCCTGGCCTACTGGTGGGCGGGCAGGCAGAGACCCTTGGCCTACTGGTGGGCTGCCAGGCAGAGACGCCTGGCCTACTGGTGGGCTGCCAGGCAGAGACGCCTGGCCTACTGGTGGGCTGCCAGGCAGAGACGCCTGGCCTACTGGTGGGCGGGCTTTGTCAGGAGGAACAGCCCGGAGTTCGCGAAGGGCTGCGACGTTGCGATCTCAGGCTTGCCGAGATTCCTCACATTCGTTCGGAATGACAACAGGTCTGTCATTTTGACCGAAGGGAGAAGTCTCATTGAAGCGCCCAATTTTGGTATCAGTTCGCAATGGCGGTTGCAGGCGGACTTTCCCGGGAGTATGAAAATTGCAATTAAACCCTGAATTCCTGGAAGGTTATCAATTTCGATGTTAATGATGGAAGAGCTTTTTGCGAGCCTGGACGCCCTGGAGCAGCGTGTAAACTCCTTATCCTTGCGAGTCCGAGACCTGGAGGAGGAGCGTGACCGATTGCGTGAGGAGGTGGAACAGACCCAGTTGCAAGGTGGAGACTGGAAAGAGAAGGTGGAGGTCCTGTTGCAGGAACGGGATCAGGTAAGGCAACGCCTGGAGGCCTTGATTAAGCGAATTGATGAGATCGAGCATGGGGCGGCGTGAACCTGAGTGCGACGGGGGGATTTGTCTGTTTCGAGTTCAATGCCGATTCGGTAACCTGCTGTGACAGGAATAACATTCGGAGCCGGTCGAAAACGTCATGGAACCGATTGAGTTTTCCGCCTTGGGAATCCGGTTGCGTTTGGCGCCGGGTGACAACCCGGAAGTGGTGCGCAGGATTGTGGAGTTTGTAGAAAAGCGTATCGAGGATGTAAGTCAGGCCGCTCCGAACGCTCAACCTCTTCAAATTGCCCTCCTTACCGCATTAAACATCGCCGAACAGATGTACAAAGAGCGTGAGCAGGAACGTGCCGAGTATATTAAGGCCGTGGATAAGGTTCGCTTGATGCTGCACTCGCTGGAATAGGGGCATCAGGCTCTCTACAATGCTCTACAGTGCATCGGGTCGATGAACGGCAACCCCTCCACAGACAAATTCTCCAACCTGTCCATTCTTGCACTCAATTACGAATATCCACCCATCGGCGGCGGGGGAGCAACCGCCCACGAGGCCATTCTGCGTGAAATTGTCCGGGACGCCGGATGTCGTGTTTTACTCATCACATCCGGAACAGGGAAGCAGAAAGAGGAATTAAACCCCCAGTCGAATTTCCGAATCCTTCGCATTCCGGTGGGAAAGAGGGACTTTCGCTTCTGGCGTCGAAGCGAGGTTTTGCGGTATCTTCTGGGGGCGTGGGGGGAGACAAAACGGGAGTTGCGACGAGAGCCTTACGATATCTGCCACGCGTTTTTCGGCATTCCATCCGGGCTGGTCGCATACCGGCTGCGGAAACGAATGCCATACGTGATTTCATTGCGGGGTTCGGATGTTCCCGGCTACAATCAGCGGTTCACATTGGATCACAGGTTGCTGCGTCCGCTGGTGCGTCGCAGCTGGGAGTCCGCAGCGGCGGTTGTGGCAAACAGCGAGGGATTGCGAAGACTGGCGGGGAAAGCATTTGGCGATTTGCCCATTCAGGTGATCCCGAATGGGGTCGACACAAATTGTTTTGTTCCGAAGCCGCACTCTCCGGGGGATGCGCCGGTATTGGTTACGGTGGCCCGGTTGATTCCGCGCAAAGGAGTTGATTTGCTGATCACCGCACTGGGGCAGTTGCAGGACAGACCCTGGCGGCTCCTGGTCATCGGGGATGGTCCGGAAAAGCCCGCATTATCCACACTGGTAACGAAATCGGGGATCGATAACCGTGTGGAGTTCGCGGGGGACCGTGACCGCGACTGGATTGCGCGGACTTTGCCGGAATGCGACCTGTTCATCCTGCCGTCATTGGCGGAAGGGATGTCGAACGCGGCGCTGGAGGCGATGGCTTGCGGTTTGCCGGTCCTTCTGAGCGACACAGGGGGCGCGCAGGATCTCGTACAGAACAACGGTGAGGTAGTCCCGTGCGGCGATGTGGCGGCACTGCGTTCCGCTTTGGTGAGGATGCTGGACACACCGGGGCGTTGGGGGCAATGGGGAGCGACATCCCGCAGGATTGCGGAAGGCCGGTCCTGGTCTTCTGTGGCAGAACAATACCTCCATTTGTTTCGCCGGATTGTCGGCAAATGACGAAATCCATCTATGATCGCATTCGTGACAGGGATCGGACAATCGCCCGGGAAACCACGGGAAAAGAAGACTATTTTCTACTGTCGCCGACACGGGCGAGTTTAATTCGAGCGCTGAAACCCCTGATTGAAAAATATGTCCGTGGAAGAGCGCTGGACGCCGGAGCCGGATCGAAAGCCTACGCAGCACGTTTGTCGGCGTTTGCGGCGGAGTATGTGAGCCTGGATGTGACGGTTGAGCGGGCTGCGCCTTCGGTGGTGGGGTCCCTTCTCGACTTGCCGTTTGCGGATGGGTGTTTCGATACGGTATTCTGTTCACAGGTTCTGGAGCATGTGCCCGAACCCGCGAGGGCGTTGAGGGAAGTCGCGCGTGTGCTTCTTCCGGGTGGAATGTTGATTTTGACCGCGCCGCATCTTGCCTATCTCCATAATGAACCTCACGATTATTTCCGATTCACCTGCCATGGCTTGAGGTATCTGTGCGCAAGCGCGGGGTTGGAGGTCGAGGAGATTCGACCGGCGGGCGGGCTTCTTTCGTTTTTGGGGCACATTCCGTCGGTTGCGGGCAAAGCACTCCTTCGTCCCGTGCCGTTGGTGTACGATGGTTTTCTGTTGTTGAACGGCGGTTGGTCGAGGATGGTGGCCTGGCTGGATGAACGGATTGAACGACGAAAGATCTTTGCCCTCAACTATATTGTGGTGGCGCGGAAAAGCGGGTGACCGGATTCCCGGCATCGCGCTGTCCATCGTTGTTTTTCTCATCCTGTTTGCGACATTGGACGATCCGGGGGTTACCTGGGATGAGGCGTATCCCAACTTCGATGCCGCCAAACGTCAGGCGGAATGGTTCCAGCTCCTATTCAAGGGCGAAGGGGCATTCTCCCGCGAAACAATCGACCGGTACTGGTTTACGACCTCAGACCACCCGTCTTTTCCCCGGACATGCGCAGCGCTCAGTAAGTTGATCGTCGGCGGATTCCTGGATGAAATCAGAGCCTACCGACTGCCCTCGGCGGTGTTGTTTTCGATCCTGGTCGGCACGGTGTTTTTCTGGTGCAAAAGGCATATCGGGTCGGGGGCTGCGTGGATGTCGGCGCTGTGCCTGGTGATGATGCCGCGCGTATTCGGTCATGCGCACCTGTTCAGCCTGGATGCGCATATTATGTGCTGGTGGATTTGGGTGTTGTTTGTTGCGGCGGCAGCGGTGGAAGGAAGATGTTCCGTTTGGATGGCGGGGCTGGTTTATGCCATGGCGTTCGCCACAAAACTTCATGCGGTGTTTTTGCCGCCCGTTCTTGTTTTGTGGCTCGGCCTGGTCTGTTTGAGAAGTGAAAATCGCCGGTTCCTTCTCAGAAGAGGATTGATGCTTGCCGGAGCGGCAGCCATCTTAACACCGCTGGTCTATCTGGCCACGCAGCCCTGGCTCTGGCATGACACGGCAACGCGGATTTACGAACGTTTTTTCGATTATGCGCGGAAAACAACCGTACACCCCATCGGTTTGTGGTATTTCGGCCGACGGTACTTGAACGACACACCATGGCATTACCCCTGTGTGATGACGTTGTTCACGGTTCCGACAGGGATTTTAATCCTGATCGGCATAGGGGTCGGCACGGGATGGCGCAAAAGCCTCTCCCCCAAGATTGGGGGAGATGGGGTTGAACCCACCAGACCGACGACCGCCATCCTACCCGGCTGGTCTCTCATGGTTCTGGGCGCGCTAGTCCCCCTTGTCGTGCTGATGCTGCCGATGGCGCAGGGATATGATGGGGTCCGCCTGTTCCTGCCCGCGTTTCCCTGTTTTGCGGTTCTGGCAGGGTACGGATATCAGTTCATTTTGAACCAAGTGGATCGTTTGAACGCTCCGCGAAACCAGAAGATATTGCTGTGTGTGTTGATTGCGGTGGGGGTATCGGTTCCGGCAGGATTAGATATCATTCGCATTCACCCGTGCCAGTTGTCCTATTTCAACTTTTTGTGCGGCGGACTTCCGGGTGCGCAACGGCTCGGCATGGAATCGACTTACTGGTGTGATGCCTTGACCCGTCCGTTTGTGGAGGAAGTCAACCGGATCGTTCCGCCCGGGGCGAAGATGCGCCCGCTTTCCATGAACTATGCGGTGATTGGATACTGGCAGGAGCGGGGTGTCCTCAATCCCGACATCATTTATGATTGCGATCCCCCGTACGACTTTCACCTGCTTCAATGCAGGCAGGGAATGTTTGTCGGTATTGAATGGTATCTGTATCGAAATGCGAAACCGCTTCTGGTCCAGGTGCGGGATGGAGTGCCTCTGTTCATGCTGTTCGGAAAAATCCCTGGATAGAAGAGAGAGACAGAAGGATAGATGGGAGAAAAGATCGGCGATCACTATTGAGCCGATTCAAGAACAACCTCTGCCACAGCGATGGCTCCGTCATGACTGATGGAAACCTGTCCGGCGCAGACCCCCAATTGTGCAGCAAGTGCGGCTGCCCGGCCCTCGAAAAAAAGGACCGGACGGCCGTTTTTTCGTTCAACTACGTAGATGTCATTCCAGGCAATGCCCCATCCGGGGAACTCTCCGAGCGCTTTTTTTGCGGCTTCCTTACAGGCGAATCGTCCCGCAAGGAACTCCGCCCGGTTCTTCCGCCGTTCCAGAAGGTTCCGTTCAATCGGATGAAGAATCCGGCGGAGAAACCGTTCTCCGTACAGACGTTCCATTCGCTCAAATCGGTCGATTTGAGCGATATCGATCCCGATCCCGATGAGCGCCATGAAAGACCTCCAATCTTGATGTCACTGTCCAAAGAAGGCAGCATACCGAGAATACCAGAGTAAAACCGGAAAGTATCCCCGATCCGACATGATGGAACCCCCTGCGCCGTTTGAGTTCCTTCGCCGATACCGCGACCTTCTGGTTCTTACCATCCTGAGTCTGATTGCCCTTCTGTTCTCCGGTCAGCATACTACAACCGCTTTTTCCAAAACCACCACGCTTTATGTGCTGGTGTGGCTGACATTGATTGTGGAGATTGTGCTGATGTGGCGGGAAGGATGGCCCGGGGGGAGGTTATGGCGGGCGACCCTGATTTGCCTGGCAGCCTACCTGCTCTGGTGCGTGATCTCGGCGGTGTGGATCGCGCCGATTCCACGCTCGTTTCGCGAACTCTCCCGGATGCTGGCATTGATGACTCTCGTTGTCGTATCCATCGGCGCGGGCCGGTCGGAGTGGTTTCGGCGTCAGGTTCTCTGGTTTGGAACCGTGATTCCGCTGATTGTTGCCGTGTATGCCTGTGTGCAAAGCCTTGGATATGATTTCTTTCTTTGGGGGGATTTTGACTGGGGCGGAGATTTCAAGCGTGTCACAAGCACACTGGGCAATCCCGATTTCATGGCGGGGTATCTCCTGACAACCATTCCATTAGCGGCGGCATTCGGCCTGGAATCAGAGAAACGATGGCGCGGGGTTCTGGCCGGGATTTCGGCGGGATTGCAGGTGATCGCGATTGTTCTCAGCCTGAGTCGTGGCGTCTGGGTTGGTGTTGCCTGGTCGTTTGTGGCGCTTCTTGTCATCCTTCCAAACAGGAGGGAATACCTCAGAAGAGCGGGGGAGATAATCAGGAGGCCGAGAACTCTCGTGGCCGGAACGGTTACAGCCGTTATTCTGGTCATTGTGTTGTGGCCTGCGCTTGCAGGTCTTTACCGGCGATTCGCCGGAGGGGTCGGCTCGTCATTGGAAGAGCGCGGCCTGATTTATACATCCTGTATGAAGTTGCTCAAAGAAAGTCCGCTTTGCGGGGTCGGGCTGGATGCTTTTCCAGTTCGATTCCCGGATGTGAGGGATCCCAGGCTGTCGCGGTATCTTCCGATTGGCGGATTTTATGTGGAGCACGCACATAGCGAGTTTCTTGAGGTTCTGGTGAATCTGGGTCTGCTGGGATTTTTGTTGTGGATGGGGGCCTTATTTTTTTGGGGAAGGACACTGCTCCAACAACTTCGCAGTTCGGATCGCACAGCAGGGTTGCTCGCCGGGGCTTGTTGGGTGGCCGTTGCGGGAACGTTGGGGCATAACTTGTTCACCGTAACGTTGCGTCATACCTCCAGCGCAGCAATGTTCTGGTCGATGTTCGGTTTCGCAATGGGAGCATTGAGCGCGCCGGAAGAACAGCGGGGAGACCGGCGGGGTAAGATATGGCGTTGGGTGGGGCTTGCGCTGCTGATAGCCGGCGGGCCGCTTGTGTGGTGGCATGGAGTACGGGAGGATCAATGCGACCGGTATCTTCGCCGGGCGAGCGATATTATCGACCAGGCTCTTGAGGAGGGTCCGGCAAGCCGGAAGGCTCAAATGCGACACTTGGCGCTCGATTTACTGGCTAAAGCCGACAGTCTGGGTCCGGTGCGCAAGGAGAGCCTTTATTGGCGTGCATGGGCCTATTACGAATCGGGGGAGTATGCCGCCGCCAGGGATGAATACATGCGCACCCTCAAGCTGGAGGGTCCTTTTGTGGATACCATTCCCAATATCGGGAAGTGCTGTATCCGTGAGGGAGCGGAGTATATGCATTTCGGATTTCATGGATCCGCGATGAAAATGTACCGGGACTCGATTCCGTGGTGGGAGAAGGCCTGCCGGATGGACCCGGAGCGCGCAGAGCATTGGAGAAACTACGCAGGAGCGCTGGGAACACTGGGTAGAATCGAGGAATCCCGCGCCGCATACAACCGCGCTCTTCAACTTGAACCGACACCGCAGGGGAAAAAGGAGATCGGCAGATTCTTGGAAGAACTGGCTAAAAATGAGGCAATACTGAGAAAACCGCCACAGTAGTTGGGTATCCTGTCGTGGTGGGGTGAGGGTGTTCCCGATACTCTTTTTTCCGGCTTCCACAGCAAGGAGATCCATGTTATTCTTTTTATGGGGAAAGGACTGTCCGGAGAATCGGAACCATGGACAGAAAACAGGGCTTCACACTGATCGAGTTGCTGATTGTTGTGGCCATCATCGGGATTCTGGCGGCCATTGCAGTCCCGAATTTCCTGAATGCGCAGGTCCGCGCGAAAGTAGCGCGGGTGAAAGCGGAGCTGCGCTCGTTTTCCTCCGCGCTGGAGCTGTACCGCACGGATAACGGGCAATACCCGTACCCGCTGATGGAGAAATACCCCGCCAAAGGTCAACTTCACACCGCGAATCATATTGTGAAGGCACTGGTGGAACTCACCACTCCAGTGGCGTATATGTCCAGTGTGGATTATGCGGATCCTTTTTTTAAAACCGGCGAGGGATTTTGGATTGCTACGGTCCCGGCGTATTCCAGCTATACCTACGTGAACTATAAGGGGCGATGGGGATTATCGTTTGTGGTTGATCCGCTGATCGATGGGTATGGGCTTGCCAGTTTCGGTCCGGATAAATATGACAGCGGCGGAGTCTGGCCTGCGGTCCAGCAGGCTCGCGGCGAGGCGGTCAGCGGATCGTGTTTTTATCACCCCTCCAACGGCACGGTCAGCGCAGGGGATATTGTCCGGTATGGCGGCGATGCCCACATTTCCGGTTACGGCGATGACTGATGCCTCTGTGTGCTGGAACACGCCAGGGGATCGGGGTCACTTGAACATTTGCTCGCGAAGAGAATGCTGGGGAGTGACACTGATTGGGGAACCCGCGGGCGCAATAGCTTTTCTCAGCGCCGACCATGGTTCATTCAGGATTTTAATCGGTTCGAGGTTGGATGGCGCGCCCTGATGCCCGCTTTGCCCCAGGGGATTCCACATACTCGGCTGCCGGGTCTTGGACCGTTGCTCTGCCTGGCTGAGCAACCGCTCGGCAAGTTGCCGACGTTCTTCCCGCTGCTTCTCCAACGCGCGTGCTTCGCTGTCTGGGACACTGGAGATCGGGTCCAGTATCAGAGGCACACCGGTCTGGGTGGGCGAGGTTGTACAACCGTACAAGAACGCTGCCAGAACGATTGAAATCAGCCAGCGAGCAGACATCCCTCTAACTCCGAATCTTGCTCCGCGCAAAGCGCCTGCAGGCAATGCAATCGATCTAAGGACACTACAGGCAGCTTAACGCTTTCCCCGAAGGCAAGTAACGGAACTCACCTGCATAGAAATGCGGACGATTTGCCTCTCGCATGAAGATTGCAAGTACGGTTTCTTGTATAGCAACTGCCATGCCTTCGCGGTTTGACATCCGGTTATTTCCGATACATTCGAATATCTGCTGCCGATACCTCGCCGCTTCTCATCTTCACGAGAAGCATATCGAAGCATCTCTTTTATTTTACGTTACGATGCAATTCGTGTCAAATCGAATTTGCCGCGAAATTGATCTGATGCCCCGTGGCCCTCCAAACCGGAAAGCAGAGTTCCCATATCAACGCGACGACGGTCTAGTATTGCAGGGATAATGTGGCACACGAGAGGGAAAAATCTGCCAACTTTTTCCGAGGATGCCGCGATTCTTCCGGATAAAAGGCCGGATCAGGGTTTTGCATATTCCCCGTCAAGGCCGATTCCATTCTCATTGTCAAAGAAGGAACGAGCCTCCCATTGCCGCTGGTTCCAGATCCGATTGTCACCCTGATGAGCGCGCGGGTAAGAGTCTCTGCCGCCCAGATCCATGAAAAGTCCGAACGAAAACGTAAAATCGCGAAAACTCAGTTGATCCACACCGATCTGTGCCGCGCCGAGTGTCAGGGAACCGGTTGTTCCATAGCGGTCATTTCCATTCCGATCGAGCAGAATGCCGATGGCATTTGCATTGGCGGCTCCCATACTGAGATTGGGAGCCTGATAGGTGTCGTTCCCCGCGCGATCCACCAGCATGGCAAGCGAGAAATCGTGCGCCCCGCCTTGTGCCACATTGATGGATGCCGTGTATCGGTCATCCCCGGACTCATCGATGAGCGCCGCGGCCCCGAAATGAGCGCCCGCACCTTGTGTGTACCATACGCCCTCATAAAGATCCTTTCCTGCTCCATCCACCAGCATTCCCACCGCATACCAGTACGCTACCCCCTGCACGAATATACCGCCCTGATAGCAGTCATCCCCTTGCGCGTCGATCAATATCCCGATCCCCCCGCCCAGGCTGTGACCATGCCACAAATCCCCGCGCAACCCGGCCCCCGCCCCCTGGCAGAGATTGCCGTTATGCTCTCCTGTTTGCGAAGATGGGAACCGGATATCCGTATCGTCGGCAATGTAACGGTCATCTCCGTCGCAATCCATCAACAGCCCGCAGCCTTTCGTGAACCCGTAGCCCTGTGACAGGCGATAGGTGGAATAGGTGTCGTTTCCTCGCCGGTCTATCAGCAAACCCAATCCGAATTGCCCGGACCCCTGCGCCAGGGTAACGGATTGATATGTGTCGTCCCCGCCGGCGTCCAGAATCGCACCCACTCCGAACACCCCGCAGCCCTGTCCGAGTTCCTCCGCTTCATACCGGTCGTCTCCATCGGAGTCCACCAGAAAGCCGTATCCCTGGATTCCCGCCCCGGCAGATCCGTTTCCGGTATAGATGTCATTGCCTTTCAGGTCGATTGTGATGCCGAGGGGATAAACGGGCGGGCGCGAAGATGCCGCATTGAAATAGGTGTCATTCCCACCCCAGTCTATTGTAAGGAAGAGATGCTTCTTGCTTTCAAAGGTATCATCGCCGGTTGTGCCGATTTGGATTTCGCCGAGAATAGTCTTGAGGCGAAGCGGCGGAGTGTATAACTCATCCGAGGCGGAAAGCAACCGTGCCGTTGCGCGGTCCACTGCCTGCGAGATGTCCAGCGCCCCCGCATAGAGGAACTTGTAATCGACTTCGCGGATGAGCCGGTACACATCCCAATCCATGTCGCCTTCCTCTAGGAGCGGCAAGGTGTGCAGGCGATCCGAGAGTTTTTCGAGATTGTCACGGTCGATGCGCTGAAACGCCATTTTGTGCCAGGCCAGTCCCTGCGCCGATGCGCCCAGAAGCAGGGCCAGGCATTTCACAAGTTCCGGGTGTGCCTCTGCGGACCATTTCCGAATTTCGCGCCGAAGGCTTGCGGGAATATGTTTCCCGTATTGCTTATAGAGCGTGTCCAAAGCCACAAGAATGCCATCGGGTTCTTCGGCAGTCTTTTCAACCTCTTCCAGGTCGTTGAAATACAATCCACGCCGCACCCCTTCATCGACTCGAATGCTCATCAGCATCAGCGCATCATGGAGCGAAGCGGATTTTTCCAGGTAAATCTCTTTGCTTCGAATGCAATACGGTTCGACTTTGAGGGGATTATTGATTAGAAGATCGAAGAAACTCAGTCGCAGGTCCCCGCCGCCGAAAAGCGAGGAGTCGTATCGGTCGAATCGCAGGTCATCGGGAGTTTTTCCTATCGATGCCATCGCATCGGTCCAGGGATCGCGTAACTCCGATTCTGCGTAGGAGAATGGGACGAATGAGACCAATAGGACCAATAGGACGGATGGAACACGCGAGAGGGAAAGAACGGATTTCGCCGTCATTATGAGCCTTGCTCCGGCAGGGCCGGTGATGGGGTGAAGAAAGTGTGCTTCCCGGCCTTCTTTGCCAGGCAGGGACGCCTGGCCCACTGGTGGGGATGCCTGGCCCACTGGTGGGGATGCCTGGCCCACTGGTGGGGATGCCTGGCCCCCTGGTGGGACAGGCCTCTGTGCCTGTCGATGGGCGATCTTTCTTAAAAGTGATTGAATCGGAAATGTCCGGTCATTTTGCCGGAAGTTCGACATTGGGAACATAATTCCGCTCGTCTTCGGGGAGATCGCCCAGTCGGGTATAACTTTGTTTCGCGAACGGTCCTCGGAGCCGTTCCGGGAATGGTCCCCCGCAACTTTGAATGAACAGCTGACAGTACAGAATGACCAGAAGGAAGGTACAAGCCCCTGCCAGGAAACGCTCCAGTTGACGAACGGTGATTTTCACGGACGGATCCTCTGATATGCGGCGGTTCCCGGAAAAAACGAGACACCTGACTACTCGGTAACGACCTTATGATGATAGGAAGATTCGGGTACAATTGCCAGAGAGATTATGAATATCGCAAATGCTTTGTCGTTGGGTCGGATTCTTCTGGTTCCGTGCTTTTTCTGGCTTTGCTATTACAGTTACAGCCAAGTGGGCGCGCCTGAGTTTGTTGTATGGGCGCGAATTGTCCTGGTGGTGATCTTCCTGAGCGACTTTCTGGACGGATATTTTGCCCGACGTCACGGCCAAGTGACCGCCCTGGGGGGACTCTTGGACCCGCTGGCGGACAAGCTGTTTGTGCTGACCTCCTTTATTCTTCTAACCATTTTCAACCGGCTGCCGATCTGGCTGGCCATGATTGTTGTGAGCAAGGATATCCTGGTGGTGATCGGGTGGGCCTTGGTGGCGACGATTCTGGGGCGGGTGGAGGCCGCGCCGACACGGACCAGCAAATGGGCGACGGGTTTTCAGTTCGCGGCGGTGGTGGCGGCGGTTTTTTCTTTCCCGGCTCCCTATTCTCTGATTATCAATGTGATCGCCGCGGTGCTGACCCTGATTAGTGTGGGGCAGTATTTCGTGCAGGGACTTCGTCTGCTCAGTCCCGGCGACAGCCGATCCTGACAGCCTCCCGACAGCCCCACGGTCCATTCCTTGCCATCCGGGGGACAACGCCTATAATCAAGAATTCATCCATCCGGCATCTTGGCCGGAGAGTTGTACCAACAGAATCCAATAGGAATTAAACACTATGCCGGAAATTGCTGAATTGAAAGAAATTGCCGGGAAAATCCGCATTGATGTGATTCGGATGCTTGCGGAGGCCGGTTCCGGGCATCCGGGCGGTTCGCTGTCCGCTGCCGACCTGGTGACCGCCCTGCTGTTTGCCGTAATGCGGCATAATCCCAAACGTCACGACTGGCCTCATCGAGACCGCTTTATTCTCTCCAAGGGACATGCCATTCCCGTCTGGTATGCGGCGTTGGCCGAGGCGGGCTATTTCCCGCGCGAGGATTTGCTGACCCTGCGGAAAACCGGCAGCCCGCTTCAGGGACACCCGGACCGGAACAGGATGCCTTGCCTGGAAGCCTGTACCGGATCGCTCGGCCAGGGACTCTCGGTCGCGCTTGGGATGGCCCTCGCAAGCAAAATGGGCGGTTCGCCGTTTCGCGTTTATTGCCTGATGGGTGATGGCGAAACACAGGAAGGCCAGGTCTGGGAGGCCGCCATGGCGTCGCCGAAGTTCAAAGCGGACACCCTTTGCGCCATTCTGGATTACAATAAGGCCCAGATAGACGGATATGTGAAAGATGTTATGCCGCTCGAACCCATCAAGGACAAATGGGTCAGTTTCGGCTGGCATGTCATTCCGATCAATGGGCATGATTTCGAACAAATCCTCGGCGCCCTGAAAGAAGCCGCCGAAACCAAAAACCAGCCCACCTTGATCCTTGCCGATACCGTTAAAGGCAAAGGGGTTTCGTTCATGGAGAATGTGGTGGATTGGCACGGCAAGGCCCCCAACGCAGAAGAGGCCGCCAAAGCGCTCGCGGAATTGGGCGCGAACTGAACACGACGATCAAGGAGACTCTGAATATGGCGAAAGCATCACGATTGGCATTCGGCGAAACCCTTGCCGAACTGGGCGAAAAGGATGAGAAGATTGTCGTTCTCGACGCGGACCTGTCGAAATCCACAATGAGCATTCTGTTTGCCAAAAAGTTCCCGGATCGGTTTTTTGAGTGCGGGATTGCGGAATCCAACATGGTCGGCATCGCTGCCGGGCTGGCCCTCGCTGGCAAGAAACCGTTTGCGTGCAGTTTTGCGTGTTTCCTGACTGGGCGATACGAAACCATCCGCATGTCGGTGGCCTATTCAAACGCCCCTGTCCGCATCGTCGGAACTCACGCGGGAATCGGGATCGGAGAGGACGGCAACAGCCAGATGGGCCTGGAAGACCTGGCCCTCATGCGCGCTCTGCCGGGCATGATTGTCCTTCAGCCGTGCGATGAACTTGAAACGAAACAGGCTGTCACATTCATGGCGGAACACAACGGTTATTCTTACATCCGCCTGACACGCCAGAAACTCCCCGATATCAACAGCCCGGATTACCGTTTCCAGGTCGGAAAAGGGGTTGTTCTGGCGGATGGCAAAGACCTGACCATCATGGCTACCGGCTCCACGGTCGCCGAAGCCCTGGAGGCCGGGAAGGTCCTTCAGGAAAAGGGAATCCGTGCCCGCGTGGTGAATATCCACACGATCAAACCCATTGACAAGGACCTTGTTGCGCGGTGCGCAAAAGAGACCGGGCGTATTTTCACCGTGGAAGATCACAATATCATGGGCGGAATGGGTAGCGCCGTGGCGGAGGCGGTCTGTGAAACGCACCCCGTACCCGTTCGTCGCTGGGGATTGCTCGATAAGTTCGGAGAATCCGGCGATCCCGAGGAACTCTATGCAAAATACGAACTCGATGCGGCGGGCATTGCACGACAAGCCGCCGCGTTTGTGCAGGAGAAGTAGCCATGCTCAAGTCGGAACTCATTCACCCGCATATCTCTGCCGCTCTTGCCGGGGCCGGGCACGGAGCGAAGGTACTCATTGCCGATGGCAACTATCCCTTGAGTACACGCTCCGGGCCGAACGCCGATCTGGTGTATCTCAACCTCCGACCCGGATTGCCCACGGTTACGAATGTTCTGGAGACTATTCTGACCGAAATCCCCGTTGAGGCGGCCGAGGTGATGGCTCCCCCGGATCACGAGCCGAAGATTTTCGCAGAGTTCAGCAAACTGCTTCCCGATATCGAACTTCAGCACCGGGATCGATTCGCGTTCTATGAAGCGGCGGAATCGCCGGAAGTCTGCCTGGCCATCGCCACCGGTGAGGAACGCACTTACGCGAATATCCTTCTCACCATCGGCGTGGTGAAATCATAGTGTCCCGTAACCGAATCGACTTGATGGATTGCCGTTTTGGAGAAACCACCGGCAAGATGCCGGCGCCACCCTATTCTCCCTCTCCCTCAGGAGAGGGTTGGAGTGAGAGATGATTCGGGTGGTACAGGCTTCCAGCCTGTGATGCCGGTTTAAGGAGAACCTTCATGTCCGACAAAGTCCGTCTGGGTATCATCGGCACGGGAGGAATGGGGCAGGGGCATTGCAGCCAGACCCCGGACCTCGAAGAAGCCGAGTTGACCTGCATTTGCGATATTGACCCGGAGACCTGCAAGTCCGTTTCCGAGAAATACGGTGTCAAGGGATTCACCAATTACAAG
The DNA here is from genome assembly GCA_029570205.1 of Candidatus Omnitrophota bacterium. Taxonomy (GTDB): domain Bacteria; phylum Hinthialibacterota; class Hinthialibacteria; order Hinthialibacterales; family JAKPRU01; genus JAKPRU01. Next base: position 1,317 of record JAKQSI010000083.1, on the reverse strand, counting down.
GAATTGATTGACAGCGGCCTTGCCGAGGCGGTAATTGTCGCCACCCCGCATTATTTCCATCCGCCTATCGGTATTTACGCCCTTCGGGCCGGATTGCACGTTCTCAGCGAGAAGCCCATCGCGGTGACGATCGGCGCGGCGGAGGAGCTGGTTTCAGGCGCCAAAGAGAGCGGAAAGGTCTTCACGGTGATGTTTCAGTTCCGCGCCGAACCGTATTTTCGCAAAGCGCAGGAGATTATTGCGAGCGGTGAACTCGGTGAGATTTATCGCACGCTGCTGATCTACACCGATTTCCGCACCCAGACTTACTATAACTCCGCTGAATGGCGCGCCACATGGGTGGGAGAGGGCGGTGGAGTGCTGATTAACCAGGCCCCCCACGCGCTCGATCAGTTTGTCGCCCTTGGCGGGCTGCCGCACGAGGTCCTCGGGTTCACACACACCCGTGTGCATGACATCGAGGTCGAGGATTCCGCCTTTGCAATCTGTCGATATGAAAACGGCGCGCATGGATATCTCACGGCGAGTACGGATGAATATCCCGGCACGTTTCTTCACGAAATCGCGGGCGAAAAGGGTAAACTGGTCTATCGAGATAAGAAACTGTATTTTGCGAGGGTCACGCCTGATGTCTCCGAATGTGCCCGAACCAACCCGGAACCCTGGGGTGGACCGAAAGCGGAAATGAAGGAAGTCGAACTGACTCCCTGCGAAACCGGCCATCGGGCCGTCATACGCAACTTCCTGCGAGCCATCCTTGGAAAAGAAGATCTGCTGATTGACGGTTCCGTTGGGACCGGATCGCTGGAATTGTCCAACGCGATCTATCTTTCCGCATATCAGAACCGCAAGGTACACATCCCGCTGGATCGGGAGGAGATAGATGAATTCTTCGCCGATCTTCGAGCGAAATCCATTCCGAAATCCGGGGTGAAGAAGATCATCCAGACCGATCCGCAACATAAACGGGAAGCGTAATCGAACCCTTCCTGGAATCCTCTCCGGGATTGCCGGCCTTTCGAGTCCGTAAGTGTAATTAAATCCAATCTTTTTGTATTTCCTCCGGGCCGGGAAACCGGCCGGTACAGGGATGGATTGGGCTTGAGATATCCTCCTTCTTTTTCTCGCAACTGATCTCCTCCAAGTTTTTGCCAAAAAATCTATCTCACACGCGAGCCCGCATTTCTCACAAGCCTCTCGGGAGAGGGGTGAGGCCGGTTGGATATCGCGAGAATAATCGCGGCGAGTGGTTTCTTGAAGAGATGAGACCATGCGAGTCAGGATAAACAGAGAAACGTGCAGCCGAAATGGGCCGGA
>JAKQSI010000082.1 GCA_029570205.1 Candidatus Omnitrophota bacterium | reverse complement strand
TGGCCTACTTGCCAGGCAGAGACGCCTGGCCTACTTGCCAGGCAGAGACGCCTGGCCTACTTGCCAGGCAGAGACGCCTGGCCTACTGGCCAGGCAGAGACGCCTGGCCTACTGGTGGGACAGGCCTCTGTGCCTGTCAATGGGCGAACTTTCTCAGGAGCGCGCCGGAGTCGCACTTGCGATGACGCGGCTCTGTAAAGGCAATTCAGTGACAGGACATCAGAAAGACTAACGAGTATGCGAGCGAAACAAACCGGATCAGGAATTGCGCTTCTTCTTGGTGGGATTGCCGTCTGGACTTTATTCACTTTCGTACAGGCGGAATCATGGGGACAAAGCGGGCAATTACCCGCCCCCTTTCCACTTGCCCCATCGGATGGAAAAGTGTTTACCCGCGTGGAGGCATTGAGCGGGGTGATGTTTTCCTGGACGGCGGTGGAAGGAGCGGGATCGTACGTTCTTCAGCTGGATATTCCGGGAAACCTGCAAGAATACCACACGACCGGGACCTCTCAGTTTCTGTCTCTGAATTATCGTTCCGGGACCTCGGTTGGATGGACTGTGTGGGCGGTGGACCCATCGGGCATTGCAGGAGCGCACAGCGCGGTACGGTTTTTCCTGATCGGCAGCGCGATTACGCCGACCCCGACTCCGGCGGGGACACCGACGCCAACGGGGGTTCCGGAATTGCTTGGACCGCAAGACGGGGCAACGTTTACCACGGATCAGCTGCGCGAGGGAATTGAATTGAATTGGACGGGGATATGGGGGGCATCAGGGTACCGAATCAATCTGACGCTGGATGGTGTCCCGATTGCGCCGCAGTACGCGGTAAACCCGCCGTATCGACTCATACTGGATTTGAATAAGGCAGGAACCCTGCGGTGGGCGGTGCAGACACTGGGGGTATCCGGAGAACCCGGGATGAGCAGCGGGAGTCGCCTGATTCAGGTGATCGTGGGTACGGCAACGGCTACTCCGACGCCTGCGCTGCCGGATGCGCCGCAGCTCCTGTCGCCGGAAGACGGGGTGTGGATTCGAAGCGGCGAGTGGACAAACGGTGTCGGGTTTCGCTGGACGGAGGTCACGGGGGCGATTCGGTATGCGCTTCAGATCCAAAGCGGCGCCCGCGTGGAATACTGTCGGGAGACTTCGGAGTTGTCGGCCCGAGTTGTTCTTGATCTGTTGGCGGAGCGAGATTTGTTCTGGTCAGTGGCATCCGTGAATATCACCGGGGCGACGGGGGTTTATGCACCCGCGCGGAGAATCCGTGTGCGTCACGGCGCACCGGGGGATCTGGATTTAACCGGAACGGTGGGAGCCATGGATGCCTACCTGTTCTCTTCGACATGGGCGGATAGCGGTTCGGCTCCGTTGTTTTATCGCGCCGACCTGGATGGGGATGGAACGGTGACGAAAACCGACTTGCTTGATTTGATCGGGATACGGAGTCGAACGATCGGAGGGTTGTCGAATCGGCCATGAGAACACGGATTAAGATATGCGGGATTACATCGCCGGAAGACGCGCGGTTTTGTGTGGATGCCGGAGCGGATGCGCTGGGACTTAATTTTTGTCCGTCCAGCCCGCGTTTTATCACGATGGATCGGGCGATGGAGATTGTTGCGTGTGTTCCCTCGTTTGTCAGCCTGGTGGGGGTTTTTGTCGAGCAAAGCGGGGATGAGATTCGGCGGATCATGGAGCGTGCAGGTTTGCATCTGGCGCAGGTTTATGGAGCGGAGATTTCGGAGATTCCGATTGTCCCGATTCTTCGAGTGAGACGGATTCGGTCCGCCGAGGATGTTCGGGCACTGGAGCCGATGGCGGACCCCGTTGTTCTGGTAGACACATATCGGAAGGATTTGCATGGGGGCACGGGGGAGACATTTGACTGGGCGCTGGTACGCAAGGTTGCGCAAAAGAGGCGGATTATTCTGGCGGGGGGGTTGACCCCGGAGAATGTCGGGGAGGCGATTTGTCTGGTTCGACCGTATGCGGTGGATGTGGCGAGCGGGGTGGAGTACTCCCCCGGGCGGAAGGACCATGAGCGAGTGTCCCGATTTGTAGAGGCGGTACGGACGGCGGATCACGAGATGGAGGGGTCCGGGGTGTGAATGGGGGATTATCGTTTTTCGCGATCATCCTGGCGTTCACGAAACACCATGCGATGACCGGATATTCTTTCTTCAAGGCGTTCATCATGAAAGGGGAGCCGCATTCGCATGACTCCGCGTTCCTGGATTTCATCTTCCAAGGCTCTCTCGGTTGCCTCCATTTCATCGGCGGTGTTTTTCAGTTCATTCCGCTGCTGAACCAGTTCCTCCATTTCTTCGGATTCGACGCCGATCATCTGGCGGAAATCCTCGGCGGATTCCGGCAGGAGGTCCCGCAATGTAATTGTTCGTCCGTCCGGCCCGGTCATTTTCCCGCCCCGTTCGAGAAGTTTTTGGATTTGTCGGTCCAGGGTTCCGTTCAATCCCGATTTTCCACGGAGTGACTCGGTCAGGCAGGCGATAATCATGTCGCACAAATTGACTTGCAGTCCGACGACTTCCTTCCATTTCCGGACGAATTGCAGCCGATAGCGCAAGGAGGCCTTGAGGTCGGGGTGGAGTTTTGTGAGGTCCAGGTTGGCCTGCTGCCTGGCCTGCATGAGTTCGGCACGGGCTTCTTCAATGGCATCCTGATTGTGTTCCAATTGTGCTTTTTGAAGTTGATCGACGGCGACGAGGACCCGTGCCAGGTTGATATTATCGCTCATGACTTTACGGATGCGCTGGTCGGCGGAAAGGAGATTGTCTTTCAATGCCCGCATCTGGGATTTTCCGATGCGCAAGGGGGCCAACATACTGCGGATGGTGGAGGGATTGGCTTCGGGCCGGGCAAGCAGTTCGGTTCCCAGGTTTTGCGCCAGATCGATGGACCCGACATAATCCTCGAAAAGGTCTTCGCCGTCGCCCTGCAATAATTTATGTTCGAACGGGGTTTTGGCCTCGGAAAGGCCCAATACACTGGTGAGAAGATCCGCTACCATAGGACAATTTTCCTTCCGGCGCTTTGAAGTGGAGAGCGCCCGGTAGTGATGTCAGATCTTATTGTGGGATTAGTATAGCCTTCTAAAAGGGTGTTTTCAAAACTGTTGGAGGGTGCGAAAGAGGTTTTTTTTGCGGTTGCCGGAGAGTGTGATCGGATCGCGAGACGGAACAGAAAAGGATGCCACAGGGTATGGATTTATCGAGAGTCGATCAGGAGAATGAGTGGGCTGAGGTGGAGCGGATTTGCCGTGTGCGGCATCCGCACCTGCTTCCCATGGATCCGAAGGAAGTTGCGGATACGGAAACGGTCGATCTTGAATCGTTTCCATTTGATCCATCGGACTCTATGGAAATTGAAGGTTTGTGGCAGGAGGGATGCGGTTTGTTGCTTCTTTTCGACCCGCCGGGAAGCCTGATTGCCTGGGTATGCGAAGAGGTGATGCGGTGCAGGGACCGGATGGTGGTGTTTATCCTTCGAGATCGCGGCCGATTGCTGCGTGTGATCCGGTCGGCATGGGAAAGAGGATGGCTGGATAAGCCTGGAATCTATTGGGCGGATGGGGAGTTTCTGGGGTTGCATCTTCGGGAAATCTTTCTCAGGAATTCGCTGATTCTTTATCGGCCGGAATGGGTGAGGCACTATATTTCGGTTGAGGCGGACCCATCGGCATGGGGGCGCCTGGACAGAGAAAGTGAGATATTCAGTTCGTGGTTTGTGGAGCAACGGGAAGCCCACAACCGGCGGTTTGCGGCGATGCGGGATCCGATGAAAGGAACCGTTCGAGTGTGGGGATATGCGTTGAGCGGTCCGGGGGCATACATTCATGGACCCATGTTGGCGGCGCTCGGCAGGGGCCTGAGAGAGGCGGGCATGGAGGCGGAGATATGTTTGGTTGAGTCGCGAGACCCGGCGATTTTCTGTCGGCTGTTGGATAGCCTGACTCGTTATAGCGCCACGGTGTTTCTGTGTCTGAATGGGCCGATTGGGGAATCCTACGGTCGTTTTCTGAATTTCGAGGAGGCGGCCGGACTGCCGCAGACACGGCTGGTTTGGCTGGTGGATCATCCCCGGTTTACGATGTATGGGAAGTTTGACGGTCGGGATGTGGTGTGGATATCCGACGATTCTTATTCTGAGGTGGTGCGATCCAAGGGAGCGGAGAAGATTTTTACAGCGCCACCGGCCGGCGATCTTGATGGTCCGGGACGGGTTCGGGAAGAATTGCGGTGTCCGGTTGCTTTTGTCGGGATTTACCATGTCACGCAGAGTTTTCTGGATGCTTTTGCGCCATGGACGAGGGATTTGGTGGAAGATCTTGTGGAGCAGATGTTATCCGGCAGCGATCCGCTGGCGAAGCGCGGATTTTTGGAAAATGCCCCGTCGGAGGATGTGGAACGGAGCCGCCCGGTTTTCGAGGAGTTCTGCCGTCGCCTGGGGAAATTGTTTGGAGATGACGAAACCATGCTGCTGTTTGTGGCCTCGGTGACGGCGAGTTCCCGGAAACGTGCCGAGGCTGTTCGGGCGTTGATTCCGTACGGGATACGGGTTTATGGGAACGAGGCATGGTTGTCCGTTTTGGGAGAGAAGAGCGGCGAGTGTTTCGGCGGGGAGGCGCATCGCAACGATGTGGCGGATATTTACGCCTCGGCGGAAGTCAATATCAACTGTCACAGTCCGCAGTTGCCGCGCGGCCTGAATGTGCGGGATTTCAATATCCCGATGGCGGGGGGATGCCTGCTGACGGATGGTGTGGCCGACATGGAACGTGGAATCCTCAATCCTGGCGAACATCTGGCCGTGTTTGGGGATGTTACGGATCTTCAACAGAAGGTGGAATGGCTTCTGCGGTCGCCGGGCGAGCGGGAGAGGCTGGCGCAGGCGGGTTGCGATGAAGTTCTGCGCCATCATCTGTACCGGCATCGGGCGGAGCGGTTGAAAGCCTTTTTGCAGAGTTGATATCCGACATTCCTTCAGGCATGATTAAGAAGGTGAACCGACCATGCCGGACCGGATTCTTCATACACAGATTCCCAATCAAGAGCGCACGATTCTTCTGGTCGATGATGAACAGACGAATTTGCAGGTGCTGAAAACCCTGCTGGATGCGCAGGGATATCAGGTTATGTTGGCGGAGAACGGCAAAGAGGCCATTGAACGCATCAAGGAGAAGACACCGGATATGCTCATCATGGATGTGTGTATGCCGGAGATGAGCGGCCTGGAAGTGTGCCGGATCATCAAAAGCGAATTTCGGGAGAAGCTGATTCAGGTAATCCTTTTGACCGGGCTGTCGAGTACGGAGAGCAAAGTCCAGGGGCTGGACAGCGGGGCGGACGATTATCTCACCAAACCATACAAAAACGAGGAAGTGCTGGCGCGAATCCGGTCTGCGCTTCGGATTCACGATCTGGCGACCAGCCTGTACAAGACGAATCTTGAGCTGCAGAAAGTGAACAGGGATCTCGGCACGGCGAACAGGAGGATCAAGGAGGATTTGAAAGTTGTGGGGGATATTCAGCGTTCGTTTCTCCCGCAGATATTCCCTCGGCATCCCGATCTGGAGTTTGCATCTTTTTATGAGCCGAGTGAACAGGCGGGAGGGGATTACTATGATGTGATCGAGATCAGCAAGTCCCGTTGGGGACTTCTCGTGGCGGATGTGACGGGGCACGGCGCCCCCGCGGCGGTGGTTATGGCGATCACGCATTTGCTGATGAATTCGGTTGTGAATACGTTCCGTCACCCCAGCACGGCCCTGAAAGTTATCAATGAGAAACTGAATGTCCATCTGGCGCCCACGTTTTATGTCACCATGTTCTATGGTGTGCTGGACCTGGACGAGATGCGATTGATTTATTCCTCCGCCGGTCATGACATCATGCTTCTTTACCGGGCGAGGACCGGCAAGGTAGAGGAGTTGAAGACGGACCGTGGATTTCCGCTGAAGTTGGTGGAATCGGACGAGTATGACGAGCAGACTGTCCAAATCGAACCGGGCGACCGGATCATCCTGTTTACCGATGGCATTGTGGAGATGCGGAATGCGGATGGGGAGTTGTTCGGATATGATCGGCTGATCGATGTGATTTGTCGGAACTCGCAGGGATCGGCCCAAGACCTGGTGGACGCGATTATCCGGGAGTTGGAGGAGTTTTGTGCGCAACGTCCGTATAAAGATGATGTTACTTTGCTGGTTCTTCACCGCAAGACGTGAGATTGATTTTTCCTGATACCCTTTCCAATCCGTAACCTGATTCACGAACGAAGGGAGAATGTGTGACACGATGACGGTACGCGAATTGACTTTGGGACACAGCCCGGACCCGGACGATGCTTTCATGTTCTATGCACTGGCCGAGGGCAAACTGGATACGGGAGAGTTTCGTTTTCGACACATCCTCCAGGATATCGAAACGCTGAACCGACGGGCGATGAAGGAGGAACTGGATATTACCGCGGTGTCCATTCACGCTTATGCCTATATCCATAACAAGTATGCCCTTCTTCCATGCGGCGCCAGTATGGGCGACGGGTATGGTCCGATGGTTGTGGCACGCGAGAGGGTTTTTCCGTCCGAGTTGAGCGGAAAGCGTATTGCCGTTCCGGGGGAATGGACGACGGCGTTTCTGGGGTTGCGGCTCTGCCTGGGCCTGTTTGCCTACGAGGTAATGCCGTTCGATGCCATCCTGGATGCGGTTGCGCGAGGAGAATGCGATGCGGGGCTGATTATCCACGAAGGCCAGTTGACTTACGACAGCAAGGGCCTGGTGAAGGTTCTGGATCTGGGGCAGTGGTGGAAAACCGAGACGGGATTGCCACTGCCGTTGGGGGGGAACGCCATCCGGCGCGCATTGGGACCGGAATGTATCGATCGGGTGAACCGTCTTTTGAAGGACAGTATTCAATACGGGCTAGACCATCGCCGGGAGGCTGTTCTACACAGTATGCCTTATGCGCGTGACCTGGATGAGGACCTGGCGGATCGATTTGTCGGGATGTATGTGAACGACTACACGTTGGATTACGGTGAAACGGGACGTCGGGCGGTTGTGGAATTACTGGATCGCGGATTTCGGGAAGGTGTGATCCCGGAACGAGTAAGGCCGGAGTTTGTGGGGGATGCCGGGGCTGTTGCCGATAATCCCCAGTGTTCTGCAATTGAATAGGTTTTAACAATTGCGACCGTGGAAGAGTCGCGGCAAGATGGCGGCGCCACCCGGAAGGGAGCATGGTAAGAGGTTGGCACAGGCTTCCGGTCTATGGCGGGCAATATGATCCACAAGAATCATTGTAAAACTCATTCAGTTACACAACCCCAGGCATAAATCATCTCGCGGTCGATGATCGGTTTCAGGCGGGGCCTGATTGTTTCTGTCAGGACCGGGTCGACCGGGCGTTTCAGAATATCTTCAGGGTGGAATTTCAGGTCCATGTAATGATCGAATGTCGGTTCATCCAAGTCGACCGGGATATCCACATCGCTTTCCGGCGCGGCATTTCCCGTAGCGAATGAACCGAACACACCGATACGACGCACGGTAAAGCGCTCGGCAAGGTCGCGGCGTATGCTACGTATAGTTCCGAGGACATCCGGGGAGTGACTGTTTTTGCGGGGCATTGTCTCTCCGGTCCTTTCAATTCGTTAATTTCCTTATGTGTTTCAGCAAGGAGGAGCATAAATCTCGACAGGTATTTTTCGCCGACGCGGACGGTCCGGCATTTATATTATGCGGAATCCTGCAGGGATCGCAATTATCGATGGCCGGTTTCCTGGAATCGTGTTTGACGGAGAGTGAAAGGGCAGACCGATGGAAGAATGGGTTTGTCAAATATGACGAAACATGAAGAAGGCGGCTCCGACAAGGCAGAGTCCGGCCCAGAGAAAATCGAGGGTAATTTTTTCTCTCATGTACAGCAGGGAGAATCCCGCAAAGACCACCATGGTGATGATTTCCTGCAAGACTTTCAGTTGCGAGAGGGTGAACCACTGATTCCCGATCCGGTTGGCGGGGACCTGGAGGCAGTATTCCAGGAATGCGACGGACCAACTGACAAGGATGGCGATCAATAGCGGTTTGTGACGGAGGTCCTTGAGATGCCCGTACCAGGCATACATCATAAACATGTTGGACCCAATCAGCAGAAAAACGGGGACAAAACGATTCACGAACTTACGCTCCTGGGACCATGGTCCCCACAGAAAAACGGCCCCCGAGTCTCACTTTTCGGGAACCGTTCATTGAATTTCCGGTTTTTTAATGCTGAATAGACTTTTATCCATTTTCGCGGATAGAATCAAGCGTCACGCCTTGTTTTTTGAAGAAATCTTGGTCATAACCGCGAGAGCCGGTCACCCCCCACCCAGCCACCGCCGATCTTCGGGGGTTGACAAGCCTACCCGCGAATCTTGTGGCGCGGCCTATTTCCCTTCCTTGAATCTCCACCAATCCTGTTGGAACAGAAGGAGATCTTTGAAATCCACACGACCGTCTCGATTCAGGTCCGCCCGAATCGGGGCAGGTGTCGGAGTTCCGATTGGAGTCGGGGTGTCTGTCGGAGAGAGTGTCGGTGAAGGGGTTGGTGTATAAGTTGGAGTAGGAGTGACAGTCGGCTCCGGCCAGATAGACCCCTCAAATACCCGACCGGCGTTGATTTCGGCAGTGTTGACAATCTCGCCGGTTGGATAAAGGATTTTCACCGTGCCGCCGTTTGTGAGCAGGTCTCCGCCACCGGTTGCATGGATGGTTCCCAGCAGGATCATTCCGGTACGGTCATCACAGGCCAGAACGACGCCGCCGCCGGAGCCTGCGCCACTGTCCCCGCCGGTTCCGCCGCGACGAGCATCCTCGGCCGATTCCCCGCCGGTTCCGCCTTTCCCCTCGCCTTCCGGGCCGACATTCGCGCCGTTTCCGCCATTCCCCCCGTATGAGTTATTGCCGGACACCGACCCGTTTGTACCGTTCGCGCCGGTCAGCCCAAGAGTTCCTGACGTGTCGATTTCGCCGCGGAACAGAAGCAGACTGGAGACTATAAGGCGCACATACCCGCCACCGGTTCCACCGGAAGCGCCCCCGCCGCCACCCCCGCCTGCTCCCATCCATTGCGGGGTTTCCCAATCATACCAGTCGAATTTCTCGGTTCCGCCACCCGCTCCTCCTCCCCCTCCTCCCCCGCCGCAACCCATTCGGATAGAGGTATCGGTACTTGTGTCGGTATTGGCTCCGGGGCTGTCATACCCCCCATCGTTTCCTTTTGCTCCGTCACCCCCAGCCTTGTCTCCTTTTCCCAATCCGCCTGCCCCACCAATCCCTCCGAAATTCCCCAAACCCTGTCCGCCTGAGCCGCCGGTACCACCCGGTTCGTCCTCACCATGTTTCCCCTGGCCGCCATCCATTCCGATCTGCACATCCGTCTTGCCCCGTCCCCCAATACCGCCTTGCCCGCGTACATAGTCCTCCCGTGCTACGACCGCTCCACCGCCTCCCCCACCGCCGCCACCGCCCGGGAACCCTTTTCCTTTTGCATCAATTTTTCCGTCCAGAATGATCGCCCTGGCTTGAATATCCAGATACCCCGACCCCGGAACCGTTGTTGCATACTCAAGGACCCCCACTACAGCCTCCTTGGGGATTTTCAGAGTCCCCACATTTTTATGAAGCCCCCAAATCACATCGCCGTTTTGCAACGTCAGATCGCTTCCCTCCCAATCATGCGGGGCAAAATTCGACGCATACAGAAATCCCGGTACGGTTGCACAGAAAATCACGATTGTGAAAAACGAGATCCAGCGCTGTTCCATCATTCACCCCCTGGGGTTATGTTCACGGACCTGCATTAAGATAGATTCTCCGCTTCATCCCGTCCAGAAACGGGCCTGCGGCTTATTACAGGAACGAATGGCAACAGCAGAACGTCTCTCCCGATTCATTCTTTCTGTCCATGTGAGAGCGGATTGTGCTATTCTTTCAGAGCAGGAGACCCTGAAAGACAGCGGTTTAGATAGATTTCCAGGAAGGGTTTTCCATTCCCGATGGCATACGGCGCTTCTCTCGTTATCAACAGAGGCCTCGAAGAGGAGTTTCGTTCCTTTCTGGGACCGGAGGGAATCTCGACGGATAAGATGGACCTGGTGACTTACGGCTATGACGCCACTCGTAAGAGTTACTCACCGTGCGCCGTGGTCTGGCCGGTTGAGACTGCCCAGGTAGCCCGGATTTTTCGTATAGCCTCTCGTGAGGGCATTCCGGTCTATCCGCGCGGGTCCGGGTCTGGGATGACAGGCGGCGCCCTGCCGGTGTCGGGCGGGATTGTACTGGCCCTGGAACGGATGATCCGCATCCTGGAGATCGATACGGCCAATCGAACGGTGACCGCGCAGCCCGGGATTTTCCTGGGTGATCTCAAAAAGGCGGTGCAGGAAAAAGGTCTTTTTTACCCCCCGGATCCATCGAGCGCGAAGGTGGCCTCTCTTGGCGGCACACTTGCCGAGAGTTCCGGCGGTCTCAACTGCGTGAAATATGGGACCACAAAAGATTATGTGCTGGCCGTCGAGGCTGTGCTGCCGGATGGGGAGATTATCCGACTCGGCTCGAAATCCCGAAAAAGCGTGTCGGGATATAACCTGCTTCAGCTGTTGATCGGGTCGGAAGGAACCCTTGCGGTGATTACCGAGGCCACGCTTCGGTTGGTACCCTTTCCGGAACATCGCTGCACATTTCTGTCGCGGTTCGGCTCCATCAAAGACGCCGGCAAAGCGGTTCTTGACATTCTGAATGGCCCTGTGGTCCCGTCGGCTTTGGAGTTCATGGACCGCATGAGCCTGGAATGCGTCGACGCGTACATGGGCCGGGAACAGATTGCTCCCTGCGAGGCCGTGCTGTTGGTGGAAGCGGATGGATTTGACCCGGATACCGTGCTCCGTGACGCACAGACCATGGAGGAAATCTGTCGCCGGTCCGGCGCGGAGACAGTTCAGCGGGCGACGGAACCGGAGGACCGGGAAAGCCTCTGGGAGATCCGTCGCAATCTCAGTCCGTCGATGTATCAGAAAGCGCCGTTCAAGTTCAATGAAGACATTTCGGTCCCGGTTGCCGAGTTCCCTGCCGTGCTTCAGGAGGTTTATCAGATCGGGGCAAAACACGGTGTCCCTGTCATCTGTTTCGGACACGCAGGCGATGGCAATATCCATGTCAATTTCATGTGTCACACGGAAAACGATCCGGCGGCGCATCGGGGAATCGAGGAGACATTCGGTCTGGCCATAGCGCATGGGGGAACGCTTTCCGGGGAACATGGTATCGGCATAACCAAGTCCGAATTTCTTCCGTTGGAATGGGGAGAACGGGAGATCGAACTGATGCGCAATGTCAAGCGGCTCTTCGATCCCCAAAACATCCTTAATCCAGGAAAGATTTTCCCTGAAAAGAAACAGGGAACGACCTGAAAGAGGCGGAGATGTGCGGTCGAGTCTTCTTGTCAATAGCGGTGATTCTGATGCTTTCGATCGCGGCAGTAGGGCAGGATGAGACGCTTGCGATTCCCGGCGACGAACACGGTCTGGATTCACTCATTCAGCTCCTGGAACGAAAGGCAATGCTGGAATCGAAGGCCGGCCTGGGAACCTCTCCCAAAAACTGGGATGTCGAGAAAGGGCGGCCCAAACCGGAATTGGACAAAAAATCCGGCGATTCGAAAGAGCCGATAGACCTTTCGCGCTATCTTGGAACGGAGGGAGACCAGGAGGCCGCGATTCGGAAACTCAAGGAGGTGGGCAAATGGCCGGGCGGAACTCCACAACAGTCTTCGACAAACGCTCCTCTGCGCGAAGAGGAAGACCTGTTCCACAAGATTCCTGCCGAGAAGCGTCTCGATTATGTCACGGAGCGCCTGAAATCGGGCAAATACGGAGACGCCCTGTCGGAAACGACATTTGTGCTGGCCACGGACCCGAAAGAGGAAAATCTGTCCCGCGCGCTCGCATTACGGCTGGAGGCGCAATACCGGCTTAAGAAATACGCGGACGCCGAGGACACATACTATCGTCTTCGCGCTTATTTCCCCCAGGGGCCGGAACACAGCGCCGCGTTAGCCTTTCTCGAAAAAGAAAGTGGAATCGATCAATTACAGAAAGCGGTCCAGGAGAATCAAAACGATCCCGAAGCGCATCGGAAGCTGATGAATGCCTACCGAACCCGTGGGTGGTTGGATCTGGGAGCCGATTTCTATAAAGAAAGGCTGAAAGAGAAGACGCCGGAAAGCCTGCGTCACCTGTGTGAATTGCAGTACCTGCGCCAGGATTGGCCGGGATTGGTAGAGGCCGCAGAGGAAGGGATTGAGCGCAAACCCGACAGTCCGGAATTCCATTACAACCAGGGGGTGGGGTTTTTCCATGCGGAGGAAGATACGGCGAGGTCAAGCGCGCGTGAGTGTTTTTTGAAAGCGATGGAACTTTCAAAAAATGCCGAATTCAACAAGCGCGTGAACTGGTACTTGCAACGGTTGCCGAAATCCTGAGCGGAATGGTTACTCGGTGCGGGGAGTTTCGCTGTAAGGCAGGACCTGAATTGCATCGTTGAGCAACACAATAGTGGCGGGGCCGGTGGGACGCTTGACTGTATACTCCGAATCGAGGATGCGGATCTCCGTTCCGGGCCAGATTTGTTTGCGGGCTTTAACAAAACGCATTTTCCGCATTCCGGTTTCGTAGGCTTGTTCAAGACGCGCGATTTCCTCTTTTTTGGCGGCCACCAGTTGCTTGTATTTTCTCATGGCCACGAGCGTCTTTTTCAGGTTTTTTTCCTTTTCGGCATCCAGTGTGCCTTTATTTTTTTTCAGGCGTGCAAGTTTTTCGGCCGCTTTTTTGAAATGTTTTCGTTTTTCGTCCAATTCCGCGAGTCGGGCACGCATTTCCTCGAGGTCAGCGGGAATGGCGAGGGTCGCCACGCCCAACTCAATCCGGGTTCGAACACCCATTTCCGAGCCGATTTCTTCGGCCTCGACCGTATCTTCCGCGCGGATCAGGCCTTGTGCGATGGTTCCACGAGCCCCCTCGGCAAGCACCGATCCGCCGCTCCAGATTGCGCTATGATAGATATTTCCTGCTACCAGCACATTCCCGCCGGCCCGGACCTTTACCTCGTTCAGAAACAGCACACGCACAACCCCCTTGGCTTCCAGGTGGCCTTTGCCGCCTCCCTCCACGCCGCCGTTCACCATGAGATCAGCCTCGGAAGTGATGGTGGATGCCTCGACAAGTCCGCCGACATTCACCGTTTCCGTGGAATACACCCGGAATCCGGATCGAACGCTGCCTTGAACCGTGACTCCGACGGGGGAATTAACATTGCCTGTTTTGTAGCAAACGTCGCCTGGAATAAGCACGCATGGCTTGACGGAAAGAACCTTGCCGTCCAACGCCAGGTAGCCCTGTACCTGGGCGGTCAGTTGCGTGCCGTCTTCGGAGATGGCGGTATTTTCGCCGGGGATCAATTCCGCGGGAGCGCCCTCTTCTGCCGGGATTTCCTCGCCGAAGACATTGGACCCGGCCACGCCGGGTTTGGGAGGAACCAGTTCCGCAAGCACTTGGCCTGGAGAGACATAATAAAAAAGGTTGAGCTCCTTGTAATCCGTACGTCCACTCTCCAGGACCTTCGGTTTTCCGCTGATGACCTCCAGGTCGAAAGCGTAATTCACATAACCGTTCTTCGGTGGAACAGGTTGCGTTCCCCTGGCAACGACTATGGCCCGTTCCATAGGCTTTCCGCTGCAAATTGCCTGAATCCCTTTGGCATCGATGCCATGGATGATTCCCTCATGCTCCAGGTAGGCCTCGATTTTCTCCGGAGTCCAGGCGCCACCGAATCGGGGATCGATCAGCATGGAAACCTGCATTTTGTCCTCGCGGACGAATAATTGCGGCCCAAGCTTCTCCATGGCCTGCACCAGGAACGGCGGGATCGTATCCTCGGAATCGCCCACCGTTTGGACCTCGCCGGATTTCAGCAGGCTCGAGAAACTGTTGCAGAGGGTTTTAATCGAGGCATGGAAAATCTCCCGAAGACGTTCTTCAGGCATGGTGGCAAGCCAGCTGTCCACCTGGTCGAGGAATTGTGCGTTACTCTTGAGTTCCAGGATCGCGGCAGCCAGCGTCGGGGATGGTTCGGATTCCTGGTATTTTTGCAAGTCCAGGATCGCATCCGACACCCCGGTTTTCAACACAGCGAGAACATCCGCAAAAGATTCGCTCATTCGATAACCCCCATTTGCATTATTGTACCCCACTTTGAGTCTCGCGAAAACGTGTCCGGGGCAATGGGCGGGGGCAAAGATTGGGCGTTTTTCTGTTTCCGACATGATATGATCGACTAACGATCCATTCCGACAGACGATCCGACAAGATGGCGATTTCTCAAAAGACCGAGACAGAAAGCCCTCCCATCGTCGAGACCTGGAGATTTCCGGCGGCGCTGTGGGCGATGGTCTGTCTGCTGATTCAAATCCCCGCGCTGGAGAACCGATCGTTCGAACCGGATGAAGGTCTTCGGGTGTATTGCGCGCGGGAGTTGTTGCAGGACCGGACGCCTTATCGGGATTTCTGGGACCATAAAGATCCCACGGAATGGCTGCTCTGCGCGGGGCTGATGCTGTTGTTTGGAGACAGTCTTTCAGGTTTGCGGCTGGGAATAAATGGGCTGAGAGCCGCGCTGGTTTACCACCTGTGCGGGCTGGGGCAACAGGCGCGTGTCGGGAAAAACGCCTGGCTTACCGGCGGATTGGCGACCGCACTGCTGATTGCGGAACCGATTCAGGGCAATACCTCGGCAATGGAGATTCCCGCGCTGTTGCTGTTTGTGATTGCCATGCGCCTTTTTGCAGGAGAGAATCCCCACAACCGTCATTCCCAGGAACAAAGCGACAATGCGTCATTGCGAGCGAAGCGTGGCAATCTCAGCGATCGAGCGTGCGAACCGGAGATCGCCACGTGGCCGCCCTTGGCAGACTCCGGGCGGTTCCTGGCGATGACGGGACGGGCACGGCACTTTCTTTCGCGAATCACCGGCCCCGCCGCTTCGCTGTTTGCATCTGTTCCCGGTGATTCCTCCCTTGTGCGGAGAATCTCGCCCATATTTCTATCCGTCCTGGCGGGTGTTCTTTCCGGGTTCGCCGTACTTCTCAAGCCGACAGCTGCCCTCGCCTGTCTTCCGGCCCTGCTGGTTCTTTCCATGAGCGGTTTTGTGAGACGGCCGGTCGGAATAGCCGTCGGCATGGCAGCCGCGTTCGGCATGATCTTCACCTGGTGTCTCTCAGAGGGGATTCTGTCCGACTGGTTCTTCGTGATGGCTGTGTACAATCCTTCGTATTCGAGAGGGGCCCCCCATTGGGAGTATCTGTCCGGTGTTGTGCCGCCCAGACTTTTTTTTCTATTGCCCTTTGCGCTTTTGGCTGTAGTCGGATTCCTGCAACAAAAGAAGAGCGATATGCCGAATCGGTTGTGGCTGCCGACCTGGTTGATCGGCGGCGTCCTGTCGGTGTGTATCGGATGGCGCTTTTATCCGCACTATTTTCTTTTGCTCGTTCCCCCGATGGCGCTTGCCGGTTCCCATGCCGTTACAACAACGACCGTACTTCCCGTGGGCTGTCCCCGAACACGGTCCCTGTGGATATGGATTCTTCTTCCGTTTGTCTTGTTTCAATCGCTACGATCGGTGAAATGGTACTGGACGGAGGCCGGCGACTGGAAGCCGCCTGCAATCGGTTTTTTTACGAATGAGGATATTCTCCGACTTGCTGCGGAGATTCGACACGATACAACCCCCAGGGACACCCTTTTCGTGATCGGCTATTGCCCGGACCTGTATGTGCTGTCGGAACGACGCTCTGCAAGTCGCTATTTCTTTCATCTTCCTTACACGGCCGAACATTCGCCGATTCGGGAACCGGCACGAAACGAGGTACTGGAAACGCTGCAAAACACTTCGCCGAAATTCATTGTTGTGATGAAAAAAGACCGGACACCGCAGCATCCGATAGACAGCGATAAATTTGTGGAGCAATGGACCGAGATGCGCCTGTTTCTCGAAGAGAACTACTTGCGGATGGAATCCAGGGAATTATTCGATGCATATATACTCAAGGGACAATTCAATCCGCCCGACGATACAGATCGTCCAACCCCATCGCGCGGTAATGCGACCGAATATGCTCATTTACGGATGAAGGTAGAGAACGGAGATTCGAGTCATAGATAATGATTTTCGGCTTGTTGCGCTGAATCGCCTCGATCACGTTTTTGTCTAATTCATCCCCTGTAAGCATGGCCCGGATTTCCGGGTGCAGGAAAAAATAATAATAGGCATGGGGCCGGAAAAAGGCATAGCCGCTCCAGCCGTCCAGAACACAATCGTCCGGGTCCGTTTCCTCATCGATCAGCCGAATATATTCCTTTTGCGCTGTATTTCGGACATAGTTCGGCTGTAGCGGTTTCAGAATCGGGCCAAGAGAGATTACCATTACAATAAATACAGTCAGAGCCTCCCGTACCCGAAGAAAGAGAACCGAAAAGACACAGGTCCCAACAAAAATCAGCAAGATAAACAGATGGTTTCCAAATGGCCTTCCGTCTTCCGTAGACGAAATGGCCAGAGATACGCCGAGAAGGACCGCGAAAAGAAAATCATAAATGCGTGATGACTTTTGCTTCTCATAGAGAACTCGATCGGCCATCCATTTCGCTGCACAAATCGCCCACAGGGGGTACAGGAGCATAAGATATTGCCGCTGCATGATGGGAATCCATATAATACCCACACCTGTACCCGCAAGCGAACCGAGCAGAAGGGCATTCTCCGGAGCCTCGCGGCAGTTCCGTAGTAAATAGAGAATCCCCACGACTCCAAGGGCGAATACCATGGGGTTCTCCCGCACGAATTCAAGGCAGACCGGAAACGGACCGGTCCGAATTTCCCACAGCGCGTTGAATAGAAAACAACGATGAACAAATGCCCCGAATGCTCCGAAAAAAAGAAACAACAATCCGGTGAGAACAACGGGGAGCAGAACGCCCGCCGAAAACAGGGCAAACCGGCTCAAGGTTAGAGGAGGGCGTTCTTTTTGCGGCTTGATGTTCAATAGCCGCCACGCGAGAAAGACGCCGGCAATACCCGGAATCACCTTCTGCGAAAACAGTATGGAAATCCCGGCGCAAATCCCAAATAAGAAATAGACAAATCCCCGTTCGGAATGAATCGCCCGAATGCCCAGTTGGAGGAACAAGAGCCAGAAAAGTGTTTCCAGACCATCGGGGCGGATTTCCATGGATTTCTCTACGAACATCTGAATGCAGATCAACAACAGAACCGAAATCACTCCGACACATCGGCCATACAGCAGGGAGGATAATTGACAGGTTACAAGAACGATCCCGACCGTGACAAAGAACATTAGAAGCCGCCCTGCGAGCAACATTCGGATCGGGTTCTCGAAAAACAAGTAAAGGGGTTGCAGGCCCATCCAGAAGAGCGGTGTGTGATGCTCGAAAAAGTCTCGGTACGGAACCATTCCGTTATTTATGCAGAATGCGGCGTGGAGATGTTCGAATTCATCGGGATCGAATAACCTGTAGAGAAATTCAGGGATACGGATCAGGAGAATCACCGCCGCAAGCGACAGAGTTACTGTGAACACAACGGTTCCGCACCTGGAAACGCGGGATACCTGTTCCATTGAGATTATGTCTCCGTTCCGTCTCTATCCAGCCGAAAAATAACAATTCCACTGTGCCGGTATAACTCATGAAGTCTCTTCTCGGACTGCATCCATTCGGGGGCGCGCGACTCCTGTATGAGAATCCAGTCGATTCGGTAGCGGTCGAGAATCTCCATGGCCCGGTCCCGTGTACCTCGAAATACTTCTTCGTACAGGGGAAAAATGTCTTTCTCAAAAGGACCGATGCGCCCATCCGCGAATACTTTCAGGCGTGGATAGCAGTCGTAAATAATCCTTCCACCGAATGAGAAATCATTGAAGACATTCCCTTCTGCGTGGGTTTCATTGAGAAACGCCGTTGCCTTTTTCAGATCGAACCAGTCGCGGCTGTAAACGGGCTTGTTTAGAGTCAGCAGGAGAAAGTAGCCAATGAGGAGAAGGAAAGAGAAGGCGGATTGAATGCGCGCACAAAGCGCTCCGCCCAGATTGGGGGAGACACAGGGGGGGGTGATCCTGGCGGGCGCAGTTCCTCCAAGCAGAGGCAGGAGCGCGATGGTGGAGAGGAACATGAATCGGAACGCGGAGAAGGAGATCACCACAAAGCCACAAAGGCACAAAGAATAAACAAGATGGGTGACAGGCAGAGACGCCTGTCCTACTGGGGTGACAGGCAGAGACGCCTGTCCGCCCGGGATGACAGGCAGGGACGCCTGACCTACTGGGGTGACAGGCAGGGACGCCTGTCCTACTGGGATGACAGGCAGGGACGCCTGACCGCCCGGGATGACAGGCAGGGACGCCTGTCCTACTGGGGTGACAGGCAGGGACGCCTGTCCTACTGGGGTGACAGGCAGGGACGCCTGGCCTACTGGGTAAGTCATTGTCTCCGTGCCTGTCGTTTGCACATGGTTTCTTCTCCCCCTTTCCTCTTAAACCCTCTCCGCTCTGGACCTTTCCCCGTTTTGATTGGTACTATCGCACAGCAAGTGGTAAGGAGAGAAGGCGATGCCTGAATTCCGTAAAGACCCCGTCATCGGACGATGGGTGATTATTGCAAAAGAACGAGCGAAACGCCCCACGGATTTCGTTCGGCAACCCCGACCACAACGAGCGGGGATGTGTCCGTTCTGTCCCGACAATGAGGACAAGACGCCCAAGGAGGTGCTTGCCTACCGGGAACCCGGCAAGCCACCTAACTCGAAAGGCTGGTGGCTCCGTGTTGTTCCGAATAAATACCCTGCGCTGCGTGTGGAGTATGAACTATCCCGGTCTGGGGACGGCATGTACGACATTATGCAGGGGACCGGCGCGCATGAGGTCATCATCGAGAGTCCGGATCACAACGCCTCGTTCGGCACGTATGACCAGCGCCAGGCCGAAGAAGTCCTCTGGGCCTATCGCGACCGCGTCCTGGAACTGAAAAAAGACCCCCGCTTTCGATACATCGTGCTCTTCAAAAACCACGGACCGGAAGCCGGGGCGTCACTCGATCATCCTCACAGCCAGCTGCTCGCCATGCCCATTGTTCCCAAACGGGTCAGAGAAGAGCTCGACGGCGCGGAACGGTATTTCGGATTCAAAGAACGCTGCGTGTTTTGCGACATCCTCCGGCAGGAATACCTCTCCATGGACCGGATCATCGAAGAGAACGAAGAGTTTATTGCCATTGCCCCGTTCGCGTCCCGATTCCCATTTGAAACCTGGGTCCTGCCCAGACGTCATGAGACTCATTTCGACAGAATTGAAAAACACCAGGTTGTTCTGCTCGCGCAAATGATGCGCACCATCCTTGGAAAGGTCCGTCGAGTTCTCGACGACCCGCCGTACAATTTCATGATCCACACGGCGCCGACGACGGAAGGACCGCTGGCGCACTATCACTGGCATATCGAAATGATCCCGAAGTTGACCCACGCAGCCGGATTCGAGTGGGGGACAGGGTTCTACGTCAACCCAACTCCGCCGGAACAGGCCGCGTATTACCTGCGGGAAGAAACCACGGAGGCGTCAGAGACGGGGGAGCCTTCCCACTCCAATATCGTCTCCCTGACTGCTTGAGGAACCGAATGGCACGTGTTGCACTGACCCAGATTGAAATTCCCGGCGTTCGCCATTTCAAACGCGGAAAGGTTCGCGATATCTTTTGTGTAGATGATTCGCTCATTCTGGTCGCCACGGATCGGATCAGCGCGTTCGATGTAGTAATGAATGAAGGCATCCCCGATAAAGGCCGCGTTCTGACCGGGATGTCCGCTTTCTGGTTCGAGCAAATTCCGGAAGCCTCGCCGCATCATGTTCTCTCCACGGATGTCAATGATTACCCCGAACCGTTCTGCCGTTACCCGGATCGGTTGAAAGGACGATCCATGTGGGTTCGTCGAACCGACCCGTTGCCCGTGGAATGTGTCGTTCGGGGCTATCTTGCCGGGTCCGCATGGATCGAGTACCAGAACGGCATCCCTGTCGGGGGGAACCTTCTTCCGAAAGGACTCCGGGAATCCGAACGTCTGCCGGAACCGATTTTTTCCCCGGCGACCAAGAGTACCGAGGGACATGATATCAATATCACCTTCGATCAAATGGTAAAGATGATCGGTGGTCCACCAGCCGAAGAGGTCCGGTCCCGATCCCTTGCCATTTACAAGAAAGCCTCCGCTATTGCCGAACAGAAAGGCATCATTATCGCCGACACCAAGTTCGAGTTCGGTCGTTCTTCCGAGGGCCTTCTGTTGATCGACGAAGCGCTGACACCGGATTCCTCCCGCTTCTGGCCTGCGGATGAGTACGAACCGGGGCGGTCGCAGCACGCTTTCGACAAGCAATTCCTGCGGGATTATCTCATTTCCATCCACTACGACCGTAATCCGCCGCCGCCTCCGCTTCCCGACGACATCATCGCCAAAACACGGGAACGTTACCTGGAGGCATATCGGCGGCTTACCGGTGAGAATCTCCCGATGGACTGACCATGGCCCAAAGCCGGACAACCGATTCCTCTCCAGAGCCGACCGACTCCCGGTCACTGTCGCCCAAGATTCCCGATTCCTTTACTTTCTGGATCGTTCTTCTCGGTACAGCCTGGTTCTGTTTTGTTGTAATCCATTTCTTATTCCTGAATCCGACTTTCAGTGTTCCGCTCTGGCTATATGTACCCCGGTCACTCTTAGATGTCGCGTCAGCGCCCGGGCCTTTTTTGTCCGGCCTTCTTACAGTCCTCTATACAGCGCTCATTCACTCTCCTTTTTTACTGCTGTTCGGCGTGACCGGCTGGATTTATCTATTTCGACGCCTTCGGCCTAAGATGGATTTCCCGTCGATCAGCCTGGCGATCCTGTTGGGAATAGCGATCATCGGCATTCCGCTGCATGTTCTCGGCTCCCTGCATGTTCTTGGAAGATGGCCCACGCTTGTGACCTCTGCAGTCATCATTCTCGTGCTTCTGCGGCTGCCCCGGCGAGACCCTGTACCCGATCCCCCCAACGAATGTTCTGCGCCGACTGACCGGGGCATCGTTTATTACATTTCCTGGGGATTGACCTGGATCATTACTGTGTTCATGTTTTACCATTCTCTCGGTTTCCCGGTGGATTACTGGGATGCGTTAATCTATTATGTCGACTACGCGCAGCGAACGTGGGAGGAAGGCGGATTTCCCACGATTGTCTGCGGGCAGGTCGGGATCGGCTTGGGCGCGAATTATCCTCATTTGTTTCATGTATTAGAGGTTGTTGCGGCCCATCTGTCCGGCCGATGGTCCGATCTCTACGGGCAATTGCTCCCACCTGTTTTCGGTGTACTTACCGTGGGTCTGCTCGCCGGCCTGCTGAGGAATCTTTTCGGAAACGCAACGGTTACGGCCCTGGGAGTACTGTTCTTTCGCGCTGTTCCGTACGGATTTTCCTATCAGATTTGGGTTTCCGATTACAGCCTTGTTCTTGCGGCGACAGCCGGAGTATTCTATTGCCTGGAGCGATTTCTATCGACGCGCGATCGCCGCTGGTACGAAGTGACCGCCGTACTGTGCGCTGCCATGCCCACAATCAACTACCTTGGCTGGATTTACTTTGTGCTTCTCGCGCTCGCACCGTTTCTCCGCTGTTCGGAGCTTTCAAACCCCATTCCGGTCATTCGACGTTTCGCCCCGCTGTTTCTGGTATCCTTTCTATTAGCCGTACCCTGGTATATCCGAAATGTCCTTGTCACCGGCAATCCGGTGTATGCGTTTTTTCATCAGATTCTCGATGGGAAATATATCGACCCGGACGTGATGGCCTCCTGTAACCGGGAATGGGCGGCCAACGGTGACGGCCCCATTCTTTTTGGTGACAATATAATTCAGCGGTTAATCAATACGCCATACTATTTTCTGCACGATAATTACAGTTGGAAATTCGGACCTTTGTTCAGCGGACTATTCCTGCCGGGATTCCTTCTTTCGCTCCGTAACGCGAACCGTCGCCCCGTTTTTCTGCTCATGATCCTGTTTAGCCTGCTTCTGTTTATTTATCTTTATTTTATTTCGGGTCTGTACTTCTATCATACATTGGGGATACTGTCTGTTTTTGCCTGTTGTGGCGCGTTGCTTGTTCATCATTCGGGCGGACGGGTCCGAGGTGTTCTGGTCGCGGGGACGTTCGCTGCGGCGCTTTGTCCCGGTATAGCCGATGTTCTTATGGGTCCGAAATTCGCCGTTCCCAGTTTGCCCGCTTTGCGGTACGGTCCCATGGATCCGCCGAGTTATTACCGGATCAAGTTTCGCGATGAATATCCGGTATGGAGCTTCATCAATCGTGAATTAGCGCCCGATTCCAAAATCCTGACGCACGAGAACCGGTATCATCTCTTTCGCCGTGATTTGCACTTTGTTCACCTGGACGATTGGGAGATATCGCGTTTGTATGGGCGGCCTTTCGATGAAATTCACCGCCGGTTGAACGAGCGGGGAGTCGGCTATTATTTGAGGATTCGGAATGAGAAGAACCACCCGATATTGGCGTGTTTGGGCCACCGGGACTATCTGAACAATCCTGCTTATTTTCAGGAAATGGTCCGTTCCGGGGAGACGGTGTTATACCGGATTGTCCCGCCCGCAACTCCTGTCCGTTCTGCCCGCTTCTCCATGCCGCTCTTCTCCACATGTCTGCCGTCGGTAGAGGGTTCGAATTTCCAGGAAGACCTGTTGATGATTCCGGTAGTCCGGATAGGTCCAGGGAAGAGCCTCGAACCTTCCGTGGCGATAAAACATGGTGACCTCCGCATAAATGCCGTCTCTCAGGTAGACACGGTGATAGAAATGTTTGGTGCTTGCGAGGATGATGTTGGCGGAGGAGAGAAGGCCGGGGTCCAGGTTTACCCGGCGCCTGCCGTCCGGCGAGGCAAACTCGGCTTCGAGGCGGTTCGTGAAATGTTTCGTCTCGGCCAGCAAGTCCGGGAGAACCAGGTTTTGGAATGAGAGGTACTGGCGTTTCAGGCCCATTCCCATTTCCTCGTTGTAGTAATCGGTTTCCTTGAAGGGGAAGACCGCGCTCCGATAATCCGCCGGGCCGAAACGTTCCTGAAGCCGGAAATCGACCTGTTCACGGATCTGCGGATCGTGGAACAGGATGCCGCAGATCAATTTGACCGATTGTGCCGGACGGATTTCGCCCATGGTTTTTCTCCCGGATGAGGATATTCAACCTTCATTGTTTCGCGCGGTGCGTCATGTTACAAGTACACACATCCCTCAATTCGATTTGAGACTGAGGACATTCTTGACATGGGAGACCTGAGCATGGCCAAGAAATTCATCTCTATTGCGCTGATTGTCTGTAGTACGGCGCTGTTTGCGGGGGCGCAGGACGAACCGCCGACCCTGAAACTGACCTTGCACGAGTGCGCCGAAGTGGCCCTGGGCCGCAATCTTTCCTTGAAAATCGAGCGGTTTAATGTGGATATCGCTTCGACATTGATCGAAGAGGAGCGATCGGTGTTCGATCATGTTTTCTTTGCCGGGGTGGAGCGTCAGGATATGGAAGCGCCGAATACGAATCCGTTGACCGGCGGTTCTTTCGGCCAACAGGGAACACCGGGCAATGATCCTGTGCTGATTGACTTGCTCACGGACAGCAGGATGACATTGAGCGAGTTCATGAATTATTTCGATTTTTTCGACAGATTGAGTTCGAGCGGCGATGTGAAAATCACCGAATACAGTGAGGAACACAATTTGGCCCAGACGGGAATTTCGAAGCGATTCTCATGGGGCACTCAATACCAGCTTGAACTGGATGTGGATCGGCATGAAACGAGCAGTGCGCTTGAGGGACTCAATCCGGCGGCCGATACGTCCCTGCGTCTTCTGATTACCCAGCCGCTTCTCAAGAACTTCGGCCCGGATGCGAACCTGGTTTCCGTTCGGTTGGCGGAGAACAATCGCGAGATATCCAAAACCGATCTCCGCGCCCGGATTCTCCAAATCATGGGCAGCGTGGTGGAGGCCTATTGGATGATGATTTTTCGCCAGGAGCAGCTGGATATCCAGAAGGAATCTCTCCAGCTGGCGGTTGATTTACTGAAAAACAACACGGCACGAGTGGAGGCGGGAGTGATGGCTCCAATTGAGATTCTGTCGGCCTCATCGGGGGTTGCCTCGCGGCAGGAGGGAGTGATTGTGGCAAGGAACGCCCTGGAGGACGCCGAAGATAATCTCAAGCGGGTTCTGGAACTGCGAGACGGCACGGAGTTGTGGAATATCCACGTTGTTCCGGCAGAACGTCCGCTGTACCTGCCCACTTCCGTGGATCTGGATTCCAGCCTGGACACCGCGCATGAGAATCTTCCGGTACTGAAGACACTTGCCCTCTCAATAGAAAATGCCGATTTGACGGTGAAAGCGGCGAGGAATCAGTTACGTCCGCAATTGGATCTTTCCGTGGGGGCCTGGACGAGCGGACTGGAGGATCATGCGGATGAGAGCCTCGACTTGATGAAGGATGGGGATTTTACGTCCTACACCGTGGGATTGACCTTGACCTATCCCCTCGGAAATCGTGGAGCGCGTGCGCGGATGCAGCGTTCCGAATTACGGGCCCAAGCGGCGCGAGCCAACCTGGAAGACCAGTTGCGCGAAGTTGATCTTCAAGTGCGGGCCGCCGTGCGCCAGATTGAAACCAATCAGCAACGGGTTGATGCCACAACCGTCGCTGTCGACCTGGCCAAAGAAAGACTTCGAGCGGAAGAAGAAGCCCTGGATGTCGGACTTTCCACCAGCCATGATGTCCTGGATTACCAGGAGGATCTCACCATCGCGCGAGGGAGCTACACCCAATCCGTTATCGACCACATTCTGTCCATCGCGGATCTGGAGTTATCAAAAGGAACCCTGACAGAATGGCTTGGTTTCAAAGTCGAGGAATGAATGGAAGAAGTGCATCGGCAGAGAGAGCCTGAGAGAGGCCGGCCCTTCCACAGGCTGAGGAATCGGTCTTTCGACAAAGGAACTCCCATTCATTAGCGGAACAGCATTTTGAAGAAGGATGGAGTTTTGTGATAAGAATCGGGGCGGCAGGCGCGCCCCGATTCCAAGATGCTATTTGTTCGCGGGAGCGATGGGTGTACCAGCGAACGGATTACTCACGTTCCTGTTTGGTCACCCAGAGTTTCATATTAGCGGTGATTTCGCCGGTCAGCCGAATCGGTATAGTATAAATGCCGAGGGCGCGAATAGGTTCCTCGATCACGATTTTTCGTCGATCCACCTCAATGCCGACCTTTGCCAGAGCATCGGAGATATCGGCATTGGTCACGCTTCCGAATACGCGATCTTCCTGGCCGGTGCGGACCGGGATTCGGATTTCCTGCGACTCGATTCGTTTGGCCAGATCGGTGATGGTTTTCAGTTCCCTTTTCTGCTTATCGGCCAGAAGGCGACGCTGATGATCCACTTTCCTGGCGTCGGCGCTTGAGGTCAATGAGGCAATCCCTTTGGGAATGAGATAATTCCGCGCATAGCCGGGTTTGACAAGGACAATGTCTCCTTCCTGGCCCAATCCGTCCACAGCCTCACGCAAAATAACTTCCATGGTTCATTCCTCCGACGGTCTCCGGGAATGTTCGCCGGGAAGGTCTATTGATCTGTCCCGGGCAGAAGCGGTGTTTCCCTTTGATCCCGCTTGACGATGGTGTCTTTTTTCCAATGCTCATCGTCGGTGTTTGGATACTCCAGAATGTAGTGAAGTCCCCGGCTTTCTTTTCGACTCAGGGCGCACGCGACAACCAGTTCGGCGACTTCAACCATGTTTCTCAAGTCGAACAGATCGCCCCGCGTGTATCCTGCCTCAATATAATCGGTGACTTCCTGTCTCAGGGTTGTGAGACGTTCTCGAGCGCGGTTGAGTCGATCCTCGGATCGGACGATTCCCACATAATCCCACATCAGGCGTCGCAGTTCGTCCTGACAGTGGGAAATGCGCACCCTCTCCAGATCTCTTTTGGGTTGAACGCGCACGGAACGAATTATGTTATCGGGATAAGACTGCTCATGCAATCCTTCCCGACGGGCGAACTCCACGGATCGTTTGCCGAACACGACAGCCTCCAGGATGGAGTTGCTGGCGAGTCGGTTGGCTCCGTGAAGGCCGGTACAGGCAACTTCGCCTGCTGCGAACAGCCCCTTGATAGCCGTTTCCCCCCAGAGTCCGGTTAGAATGCCGCCACAGGAATAGTGGGCAGCCGGAACCACCGGAATCATATCCCTGGAAAGATCCAGGTGGTGATCCCGACAATGCTGGGTGATGTTGGGGAAACGCTTGGCAAACTCCTGTTGAGGAATATGGCGTACATCCAAAAAGACATTGGAATCGCCACGCTTCTTCATTTCTGCATCGACCGCTCGGGCGACAATATCCCGAGGAGCAAGGTCTTTCAATTCATGGTACCGCTCCATGAAAGCTTCCCCGTCTCCTGTTCGCAGGATTCCCCCCTCGCCTCGAACCGCCTCCGAGATCAGAAACGTACGTTCGCCCGGGCAGAAAAAGGCCGTCGGATGGAATTGAATGAACTCCATATTGGCGATCGGGACGCCCTGGCGATAGGCCATCGCCACCCCATCACCTGTTGCAATTGAGGGATTTGTCGTGTGAAGGTAAATCTGGCCCAGGCCACCCGTGGCAAGGATGGTTACCCCGGCCGTGAAAAAGTGCAGTTCATCCCAGGTGTCATCCCAGATGATGCAGCCCCAGCACCGGGGTTCCGGTGAATCCAGGACAAGCAGGTCAACCGCCATTGCGTGACGGAAGATTCGGGTTTTTTCGTGACGGTGGACCTGTTCCAGCAGCGCGCGTTCCACCTCTTTGCCGGTCAGGTCTTTTGCGTGAACAATCCGGCGGCGGGAATGGCCCCCTTCCCGTCCCAGTTCCAGGGAGTCGCGGCCGTGGTCTTGCGTGAAAACCGCCCCCCATTGGCGCAGTTCTTCGATGACTTTCGGGCCGTGTTCGACCGTTACTCTCACGGCATCTTCATGGCACAGTCCGGCTCCCGCCTTCAATGTGTCTTCGATATGCGACTCGAAACAGTCCAAAGGATCTAGAACAGCGGCGATCCCCCCCTGGGCGTAGTTCGTATTGGACTCGAATTCTTCTTTCTTTGTTACCAGGTTGACTGTTCCGTAGTCCGCCGCTTTGAGTGCGCAGGTGAGCCCGGCGACACCACTGCCGATAACCAGAAAATTGGAATGAAACACTGCCATGTTCTTGGGTCCGTTCAGAAAGGGAGGGGGGCGGAGGACGCTCTCCTCGGAATTGGAGAACCGAGATAGACTTCTCGTTGATCCGTGTTGAGAATACGTGAGTTGACAGCGTCCGTTCAAGGGATTTCCCGATGGAGGGCAGCAGGCCATGCACGGAGAGGCGGCTTGAGAATTGTCGGCAAGGCGATCCAGGGCTTTCCGGGTTACGATCACGCAAATGACCTATAGGGTGTGCTTGCCTGCCGCGCCGCCAAGCCACACACTGACAATCTGTGCCAATTCGGTTGTGGACCCTGGATTGCAACCTGCGCCGGAATGATGGAATGCGGAGGTATACAGGGTGGCGCCGGCATCCTGTCGGTGGTTCTTTTTTGAACCGACAGGATATTCTGTTACATCACACTCGGGAATACGCAAGAGGAAAGTAAGTATGAACATGGAGAGAACCCTTCTTTTTGTGAAACCGGACGGGGTCCGGCGGAAACTGGTCGGTGAAATCATCAGCCGTTGCGAGCGAAAAGGCTGGAGGCTGGTCGGCATGAAAATGATGCAGGTCACACGGGAACACGCGGAGAGGCACTATGCCGAGCATAAAGGCAAGCCGTTCTTCGAGGGGTTGATCGAATATGTTACCGGCGGGCCGATTGTTGCGATGGTCTGGGAAGGAAACGAAGTGATTCCGATTCTTCGCATGATGATGGGGGCAACAAATCCGGTGAATGCTCAGCCCGGTACCATCCGGGGAGACTATGCCAATGATTTTACCCAGAACATTGTTCACGGCAGCGATTCCCCGGAAAGCGCCGCGCGTGAGATACCCCTGTTTTTCGCCGATGAGGAATTGCACAGGGAATGATCCCGTCGGATTTTTTGCCCGCCGGGAAGCGCATCGCGCTCACGGGACGTCGGGTGGAGAATGAATTCACCAGCTACCCGCCCCGATCTCCGTTTTGAGAATGCCTTACACCAACACAAACGGGCGCACCGGAGTGCGCCCGTTGAGATGCAATTCCCCGCTTTCCAGAGGATCAGGCCGAACCCCCGAGGCCGTCCTCGAACGAGGCTGTAGCGATCGGGAAGCACAGGTTTTCCCTGACATACTGCACACCGCCTGCGCTGGTGGCATCCAGATCACGATAGGCGCTTTCCGCCTCAACCACCAGCGGCGCAGTCTGTGTGCCCATGACCTTGCAGTAGCGGTCTTTGTACCCGATCTGGATCATCAGTTCTGTGAAGCGCATCAGGTTGATATCGCCCGTATTCAAATCCGTGAATTGCATCCCTCGCTTCTGCCAATCGCCCTGGATGGCGCGCCTGGGAATGTTCGGTCGGACAACATGGTTCTTGACATGGCAGCCATAGCAGCGGTCCGCCACTTTCAGGAACCGGGTCTCCCAACCCTCGCCTTCCCAGCAGTGGGAGGGATCAACGTTGACGGCGAGGCATTTGTCGCCGTCGCAGGCATCCACCAGCATCCGAAAATCATCGGCGCACATTGCCCCCGTTCCCGGATGAATCTCATGGCAGAGATAGATTCCCAGGGAATTGGCTTTCTGGCGCAGTTTGGCAGTTTTCTTGACGAACCGCTCCAGACCTTCCTTGATTAAGTCATATCCCGGTCCGGCGAAGAAACCCCACGGGTATCCCGTAGCGATTTCCCATCCGTATACGACACCCCAGAACATCGGAAGGATTTTTACTCCGAGCTCGGCGGCGTAATCCATAAACCGGAGGAGGTAATCCTCGGCCCATTGTTCGATTTTCTCAGGACTCATTTTGGCCACTTCCGGCGAGAGAAACGGACGCATGGTGACCGAACCGGTCCAGGCGGTGGTATGCACCCAGAAAACACAGTGGGTGGAAATACCGTCCAATTTCAGCCCTCGCTTAGCAAATGCCTCTTTCACCTCGGCAACGGGCCGGAATCCATTGCCTTTATCAAACATATAGTTGGACGGCTGCGCGCCTTCCGCTCCGGCTTTCTGAGCGAAGTCCAGAAATCCCTCGAATCCTTTTCCTCCGTGTTGACCACCCTCGAGACTGACATGGAATAACCTTGGCATTGTTTCATTCTCCTTTCTACGAATCGTCCTGGTCTGACGTTTTTTCCCAGGTATTGCGCCGTGCGCTCGGCAGGGAGATGCCTTGCGAACCGGCAGCGGTTCCCTGTTCACTTTCGCCCACCTTTCGCGTTCTGTCTACCCTGGACCACCCATTCTTTTTCCGGTTGCGGTTGACTGAAAAGGAATCTCATGTTCCCATTGTCCGTTATTTTGGATCATCATCAAGATCAGAAAGTGAAAAACATGACTTTTAAGACAGTTCTCTCCCGTGAGAATCGACAGGCAGGGACGCCTGTCCCACCAGTGGGCCAGGCGTCCCTGCCCGGCAGCTCCCCAGTAGGCCAGGCGTCCCTGCCCGGCAAAGAAGGGCGGGAAACACACTTTCTTTCTTCAATCACCGGCCCCGCCGGAGCGAGGCTCGCGATGACGGGACGGGTACGGCCCCGCAGGGCCATGCTCATCCTTACGGTCGCAGGGTTTGCCCTGTTTCTGAATCCGATCCCGTCATCCGGGGCTGATTTCCAGGATACCAACGCTCGAATGCGCGAAATGGCCGGCGCTGCGATTTTTTTCGGCGATGAAGTCCTCGCGAAGGCGAAGGAACTGAAGCCGGGCGAGAAATTCACGATTGATGAGAACGGCGACGGCGACCCGGATATCCTGATCTTCAACGACAATGACCCCAAACACACCATCCAGCCGATTCTTGTGAAAGTGATCGACGAGGATGACGATATGAAATCCGATGCTGAGGGCGATACGGACAGCGACTGCTGGGTTGCGGATTGG
Organism: Candidatus Omnitrophota bacterium; assembly: GCA_029570205.1. GTDB lineage: Bacteria > Hinthialibacterota > Hinthialibacteria > Hinthialibacterales > JAKPRU01 > JAKPRU01. The sequence goes on along the minus strand of JAKQSI010000082.1, from coordinate 43,090 downwards.
TATGGTGATGGAGTGATTGATTGTGTTGTGGATTACGAGGACAAGGACGGCGACAACGATGTGGATCTCCTGGTCCTGTACGACAAGGATTTCTACGGTCGCACCATTGCCATTGTCTGCGAAGACCATGGCGATGACAACCGCCTCTGGTACACCCGGAATTACGCCTACGACCAGCCGGGCTGCCAGTGGCTTTCCGATTTCAACGGCGACGAACTGTTCTGTATGTACGATTTCGATGTGCAGACCGGCGAACTGTTCCCCAAGTTTGAGAATCCGTTCTGTTTCTATGATATCGACGGCGATCAGTGTTCAGAGATTGCAATCCGGTTTTCAGGCGAGGACAGGGAAACCAATTTCCTCCGGTACAGTTTCGATGTGGACAACGATGCGAAGAAAGGGAATCCACACGATTACGATTTCTCATTCAATTGCGAGGGGGCTGCGCTCATTCCCCCGGACGTTATTACCATGCCCAGGTTTCGCCACGGAAAAGCGCGGAACGGCCATATCGCCTGGGAAAAAGGCCGAGAAACGGCGAACGCAATGACCTGGAAGAAAAACATGTTTATCTGGGATGAGGCGGACAATACGGCCAATCCGGCCGATGAGGTGGAAAAACACCACGAGCGCTGGGAGGGTGTAGGCGGGTATCGTCTTCCGAAATGCAATTTCCGCCGGGAATACGATGCCGACTTCAGCGGGAAGTATATGTTGTATTGGTGGCCTATCGACGGGCGCCTGCACCAGTTTGGGGCGGAACACGGCGAGCTGTACGTGGATTACAACTTCGACGGGAAAGAAGATATGGTGTTTTTCTATAAAGACACCAATGAAGATGGGTATTTCGATGTTTTTCAAGTCGATCTTGACGCAGATGGTTCCATCGACCGGGAATTCCAGGACGAGCGGTTGCCGGTTGTGAATGTGTCGATTGAAAATTATGAGAACCTGCATTCGTTTTACGTGAACCAATTGAAAAAGACATTGAAAGCCAACCGGGAAGTTATCGAAGCGATGAAAACGGTCATGGGACGTCGCGAACCGACCCGCATTGAGGAATGGTTCACCCGAACCATGCCGAAAGAATATCATGCTGCCAAAACACTGGCCTCCAGCCTGGAGGCGAAACGATATTATCAGGACATGACGCGGGAGGTCCTCTTTGCGGAACTTCGGAGATTTCTGGCAGATCAAGGGAGACCCTTGAGTCCCGAAGAGATCGCCGTGTACGGTCGTGGAGAATACGAAGCGTTTGCCGAGCTGTCGGGAAAACTCAAGTGAACAGCCTCGACAACTTGCAAGGATAAAAAAAACAAGGGCAAGATGTGGCTGTTACTTTCTTTTCTCTCCCTCTGGGAGAAAGGTGGAAGAGGGATTCTTCGGATGAGGGATTCCTCGGGTGGCACAGGCTTCCAGTCTGTGGTCCTGAAATAGAAGGATAAGAATCTCTGTAAACACCACAATGCAAACCGATTGGTAAGGTGCGTAAAAAAGGAGCACGATTTATGAACGCCAATCCATCAGAAAAGCTTGCGATACACGGCGGCGAACCGTGTCGCCGGGAGCCGTTTCCCCGAAGAGTGATGTATGGTGAGCCGGAGATTGCCCGTGTCACCGAGGCGCTTCGGTCACAGACACTGTTTCAATTCAACGGCAAGCTGGTCGCGGAGTTTGAGCGGAAATTTGCCGAGGCGTACGGCATGAAATACGCACGAGCGGCGACCTCCGGCACGGCGGCAATCCACACCGCCGTCGGAACCGTCGATCCCAATCCGGGGGACGAAATCATTACGGCTCCCATCACCGATTTCGGGTCCATCGGCCCGATCCTTCAGCAAAATGCGATCCCGGTTTTTGCCGATGTCCGTCCCGATACACTCACCATGGACCCGGCGGATATCGAAAAGAAAATCACCTGTCGCACACGGGCTATCATTCTTGTCCACCTGTTCGGCACGGCCGCCGATGTGGACGCCGTCCTGGAAATTGCAAGACCGAAAGGGATTCCGGTCATTGAGGATTGCGCTCAGGCACACCGAACAAAATACAAAGGACGCTGGCTTGGAACTATCGGGGACCTCGGCTGTTTCAGCTTTCAGGAATCCAAGCATCTGAGCACAGGCGATGGCGGCATGGTGGTGAGCAACCGGGACGATTACTGGGAGCGAATGCGTCTGTTTGTGGACAAGGGATTTGCCCGTTCGGGCTGGGGACCACGCTGTTACCAGTTCCTGGGGCCGAATTACCGCATGTCGGAACTGACCGCAGCGGTGGGGTTGTGCCAGTTGGACAAGGTAGACGGCGTTGTGCAGCGTCGCAAACACATCGGTCGGCTGCTCTCGTCTCTTCTGCAGCCGATTGACGGGGTTCTTCCGGCAGCCTCTCTTCCCGAATCGGAGCATAGTTTCTGGCTGTACCCGCTTCGCATAACCCACTGGTCCTCTGTGAAGTTTGGCGAGACACTCAAAGAGGAAGGAATCCCCAACATACCCGGATACACGGGAGTGCCGATGTACCTCTGTTCCAAGGCGCTCACCGAAAAAAGGACCTTCGGGACATCGGGATTCCCCATTCAGGATCGAATCTATGCCGAGGGTCTCTGCCCGGTAGCTGAAAAGGCCATGAAGGAATTCATCACCATCTGGTTTCATGAAAGCTATTCGGACGACGATATCCGGGATATCGCCGGTGGAGTGGCTAAGGTTGCGGAGAATCTGGAATGGGATAGATAGGACGTATGAGACCGATGGGAACTCCCAGAGGTGAAAGAAATCCTTTGCCGTCATCGCGAGTTTCGGCTCCTGAGTCTGCGAAGGAGCCGGAACGTGGCGATCTCTTGTTTGCGCAGCACGGCGACGAGATTGCCACGCTTCGCTCGCAATGACGGATGCGCGATCGATTTCTGTCGGAACAAGGTAAGACAATCTTGACAATTCACGAACAATAAACGGAGAAGCATTGTGGACAACATCGGAATTGGAGTAATCGGCAGCGGATTTATGGGACGGACCCATTCGGAGGCATTCTCCAAATACGTAAACGGGGCGTCATTGCGCGCGGTGGCGTGTGGAAGTCGTGCCCCGGCGCTGGCGAAGGAATACGGAATCGATTGCGTGGCATCCGCTGAGGAACTGGTGGCCCGCAAGGATGTCGATGCGGTGGTTGTCGCCACACCGCATTACCTTCATGCAAGTCATGCCATCCTGGCCATGGAAGCCGGAAAGCATGTGTTGATCGAAAAGCCGGTTGGCGCCACTCTTGGCGAATGTCATCAACTGGAGAAATCACTGGAGGAATCCGGGGTGATTTGCCAAGTGGCATTCACACAACGCTACCGCCGTGCCAATGAAATCGCCAAAGAGATCATCGCCTCCGGGCGGATCGGCAAGGTCCTTCAAATCCTGGAAATGCAACATGACCGGCACGGGCTGGCAGGTTTGCCGAAATGGCAGAGCGATCAGCACAACCTCGGCACACTGTTCGGACATGGCTGCCACTCCATCGACCGGATCCGATGGTTCACGGGCGAAGAGATCGAAACGGTATTTGCGCACTGCCGAAACTCGCTGACCGGAGTCGAAGTGGAAACCATGTCGATGGTAATGATGGTTCTCAGCGGCGATATCGTGGCGAATTTCTGGTGCTGCTGGGAATCGCCGAAACCGGGATTTCCGAACTCGGCGTTCCGTGCCCGCATTGTAGGAGAACGTGGACTGCTGGATGTGGATGCTTACGGAAAAATGCAACTGTGTGCGGATGAGAAATGGGAAACGCTATACGAGCAGCCGCCGCTCGACTTTCGTGGCGACTACCTCGCGCCGGTCCGCATGGAGTCTTTCGGGCGTCAGGATCAGGCGTTTGTGGATGCGATCAACGAAGGGAAACAACCGGATGCCAACCTTCGATGCGGTCTCGTAGCGGCATACGTCGCTTTCGCCGCCGAAGAGTCCTCCCGTGAACGAAAAGCGATTTCACTCAAGGATCTGGAAGGAGCAAGATGATGCGTCTCCACACGGTCTTGATTCTTATTCTCGCTTTCTGCGGTCTGCCTGCGGCTTATGGGGATAAAGTCACTCTGGATATGCTGGTGTATTGGCAAGGCGACGATACGGAGTGGCAAGGCACAGCGGAGTTGACCGAGGGAGATTTCCTGAAATGGGAGGGCTACCACTGGGAAAACCGATTCGATTCCGAGGAGCCTCACCGGGACCAATTACTTGAGTCGAACAATAAAAAGGTTTCCTGGAAATCGCACACGGCCAAAGAAGACGACGGAATCTGGCTTGTCGCGCAGTTGGATGCGGACGAGAACATCACCGTAACCTTAAACGGAAAAGCGCTTCAAGTCAGCCCGAACGGTCTGGCAAGCGCAAACTCACAAATTCAAGATGTGAGCGGTGATGCCTATATCCTGTTGCTCAATCTCAAACGGCTCAAAGAGAGGGTTGATGTGGACGGAGACGGCGACTCGGATGAACTGATCCTTGACGAAACCGCTCGGCGCGCTCCCGGTCGGGGCGGCGAGTTTGCCAATCCCAAACAGGCCGCCGAATGCCCGCTCTTCCCGATTGCGGTGCGGGTGATTGACGACGATGACGATATGACCGCCGAGGCTATCACCGGCGATGAAGACAGCGATTGCTATCTTGCCGACTACGACGCGAACGGGGAAATCGACCGGATGCTGGACCGGATCGACAACGATGGGGATGGCGATGCGGATGAAATGGACCTGCGCTATTACCGCAATGGCGAGTTGGTGTGGGGATGGTTCTGGGAAGACGTTGACGACGACAACCGGATGTGGTCTGTGGCGAATTACGAATACCGGGAAGCGTTTGCCTCAGATATGTACGGCGACGATATTTTCTTTCTTCAGAAGTACGATCCGCTGACCGACACTTGGCTGCCCTATTCGGAATGCCCCTTTTCGTTCCATGACCTGGACGGGGATGGCTGGTCCGAAGGCGTCGTGCGGGTCAGCGCGGTTCCGGAACCGGAAAACAACGCAAACAGCTATGACGAGATTTGGGGGCCGAATCCGATCAAACCGGTTCAAGTAAGCAATGTCCGATACAGTTTCGATATCGACAACGACAGCAACGAGAAGAATCAGCTGGATTACGACTTCGGGTTCACGCTGGTGGGGTCGTTGCCCTACCAGGGATTCGATTATTTCAATCCGAAACGCCGTCCGCCCCAGACCGTGCAGCGGATTTCCCACAACGAAATCCTTGCCCTGGCGGACAATTACACGGCGGACCTGACAGGATTCTCCTGGGATGAGTTCGACTGCAATCGCCGCTGGGAAGGGATATTCTGGAGCGAAGAGGATTGGATACGCATTACGCTGGCGAATGCCGGCGGCCCGCCCTGGCGCTGGAACATGCGTCGTGAATTCGATTGCCGCCCTTCCAACCAACGGCAGGTTTATTACTCCCCGATCGACCAGCGAATCCACTGTTTTGGAGCAGAGTGGGGCTGGATCGAACACGGTTACCTATGGTCCGAACAGAAATTCGCGGAAACAAAATGTTTTGATTCCAACGGCGACGGATTCTTTGACCGATGGGAGGTCAACCTGGACAACCGGGGCAGCCCAGAGCGGGTTGCTGAACATGTCCAGCAGGTACAAATGCTTCCCTGGGACTACGCGACGATTCAAAGTTTTTACCTGGACCTGCTTCCGAAAGTCATCTCCGCCAATCAGAGTGTGATAGCATCCATTCGGCAAAAGGGAATCTCGGCGGCGGATACCATCTTTCCGACAGCGGTCGAAGAAATGGAGGCGCATCTGGGCGAAATCAAGAGTCAGGAGCGTCTGCGTTATGTGACCGACCTGCTGAAAGAATATTACATGCACGCGGTTCTTGTGCGTTTGGAGGAAATGGCGGCGGCAACCTCTATCCCGGAACGTCGTGCCGACTTGTCCACCCTGGGAGAGGCCCTGGATAACGCTTTCAACCGGGGATACATGGAAGGAGTTATTGCCCTTCTGGAGCAGGTACAGGAACTGCCGAAACCGAAACACTCCGAACCGAAGAAAATCGGGGTTCGGATCGCCAATCCGCTGGACCGTGCGCGCACCTCCGTTCCGGTCACGATTCGATTGGCCGATCTTCCTGAAGATTTTAAAACGAGTCCGTTTCGCGTTGTGGATTCCGACGGAAAAATCCTGCCCAGCCAGATGGACGATCCGGACGGAGACAGTGTGAAAGATGAGATATTCTTCCAGGTTTCTCTCGGCCCGAAAGAGACACGAGCGGTCTCCATTCGATACGGGGATATGGACGCGCAGCAGGCCTACACTCCTCGCGCCCATGCGCAGGTTGGTCAGAAATTCTACGTCAGCTGGGAAAGCGATCTGTGCGCATTCCGTTCCTATTTCGGCAAAATCGACGTGTTCGGCAAGAAGAGACCCTGTCTGTTCATGCAGGAAATGGAATCCCCCTGGGTCAATACTCATGTCATGCAGAAGAACGGCATGGATATTCTCAGTGTCGGCCCGACTTCGGGACTGGGCGGGCTGAATATCCGGCAGGAGGGGAAACCGTATCAGGTGGATTCTTACGGCGAAAGCGGGAACCGGGATATTCGTTCGGAACCCCACTTCCGAATCCTCGCGGATGGGCCGGTGCGGACCCTGGTGGATATTGTCATGCCGCATTGGAAGCTCGGCAACCGGCAGTTTCAAGCGTCCACGCGAGTGGTGGCATGGGCCGGGCGACGCGAATGCCGGCTCAGCACGAAAGTCCGCAGTCTCGATGGAAATCCCTTTGAATTCGGCCCCGGGCTGACTATCGTGGGCGAACAGGCACACTCGGACCCGGAGAATCGCATCCTCTGGTGCTGGGGGGAACAGAAGGATATGGGGGCCGGTGAAGTCGGACTGGCGATTCTCTATCCGTCGGAGGGTCTTGTTCAGCAAGAGGATGGGAGCGGAGAGAAATTGCTGTGGTATCAGAGTCCGGGTGAAGCCACGCTGGATCTGATCATTGTCGGGGGATGGACCCGTGACGGGCGGTTCAAGAACGGCGACGATTGGTACGCTTTCTTAAAAGACTTACGGCGTGAAATTGACACTCCGGTTCAGGTGGAAATAGTCAAATGAAAATGAATCAACTTGCAATTCATGGCGGTACACCCACGTTTCAAGGAACTTGGCCCAAATGGCCCATCTGGGGCGAGGAGGAACTCGATAATATCCGCGCCGTGCTGGACAGCCCCTATTGGGGCGGAACCACACGGGGACCGATGCTTCAGCAGATCGCCGAACAATTTGCGGCGTATTGTGACTGCAAGTACGGCGTCCCAATGGCGAACGGAACAGTCACCCTGGAACTCTCGCTGCGGGCGTTCGAGATCGGCGAGGGAGAAGAGGTAATTATCCCGCCATATACGTTTGTAGCGGTCCCCATGTCTGTGCTGAATGTCGGCGCAACGCCGGTGTTTGCCGATATCCATAGTGAAACCCTCTGCCTGGACCCGGATGCCGTCGCCCAGGCAGTCACCCCGCAAACAAAAGCGATCATCGTTGTCCATACGGCAGGCCAACCGGCGGATATGCCGCGCATTCTGGAAATTGCGCAAAAACACGGCCTGAAAGTGATCGAGGATTGCGCCCAGAGTCACGGCGCAATTCTGAACGGCAAAAAAGTCGGCTCTTTCGGTGACTGCGGTTCGTACAGTTTCCAGCAGTTCAAGAACATGACGTCCGGCGAAGGCGGCATGGTGGTTACGAATAATTCCGAGCTGGCGGAGTTGCTGGATTTCGGACTCTCCAAGTTCGGCCGAATCCGGGGCGGCGAGTGGTATGACCACCATCGCTTGGCGACAAACGCCACTCTGACCGAGATTCAGGCGGCAATCCTGCTCGCTCAATTTGACCGGCTGGAAGAACAAACCGAGCGGCGGGCCAAAGCCGGCAAGCGGTTGCTCGAAAGTCTTGCGCAAATTCCGGGCATTCGAACCTTCCCCTGGGCGCCCGGAACGGGTCGGCACGGTTACCACTTGTTTGTGTTTGCTTACGATGCGGAGCAATTCGGGGGCATGTCACGAACCGATTTTGTCGCGACTCTCAACGCGGAGCTCAACACAAAAGACCTTGCAGGCGAGCTCTATCCGCGAACGCTTTACCGGACATCCATGTTCAACCCGGACAGGAAAAGCGTGGCGGGAGCGCCGGGACGAACATTCCGCGTTCAGGACTGCCCGAATGCGGAAGAGGCAAGCCGCTGTGTGGTGATGATCCATCAGCGCGCATTACTGGCCAAGAACGAGTCCATTAACGCGATTATCGAATCGATCGAGAAAATCAGGCGATGCGCCTCCGACAGGTAAATGCGATATGCTGACTTTTACTGATTATGCTGTTGTTGTCATCTATGGAATTGCCATGCTTGTCCTGGGATTTATTGCGAAAACAAAAGTAAAAACAGTGGAGGATTATTTCGCCGGTGGGCACGGTGTGCCCTGGTGGATTGCGGCGATCTCGCACCATGTTGCCGGATACAGCGCCGTGGTGTTTGTCGGATTTGCCAGCCAGGCATACAATGTCGGGTTCAGTATCTGGTCCCTGTTTGCGATTCCGACTTTTTGCGCAATGCTGATCGGGGCGTTTGTGTGGGCGCCACGGTGGGCCAAACTGAAAGTCTTCTCGGCGGTGGAATATCTGGAAGAACGATACAATAACCTGATTCGGCAGGTCATTGCGTGGGGCGGAATCGGCGTCAAGTTCATCGATGAAGGGGTGAAACTGTATGCCCTTTCTGTTGTGGTGAATGTCTGCACCGGCTGGCCCATCGGACCGGTGATTATCAGTGTTGGCCTGGTCACGATTATTTATGTTCTGATCGGCGGCCTGTGGGCCACCATGCTGACCGATATGGCGCAGTTCATCGTTCAGGTGGGCTTTACGGTATTTCTGGTCCCCCTGGTGCTGAATGCAGTCGGCGGCTGGGATGCAATGTGGGAACAACTTCCGCCGGAAAACGGGCGACTTTTCAGCAGCGCAATTCCGGCGGAGATGGTGTTTGTGTATCTGATTGTGGCCACCTTGAGTTACAACGGTGGAACCTGGGGATTAGCGCAGCGATTTTATTCCATTGGGAAACCACGGGATGCTCAAAAAGCGGCGCTGTTGTCTGCTCTGCTTTTCCTGGTCTATCCCATTGTCCTGTTCATCCCCGCATGGGCCGCGCCGATCCTGCTGGATGTGAAGGAGATTGCCAGCCCGGAACATGCTTACATCCTTGTCGCGGCAAAAGTGCTCCAAGGTCTTGCGCCGGGTCTCATCGGGCTGCTTGTCATTTCCATGTTCTCCGCGACCATGTCCATGATCTCCAGTGATCTGAACTCCCTGGCTGCGGTAATCACCAAGGATATCTACCAGCGGAACTTCAATCCGAATGCTCCTAATCTGCATCTTCTTCGAGTGGGTTTGGTCGCCACCACTGTCCTGGGATTCCTGATGATTGCCAGCGCCATGCTGGTCTTGTCGAATCCATCCATGGAGAGGGCATTCAACGTCACAATCCAGTGGTTTGGCGCGTTGCTGGGGCCGGTGACTATCCCCCTGCTGTTTGGGATGCTGTCGAAGCGATCCTCCTGGCGGGGGGCGCTGGCCTCGGTGATTGCGGGTCTTGCCACATTTGCTATTCTGCGACCGCTGACCGACCAGTTCGCCATTTACACCGGCTGCGAGCTCTTCGTGTCTTTCCTTGTCTTCTTTGGGGAAGGATATTTCTTCGGGCCGACCGAGGCGGAGAAAGAGAAAATCGCGCGGTTCTTCCGCAGACTTGAAGAAACGAACCCCTGATTCACGCGGGGCGGTCCCAGGAACAAAACTTGAACAGAAGGCCGGTTTTCCGATCCTGCTCGCGAAACCGGCCTTTTGATGCTACTTTGAAAGCCGCGATTGACCGCAAAACCGTCTTGCCCAAGACTGGAAAAGATACAGGGGGGGCAGGTTTACGAACGGCTCAAATCATCTCCTCTTCATCGCCCGGCCGGGGAACCAGGATCTCCCCTGATTCCTCCAGGCGGCGGATCACTTCCACAATTCTCTGCTGGGCTTCCTCCACTTTTTTGATACGGACCGGCCCCATAAACTCGATTTCCTCGTTGAGATCCCCGGCGGCTCGCTCGGAAAAATTACTGAAGATCTTATTTCGGACATTTGCATTCGCTCCCCGCAGCGCAATGGCCAGATCCTTCTTATCCACTTCTCGGAGGATGTACTGGATGGCCCGGTCGTCCAGAAGCAGCACATCCTCAAAGGTGAACATGCGCCTCTTCACCTCCATGGCCAGCTCGCGATCCTCCCGTTCCAGACTTTCCATGATGGTCTTTTCCGACGACCCCTCCATGCGGTTGAGAATTTCGGCGAGAGACTCAATCCCGCTGGCGGTTGTGGTTTCCTGGGAGAGAACCGTTGCGATTTTTCCTTCGAGAACCCGCTCCACTTCCGAGATCACCTCCGGCGCGGTCTGGTCCATTGTGGCAATCCGCACAGCGACCTCTTTGCGCAGTTCCGCCGGAAGGGCGGACAAAATCTGCGCGGACTGATCGAACTCCAGGTGTGCCAGAACCAGGGCAATGGTTTGCGGGTGTTCGTTCTGAAGGAAGTTCATCAATTGTGCCGGATGGGCCTTGCTCAAAAAATCGAACGGCGCACCCCGCAATGGTCCCTGTAACTTCTGGATAATTTCGATGGCTTTCGCCGGTCCCAGCGCTTTCTCCAGAATCTCTCGCGCCGTGGTCACTCCGCCATGGTGGATATACTGCCCGGCCATACAGGTGTGATAAAACTCTTCTATCACCTTGCCGGTGATTTCCGGCGATATCGATCCCAGATTTGCGATTTCCATGGTGATCTGCCCGATGTCCTCTTCGCTCATGTTGCGGTAGACATCGGCGGCCACATCGGCGCCAAGAAGAGTTAGCAGGATGGCCGCTTTCCGACGGCCTTTCATCTCTCCGGAAGGTTTCTTGTCCTGAACCATGACAGTCAGCTGTGCGCCTGATTCCACCGGCAGAAAGACAACCGGGAATAACCCGGGATTGCATCTGCACGGCCCTCAACCTGAAATGATCTTACACCCAATGTAACTCTATTTTGTCAGGAATCCGCCCGCGGGTCAAAGGAATTCCGCGCCGGCACAGGGAATAATTGTCATGTTGAGAGCGCCGGCGGCCCCCAAAGGCAAAACCGGTCGCCGGAGAGAGGAAATCCATGGAACGCCAATCTTCTGAAAACGCCTCACGATCCGGGAATATGCCTGCACCCTTCTCTCCCTGGACGCCGGGAGATCCAGAGAAAGTCGCGTTTGTCACACCCATCCCATCCGCTTTTGTACTCAACTGCCCCGATTCGTATCTTTTGAGACAATTATCGGCGATTTTCGGAAGACGGGGGAGAGAAATTGCGAATTGGGGATTGAACAAACAGGGGAACACGGGGATTCCTTCGTGGGGAGCGGTAAAATATCTATTCTGTGCTGTTACAGGCCCGATGAAAAAGGATGTTGTCTGGAAATGCTTCATGATTTTGTTGTGGTTGTTACGCTGGTTTTGTTGGAAGGGTTGCTGTCTGCAGACAATGCGCTGGTTTTGGCGATTCTGGTCCGGCACCTCCCGGGCAAACAGAGAAAAAAGGCGCTCAAATACGGGATTATCGGGGCATTTGTTTTTCGGTTGATCGCCATTCTGATCGCCCAGCATCTGATTCGTTTCTGGTATTTCCAGCTGGCCGGCGGGCTGTACCTGCTGTATATCTCCATCGGTCATTTTTTCCGTCATTCCTCCACGGGGGGGACCACGAAACGCAGTTTTGGTCGAGGATTCTGGGGAACCGTGATTGTGGTAGAACTGACCGACGTGGCTTTCTCGGTTGATTCCATCCTGGCGGCTGTGGGATTGTCCAACAAGATATGGGTTATTTACACCGGCGGAGTGTTGGGGATTATCGCAATGCGTTTTGTAGCAGGGGGATTCCTCCGACTTCTGGACCTGTATCCGGGCCTGGTAGCCGCTGCCTATTGCCTGGTGGGATGGATCGGACTGAAGCTGTGCCTGGAGGCCACCGGCTTTCCGCTGCCGCACTGGCTGTTTTGGGGAGTGATGGTGATACTGTTCGCACAGGGATTTTTCCACGGCAAAGTGGAAGAGGGGAAATCAAAAGAGGAGATTTTTGCAGAGGTCACAAAGGAAGAAAACAACGGGACAAGCGGAGACGGAATTATCACTCCAAACACTAAATAGCAGACAGGAAAACGTTGTCTACTCCATCGCGTAACGGACCGAATGTGAGTGAAACAACTTGTGCGCGATAGGGCTTGTTTCTGGGCGCTCCACAGGCAGCCGCGCACATTGACAGCCGTGTCCTCTCGGTCGGCCGCACGCCGACGACCCAGTGCATTCTGTTTTATATCGTGATTCAGGAACTCGTCGGGATTCAACTCGGGACTGTACTTGGGCGAATCCGGTTCGAAAGTTTCCTGATTCAGTGAACGTGCATCCGGTTTTGTCATGGTCATGCAGTCCAGCTTAATCAATTCAATAGTCAAACCATCTGCCTGCTATTTATTGTTCGGATTCGTAATTCTTAATCAGTACTCCATTCCCGCCAGCTGCACAATATCGCCCGCGCTTTTGATCCCGTTGCTCGGGTCATAGACAAGGCCGGGGCCATCTGAGACACCATCCGGTCCGGGATGTGTGACCCAGAAGGACCGTCTGGGGAATTTTAGTCCGACGACTACCGCCGGTTGACCCTGCGCGGGATCGGGCCAGTGTTGAATATTTTCCATCGTTTTGTGCCAATCGTGAGCCGTGATTGCGCCTTTCACAGCGACTCTGTTGTACATCGTCAAAGCAAATGCGCCATTGTTAAGGCTCTCATAGTCTGGCATTTGTGGTGGCGGACAGACTTCCGTAACCGATACCACTAATGGCGTGAACGCTTTGAAAATTCCCGAAGCCCAGTTCATCAGGGCCTGGTGCGGTGCAGTGGTGGAATAGATCACGTCGCTGCTGATGTCCGGGTTCGGTGTCGGCGTGGGGGTGAACATCATCGGAGGCACTGCTTCAAGGGTCGTGGGTATTGATGTCGGCGTTGGAGATATCTCCTCCCGTGGGGCGATTTGGTGAGCAGCTGCCCACCACGGTTTGTTCTTAATCTCCGGTCGGGGTATAGGACAAACCACTACTGCATCGCACTCCGGGAGTGTTCGAACTTCCTTGATGTCAGGAGTGCTGCGCCAACGATGACGCGCGGACAGCACAGCCGGCAACTTCTTCGGCGGATTCGGCAGCAGTACGGAGGCTGTAACACTCGCCCCCTCAATCTTCTGATGGATTTCCTGTTCTCTCGCTGCAAGGAGATCGCGACTCCGTTCCGATAAGGCCTGATACTTCGATTCATCCGTGTCGATCCAATCATATCGACTGAATTGCAGATCCCCTGAGACCCCGTAGCTGTAACCATACCCGGTCGCTAAGCCCTGCAAATAATCCAACTTCGGCACGTCTATGTAACCGATACAATAGGACCGATTCCATTCGTCAGGTAGAAAATATTCGTCAATTCCATGTATCCTCATGAATTGTCTAATCAGCAGTCTGGGTTCCGAAGTGACATACAATACCAACGAGGCGCTTTGCGGCGTGAGCGCGGCAAACTGCTCGGGAGTGGGCCAGGCTCCGTGTTCGTCGCGCCAGATACGGGCTGCGTAGGCGGCCTTGAGCGCCTTGGCCCGATTGCGACGGGCCGCATCCGAGAAGTCACGTTGAATATAGAATCTCTCATCGTCATAACGATAAGAAAGATAGATCAATCGTGGAAATTTCTTGATCGTCTCTGCGGAAAGCAGGGGGTCGGTTTCAAAAAAAGAATCGGGAATTCTTTCCGCGCGTTTCCGCATCGCGGGTTCGGTTGTCCATTTCCTTGCGAGACTTCCCATGCGGCCATAAGATACATTCCCCGAGGGGATCATGCCCGCCTTAAGGAACATATCCGTCATCTCCGTCCGCGACTTGTCATACACGGAGGAAAGGATATTCAGCACGGCTACCAATTCATCATTATATCTGAATTCCGTACGCGATATATGCTCAAGATAATATCGTAATTGCGGGATCCTCTGACCCTTGGGTGTCCAGTCGTCTTCGTGAATTTCCTCGAGGCATTGCGCGATGAGCCGATTATTTCCGGGTGATGGATCATTCCAGGTAATGAGATTCATTCCGGCAAAACCATTCGTGCACATCTCCTCGAAGATCCATTCTTGCGAATCTGGTGATCTACGGAAAGAGTTTCCCAGGTAAAATATGTTTGCAAGAAGACGTATGGCTTCATCGCGCGATCCCTGCAACCACTTCTGCATAGCAACCATTCGAATCCACAGCATGACAGAGCGTACATCTGCTTGGATCGAGGGATAGTGGCCATATTCAGCCGAATCGAATCCACTCTCGTTTTTCGATAGGATGAACGGTCCTTTTTTCAGCAGATTCGCCAAATCGTCCTGAAGCGCATTCAAGTTTCGAAATATGTCTTTTACAGGTTCCGGGGCTTCGTCCACAGCCGGGAAGCCCTGCAGTAGTCCTTCGCGATCTGCAAGCAGTTCGGTCAATTGGATGGAGGAAGGAATCCGTTGTTCATACTTGGCGAAAAAATCCCGGTATGCCGTTGTCTCCCCTGGACCGATCCGATTATAGATATCCTGGTTCAAGACAGCGGGCAGTCCTTTGGCACTGGCGCGCAATTCCTCGTAGCGTCTTGAATCCAGGTGATGAACAATGGCCGTCACAACGAGGGTCAGAAGGATGAAACATTCCATGAATCGTTTTGTGTAATTACTCATGATTGTGATCCCCTTATCCGATACCGAGGTCGATGGAGGTGATGAGATAGAACAAGTCGAGCCAGCCAACCCGTGTGAGAATCAGCGTTACCGCTATGACAAACAGCAGAAGCCGCGTCATGTACACGAGTCTATAAAACGTCCCTTCTGCAAACACAGTCCGGTCCCGCACGGCAACCCATGCCGCCAGAACCAGGCCAAATACCAAAAGAAACAACGGATAGGCAAAGCGAAATAAGGAGAAATCGGGACTTCTCGGTCCCATGTGTACTCGTGCGACGGGCCGTGAAGATATGTACTCGGAAATGAGTTTGGTGGGTCCATCGAAGCTGAATTGTGCCGGAAAAATCAACTGTGTGACGAATAACCCCGCACCGATAGTCACAAGCGCAGCGCCAAGCGCCGCATAGAACGGATTTCGAAAAGCATACGTTGTCAGTAGCCCACAAAAGAATGGGAGAAGACAAGCCGTGACGGAAATTATCGCTGCTACAATATCCGCCCCAAGGGGGCGCGGCCCCCTGATCATCGCGGAGATCGAAATCGAGAGAAGAAGCGCCGGAACAAGGCTGGTAAGGAACTTCGTCCAGAACAATGTACTCCGTGAGATCGGATGGTGATACAGTACACAGCGTACCGCATCCTTGTCGTCCGCGTTGTATACACAAACTCCCAGGACCGCCGAATGCAATATCATCGCCATTACAAGGATTATCTCATAACCGCCCGACAGCGGGCTGTCGGGAATCATTACAAATCCGCATACCGCCAGAACCAGGGCGATTCCATAAAGTAGAATATTCTCACGGACCTGTTTATCTACAATGGCCTGGATTTTCGAGCGGTTTTCTCTCTTGCTCCTGATGAGTCCGGCGAGCAGAGTGGAAACACGGTTACGGCTAGTCGGCAATACGGAGATCGCGGGCACAACGATCAGAAGAAGCACAATCAGCACAATGGGCCATCGGATGGATGCCCAATGTCTGCCTAGGCTCATACGCAGCCAGAGACCGGAAAATTCAATCCCCAATCCGACCAGCACTACTCCCATGGCCTGATTGAATATGCACGATAACGGCAAGCCGACAAGATATGCGGTAGTCGCTACAATAAAGATATAAAGGCCGACATATTCCTGCGGGTCCCACAATTCACAGCCGAATGTCAGGGCGATGGCCTGCCAGAGGTGCTGAAGAACGACTACGCCCAGGACAATCGTCAGTCCGGCGGCGGCTTTCTCGCCCCAGATCCGTTTTCGCGATGCCGCAAGCCGTCGCAGAAACCGGTCGTGTTGTCCCGCTCGTTCCTCAACCGACCACTGTGCCGCCGCTGCCAGGGCAATCACCGCGCTGATCGCGATCTGGACTTTCGGGAACCAGTCGCGCAAGCCCATCTCCCAGGGTTTGAAATGACGAACAATGTCGAAAAGAGAGTTATAGACAGAGGGAATACTGATCAGAACCGGCACGATGATCATCAAGATCAGTTGCAGAAGCAGGGCCGCAACGGCTTGTTTCGCCAGCACACGAAGATCTTTGCGATAGACCGGATATGCGTCGAGAGTCATTTTCCCACCCAATCTACAAAGATGTCTTCCAGGGTCATTTCCTCAATCTGGACGCTTGCAGCGCCCGTTTGCGCCAATGCCTTGGGCGTCCGTTCGGAGTCGAATTGCTGCACGGTGACCAGGCATTCCCGCCCGTTCGAGCGCACAGCCAGGGCGCCCTCGAACGAAAATCCCGGCGGGACCTGGTTCTCAAAGACCAGCCGCGCGCGTTTCATCCGCTGGTGAAGCGCGTCCGTGGAGGACTCCAGCTGCATCCTGCCGTCCTTGATGAACGCGACATGATCGATCAGGCCGGAGAACTCATTCAGCAGGTGGGACGAGACAAAGATGGTTTTTCCTTCTTCCTGGTACCGGGCAAGGATCGTCTCGATAAAGCTGCGTCGCGCCGCCGGGTCCAGGCCGCCGGTCGGCTCGTCCAGCACCAGCATTTCCGGCTTGAAACTCAGCGCCAACAGCAGCGCCAATTTCGCCCGCATCCCCTTGGACAGGGCATCCACCTTGCTGTTCCCATCCAGGCCGAACTCCTGTTTGAGCGACCGGCACAGCTCCCAATCCCAATTTTCGTGGTACGGCGCGACCAGGCCGATGGTGTCGTCCACGCTCATCCATCCGTAGAATCCGTGGATTTCGGCCACATATCCCACCCGGCGGCGGATCGCCACGTCGTCCTCAGCCGAGTCGATACCCAAAACCCTGGCGCGTCCCTCGGTGGCGGGAAGAAGACCCATCAGGACATGAATGGTGGTGGATTTTCCCGCGCCGTTCGGTCCCAGAAACCCGTACACTGTCCCTTTCGGCACACACAGGCTCAGGTCCCAGACCGCCCATTTCTTGCCGAACTTTCGACTGAGTCGCTCTGTTTCAATTGCCCATTCCGTCATGATTCTGTCTCCTTACCGAGCTCGGCGGCGCTCTCCTGAAGTAACTGAACGACTTCCTCGGTCGGGATGCGATGATGAAACGCCTCGACAACGAGGTCATCGGTCAGGCGTTTTAGAAGCCGGATTCGTTCCTCCCGTTCCAGCGTGGGGCCGTCATCGGTGACATAGACTCCGGACCCCTGGCGCGGGCGGACCAGCCCTTGGTGTTCCAGCTCCAGGTATGCGCGACTCACCGTGTTTCGATTGACACGCGCCTGCACCGCAACATCCCGGATTGTGGGCAGACGGTCCCCCGGTTTCAGCGCCCCGGTGGCGATAGCGCGCCGAACCCCCTCCACAATCTGGAGATACGTCGGCTTTGGATTGGATAGATCGACCGTAATAATCATTGTACTAGGTATATTAGGACAATTTACACCGGATGTCAAGTGGTCGGATCAATTTTTTTAATTTTTTTTGTGGTGGCGAAAGTATTGCACGCGGCTTCGACCACTCCCGAACCGATGAAGAGATGGCGTGCGCGGAAATCGGCATAGCTCATCCGCGCTTGGTTTTTCTCCGGACATGCAAGTTCGGTTTCCGCCGATTTGGGGAAGGCTCCGGGGATGGCGGGACCACCTCCGGCTCGACCGCTCCCCTGTTCCGGCGTCTCCAACCACCCTGCATGCTGGAAGAGTAACGGCTCCCCTCTCCCTTTCTCCGATTTCCGTCCGTACAAGTACCGCCGCAACCGCTCCACCCTTTCGGCCGGCAGAACTCCGCCTGTGTCAGAGCGCTTCATTCCCACGCGATCATCATCCCTCGCCAGCGCCGGGAACGCTCCGTCTCCTCGCCTCGTTCTCTCTTTGTTCGATTTTTCACCATGGCTGACCTCCATGGCTACTTTACACCCAACCGCTCCTCGCACAACCACGTAGTTTATCGAACGGTTACCTTGTCTCCGCTTTGACGTGAACCTATCCTGAACAAATATGACACCTCACGGACGCATGTGCGCTCTTGCCAAGTACTGTATTTCACCTGTAAAACCGGGTAATTTACCCGGTCACCCATCCCTCGCCCGCATATTCTCTACCGCCCGGAATGGCTACCGGGGGTAATGGGATCGGGCCGAATTCGATCTTTTCAGGCGCAAGAGTTTCATTGGAATTGAAGGCTTCCTCCCAGGTTACCTCTTGCCCGCTGTATTCCGCCATGCGGCCCAGAATCGCATACATGGTACTGATTGCAATATCTTTTGCCATGTTCACACCCGTGCCTTCGCGAATGCTTTTGAAAAGAGCGCGATTTTCGTCTATTTCCTGCTCCGGTGCGCTCGCGTCCCATTCCTGTCGCTTTCCGTCAGCCTCCACGAACGTCTTTAAATCCGAACTTCCTTTTGTTCCGACTACAAATTCGGAAACATTGGTTGCGCAGTATGGGGTCTGACGGCACATACTCGCCAGGTGCATTCCGCTCTCAAATGTAAAATCTACCGCGTGGTGATCCCAGATATTTCCCAGTTTCTGCCACGCGCGTCCGCCGCAGCCGATAGCCTTTACCGGATGCTGCTGAGTTCCCCAGTGAATCATGTCCAGATTATGTACATGTTGCTCGACAATGTGGTCGCCGGACAGCCACAGGAAATGGTACCAGTTTCGCACCTGGTACTCCAAATCGGTCCATTCGGGCTGCCGTTCGTGAAATCCGATGGCCCCGCCCAGCCAGTATGCCCGCGCCGCGACAATTTCCCCGATGGCCCCGTCGTGTACTCGTTTGACCGCCTGGACGCGGTTCGGCGCAAAGCGCCGCTGCACCCCGGCGACAATCGAAAGTCCTGAAGATTTCGCTTTCTCCCCGGCCGCAATTACCTCTCTCACACCCGGCGCATCCACCGCCGCCGGTTTCTCCATAAATACATGTTTCTTTGCCTCCACCGCTGCGGTCAGCATCGCCGGGCGGAAAACCGGCGGAGTCACAAGGTAAACACAATCCACATCGGTCTCCATCATTTTTTTATAGGCATCCAGGCCGAGAAAGCATTGCTCTTTTTCGATTTTCGCGCCGTATTTTTCCGCGAAATATGTCCGTGCCTTTTCCATCCGGTCCGGGAACAGGTCGGCCAGCGCGGTGATCTGGATGTCGGTCGATCCTTTGAATGCCATATCGATATCATTCTTGCCTCGCCCACCGCACCCGATCAGCCCGATCTTCAGCGGAGCGGCGGCCCGTGTGTCTTTGGAACCGAGGATATTGAATGCGGTGACGGTTACGGTCGCCATCGCTCCGCGTTTCACAAATTCTCTTCGCGATAAATGCTCTGTGGGTTGTACCATGGTCTGTCTCCTTTCAATTTCCGCCCGTTTGTTGTGTCGGCGGCTGACTGGAATCCTCTTTCAAAACGCAGAGTTTGTCGAGTTTGGCGGGTACGTTCCGCATTTTGCGAAGACTTTGAGAATATCGGAAAGAAAGGCGCGGGATCTTCTCGAATTCGCGAAGAAAACAAGAATTTGCGCGAAAGATTTTTGCGGAGCGGTCCATGTAATTTTTGTTCACAAAATCATTGTGGAGGACAGGACCCATGTATGAAAGGAATCAACTGATGGGGATTTCGTGCGCGATTGACGCGGTTCGGGATCGAGTGGACGCGGTAGCCCGAAGCCACCACCCGGTTCTGATTCTGGGAGAGCGCGGGACCGGGAAGAATCTCTGCGCCGCCGCGATCCATGACGCAGGGAACCGCCGGGGACGGCCGATGGTTTTCATCGATTGCGCGGCGTTGCCCGGCACATTACTGGAATCGACCCTGTTCGGTCATGAGCGCGGGGCGTTCACCGGTGCGGTGAATCGTGTCACCGGACGCCTGGAGGAGGCCGACGGCACAAGTCTATTCCTGGATGAAATCGGGCTGCTCTCCCTGGAAAGCCAGGGAAGACTGTTGCGATTCCTGGAGGAGGGCAAAATCCGACGAATCGGCGGCAAGATCGACATGAAAATCGAGACACGGATCATCGCCGCTACGAATCGAGACCTGCAACGGGCCGCCGCCGAACGGGAATTCATGATGGACCTGTTCGACCGGTTGGATGTTCTTCGGATCAATATGCCGCCGCTGAGGGATCGACCGGAAGATATTCCTATTCTGGTCGAGTACTTTTTATCCCGATTATCCGGCGGACAAAGACCGATACTCAGCGATTCGGCTCTGCGGAAATTAGCCGAATACGCATTTCCCGGAAATGTCCGCGAATTGCGGAGCCTCTGCAACCGTCTCGAAACATTTTTCCCCGGCAAAACGGTAGCCGATCAGGATATCGCACAACTGCTCATTTGAGCGATTTCACCGGGTTGCGCAGTGTCCCAATTCCCTGGATCTTCGCGCTCATTACCTCGCCCGGGTGGACCTCGCTGATCCCTTCGGGTGTTCCGGTAGAGAGAATATCTCCCGGAACCATTGTAATCCATTGAGTTATGAATTCCAGCACAAAGGGAATATCGAAGATCATATACCGGGTGTTGGAGGACTGACGCACATCGTCATTGACACGCAGTTCGAGATCCACATGCAGCGGGTCCGGCATGTCGTCCGGCGTGACGACCCACGGCCCTGTGGGGCAGAAGGTATCGAACGATTTGGACCGGAACCATGGGCCGGCCTCGGCCATGTCCTTACTCTGCATGGCCCGCGCGGTTACATCGTTCAGAATCGTGTACCCTGCAATCATTTGCGCGGCTTGTGTTCGGTTAACCCGGTATCCCCGTTTACCGATAATCACGGCGAGCTCAATCTCATGATCTACTCTTCCGGTATCCGGTGGAATGACGACCGGGTCCTCATGCCCGATCACCGACATGGGAGACTTGCAGAAAATAATCGGTTCTTTCGGAACGCTGAGATTGCTTTCGGCGGCGTGCGCCGCGTAGTTACGTCCCATGGCTAAAATCTTCTGGGGGCAGGGAACCGGCGGAAGGAATCGGACCGGACCGGCTATCGTTAACTCGTCGGTCAGGTGATGTTGTTCAATGAAATCGACTAATTGTTTCCGGGCTTTCGGAGCGCTGTACTCACCGGTCAGAAAATCTACGACCGAGTCCGTGTATTTCAATTCCAGACCGCGTGCCGCAGCATAAGAGGCTGCCGCACGAGACAGATCTAATAAGTCGCCTTCGGGATTATATGAATCTCGGGGTGTCGCCAACAATCGTCTGCCTTGACATTCCACATACGCCAGTTTCATCGATTCACCTCGTTCATGGATTGATATTCAGATTGTTCCCGTTCTCTTTATGAAAGAACCGTTTTCGGGTTCCTGACGCGCTTCCGCATCCTCTTCCTTCTTCGGTAACCACGTGGAAGTATCGGAACATACCATCCCCGACGAAATTACCATTTTCACGGCTTGCTCCACAGTGATGTTCACCGGGATGATCTGATCATTGGGAACCAGCAGCAGGAAGCCGGATGTGGGATTGGGGGTTGTAGCCAGAAAAACATAGCTGAGGTCCCGGCCGACACTTCGACTGATCGGGCCGTCTTCTGGGGCGACAAGAAACGCAATCGCATAGATGCCTTTTCGCGGATATTCGACAAGCACGGCCTGTTGAAAGACTCGCCGATTCTTGCCGAAAAAGGCATAACTGATCTGCTTAATCAGGTTGTATAACCAATTGACTACAGGAATGCGCGAAAGAACATATTCCACAAGAAGCAGCATTTTCTTGCCGACGTAAAGCCGTCCCAGAAAACCGACTGCGATAATCAGGACGATGGTAGTCAGGAAGCCGACACCATACCGGGGAAACTTGTCTGGGATACCGAACGAGCTGAGCGTATTGTCAAGTAACCTCGATTCCCGAAGCCATTCATCCAGATAATTGAATATTCCCCAGATTATGTATATCGTGACCCCGATAGGAACCACGATAAACAAGCCGCTGATAAAGTAATTCCGAAGATCTCGAAGTGAATTCTTAAACATTTATCCTCTATTCGTGTAGTACTGATTCATCGGTTCCCTCTCCCTCGAGGAAAGAGTCGAGGTGGGGGATTCACCGGCCTTCATCCCATATCTACACCGCCCCCCTCATCGGGGTTGATTTTGTTCATCCGTCTTGTGTTTCGTTCCCCGGATGTTCCTCGGAGGGCCGTCGGACCAGTTTTACCCGCTTAATACGCCGATTATCCGCGTCGAGAATCGTCATTTCAATCGTGCCGTATACAATCACCTGGCCCGTGCGCGGCAGATCTCCCAGGAAACAGGTAATAAATCCCCCCAGGGTTTCGAACTCCGCATCGGGCAAGGAAAGATCCAGGTCCAGATCCTCCCGGAGAACGTCTATGTCTACTTTCGCGTTCGCGATGATTTCGCCGTTTTTCCCGACATAGTAATCCGGCACTTCTTTATCGTGTTCATCCTGGATTTCGCCGACAATTTCCTCCAGCACATCCTCGATGGTTACCAGCCCGGCGATCCCGCCATACTCGTCTACCACCATCGCAATGTGAGTGCGTTCCTGCCGAAAGGTCTGAAGAAGGTCGTGTACTTTCTTACTTTCGGGGATGAACAGCGCGGGTCGAACAATATCGCGCAGTTGCCACTCCTTCCCATCGGAATACTGAAAGGCCAAAAGGTCTTTTGCGTAAAGAACGCCGATAACCCGGTCGATGTCGCCGTCATGGACGGGAATCCGCGAGTGCCCCCCCTCGATGACCGCTTTTCGCACCTGGTCATACGGGGTCTCCACGTCGAGAGCCTGGATATCGACGCGAGGAGTCATGATCTCGCGCACCACGGTATCCTCGAAGTCGATGATGTGATGAATCATCTCCCGTTCTTCCTCTTCGATCAGTCCCTCCCGCTCACTCACCTCGATGAGCGTGCGTACGTCCTCGGCGGTGACAATGGGCACTTCTTTGACCGTCTGGCCGCCCAGAAGTCGAATCAATGCGTTGGAGATCGCCAGAAACATCAGGATGAACGGATACAAGATGTAATAAAGCCGATCCAGCGGGCGAATCACCAGGACCGCGATACGTTCCGCATGTTGTTTCGCGAATGTCTTGGGGGTGATCTCCCCGAAGACCAGGAGCAGCAGGGTCACTGTGCCGAATGCCAGCCCACCCCCCGCCGCACCGGTGTGATCCCAGCCGTATTGTTCCAGAAGTCGCGTGAATATCCCGGTCGCCAGAACGGAAGCGGCGATGTTCACGATATTGTTCCCGACCAGAATGGTGACCAGGTATTGGTTGGGATCGTGAAGCCAGGGTTCCAGTTTCTTGTACGAACCGGTCCCTTCATTGAACAGGCCTTTGATACGCAGCTTCGTCATCGAAGTCAACGCGGTCTCCGAGGCCGAAAAAAAAGCCGATAGAACCAGCAGGATAAAGAACCCCGGAATCGAGATACTGAAAAAGAAAGTATTGTCCACAATATTGCCGATGGGTTTACGGAGAAGACATTCTCTCCTTTCCTCGATCGGACTCACTCCGTCCTTTCCAAGTCTATAACGTGATGGGAAAGTCCGAACCGGATAGCGGCTCGGTTCCATTCCTCGTGGCCCGCTCCATGATGCTCGAATCCCAGGAGATGGAGAAGTCCATGCTCGGCCAGGTAATGAACTTCCTCTTGAACGCTGTGTCCTGCCGAGGCGGCCTGTCGACGTGCCGTGTCGGCGGATATCACAATGTCACCCAAGTGACGGCTTGTGCGGTCGAACTCATCGCGTTGGGGAAATGATAATACATCGGTTGGCGCGTCTTTGTCCAAGTAGCGCCGAGACAGATCCTGAATGGTCTCGTCGTTCACGAGCGATACCGACAATTCCACATCGGTCTCTCCACCGGACCGCAGGGCCGTTTCGAGAGCTTCACGCAATGGAACGGCGTCAATTTCCGGGCATGAAATGTCGTACAGAATATCGATTTCCATAGATTGTCCGATGCTCAGGCTTATTTTTCTGTAACTGTCTCAGAACTTTCGAGTGATCCCGAGACCTTCTTTTCCGAAATTGGGGGAAACACAAAGCGGTTTAATTTTTATGCCACCCCCAGCCTCGGCGCTCGGGAAAGCGGGGTATCCTCTTCCGCATCGGGGTCTACCGGTCCTCCTTTCTTAGGTGGGCGGGGAGGATACTTGATCCGCTGGTGCAACATGTGTGTCAGGCTTTCGGAGAACGAATCCACCAATTTGCGGAGGTCCGCCAGCGTCAGCTTGCACTCATCGAACTGGCCGTCGAAAAATCGGTCGTTGACAATTTTTTGGACGGTGGCTCGGATTTGTCCTTCGTTCGGCTCCGAGAGAGTTCGCGAAACTGCTTCGATGCTGTCGGCCAGCATGACAATGGCGGTCTCTTTGCTTCTTGGTTTCGGTCCCGGATATCGAAAATCTTCTTCGCGGACGGCTTCTGACGGTTGTGCGGCCAGAACCTGATTGTAGAAATAGGCAATCAGCGTAGTCCCGTGATGCTCCGGAATGAAGTCCTGGATGACTTTCGGCAGTTTGTATTCCCTGGCCAGTTCCAGGCCGTATTTGACGTGGTTCCGTATGACCAGCACACTCATCTGCGGCCGGAGTTTCGCATGACGGGCCTTGTCGGCAGCGGTCTGCTGGTTCTCGGTGAAATAGGTCGGTTTGATTATCTTTCCAATGTCATGATAGTAGGCCCCCACTCGTGTGAGCAGCGCGTTCGCTCCGATGGCTTCGGCGGCCGATTCCGCCAATGTGGAAACCGTCATCGTGTGCTGGTATGTTCCCGGAGCCTCTTTTTCCAGTCTCTGCAAGAGGGGGGTTTTCTGGCCCAGTTCCAGAAGTTTGATGTCTGTCGTGACTCCCAGCATGTCTTCGAACAGCGGCAGGGTGGCAATGGAGAGCATGAACACCAGCGCGCCGTTTACCAGTCCCCATTGCAGGGTCCATTTCATCCGGTCCATCTCGCGGCTCAGATGGTCGAAATCCTGGATATCCAGCACATTCAGGGCCAGGATTATCAGCACGGACGTGATTGCCACGAGGAACCCTGCGCGATACAGATCGCTGCGCTGACGAATCCCGTGGACGGCCATAATTGCCGCAAATCCGGACCAGGCCCCGACCATGGTGAAACGCAGATCGTATTCCATCGAATCCGCGCCGTAGATCAAACCGGCATAAACCGATCCCATCGCAACAAGGAACGCCGCCAGGCGACCGCTTGCCAATAGCGCGATCAGCACACCCAATGCGCCGATCGGCACGGCAAACCCCACGTCTTCCAGATCGGGTGTCAAACGCGCCAGGTAGGACGCGATTCGCGCCAAGGTCAGCGCCAGGACAAAAATCAACAAAATGACGGCCATCTGCCGCGGATTTCTCGACAGGGGACGGTGATAGCGACGCAGGTAAGCCAGAATAATCAGGCTGGTGCCCAGCGCCAGAATAAACAACCCGATCTCGGAAACCCACGACAGGCCCAACAGTTGCTGGTAAGCCTGCAGAATCATCACCTGTCTCGCCGAGATTTGCTCTCCTTCGGCGACAAGAAGCATCCCCTCCTTGATCGGAACCATGACCGGCGCGACTTCGGCCCGTGCCTGCTCTTTCCGTTTCTCTGTGTCCTCTCGCAGATAAATCAATGTCGGAGCGGTTACGATCGCTTCGAGAATATCCCGTCCCAGCCTTCGCAGAATCTCCAGCTGCTCGCCGGGAAATTCTTTCCGAAGAGTCTCTTCGGCGAGGCTGTAGAACTCTTGCAGAGTCAATAAGGAGTCTGTGTTGGTTTGCAGGAACTCCTCTCCGTCCACTGATCTCAGAATGATGCCCATGTGGAGGTTTTTCTCTGTCGCCAAGTCCGCTTTTGCACGGGACAGGTCGATCGGCGCCCGGTCATCGACAATTCCCTCTGTCAGTTGTTTATCGATAATTCTTCCCAGCGCCGACCAGAAACTTTCATATTTTCGATACTCCAGGAGCGCGGCCCAGGTTCCCGACGGACCGGCAGACAATCCCGCAGTGGCCGGCAGATTTCCATATAGTTTGTTGTCAAGTTGAATATGCAGGTCCTGCTCAACAGAGGCGACCCATTTCTGAAGCGAACCGACGTCGATCGGCTGCTCGTCGAGTTCCTTCAGTCGTGCCACCAGGGCAACGTACGTTGCAGAGGTCCCACGGATGACATCATCGGCAATCCGGTAAACCGGTCGGACTTGAGCGGCGGCTTCCGCGCGCCTCTTTTCCGTTTCGTCTTTGTCTTCGTATTCGAAGGCGAACGCGGCCTTAATGGGACGGCTGGGGATATCCCCTTCTTTCAGCCCTCGGAGATAGCTGGACCCGGAGGGACGAGCCAGCAGAAACAGGCAGATCATCATCGCGAGCACAATGCAGCCGCGCAGAAACCGAAGCGATTGCTTTGTGAAAAAGGCGCGAATTTCCCGGAACCGCAGAACGATACCGCCCCCGTTTCCATTTCTTGTGCTGCGGGTCCATTTACGCAGGTGCGGTATACCCGGCCAGCGCATCAATCGTTCCTTTCCGCTTCCACCCGGACTTGTCCGCCGTTCCTGTCGCCATTCTCCTTTGCAGCCGTATACCGCCCGTATGCCGCCACGATCTGCTGAACCAGCGGGTGCCGGACGACGTCTTGATGGGAGAAGTATACAAAGGAAATGCCTTGAATGCCCTCCAGGATACCACACACCTCCACCAGCCCGCTCCTCCGGTTTAAAGGCAAGTCGATCTGAGTAATATCGCCCGTAATAATCGCTTTGGATTGCATTCCCAGGCGAGTCACAAACATCTTCATCTGTTCGGATGTGGTATTCTGGCCCTCATCCAGGATCACGAAGGAACTATTGAGGGTGCGACCGCGCATGTAGGCCAACGGAGCGATTTCAACAATTCTCTGGTCGACATACCGGCGGACCGTTTCGGCGTCCAGCATGTCATACAAGGCATCGTAGAGCGGTCTGAGATACGGATCGACTTTGGCTTGCAAGTCTCCTGGAAGGAAACCGAGCGACTCTCCGGCTTCGACAGCGGGGCGCGTCAAGATGATCCGCCGCACTTCCCGCCGCTCCAGGGCGGCAACTGCCGCCGCTACCGCCAGATAGGTTTTACCGGTTCCCGCCGGGCCGATACAGAATACAATGTCGTTATTCGCAATCGCCTCCATGTAGCGATGCTGGTTGATAGTCTTTGCCTTGATGGTTCCTCGTTTCGCGCGCAAAGCGAGCGGCGATTTCCCAATGTAATCCGAAATGGCCGGTTTCCCCGGTTCGCTCTGCATGTCCAATGCATACTGGATCTCTTGCCGACGAATTTTCTCTCCTCGGCGTAACAACACCAGCAGCTGGTCGAACAGGTCCACGACACGCGCGACATCCCCGGCGACTCCCGTAATCTTGATCTCGTCCCCCCGCGCCACAATGTTTGCCGCAAAACGTTCCTGGATCATCCGCAAATGCTGATCCTGGCGCCCGAACAGGCTCAATGCCTCTTGTGCGTTCAGCAGTTTGAAGGTGTACGAAGTTTCAGTGGTGGGTTCTATACTCATCGGGCAGTTGATCCGCCCGCCTTCGCAACGGTTAAAATGCTTTTTTCTATTGATTTACGGCGTGCGGGATGTGAATTTGGAACGGAACAGGCATCCGGGCCTGCAAACAAGTCCATTCCAGATGTTTCCGGCAAACTATCAGTTTCCAATGATCTTCTCCTTCATAATAAGTCTAATTACTCCCTGATTTCGTGTCAAGCAGAAACATTCTACGCCTTTTTCGACACAAATCGTATTCCACTTCTTTTCCTCCAACCCACCCCTCTTTTTTTCCGTTCTCTCCCCTTATTCTTCAATCTTTAATTCTTAATTCACCCTTCGGTCCTATCCAATGTTCCTGAATGGCCTTCAGCCGTTGAAACAGACAGGCGGGAAGGATACCGGAGATCGCTGACTTGAGAGTCGCGGACTTCGGATTGAGATCCCATTTCATCACCCGCCGTCTGCGCAGGACTTCCCATTCGGTAAACTCCGGAGTCCGCACTCCCGCAAAATCCATGTCATACACCACGTTCTCCCCATCGGGATGGATGAGGTAATTCCTGGCCCTGCATTCCTCATACATAGGAGTTCCGGGATACGGTTTTGCGATGAACACCTCAAAACGCGTCGCACCAAGTCGCCGAAGTTTTCGCGCGTATTCCCATCCCTCACGCCAGAGGGCGTCCGTTTCGCCGGGATATCCGACGATGAAAAAGATCACCGTGCGAACACCGTGCTTCCCGCACCAGCCGATCACACGTTCCACCGCCTGCAGGTTTTGCATTTTGTTCATCTTTTTCAGCATTTCCCGGCTGCCGTGCTCCACCGGAAGGTACAGCGTTCGATTACCGGATGGGGGGCACATTGCCACAAATTCCTCATCCAGCGTCTCGGTTCGAATCCCGTTGGGATTCTCCCACGTGAGCGGGATCCCTTTCTTTTTACGTTCAATCAACCCGTTCAGGATGGTTTTGACACGATCCAGGTCAATGGTCATGTTGTCGTCTTCAAATTCAAGATGATTGATGTGCCATTGCTCGATCAGTTGGTCGATTTCCTGAAGCACCCGTTCCGGCGCACGCGGCCGCCACAATCGCCCCGCGACCGGATGCACCGAGCAATAATTGCATTGAAACGGACATCCCCGCGATGAGATCAGCGAGGCCGAACGTCTGCCGATCAGCCCGCGAGGCGAATGCCGCACATAAGTCTCCATGGGCAACAAATCCCGCGCCGGAAAGGGGAACCGATCGGGATTCCGTTCGAATGCGACCGGGCCGGTCTCCACAATCTCCCCGTCCCTTCGAAAAACAAATCCTGGAATCTTTTCGGGAGAAACTCCGTCGGCGAATGCCACAATGGCATGTTCCCCTTCGCCGCGAATTACATAATCCACAGTTGGGAAAAGGGCATCCGCCGGTTGCGTGGAGGGAAACACTCCGCCCAGAAGAAGCGGGATATCGGGGAAACGATTCTTGATCGCCGAGGATAATTCCCGTGCGATGATACGGTTGTTTGTGAACGGAACCGTGATTCCGATCGCTTTTGTGTGCGCCGGAATCCGTTGAACAATTTCAAGATAATCCAGTCCCCAGCGATAGACCGTTTGATATTTCAACGGAACGCGGATTCTTTTGGTCGGCGCCTCGGCCACCGCATCCAGAATTGTTACCTCGTGACCCGCCTCACGCAGACAGGCCGCCAGGCAGGCCAGGCCAAGATTCTGCGAAAGGAATTCCAGGCGCTTGCCGAAAAACCACGGACCATTGATCAATGTCAGGTGCATGGAACCGCTCAATGATGAGATTGTCGCGGAATGTTTTTCTGCCGGATGATATCTGCAGAACGTGTCATATCTGCACTTGTCATCGGCCTCTCAATCTCTTGTCAAAACCAGATATACCGCGCCACAAACTGCAAGTCAAATGAAACAAAGGGATTGCGCCCCGGTGAACAATTTTCATCAAAGCGCTTCCCTTGAAGGCTTTTTATAGGTATAATGATGGTGTAGCGAAGAAGTGAAAGCGATAGGTCGTTTCGCTCGCGAAAGCCATTTGAAATGAATGGAAATCAGTGCATTGAGGTTAAGGGATCATGTCACAAATATCTTATTATCGATGCGCGCAATGCGGGGCGATTGTTTCCACCGCCTATCACTCTTTCTCTGTCGATGGGGAAGATGGCACACGCGAATTGGAGGCGACCGATAAGTGTTTCTTGTGCGGGTATGTTCCTTTTCGTGTCCGTGATTCCGTGAATGACCTTCAACCCCAGCTTACGACCGCCGACTGGATGGAATAGATTTCCTTGTTCTCCCAATTTGTTTTATCGCAGGGGCACGTTGCAACGTGCCCCTGCTTCCTATCCAACCCTTGCCCTTCCCCTGTCCATTCTGTTCTCATTCCCTCATGCATGCGATGGCCCCATTGAATTGGTGCGACACGCCTTCTATTCTTCGCCGACCCGACCTGTTGGCGGTGTTTCTATTGTTATGTGTGGTGATGGGGCTTCATTCGCCGATTGCGTTTGAAGGGCGTCTGCCTCTCGATGAAGATACCCTGCTTTTCTTCTATCCCTTGCGGGCAATCTCTCAGGACCCGTTCGTCGGACTATGGGACCCCTACCTTTTTTGCGGATTTCCCAGAGATGGCAATCCCCAATCGCAGCTGTTGTATCCGCCAAACATCCTATTGAGTTTCCTGCCTGCGCCGCGAGCATACGCGGTTTTGCTGATCGGGCATTTGGCAGCGGGAGTGATCGGCGTTTATTTTCTTTGTCGTTTCCTCGATTGTGGCGTTCTTGCCTCATTCGTGGGCGCTCTGGGGTGTGCGGGCGGTTCGTTCTGGTGGTGCAAGGCGGTTAATCTCGGCAACATGGAGGGCAATGCCTGGATTCCGTTTCTCCTGCTTGCATTTCTCAACGGATTGGAGCGTAACTCCCTGTGCTGGGTGATCCTCGCGGGTGTGTTTGGTGCGCTGATTGTGGGAGCCGGTGCGCCGCACCCCGTCATTTATTCCGCCATGCTTTGTTTGTTTTTCTGGGCGTGGATACGTCGTTTCCATATTGATCGCCAAACGGCGCAGTACGCGCTGATTATCATTGTCGTTGCTGCCGGTCTTTCCGCATGGTCCTGGATGCCCGCCGCCGAGTACCTCTCACGTTCGAATCGTGCGCCGCTCGGCCCTGAAGAGGCTTACCAGGGCGCGCTCGCATTGCGCGATTTTCCCGGCGTTTTGCTCTGCGGCCTGACCCAACCCAAGGTAACCCGTCTGGACCCGTGGGAAGGCACGCTGTTCTTCAGCATCACGGGCCTGATTCTTGCCGGTTTCGGCGTCGTCGCGCGAAAAGGACGGCGTGAAACATGGGCCTTGCTGACAGCCACTGCGGTCGGATTCCTGTTTGCATTGGGGCCGAATACACCGGTCTACCCGCTGTTCCATCGTTTCGTTCCGGGGGCCGCGTACCTCAACCTGCCCAACCGCGCGCTTTTGATGGCGGCCTGGTCGATTCCAGTTCTGATCGCTTTCGGCGCAGAGCGCATTTTGCGTGCCGGCGTTTTACGCAAATGGTTCCTGCCGGCGTTTGTGCTTTGCATAGTGGGTTGTTTTGCATTACTTGTGCATCTCGCGTTCAAACATTCGCTCTGGCTTCTTTCTCTAAGAAATCCGGCTTTTACCGCAACCTTCGATGCGAACGCCGTGCCGGACATGGAACTGATGATTGCCTTGGCGCTCTTCGGTGTGTCTCTCACAGCGCTGGTGTTATGGTTGCCTGCTCACCGGGCGTGGGGATATGCGCCTCACCTGGCGGGGATCGCCGTATTGATGTTGGTCCAGATGTTCTATGTAACTCCGCGCTTTTTTGTTGAATACACATCGCCGAATTTTTTCGACCCGCCGCCTGCGGTTCGATGGGTCCAGGAACGTTATCGTGTGCAGCAGGGAAGGGTACTGGGACATTCGAAAGCCATTTCCGATTCGGGCGATGTGCGTTGCGCGTGGAATGCTCCGCATTTGGCACACCGATTTCCGGAAATCTTTCGTCTGCGGGAAATCCAGGGCTACGAGCCGGTCTATCCGAGACAGTATGGAGAACTGATTCGAGCATGGGCAGGCCAATCGCGCGCCTCCAATGCTCTCCGCAATGTTCAGTTGGAGACCGCCCCGCCGCGATTGATTGATTTTCTGGGTGTAGAGACGATCATCGGTAATCCTGCGGATCGTTTGTGCAAACTCCCCCAAGTGATTCTCAAATCCGGCGAACGGAAGGCATTATCCCTGTCCGATCCGATACGAACCGATCGCCTGTTCATCCGGCACACGTGCAGGGACATGTCTGGATTGCCGGATGACACAGTTATCGGCACGATTGAAATTCGCAATGTGTCCGGCGAGTTCCGGGAATTTCCGGTGCGCTACGGTAGTGACCTTGCCGACTTTCTGCCGGAGGACGCGCGCGGATTTCGACAGGCGCAGGTCTTTCACTGGTGGCCCGTGCCGTATATCCGGGGATATCGCCCGGCGGTGAGTTATTGGGCGCGATGGGCAGTCGATCCGCCCATCGAGGCGACCTCCGTTGCCTTTCGTTGCGACGCGCCCCGTGGTGAGTGGTCGCCGATAGAGATGATGCTGACCGATACCGAGCGGGAGATTTATCCGCGCATATTTGAGAATAACGGTGTCGAGGTCTTTGAGAATCCCACGGCATTCCCACCCGCCTGGATCGCAACGCATTGGGAATTGATTTCTGACGCAACCGAACGAATCGAGATCATGATCTCCGGTCAGATCAACCTGCGCGAAACAGTCCTGTTTGACCAATTCCCTCCTTCAGACTGCATGGTCTCTAACCGGGAGGAGGCAATCTCCATCACCATCGAACGCCCTTCCTCCGATGAAATCCTCTTCCAGATCTCGCCGAATACCGAGGGATTTCTTATTGTGACTGAGGGCTATAGTCCCTGGTGGCGTGCCGAAATGAACGGTGGGTCCGTGCCCGTTCTGCGGGCGGACCACGCATTCATGGCGATTCCCATTCACGGTGAGGCGGGAATCCTGCGCCTGCGTTATCGGCCCATAATCTTCTATCTGGCGTGCTGTCTATCGGGGATCGTCTTGCTGGGGGGGATTGCAGCTGCAACAATAAAGGTCAGAAATTCTCTCACAGGTCGGAAAGGTTCAATCGCTCGCGGAGATTTCTGCCTTCGGTCGAAATGACAGGACAATGTCATTGCGAGCCTCCCTTTTTTGCCAGGCAGGGACGCCGTAGATGCCAGGCAGAGACGCCTGGCCTACTGGGTGGCTGCCAGGCAGGGACGCCTGGCCTACTGGGTGGCTGCCAGGCAGAGACGCCTGGCCTACTGGGTGGCTGCCAGGCAGAGACGCCTGGCCTACTGGTAGCTGCCAGGCAGAGACGCCTGGCCTACTGGTAGCTGCCAGGCAGAGACGCCTGGCCTACTGGTGGGACAGGCAGGGACGCCTGGCCTACGGTGGCTGCCAGGCAGGGACGCCTGGCCTACTGGTGGCTGCCAGGCAGGGACGCCTGGCCTACGGGTGGCTGCCAGGCAGAGACGCCTGGCCTACTGGGTAGATGCTAGGCAGGGACGCCTGGCCTACGGTGGCTGCCAGGCAGGGACGCCTTGGCCTACTGGGTAGATGCCAGGCAGGGACGCCTGGCCTACGGTGGCTGCCAGGCAGGGACGCCTGGCCTACGGTGGCTGCCAGGCAGGGACGCCTGGCCTACTGGGTAGATGCCAGGCAGGGACGCCTGGCCTACGGTGGCTGCCAGGCAGGGACGCCTGGCCTACTGGTGGGACAGGCAGGGACGCCTGGCCTACTGGTGGGACAGGCGTCCCTGCCTGTCGATGACCCGATATGAGATTGCCAAGTTGCGCTCGCAATAACATGACTCTGCAAATGGAATTTCCTTACAGGATATTGAATATGCCCGGCTGGCTTGACTACATTTCTAAAGCGGACCGCGAGATCACCTTGCAGATTCTCGCCTCGCTTGTTTTTTCTATTCTGTTTTTCATTTTCTGGCCGACAAATGTAGTCTGGGATGATGCCGGGATTATCCTCAAATATATGGACAATTTTGCGGATGGGTATTTCTATACCTATAATCCAGGTGATGGCCCGATTTTCGGCATTTCGGGTTTTATCCACGGCATCGTTGCAGGCTTATTCGCCTTTACCCACATTTTTTCTCCCCTCAACAGTCTGTTTGCTTCCAATTTTATCGGTCTATTTTTTACATCTTTTCTCTCCCTGCGATTGCTTTCACGTTACTCGGACAAACAGATTCTCATCTATTCTGCCTGGTTTGTTCTGATGCTTTGCTCACCCAGTTTTGTGATTTGCATCAAACAGGGACTCGAGACACCGCTGCATCTTTCCATCATCCTGTTTTGCTTCTTTCTTTTGCTTTATGGAAAATCAAAGTATTTTTGGAGTGCATTATTGTTGGCGGCGATCTCAAAACTTGACGCCGCCCCGATCTGTGTTGTCCTTGCCGTTGCCTTCCTGATTCGCAATTGGCTCGATCCCGCACCGATTCCAGTGCGCGCCATTGCTAAAGATTTGCTGTTCTTCGGTATCCTTCCGGGGCTTGTCTGGGTTATTTTTACGTATATTGTCTTCGACGGTCCGGTTCCGCATACTGCCGTGGCAAAGTATTATTATCACAAGAATCTCTCCGACCACTGGTTTCCGTATCTTCTCTCCTTCGCATTGTCTAATACGATGATATATGCAGCGCTGATCCTGTTTATATTCTACACAGTATTGTGCCTTTCCAGAAAGGAATACCGAAAAGCAACCGATATTCCTGTATACGGATTTGCAGTTATTGGCTACCTCATTCTGTACTATTTTTACAACCCCAAAGAACGGATGGTGTGGTACTATGCCGTCCCGGAGTTTTTGATTCTGCTTCAACTTCTTGTCATCCTATTGACATCTCTGCCGACGCTGCTTCATAAATACTCGACAGCCGCCGGCGTCCTTGTCATGGCTGCCGTTCTCTGGATCTGCTCTCCGCAGGTCTTTGCCGCAGTGCAGAGATGCCTTCATTATCTGCATGTTGTCGAGACCGAGCGGATGGCGGTCGGCGATTGGATTCACGAGAACAGCAATCCCTCGGACACATTGCTCTGCGGCTTCGGGCACTTTGCGCGGAATTCCCGCCTGTACACGATTGATATTTCCGGCCTGAACTCACGAGTGGTTCTCGATTACGGTCGAAAACTGGTCGAAACGGTCCAGAATACCAAGCCGACCTGGATCGCCCGGCATGGTCTTTTGGAGTCAGGTCTTCAGATCCATGACAGATATCGCCTTTGTAAATCGTTTTACAATATCGCCGGAATGGAAAAATGGCCTTCCTGGAGAGTGTTCAAAAAGACTCTGGGACAGCCGAACATCCTGGCTGTTCGCATCGAGGCAAATATGGTATCCGTCACCGGACAAGGAGCGAAAGTAGAGGATCTTCCCGAACTGCTCATTCCGTCCGGTGAAACCATCGTCTTTCACAACCTGCCGCCGAGTACTTGCTTGTCCGACTTCATTACCGGAATTATGAAGAAAGAATCTCCCCTGTTAGTCAGGGCCACGGCCTGTGACACAAGTGGCCACGTAATCAATCGTGAGATCTTCCTGGTAGACAAACGGAATGAACAATCCCCTGTGGATGGGTACACCGGCGAAATCTGGTTCCGGTTGAATCCCGACCTCGAGATCGGCTCCATCGAAATCACCGCGCAGAACAGAAGTATCTCAGCTCCGGAGACAATAACGCTTGTGGATCCCGTCCTTTGCACCATCCTGCAGAATCGATCCGGTCACGGTCGGCGATTGGGTGAAGAAAGTGTGTTTCCCGCCCTTCTTTGCCAGGCAGGGACGCCTGGCCTACTTAGCTGCCAGGCAGAGACGCCTGGCCTACTGGTAGCTGCCAGGCAGAGACGCCTGGCCTACTGGTAGCTGCCAGGCAGGGACGCCTGGCCTACTTAGCTGCCAGGCAGAGACGCCTGGCCTACTTAGCTGCCAGGCAGAGACGCCTGGCCTACTTAGCTGCCAGGCAGGGACGCCTGGCCTACTTAGCTGCCAGGCAGAGACGCCTGGCCTACTTATCTGCCAGGCAGGGACGCCTGGCCGACTGGAAGGGCGGCGACGTGGCGATCTCAGCCTCAGTCCCGGTTCCTGAGATTGTTGAAGGGCCGGGATTCCGCGTTAGAACGCCGAGATTGCCACGCTTCGCTCGCAATGACGATATTCTAAAGACTATTCGGTTACACAGCGCTGGTCTCTGCTACTCCCGCTTCCTCTCAAACAGGAAGAACCAGCCGTAGTAACTTTCCCCGACACTAACCCGTCTGGGCGGTCGGAAGTACTCCAGCAGCCAATCCCGCAGCGGCTGCATCAGAGGATCTTCCATGATCTGGCGTAAATACTTGTCGTACGCGATCACGCAGCCAATCGGCACATCCCGCCACCCCTCCACGGTGTTCTTCATGTCTTCCGCGCTCAGGTATCCCCGCCCGGCAATTGTCATAAAGAACGGCATTCTTGTTGTGTGGCCGTTACGTTTCGCCGGGGGCATTTCCTTGTCGGTCCAGACATACATTGCGGGATTCGTCAGGTTCAGGCAATATGGTTCCGGACAGGCCCGTGCGACAAACGCTGCCAGTTGCTTTTCCTGTTCCAGGGTAAGCCCCGGATAAAACCAGTCGTTTCTCGACCAGAAAACGGTTATGCCGAAAGCAAGGACCGCCGCTCCCACACAGGGCAGCGCCTTTCTGTATCTCGGCTCGATCTTTACTTTCTCGATTTCTCCGACGACTAACCCATAAAATGCCCCCGCCAGAATCGCTGCCGGGACCATGGAAACCAAAAAGTAATGTCTCCAGACATGGCTGATAAAAAATGTATTTCCATAAAACACTACAATCAGCCATACCCATACGAATAGTGTTTCGCGCCGTTTCTTTCCCCACAATAACAGCAGGGATCCGAACGGCAACAGCCAGAACACCGGCGCAAGGTAAACCATGGACCGCCATTCCCCCCAGCGAAACGCGGTAGTGTGATCTGCAAATGCGCCCGCCATTTTGTGATGGGCCGTCCAGATATCGTGCCACAGCTCCTCCAACGCGCCGGCCAATGCGAAAAGGAGAAAAAACGGGGCAAGAACCAGCAACACTCCTCCCGCCCACTGCGCCATATCCGTTACAAAACTCCGAATATTCCGTTCCGGTGCAAACAGAAACCAGGCGCAGATTCCGGGAACCAACACAAAAATAGCCGACTGTTTCGACAAGGCATAGATCCCAAGCAACACCCCGGACGCCGTAATCCAATTACGCTGACTGTGTTTCAACCCCGGGATTAAAAGGAGAAAGACTCCGGCTTCAAACCACGGCGCCCAGGTGGAGGTGTGCAGATACTTCGCCCACACACAGGAATACGGTTCCAGGGCCATCAGGACCAGCGTCGCCAGGGCGGCCGACGGTCCGAATAATTCCTTCGCCAGTCGATAGACCGCACACAGCGCCAGCAGGCTGAACGCGATCATGACCACCCGCATCGGGAGAATCGGGGTCGATCCGAGCAGAAAGAACGGCGCGGATACAAAAGCGACCAGCGGTGTTTTGTTAAACTGTGTGTCTCGATAAATCAGGTACCCTTTTGTGATCTCCCGCCCCTCCACCCAATACACGCCTTCGTCTACATTTGTCCCGCAGTGAATGGTCGCCAACCGAACCACAGCGGCAAGGATAAATAATGTAATTACAAGTAGACGTTCCGTATGCGTGGATTGTGGGTGAGAGGCCGAATTGGAATGAGTCATGCAGAGATCTCTCATGCGACCGGTTCCGGAAGGGAACTTCCTTCGGGATAAAGATGACAGGCAATGCAATGCCCGCCGATATCTACAAGCGGAGGCTCGATCTTGTCGCACGGGTCGAATTTTTGCGCACAGCGGGGATGAAACCGGCATCCCGGCGGGGGACTCACGGGACTGGGCACATCGCCTTCCAGCAGTTGCTTTTGTTTACGCTTTGCGGGGTCCGGTACAGGAACCGCCGCGAGTAATGCGTGCGTATACGGATGTAGCGGACGGCAATACAGTTCTTCTTTACCAGCCAACTCCACAATCCTCCCCAGGTACATAATCGCGACCCGGTGGCTGATATGTTTCACAATGGAAAGATCGTGCGCGATAAACAGGTAACTCAAACCCAGCCGGTTCCGCAGGTCGATGAGCAGATTGACAATCTGTGCCTGAATGGAAACATCCAGCGCGGAGACCGGTTCATCGGCAATAATCAGCGATGGCTCGACCGACAACGCCCGCGCAATGCCGATGCGCTGACGCTGGCCGCCGCTGAACTCGTGCGGGTATCGACTCAAATGGTCTTCCTCCAGCCCCACCGCGTTCAATAGTTCCACACACCGGGCGCGACGTTCCTCGCGGGTCTTCGCGAGGCCGAAAATCTTCAACGGCTCCGAGATTGTGCTTCCCACTGTCAGGCGCGGATTAAGCGAGGAATACGGGTCCTGAAAAATGATCTGCATCTCTTTGCGGTAGGGACGCATTTCCGATTGCGTAAGCCCCAACAGGTTTGGCGAGCCATTGAATGAAACATGGCCCGATGTGGCGTCCAGAAGGCGAAGAATCAGGCGGCCCGTCGTGGTTTTCCCGCACCCGCTCTCCCCGGCAAGCCCCAGTGTTTCCCCCGGCGCAATCTCGAAACTCACCCCGTCCACCGCACGAACATACTCTCGCACCTTGCCGAAAATCCCTTTTCGGATCTCAAAATGTTTGACCAGGTCACGGACAGTGAGCAGCGAACCGTTGGTTCCAGGCATGATTCCTATCGAACAAAACGCTTGATTTCCAGGCGAATTATAGCCCCCTAGACGTCAGGAACAACGGGAGGGGTGAGTATCTTTCCCGGTAGGACAGGCGTCTCTGCCTGTTGCCGGCAGGACAGGCGTCTCTGCCTGTTGCCGGCAGGACAGGGGTCTCTGCCTGTTGCAGACCAAAGACTGTACTGCCTTGCCATCGTCGGGCAAATTCCTATAATAACTTTTTATGCTGGAAATACGGGTAAGGACATACCATGTTGCTTTCGGTAATTATCCCTGTCTATAATGAGCAGGACACGGTTCAGGAAATTATGTATCGTGTCCAGAGCGAACCTACCGAAAAGGAGATCATTATTGTCAATGATGCCTCCACGGATGGGACCGCTGAGGTTTTGGAGCGCATCCGTGACGGAAACGTGACGGTGGTTCATCACGAGAAAAATCAGGGGAAAGGGGCGGCTATTCGTACCGCCATTCAGCATATCAAAGGCGATGTGGTCATCATTCAGGATGCGGATCTCGAATATGATCCCTCCGAATACAAACGTCTGCTCCACCCGATTCGGGAGAATAAAGCCGATGTCGTGTTCGGGTCCCGGTTCATCGGTCAGGAACGACGAGTCCTGATGTTCCATCACTATGTCGCCAATCGCCTGTTGACCCTGATCTCCAATATCTGCACCAATCTCAACCTGACCGACATGGAAACCTGTTACAAAGCCTTCCGATCGGATGTGATCCGAAAAGTGAACCTCCGGTCGAATCGGTTCGGTTTCGAGCCTGAGATCACCGCCAAGGTGGCGAAGATGCACTGCCGGGTGTACGAAGTGCCGATTTCCTACCATGGTCGTGATTATGGCGAGGGGAAAAAAATCAATTGGAAAGACGGGGTGGCCGCTTTCTGGTGGATTATCCGATTCAATCTGTTTCCATGAGGGGGTGGAGAGAGAAATATGCCCGATGAGAAACAGCAAAAGCGGGTTCACCTGATCGTCGCAGGACGGGTGCAGGGAGTCGGATTTCGGTACTATGTTTATGATGAAGCCGTTCGCATCGGTGTTACCGGCTGGGTCCGTAATCTTCATGACGGCAATGTGGAGTTGGAGGCGGAAGGAACCGAATTGCAGCTGCGTGAACTGATCCGCTCGGTCAGCCGGGGACCTGCTTTCGCACGGGTCACCGAGGTCCGTGAAGAGTGGATGGCTCCCCTGGGTATCTACCGCGAATTTCGCATCACTCATTAACACAAGAAGACGATTCTGCACAGACAGGGAGAAAATGTGTAAGCATTAGGCTATAATCCTGGATAGGGAGATTGACACAGAACGGGGCGCGACTATGACCGCAGCGACAAGAATGGCGCAAATCACGGAAGATCAACTGAGAGAGATGATCGACTCGGCTGTCGAGCGGAAATTGATTGAACTCCTTGGCGACCCGGACGAAGGATTCTCTCTCAAAAATCGGTCCGCGAACGGCTCTTGCAGCAGTATGAATCTGTGAAAGCCGGGGCGCGTGGTCGAGTATTAAAGGAAGTCGTTCATTCTTTTGGAGATATAACCAATGGAATTGCGTGATCTGTTTCATATTGTGGAAGAGCGAGGGGCTTCGGACCTTCTGATTACAGCCGGTGCGCCTCCGATGATCCGGGTCCATGGGCTGATGCAGGCGGTGGATGCGCCTCCGTTGGCCCCGGATGAAGTCAAACGAATGGTCTACAGTCTTTTGAATGACAAGCAAAAGGAGGAATTTGAGGAGAGAAAGGAACTGGATCTGTCATTGGGCCTTGGGCCGACCCACCGCTTTCGGATTAACTGTTATATCCAGCGTGGTTGTGTCGCTGCCGCTTTCCGGCCCATCTCAAGCCGTATTCCCGGTCTGAAAGAGCTTGGCCTTCCGCCGATTGTCTACGATCTCGCTTTCTGCCCGCATGGGTTGATTCTGGTGACCGGGCCGACCGGGCACGGCAAGTCCACCACGCTGGCCTCCATGGTCGACCTGATCAATACGAACAAGCGGTGCCACATTATCACTGTGGAGGACCCGATTGAGTTTGTCCATCGAAATAAGCAGAGTGTGATCGACCAGCGCGAGGTCGGCGGGGATACCCTCAGCTTTCCGAATGCGTTGAAATATGTCCTTCGGCAGGACCCGGATGTAATTCTGGTCGGCGAGATGCGCGACCTGGAAACCGTTGCCGCCGCCCTGACCGCGGCGGAAACCGGGCATCTTGTGCTTGCCACCCTCCACACGAACGATGCTGTGCAGACCATCGACCGGGTGATCGATGTTTTCCCGGACCGGCAGCAGCAGCAGGTTCGTGTCCAGCTTTCCCTGACCCTCCTGTCGGTCATTTCGCAACGATTATTGCCGAAGGCGACCGGGGATGGCCGCGTGCTGGCGGTGGAGATTCTGCGAAACACGCATTCCAGCGCGAATCTGATCCGCGAAGGCAAAACGCATCAGCTCTACAGTATTATCGAAACAGGGACGAAAGATGGGATGGTTACTCTGGATGCCTCCCTTATGAAACTGTACCAGCGCGGTCTGGTGACCGCCGAGGAGGCTCAGCGCCACATGCACAATCCGCAGGCCCTCATCGACTTTGTCTTACAGGAGAAACCCAAACAGGTTCCTGCCGCCGCAGCTTTCAAATGACTCTTCTCCCTCTCCCGCCGGGAGAGGTTTGGGGTGAGGGTCTTTCTGAGTAGGACAGGCGTCTCTGCCTGTCAGTGGCGTCTCTGCCTGTCGGGGGCGTCTCTACCTGTCAGCGGCGCCTCTACCTGTCAGCGGCGTCTCTGCCTGTCGGATTTTCCTTACCTCACAAACTTCGCATCCGCCCAGTCGGCGTGATCGGCGTTTGGTCCATCCCCGGCGTCTGTGCTGACCAGCTTAAGTGTGTCGATCTCGTCCACCCAGAGGTCCACCCGTCGGGGCGGATCTGTCGGGCGCATGACCGGGCTTTCAAACATGACAGATCCGTCTCCATAAACAAAAAACTGCACAGAGGACGGGCCGTCGGGTTTCACCTGCGCATCCACACCGACTTCCGCAATAAATCGCTTGAATCCATGCGGCACATCCACAAGAATCGTCGTGGTGGCATGTGTGCCGATCCCACGGGCATAAATGTGGTCGGCGATCCGGATCGGATTCCCGTCGATACTCTGGTCCGCCTTCGGTTCCGTCCAATAGAAGGAATCCACCACGAACTTCATGTCCGAGACATACATCGTATCCGGCTTGGACTGATGCCAGATCGCAAACAAGGCCACGACCACAAGAACGGCAATTACGATACCCAGATTCCTGTTCATCACTTAACCTCTCAGGTTTGATTTCTATATGTTTTACGCGCGACACACTCTTGACTCAGTTTACCGTTTTCAGCCTCATTTTCCAAGATATTCCCGGCCTTGGAGTGCGGCAGCGCAGCTGCCGCCTTTTCTTCCCTGCATTCGTCTCATTTTCTGTTCCCCAAACCTACCCTCCATTCCTGGACCGTGTAAAATATGCAAAAGGTAGCTCGAATCAGAGGAAAAGGGCAAGAAAAATGAAACACCGATCCGGTTTCACTCTCATCGAACTCCTGATCGTCGTCGCGATCATCGGCATTTTGGCGGCCATTGCCGTGCCGAACTTTATGAACGCGCGGGTTCGGAGTAAGGTGGCCCGGGTCCAAGCCGAGTCCAGATCGCTCGTACAGGCCTATTTGTTGTACAGATTGGATAATAATCTCTGGCCCCCGCATATCGATGGAGATCCCGCCCAGCACCGTTTCGTCACCACGCCCATCGCCTATATGACCGGTTCGGTGTATGACCCTTTTCAGGAAAAACTCACATCCGGTCAGGTCCAGGTCATTGAAAACACCCGGAATCAGTACCACATGGAACCTGTCAGGCCATGGGTACTGCAATGGTTCGAACCCGTTCAGCAACGCTATTCCAGATTTGTTGCCGAACTGCGGAACTCGGCTTATGGGGTCCAATCGTTCGGGCCGGATAGAGATTTCGATTGGGGCGAGCTGTACGATGCCTCAAACGGCACAACGAGCAACGGTGATATGTACACATTGGCCGGCGGGCAGTTTACATCCCCGAACTAATGCTCCGTAACTGAATTGCCTGTACAGAGCCACATCATCGCAAGGTAACTGCCAGGCAGAGACGCCTGGCCTACGTAGCTGCCAGGCAGAGACGCCTGGCCTACGTAGATGCCAGGCAGGGACGCCTGGCCTACTCGATGGGCAATCTTGCCTTTTCAAAAACAGTAATTCTCTTGTCTTTTCCGGTCAACTCCTCTTGCATCCGTTCACGGGATCGATGG
Organism: Candidatus Omnitrophota bacterium; assembly: GCA_029570205.1. Lineage (GTDB taxonomy): Bacteria > Hinthialibacterota > Hinthialibacteria > Hinthialibacterales > JAKPRU01 > JAKPRU01. Next base: position 90 of record JAKQSI010000082.1, on the reverse strand, counting down.
GAGTGTTTGGAAGATTGGTTGAACAGGCTATGATTTTTGATTATGACAAAACAGGTTGCAACGCCGTTGCATGTTCTCCGCACACACAAT
>JAKQSI010000072.1 GCA_029570205.1 Candidatus Omnitrophota bacterium | reverse complement strand
GCGGATTGGCGTGGCTGCCACGCAATGGAATGCGGCCCATCTTCTGCACGCGATTCTGCGCAATGGCCCCCTGGTCCAGCGTCTCTGGCTGGTGGCCCCCCGACTGGAGCGGCACTCGCCCCAGTTGGAGTATGCCCGCTCACAGAATCTCCCGGGAATGAACGGGCTTTCTGTCAAAATTGGCGGCGGGGAACCTGACGGGGCTCTCCTTGAGCGGGTTGGTGAGAGTCTGCGAGGGAAGGGTGCGCGCGTAGAGCGCCAAGTCAAGCAGGAAGACTGGATTGGTCTGGCCTCGGAGAATCCGGACACCAGGCGGTCCGCTCTCTATGCGATAGTTCAAGACTGGCTGCGCGAATAAGAAGGCCGGCCAGGATGCTGCGTCGCCATCCCGGCGGGTGTCCGGGCTGCTTGGCAACCTTGGACAGCAGGAAGAGGATCCCGCAGTCTGCTTCATCAGCCATTCGCCGGGCAGACACGACCCGGAAGCCGGTTTCGGGAGGCCGTCAGCATGACGCCCTCCCCCGTGCATGGTCCTCCGTGAATTACTGGAGATGCTTGAATTGCTGCGCGGAAAACGGTTTTGACCGGATTTGGTGCACCTCCGGCCAGAGGAGCCATTCAAGGAGGTCCGAGGCGAAATGCCAATTACTGATCCGGGACAGTGAGAGTTCGTTGGCAACGAAATCGCAGTCTCCGATAAAGATGGATACCGGTCGGGCGTTTGTTCCTGCTGAACGGATGGCAAATCCGAGCTGCAATGGGCCGGGAATGTCTTTTCCGGCATCATATTCGAATTCATCCGGCTTTTCATCGTCAAATTCGGTTTCTCCCCAGCCATTGGAGGAACTGGAGACAATGGATACGGCTTCAAAATTTGTGGGTTTGACCTGCATGGGAACAAAACCGGCTGCTTCGGCGATCAGCACCCGGAAATTCGGTCTGCGGTAAAAGTGGGCGACCGATTCATGGTCGTAGAGAATCGATTCAATCCAGCGTGCGCCACGGAAAGAGTCTTTGTTGGCCGGGTCGACAACTGTCGCGTTGACGTGCGCGAACCCGAACCGTGCGGCAAGATGCGCACCCCAGGGGGTGAGCGGGGTGTCCATCAAAAAGAAGGCCCGTTCCTTGCCGGATTCCAGACGTTTCATCAGGAGGGCGTCAAGATCTCCGGGGATGCCCTGTCGAGGATCCGAAAAGATCAGGATGCTTTTTGCCGTGTCGAGCCGGTTTGTATTGGTGCTGGTCGTCCCGAGCGCATCGGCTAGTGAGACGTTGTGCAAGCGATACCCCGAATTGGAAAGTGCCGTCACGAATTTTGTTATCGAGGAGCCTTTGGCCCCGGTCATTTCACGGGAACCGATTCCGCTGATGAGCTTGAGGTCCACCGCTTGCCCGCCGACCCGGAGCAGAGCCGCGACAAGCTTCCGTTCGGCCATCAGGATACGCGATATTTTGCCGTCTGATCCGGTGACATCCTGGTAGAGATCCGAGACCTGGAGTACGGAACTCCGGGACTTGTTTTCGATTACAATATGGGGCGCCCGGGTGACACCATAGCTGGCCGCCATACCGCGGTCGATGTCCGGATCAAGCCAGGCAAAGGTGACCTGCTTTGGAATGCAGGCGGCCAGTTCCCGAAGGATGTGCATGACCGGATCCTCGGAAAATTTCCCGAACAGCATGATTGTGATCTTGTTGGTGATGCCTTCAACGAGGGTTTTCGAGGTTTTGGAGAGGGTGACGAGATCGGTCCAGGCCGTGCTGTCATTGACCCCTTGGGACGAGAATACGATATCGAAGAGCATCCAGATGAATTCTTTCCCGTCAGGTGCAAATTGTTTGGCAAAGCGGGCAATAAATCCCTTGCGGCTGGTCTCGCCACTTCGAGCCTCTTCGGTGATTGTTCCGCTGACCGTCAGGCGATCGTCTTTTTCCGTTGTTTTCCAGTTCTCGATGCTGTGTGCCTTGATTTTTTCGGAGAGTCTGGTTTTTGCTGAATAGACGGGGAGTCGTTTGTTTTTGATTTCATCGCCGAAAAAGTCGACCATGCGGGCATGGAGGTTGTCGCTGCGTTTTTCGCCATAGAGGGAATCAAAATATCCGGTGATGAGATTTTCTTCCGGGCTGGATGAGCAGGCGGTGGCCAAAAGGGTCAGGGACAGGAATAGCAGGAAAGCACGAACGATCATGAGAGAATCCTCCAACAGACTTGATCCGGTTTGGATACAGAGTCCCCCCAGTATAGCAGATAATGGGGCAAATTGTGGAAGAAAAGCGTGAAACTGGTGCAAAGAGGGTCGCCCTCCGGGTCAGGCGGAAGGCATGGAAGCGGTCAGAGAGAGAGAGTCTGTCAAAGGCCAGTCTCTGCCATTTCAGGAAGCTGTCCCTCGGTGGTTTTCCATCCTCCTTCCGGTCATTGCCGGACCGGAGGGTTTCCTGGCTGGACCCGTGGCGGTCAATAGGATTCGAAACGGCTCTTTTTGTTTGTGTCGAGGAGGCTGTAGACGTAATCCTGGAGCTGCTTGCGCATTTCGTTTGAAATCTCTTCGAATTGCAGACCGATTTTCCGGCCTTGCACGTTCCGGACAACACACCAGATATCGAGGTTTACATTCCGGACAGGGGCTGCTTTGATCCGGAGCAGATCGCCTTCAAGGAGGATCTGGTTGGCTTCGATCGCGATTCCGCCTTCGGAGAAGTCGATGATGATGCATTCGCCCTTGTTGTTCTTGTAGTGGTACTCGGCTGGAATGGCAACCGTAATCCGGGTCATGCGCTGTTGTTGTTGTGGGCTCATTTTTATCCATCCCCTGACCTGAACCGCAATTCGCGGGTGTGATGCATGTTCATGAATGATTTCCCGTGAACATGCATCAAATATAGCCCATTTATCCCGTCTTGCAGTCACCTTCGCACCGTTGTATGATGCTTTACAGATTCGGGTTCGCAGAGAACCACGATGGCAGGAGGCAGTGCGATGGGGAGTCTGGCGTTTACAACGAGGCTGGAGGCCGGGGTGACGGTTCTTGGTATCGGTGGGGTGATTGATACCGGGGTTGCCCCCCAGTTCGAGGCCGAAATGAAAAAAGCCGTGGGTGG
>JAKQSI010000052.1 GCA_029570205.1 Candidatus Omnitrophota bacterium | reverse complement strand
GTCTCCCAAAGAGAGCAGCAGACAGACCTCGGCTCCGAGGGGTCGTTCAGGGACAAAAGGAGAAAGGGGAGGAGACTCCCGCTACGGCGAAAACAGGGGGATGGCTTTCAGATTCGCATACGCTGCAGCAAAAAGAGCCTGATACGGGCAACCGCTCGCCATCGAGACCACGATCCTTCGCACCGTCACGCGAATCCGAGCGCCCAGTTTGAACAACTTGAGTCGAATCGTCTGACATTGCGCCTTCGCCATCTCTGTCCCCTGTAATCCCAAGCGGCGGAACGCGGAAACCAGCAGATAGGCCACCGACGAAAACCACAGACGGACCTGGTTCGCCCACATCTCATGGGAACTGGTCCGATCCGCAAACAAAAATAACGGCTGTTCCTTGATCCGATTCTCCATCTCCCCACGTGCACAATACTCCTTCTCGTACAACGTCTGCGCGTCATACTCCTCCGGTGTATACGAGGTCACCACAAACCGGGGATTCGCTCCTTTCGCCAGATGCTCCGCTTTCGAAATCACACGACGCTTTCGACTCCAAGTCTTCTGTGTTCGGTACAGAAAATGTCCGTATACCCGCGCGGCTTTCCGAGTCAGTGCATACCGTTTCCTCGCCTTTTTCATTTGGTGTTTGATCCTTCCCAGCAGGCGGGGATTCTTCGCCAGTCCCAAAATATAGTGAACCCCATTCGCCTCACACCACCTCATAATCGATTCTCGGCAAAATCCCGCATCCCCCCGAATCGCGATCTCCACTTTCGGCCATCTCGCTCGGATCGGCCCCACAATCCGCGCCACTTCCTCCACACTCCCCGCCGACGCATCCTGGTTCGACTCGCGCAACCGCGCACACAACAAATGCTCCCCACTGAAAATGTACAACGGCAGATAACAATACTCCCGGTAATACCCATGAAAAAATCGCCCCTCCTGCTGTCCATGCAGCGGATCGTCCGTCGCGTCCAAATCCAACACCATCCGCCGGGGCACCCGTTCGTGCGCCTGGAGAAATACCTCCACAAAGAACGCCTTCACCGTCTCCTCAACAATCTCGATCTTCTTGTACCGATCCGGCTCTCCCGGACGGGTCAATTCCAGACGATTCAGCGTGCTCTTCCCCGCCAGCGCTTTTCCCCGATCCCCTTCCCGAATCCGACTCCGCCCCGTCGGGTCGCCTTTCCCCACCAACACCCCCAGCAACGGATCGGTCCGCAATTCCTCATGATCGTTCAGGTCCTCATATCCCAACGCGATCGCATACACCCGCTGCGCCACCAATTCCGCCACCGTGTGTTCGATTCGTTCCGCATCCCGCAAATCCCGGAAACACTCGCTGAACTGTCGGAGAATCCCGCACCGTCGCTCCACTTCCCGCAACAACAGCCCGCCTGCATCCGATGTGATCGTTCCCCCATCAAATGAGGCCACCACTTCCCGCTTCTCCAACGGTTGAAAATCGAATAACGTTCCTGTACACTCTGTTTTCATAAGGTCACCTGACTGGCATACAATAAGTTCCTATCGCCACTCTATTTATGCCATAACAGGTGGCCTTTAAAAATGGCTCCCGTGAGAAATCCGGGCTACAAGCATCGGCGCAACAACACCCCCGGTGGACCGATCTTCACCGGGGGTATTGTTGTGCGAATAATGCTCTTGGATCGGTGTAGGATAAGAACAGGTGAGTGGAACGGATAAACCGGAGGTTGTGCCTGGAACGGAAGAACGGGAGGAAATGTTGCGATGATAATATTCCGCATACTTTTCGTATTGTTCGTCCTGTACTTTTGTTTTCTCTTATTCTTCCAGACAATCAACCGATTGCCTCGCGATATTTCCCGGATTACAGCTGCGGTGCGCGAAAAGAACCATCGTGAAATTTGGGGAACCGCCGCTGAGATGCTATTTTTCTGGGTTCTGACGGCCATTGTTGGATGGCTTGTTATTATTCCGATTGGCAAGATGATCTTCACGGGGATTGCCTGGTGGGTGGACTATTTCAAGTGATTCCGAACGTGAAGAGTCAGTTTTCTTCCGAAGGAAAAAGGCCGGCCCTTCGACAAGCTCAGGAACCGGCCTTTTGTTCATTTTCCGGCCAATCACATTGCCCCCTGCAAGCTTCATTCCCCTTTCAGAATCGACAAATCCGGACTGAGGAGTTTCGCATTCTCCGGCTCGTCCATAGTGGCGGTTGTGATGACTTTCACGCCTGTGTCGATCCGTTTCGGGACTTCCTTGCCGTCCAGATGATCGACAACCGCTTTCACCGCCTCGTATCCCATCTTGAACGGATTCTGCAGGACCAGCGCGTTGATCTCTCCCTTGCGCAGCGCGTCATTAAGGTCGGGCGAGGAATCGAATCCGATAAATGCCTTTTTTCCGGCGTATCCCTGCGCACGCAAGGCCAGAAGCGCCCCGAAGGTGCTGGATTCGTTCGGGCCGTAGACGCCCTCTACATCGGGGTACTTTGTCAGCAGATCCTCGGTGACGGCGCGAGACTTCTCTCGGTCGCTGTAGCCGTATTGCTTGTCAACGATTTGAATATTGGGGAATTCCTGCTTAATGGTATCCTCAAATCCCTTTTCCCGCTCCGTCGTGGAAGCGCTGCCAGGGGCGACGAGGATAATAATCACCCGTCCGCCGTTCGGCAGGAGGGACGCCATGGTCCTCGCGGCTTCCTGGCCGCCTTTGTAATTATCGGTGGCGACGAAACTGGCGTACTTATCCGTATTAGCGCCCGAATCGAAAAGTACAAGAGGAATCCCGGCGGCATCCACCTGCTCGATAACCGGAACCAGCGCATCGGCATCCTGCGGGGCCAGGACAATGCCATCTACCTGAGCAGTAATGAAATCCTGTACAATGTTGACTTGGCGCTCATACTGTGTCTCGGTTTGCGGACCCTGCCAGAGAATCTCCACGCCGAGTTCCTGGCCGGCGGTTTTGGCTCCCGCATGGACAGTTTGCCAGAATTCGTGCGCGGTTCCTTTGGGGACAACAGCGATCTGCCGTTTCCCGGAGCCGCTCTCCGGCGCACGCCCACAACCCCATCCCAGAACGAATACTGCCGCCATCGATCCCACAATAAGATACAGATTTCCTTTTTTCATCGGATTTCTACTCCTTGCTGCATATTCCATGTTCCTGCGTAAATCCTAGTGTTGCGAGAAGAAATTGTCTTGGCTTACTAACCCTGCGGAAAGATCTTCACCTCGACCCTCTCCCGGAGAGAGAGGGAGAAGATGCGTTCTCCCGGGGCAGAGGAGGTAACCCGCAATTCATAATCCGCAATCCACAATCTCAAAACCGCCACCAGGGCTTTCGTTTTTGGGGTTCGGGTGTCGGTACGGGTGTGGGAGTGCGAGAAGACATTTCGCGCGGCGGAAACGGAGGCTTGAATGTGGGTTCGATGACAGGAGTAGGAGTAATCTCCTTGCTGTCGGTAGAGGATTTGGAGAGAGCCTCGAATGGAATAATCTCCGGCCCTGTCTTTTTCGATTCACCGGCGAAGATACTCGGCGCGGTTTGATGACGACCGTGCAAGGGGCACGCCATGGAGGGTGCGTTGTTTTCGAGGAATAAGAGTTTGCGGCCCCGTGCGCAGTAAGGGGTACTGAGCGCGCCGCTGTCCAGGCAAATGTCTTTTTCGATCACACCTTCCGGCATATCGAACTCCCCGAAGAGGTCGGGCCGAATTTCGATGGCCCGTTTCATGAATTCTATCCAGATTGGGAGAGCCACACGGGAGCCTGTCATGCGATATCCCAGAGACCGATTCGATTCGAAACCGACAAAGACCACGCACACAAAGTCTCTCCCGTATCCCGCGAACCAGGCATTGGTGCAGTTATCCGTGGTCCCGGTTTTTCCGACGAGGGGTGTCTCGATCTCTTTTGACACTTCGGCGCCGGTCCCGTAACGTGTGACCCCGTCCAGGAGGCTTGTCACAATTCGCGCCGACTGGGGATCAAGGGTCCGACGGCCTCGCCATGGTTGTTCGTACAGTGTTCGGGAGATCTGGGCGTCGCTTCGTTTTTGCTCCACCACCTTGCCGACAGCGTACGGTTCGGCAAGGATGCCGCCGGTAGCGAAAACCCCGTAGGCGCGTGCCAGCTCCAGGGGGGTCATCTCTTCGGATCCCAGGGCGATGGTCAGATCGGTCTTATGGAGCCTCAAGTCCAATGTCTGTCGGCAAAAGCGATGCAGAGTCAGGATGGCGGAAGTTTGCGATCGTCGCAAATGCTGCAAGAGCCATACGCTACCGGCGTTCATGGATTCCGCCAGCGCCTCATGCATTGTCACAAGCCCGTGATACTTGCCGTCGAAGTTCTCCGGTGTCCAGGAATTTCCTCCGAAGTAAAAGGTCTGCGGTCGATCCTCGATAAACGAGGCGGGAGTGAGACCCTGTGTAATCGCACATGCGTACAAGATGGGTTTGAATGCGCTCCCCGGTTGGCGTCGGGCCTGTGTCGCGCGGATGAATTTCCCGGCGTTCTGTTCATCATCGAAATCGTATCCACCGACCAGCGCGAGAATCTTGCCGGTAGAGGGTTGAAGGGCCACGAGGGCGCCCTGGACATAATTGTCCCGTGTCACTCGATAGATCAGCCCGGATGCCTCTTTCTCCACGCTGACAGCGATGCACATTTCCGGTTCCAGCACCCCGAAATCGTCATACCAGCTTTCCGTTGCATCGAAGATTGCCGCTCGTGGCAGTTCGCCCCCTTCAATGCGCGGGAACGTTACAAGAACCTGGGTCGCACCCGGTACATAAGGAGCCGCGACGAATGCATCATACACATGGCCGGGGACGAGTTGCTTCGGATTCTGCGCATTGGGAGCGCTGTTGACCGGTTCTCCCCATCGGCTGCCGTGTTGCTTTCGTCGCCGCCTCTCATGTTCCTCGATACCGTGACGCAAAGCGCTGACCGCGGCATCCTGAAGGGGAGAGACCAGAGTGGTTTCTACGTCTACTCCGGTGCCTCCCAGGACAATCGGATGCCCATCCGGATCGAGGATTTCGCCGCGTTGGAACTGTCTGCGCACATAGGCGTTGAAATAGGGATAGGTATTCACAAAAGGCTTTCGCTTTTCAGAGCGGTCCCGCAACTGAAACGGCTCTTCCACCGCCTGACGGTATTCTTCCTCGGTGATATACCCTTCGCTGAGCATGGCCTGTAATGCAACGGTGGTGCGGTATTGGGCTCCTTCCGGATTTACAAACGGCGACCAGAGGTTCGGTCTCTGAAGAATACCCGCGAGCATGGCGCACTCTTTCAGGTTCAGCTGACTGACCGGTTTACCGAAGTAATACTGGGCGGCCGCCGCAACGCCGTTTATATTCCCGTTTCGATCTCCCAGAAACACCTGGTTGAGATAGATTTCCAGGATTTCGGACTTGCTGTAATGGCGTTCGATTTGCAGCGCCAATCGTGCTTCCTTGATTTTTGAGTCGTAGGTTCGTGTACGCGGCGAGCCATCGCCGAGGATATGATTGACGTATAAATCTTTCGCCAGCTGGGTGGTCAGGGTACTGGCTCCCTGGCGAACCCGGCCTGAGATGTAATTGACATAGAATGCTTTGGGAATGCGAATTGGATCGATTCCGGGATGCTTGTAGAATCGTTTGTCCTCCAGGGCAACCACCGCGTTAATCAGATTTGGAGGCAGTTCCTCCAGAGTGACTTGCTGGCGGTTGACCCCCCCTGCTCCCAGGATCTCGTGAATCAGGTTTCCCTGGGAGTCCAGGAACCGCGAGGGAATCTCCGGGCGATAATTCTCCAGGTAAGGAATCTTCGGCATGGCATCCAGGTAACTTCGAACCCATGCCACTCCCATGCCGACTACTGCGCAAAGGCAGAAAAAAAAGAGCGCCGCAAAAGAGATCAAGACCCATTGCAGGGTTTTTGCGGTTCTGGAAATCTCTCGACGCGGGCTGCGCACCGGTTGCTCCGGTTCGAGTTGCACCGGCGGAAGACGATCCTGATATGTGTCTGTCGAGAAGGATGCCATCATGCCGATTCCTTTGTTTTCAGGCAGATTTTCAATGTTCCGGCTCGGCAGGCGTGTTTCCAGGCTTCTTCTGCCCGATCCAGGGGATAGGTTGCCTCAGTGAGACGTTCTACCGGAAGGTCCGTCCGTTCCAGGAATCGTATTGCAGCGGGCAACCTCCCGCATCGGGAGCCGACGATGGTGACTTCGTTCACAACCGACACGGCCAGGTTGAGCGGTTCCGAGCGTTCGACAGTGCTTTTCAGCACAATCGTGCCTCTGGGGCGGACGATCCGCTGGGCACACACGAGACCCGCAACGGTTCCACTTGCCTCAATCACCATGTCGAATTGCGCGGTCAAGTCGCTCCCAATCTCGTTTTCATGGAGACATCGCATTTCTGGAATCGACTTCCATTTTGACGGATGATGACCGATCAGGAGAATCGGGCCAGTGTGGCGTTGTGCAAACACCATGGCAGTCAGGAGTCCCAACTTTCCGTCCCCGATAATTGCCACCGAATCCATCGGGCGGACAAGAATCTGCTCAAAAATCTCCAGAACCGCTGCCAACGGTTCGGCGAATACGGCGCGTTCATCCGGGATCGAGTCCGGTACGGGGACGAGATTCTTCTCCGGCAGTGTCAGCTGTTCGGCAAAGCATCCGGGCCGACCGGAGATTCCCAATACGGTGCGGTTGGGGCAGTGGCGTTCGAGCCTGCTGTGACACCAGTTGCAGTTGCCGCACCCGCAATTGATCTCGCCGACCACGCGCGTGCCTGCCGACAATGCGCCTGTGGTGTCCAAAAGCGTGCCCACAAATTCGTGGCCCAGCACACCCTCGTATCCCATGTACCCTTTTGCCAGTTCCAGGTCTGTGCGGCAGATTCCGGCCAGACGGAGAGCGATCCGTGGCTCCCCGCCGGGGGTGGGCAAGGGGATTTCCTCAAGCCGAGCTTGTTTTCCATGGAGAAAAAGCGATTTCATTCGAATATCCGAATGTCCATGCAGAACCGATTCACTTCGTGGTATGGTCTTTATGTATCTATAACATATAACGCGGCAGGAGGTATGTGAGGTAACCGAGATGATTACCCGCGAAGATGTCGGGGACGTGACGATTCTGGTTGAGTCGGAAAATGATTTTCTCACCGACACGACCGCATTGAAAAAGATGTGTTCCCAGTTGCTCGAAGAGGGGCGCAGGCAGGTCATTCTTGATTTGCAGAATGTGTTTGTTGTAACAAGCGTTTATCTCGGCGGGTTGCTGTCCGTCACAAAGACCTTTCGGGAAAAGAAGGGGGTTCTGAAACTGGTGCATTTGCAGCCTGCGGTTTCCTCCGTTATGGAGATGACGCGCCTTTCACGGATCATCGAGGTTTTCAACGACAGGGAAACGGCGATCAAATCCTTTTCTCAATAATGAGTTCCACAGGGATGGTTCTTAAAAAATCGGATGAGGAGAGGCGACATACGTCTCTCCTCACCCGGTTTGTTGGGACGCATTTCTTATCGGGTTTCGCGATGAAGTGTATGCCGTCCGCAAAAACGGCAATACTTTTTCATTTCAAGCCGTTCGGGATGCGTGCGTTTGTTTTTTTTGCAGCTGTAATTCCGCTGTTTGCATTCCGTACAGGCGATTAGGATCTGTTCCCTTGGCATGATTGTAACCTCGTAAATATCCCTTTATTCGATGATTTCCGCGACGACACCGGCGCCGACGGTCCGCCCGCCTTCCCGGATGGCGAACCGCAACTCCGGCTCCATCGCAATCGGCGTGATCAACTCACCCCGTATCTCTACATTGTCACCCGGCATCACCATCTCT
>JAKQSI010000050.1 GCA_029570205.1 Candidatus Omnitrophota bacterium | reverse complement strand
CTGCCTGACGCGAGTAGGCCAGGCGTCTCTGCCTGGCGCCAGTAGGCCAGGCGTCTCTGCCTGACGCGAGTAGGCCAGGCGTCTCTGCCTGGCGCCAGTAGGCCAGGCGTCTCTGCCTGGCGCGAGTAGGCCAGGCGTCTCGGCCTGGCAAAGAAGGGCAGGAAGAACACTTTCTTCGCCAAATCACCCCTTCCAGTCCGGTCACGGGACAGTAGAATACCACGGCATCATTCAATCGCCAGGATTGCGCCACTCTGTCACGGCGAACAACGCCAACCCGATTCCATCCGTTGTCCAGCAGGCCTCAATACGAATGGACGTGAGCGGAATGTCCGGTCGGGTCAGCGGGAAATCGGTCCGGCAGATTTTTTGATACAGAGCCTCCTCGTACACCAGTTTGTCCGATGGGACATACCGGTCCCGCCAGTCGAAAATATCGCGGTGACTCCAAACCTCATGCTCCTCCTGTTGCCCGTCGGCATATTCCAGGCGCACAGTCGCCACTTGTTCGGGCGGCATTCTGTAGCCACCTGGCTTGCAGGTTCCCCATGCGGCCCACGCCAGGGAGATTCCGTCATATCGGTCCGAGACCACCGGCAACGCAACCGTGTCGGTCTTGTGCACAATTGCAAGAACAGACCAGCGATTCGTTTCATCGACACTGGGAAGAATCCGAAAGCAGACACCGCCGCTCTCGTAGATGCCGCCGCTCAAGAGCGGGTAGAAATTGAGAGTAGATCGGTCCTGCAAGCTGAAGGGATTGTGGTGGTAATCCGTATTGGCAAGATCCTGGATGGAGATGAACGTCTGTTCCTGCGGGCCGGGGATACGCAAGACAACGCTTTCTGATTCCTTGGGCAAGTCGGGCAGAAACGCGATCCCCTCAACGGCAACCGTCACCTGATCGGACAGGTTTTGGAACCCGAGTTCCGCCAGGGTCTGGGATGCGCCAAGAGGAATCCGACAGGTGTACGAATACCGGGGTGAAATGCCTCCCCAGCCGGGGAATGACATCCGAACCACGGAGGCCGATGGGGGACGATGAGACACGGGAACCGCGGCGGGCAACTGCGGCGGGAACAATCGCGCCGGAATGTCTATTTCCATTGAACCAGTGTTGATCCGCAAGAGCGGCTCATCGCAAGGCACACTACCGGCGGATTGCCCCCCCACCAGCATCACGGTTCTCGCATTCACCGGCGGACTGAGCGGGAACCGCACGGTTTGCCGTGGTCCCAGACAAAACGACGCGCATCCCCCCTGGTATTTCTCCGGCGAGCGCAAGGCCAGCCCGCGCGTAACCAGCCCACCTTCATGAATGAGCGCGGCAATGGGAACACGGCTTGCCGCCGCATCCGCAAGCAGAATCACGGCGCTCACAATCAACGGAACCACGCAGGTGAAAACCCACGCCTTCCTGGTTTTCCTCAAAAAGGCAGTCACCAGCGACGGCGCAAACCGGCGAGCCGCCAGAAACAATCCAATCATCACACCCACCAGCGCCAACCATGCACCCAGGTAATCCAAACGCCCCTCCGCACCAGCCAATACCAGCCACCGCACCAACGGCGCACGACTCACCCAAATCTCCAGGCGCTCCGGAGCTACCACACTCTGCTGAGACCAGATCGTACCGAAATCAATTCCCCCGCTGTAATACAGGGGACCCTCCAGAACCTGCGCCAACAACAGGAAATTCCAGACCACCGCACATACGAGCGCCGTTATTGTCAATGCCCATAAAGGACGCTCCACACAGGTCCACTGAACTAAAAACGCCAGCCCCACCATGAAAAGCGGCAGCGTGTTCTCAAATCGCCTCTGCCCGAATGCGCCGCCCGCGTGCCATGCCTCCACCGATCCGTTAATCCAGACCTGTAAAAAAATCCCCAAAAGAAACAACGCGCCCAACGCCCGCTCTTTGCGCATGAATCCGATCAGACCGATCAACGCCACAAGGTGGAGCGGATGCCAGGTAAATAAACCGTGCAACGGATCAAACAGAACACGCAGCTGCCCCCAACGCTCCGGATCCACAAACTTCGATCCCTGCGGAAATGAAAAAATCGCGCCCCGCTCCACCTTCCATAACGCCAGCTGCGGAAGAAACGCCAGAACCAGAAAAGCGCCGAAGGCGAACAAATGCAAAACCTTGCGTTTCCAGTCCCGCAAAATCCCACCCCGAAACATGCAGTCGAGGACAGGGATTGCCGACCACAACGCATTCTGCGGTCGAACCAGGCAGGCTAATCCCAGGACCAATCCCAGGAGAGCGGCATCCCGAACCTCGGAGTTTCTTCGTCTCCGTATCCAAAGGTAAAAAAAGACTGTCATCAGGAAAAACGAGATCCCATGCGAAAAGGAACCGGAATGAAATCCATAACAGAGCTGCGGACTGGCAAGATACATCCCCAAGACGGCGGCGAGCGCGACCGCAGAGGGAAACCACGTTTGCAATAGCCGAACACAAAGCCACAGCCCGGCAACCATGTATGTCCAGGTTCCCAAGCTCACCGCAAGGCAATACACAAGGTCGTATCCATCTGCTGCAACGGGATACCCGAATGCCTGAAGCAGAAGAGATGTCGGATGTGCCACGATAGTGAACGGCAGCCAGAACAATGCGGCGCCGATGGTTGCTCCGCTGTATACATATCCGGTTGTCGGATTGATCTGCTCATATCCCCGGTTGAGATGCATCCAACCGGTGGAATACCATGCAGCCTCATTCGATAGATTCAGGTCTCCATCCCACAGGATCGACCGCAGATACCCATAAAAATAATCCCCATCGGAGCCGATATGCGGCTCGAAAAATAAGACACTTACCCCAAAAACAACCCCAAACAGCGCCCGAATGACAAATGTGCGGGATATCTCAAGGTGATCGGTTACGAGCAGCCTCCACACAAGAACCAGAAGCGTCGCGGGAACAAGCACACGATAGGTCTCCAGCGGAAGCCACGCCGGAAACCAGGACCGTCCCGCCACCTTTAACAACAACATTCCCAAGAGGATAAACAGCACCACCGTCAGGATGCGGCGGCTGGTTTTCCCCTGTGGATAACTCTCGAACATTTTCGGTTGCATAATTGAATGACACGTTACCATTCTGCACAGGCTCTGAAAACCGTATCGGGCATGAAAAATGCTCCCGTATTTTCTATTCTGAGCGTGGTGTCCGTGCTGCCGACACACTCCCTTTCATCCATTGCGTCCCTCCATTCCGGATCACTTTCCGATATCCCGCACAAAATCTTCATTTTCTGGGAAAATCCGATTTTGAACCTCCTTAAATGCCGACGAAGCAACAAAATAGGATGAAAGGAACAGACAAAAAACAGGGCGCTTCACCCGTCGTGAGATATACGTATGAATAAATAGTTGATGGTCCTAAAAGTTCTGATCGTAGCGGGTTACGGGAAAGAGACGGGTCAATCGGAAAAAAACGCTTGACAAGCGGTTGCGCGGTTCCTTTTCCTCTGGTATTCATTATGGCGTTGTCTGACCTTACCACTTTATCCACAAGGTTGTGAGAAACCTGTGCATAACTGTTTGCTGTTGACATTGCCATTCATGACCCACTGTTTTAATCACAGGACCGGATCTTGAAACGCAGAGAAGATCGGTCTCGTTTTCATGTTTCGGTCAGGAAGGAGAAAAACGTGGCGTCATCTGTTTATCACTCCACAGGGGAAGGGATGCTTGTTATTCGGATTGAAATACCCATTTCTTGTCCCTTCTCACCCGTGGAAGGAATCAGGTCGCTGTCCGGATAACGGGACACCGTCATCCGGGGCGAGGCAGGATCGGCGATGTGAGAGCCGCATCAAAGAGCGGAAGTGTGAGATCGGGCAAGAAGGCTTTATTGCGCGGCGGGAGAGAAACCGGAATGAGACAAATTTCAGTTGTCACAAGAGAAATGCCCGGGGATACCTGGGAGCAAGTCTGTCATATTCTGTCGAAGCAGCTTTTACCGGATGAATTCGACACTTGGTTTGAGGGAGTTCGCATGGTGGGGTGCAACGTGGAGACGGTGCAATTAGAGGTACCGGGCAGTTTTCGGAAAGGCTGGATCGAGCTGTCGTATGGTCCCCTGTTGCATCTCGCTTTCGGGAAAGTTCTGGGGCGGGACATTCATGTGGAGTTGATTGCGGTGGAGAATCACAAACCTCCGATTCCGGAACCTGTGGATGCCCCACCGGTATCGGGCAATGGCTCGGAAGAGAGTGAGGAACTTCCTCCGATCTCGTCTTACCAAGTACTGCACTCGAACTATCGGTTTGAGAACTTCGTGGTCGGGATGGACAACAAGATGGCTCATGCCGCCGCTCTTTCGGTCGCACGCGCACCGTCGGATTCTTACAATCCGCTGTTCATCTATGGCGGGGTGGGTCTTGGAAAAACCCACCTCATGCAGGCCATCGGGCACTATGTGGCAGAGTATCACCCGAATCTGCGTTTTATTTACATTTCAGCCAACCGTTTTCTCACGGAGTATGTCGAGTCCATCAAGCGAAACGAGCGATTCCAGTTCCAGACCCGTTTTCGCGGACTGGATGTTCTACTGATCGACGACATCCATTTTCTGGCGGGTAAAGAGGGAACCCAGGAAGAGTTTTTCCACACGTTCAACGAGCTGCATAACAATCACAAGCAGATTGTCATTTCCAGCGACAAACCGCCCAGAGAGATTCAGAAACTGGAAGAGCGTCTTCGCTCCCGGTTCGAGTGGGGTCTGATTACGGAGATATCCTCACCGGACTTTGAGACCCGCCTGGCCATTCTGAGCCGGAAAGCCGAAAAAGAGAATATCCAGTTGCCGGGGGAAGTCCTGGAATTTGTGGCCGGCGCAATCACCAGTTCGATTCGTGAACTGGAATCCGCCCTGATTCGCCTCGGCGCGCACGCCAAGTTCAGCGGCACGAAAATTACGCCGGAAATTGCGCGGCAGATTCTCGGAGACCTCTATAACCGGCAGGATCGCGAAATCTCCATCGACAAAATCCAAAAACACGTGGCCGAGCACTTCCGGGTAAAGGCATCCGACATTCGAGGTCGCAGTCGGTCCCAGTCGATTGTCGTCCCCCGTCAGATCGCTATGTACCTGTCACGGGTGTTGACTACGCACTCCCTGCCGGAAATCGGCGTGTTTTTCGGCAACAAGGATCATACAACCGTCTTATTTGCTTGCCGGAAAGTCGAAAAGCAGATGAAGGAAGAGCCGGAATTCAAAGCGTTTATTCAGGGATTTCTGGATGCGTTCCAATAAAAAAGGACAGACAAAACATACACCCTGACAGGAAACTGTCGGATTCGATCACCCATCGTCAAAAACAGCAGGCGACTTTCCAAAAGGGAGTCGCCTGTTTCAGCGCTCAAGCGGGGAGTAAATGCGTCGCTCGCGTGAAGAGACCGGCAATTCCCACCCGCCAGGCTTATTCCGCTTGGGCAAGACATACCTGTGTTTCTGACGGCGGCGAACAAACAAGGAAAAGATGAAGGAGAAAAACTTACGCATCTATCTTACCTGCCTGCTTTGTCCGTATTTCCCACCATCCCGCTTGTACCCATATAAAACACTTGTTTTGACTGCACAATCTCAAGGAAGGCCTTTGGCCAACAAAGGAGAACAAGAATCCCCGGATACGCCCGGACTTATAGCATGACTGTGAAGATATTGCAACCCCCCTGTTCGAAATTCAGCATAACCTGTCATTTTTGTCAAATCGGGCGCTCGCGGGGGCTTGACGTTTATTGCTCAAATGTTTATGATCGCGTGAAATTTAAATTTGGCGGCAACCCGCCGGAACACGAGGGGACCCATGACACTCACAGGTAAAGAGAAACAACGGGCCATCGATAGTGCAATCTCGCAAATTGAGAAACAGTTCGGCAAAGGCTCCATCATGAAGATGGGAGAAGCGCCGCGCGGGAAAATCCCGGTGATACCGACGGGATCAATTGCCCTGGACTGCGCTTTGGGAGTCGGCGGCGTTCCACGGGGGCGTGTTATCGAAATCTTCGGACCGGAATCGTCCGGCAAGACCACCCTGGCGCAGCATATTATCGCCGAGGCGCAGAAACTCGGTGGCGCGGCGGCGTTCATTGACGCGGAACACGCGATCGATGTTGAATACGCGGGGAAACTGGGGATTAACATCGACGAGCTCCTGGTGAGTCAGCCGGATACCGGCGAGCAGGCGCTGGACATTGTGGAGATGCTGGTCCGAAGCGGTGCGCTGGATGTGATTGTAATCGACTCAGTGGCGGCACTTGTTCCCCGATCGGAGATCGAGGGCGAGATGAGCGATTCCTCCGTGGGCGTGCAGGCTCGCCTCATGTCAAAGGCGCTGCGCAAACTGACTGGAGTTCTGTCGAAATCCATGACCTGCGCCGTTTTTATCAACCAGATTCGTGAGAAAATCGGTGTCATGTTCGGCAATCCCGAAACCACTACCGGCGGCCGCGCGCTGAAATTCTATTCCTCGGTACGGCTCGATATCCGCCGGGTCGGCACGGTGAAAGAGAAGGGCGAATCCGTCGGAAACCGCACACGCGTGCGTGTGGTGAAAAATAAAGTTTCTCCGCCGTTCAAGGAGGTCGAGTTCGATATCGTTTACGGCGAGGGAATTTCACGAATGGGGGAGTTGGTGGATCTGGGTGTGGAGAGCAAGATCCTGGCGAGAAGCGGGGCGTGGTATACCTACGGCGACATGCGGATCGGCCAGGGGCGGGAGAACTCGAAGGCCTTTCTGAAAGAGAATCCCCAGATCGCCGACGAAATTGCCGCCAAGCTCCGCGAATCCCTCAGCGTGACCGCCGTAACCAGCCGCGAAATGCCCGAAGAGGAGGAGTGATTGCGGACTGCGGGTTGGGGATTACGGATTGCAGCGGCGCACGGCTGTGCGCCCTTGGGCTCCGGTATGCGCCATGACGACGGCCGTAAGGGCAATTCATGAATTGCTCTTACACCGGCGAGTGGGAGAATCTGAGTAGGACAGGCGTCCCTGCCTGTCAAATTGGCTTGGTTCGGCAGGACACGTGTCTCTGCCTGTCGGATTCCGGCATCCGCCGGAATGAGGGGAGCGGGATGGTTGGGCGATACGGGGCTACCCCAGCATCTCCAGCTCTTGGCGCAGAACTTCCTTGCGGACCTTGTTGGTGGCGGTTTTAGGGAGCTGGGTGCGGAACGTGAACAGTTCGGGGATTTTGTATTTCGCCAGGTGGTTGCGGGCGAAGGTACGAATTTCCATTTCGGTCAGGGGCCGTGGCGCATCGGGATCAAGCACAACAAACGCATGGGGGACCTCACTGCGCACACGGTGAGGATGGCCCACGATCGCCACCTCCAGCACGCCCGGACAACAGGTCAGCAATTCCTCGATTTCACGCGGATAAATGTTCTCACCGGAATCGACAATCATATCTTTGAGCCGCCCGACGATCCGGATGTACCCGTCCTCATCAATGGTCGAGAGATCCCCGGTGCGGAACCAGCCATCCTTCCAGAACACATTTCGGGTCAGTTCCGGCGCGCGATAATAGCCCTGCATCACCAGCTCGCCACGGACATTCAGTTCGCCCACCTCGTTGGCCGGCAAATCTTTGCCGGATTGATCTCGGATAGTCACCTCAACACCCGGCAAGGGGTGGCCAATTGTGCCAATTCGATTCTGGCCCATGCGGTTGACCGCGATGACCGGGGAGGTCTCGGTCAACCCGTAACCCTCCAGGAGTTCCACACCGAATTTTTTCGAGTACAGGAGGTTCACCTCCACCGGCAGGGGACCACCTCCGGAGACACTGATCGCCAAGCCATGGTTGTTCGCGATACCCTCCGGGGCACGTCGCGCCAGGAAATGAAACATCGGCGGCACAGCGGTCAGCACCAGGTTCTTTTCCGTGGTGATCGAGCGCAACAGGGCATGGGGATCAAACTGGACAAACAAACGCATCGAGGCCCCGGACAGAAGCGCCCCGAACAGGTTGGTTGTCATCCCATAGGAATGAAACAGCGGCAGAGCGGTCAGGAATCGGTGCTCTTTGTTGAAGTTGAAGACCTCGACATAAGAGACATAATTGCTGTACAGGTTCCTATGGCTGAGCATGACCCCTTTCGGATCGCCGGTTGTGCCGGAGGTATAGAGGATCATCGAGGTTGTGTCCTCATCCGGCAGGTCGCATTGCGCATTCGGAAGCGAGGCGCCTTTCTCGACCGCCTCGGCAACGGAAAGGATCTCGAATCCGTCTTCGGACTTTGCCTGCACCGCCTCCGCGATGCTTTTCAGCGCAGGATCGTACAGCAGGAGCCTTGAACCGGCGTGTTTGGAGAGAAACGCGATGTCATCCGATTTCATGAGGGGATTCCAGGGCAGCGCCACATTCCCGGAACCGAGAATCGCATACAGACCTGCTACAAAATGGGGGGTGTTCGGCGCCAGAAGGCCGATATGCGGCGGGTCGTTGCGCTCATGCTGCGCCAGGCAGTTCACCGCGCGCTGGACCTGCGCGAAGAGCTCGGCAAAGGTCATGCTTCGGTCCTCCCACAGCAGGGCGCAACACCCCGCATGGCGGTCAACGGAATCCAGAAAAGCCTTATACAGATTCATTTTCTTCGGCAGCCTCACGGCAATTTTGAGTTTAAGTCTCACCCCTCAAAATTGTAAGGAGGGAAATATAGGCAGGTTATGAAAGAGCTGCAAGGTAGATACGCCGGTCAACAGGTGAGACCCCTGTGCCACCCTTCTGCTTACCCCCCTGTGAGACCCCTGTGCCATGTATTTACAGATATTTCTTTGTGAGAAATTCAAAGGCTTCTCGTTTATCGGGCGGAAAATCTTGAGGTTTTGAGATTACTGCTGTAGCGAGAGCGGATGCGCACGGGTCGCCATCCCGCGATTGAGGAATATAAGGGATCGCTTTCAGAACCACTTTCTTCACATTCTCCGCATTTTTGAGCAGGTTACGAATCACCATTTGGATATCCACGGTTTCCTCTTCTTCATGCCAGCAATCATAATCGGTCACCGAAGCGATGATTGCGTAACAGATTTCCGCCTCGCGCGCGAGTTTCGCTTCCGGCAGCGCGGTCATGCCGATCAGGTGCGCACCCCAACTGCGATAAAGATGCGATTCCGCCCTGGTGGAGAACAGCGGCCCCTCCATGCAGATGTATGTTCCTTTCTCATGCACAGTCAGGTCGCACTCTTTCGCCGCGCGGATCAACACCTGCCGAAGCGAATTGCAGAACGGGTCGGCAAATCCCACATGCACGGCGATTGGATCGAACAAAGTATTGACCCGGCTCCGCGTCCGGTCGATTAACTGGTCCGGGATTACCAGGTGCAGCGGGGCCATCTCCATTCGCAGGCTGCCGACGGCGTTCAGCGCGATGATCCATTCCACCCCCAGCGTTTTCAGAGCGTAGATATTCGCCGCGTAAGGCACATTGCTTGGATTGAGCCGATGGGTTCGTCCGTGACGCGGCAAAAAGGCCAGTTCTCTTCCCCCGCAGGTCCCGAGCCGGATGGAATCCGAAGGCTTTCCATAAGGCGTGTCGGGACAAACTTCCTCCCGGTACTCCACGCCCTCGAAATCATACACTCCCGAACCACCGATTACGCCGATTCTCGCTGTCATGCAATCCGATCCACCTTTCTGTAAAATCTGCCGGGCAATGGCGAAAAATCAAAAATATGCTACGCTACTTTGTCCGTCAAGGTATTCTCATCCGTAACGGCAGACCGGCGGCGCCGGTGATTTGACAAAGAAAGCGCCTCTTCTCACCTTTTTTGCCAGGCAGAGACGCCTGGCCTGCTGGCGCCAGGCAGAGACGCCTGGCCTGCTGGTGTCAGGCAGAGACGCCTGGCCTACTGGTGTCAGGCAGAGACGCCTGACCTACTGGCGTCAGGCAGAGACGCCTGGCCTGCTGGGGCCAGGCAGAGACGCCTGGCCTACTGGGGCCAGGCAGAGACGCCTGGCCTACTGGTGTCAGGCAGAGACGCCTGGCCTACTGGGGCCAGGCAGAGACGCCTGGCCTACTGGGGCCAGGCAGAGACGCCTGACCTACTGGCGCCAGGCAGAGACGCCTGGCCTACTGGCGCCAGGCAGAGACGCCTGGCCTACTGGTGGGACAGGCGTCCCTGCCTGTCGATGGGCGAGTTTTATTAGGAGACAGAAACGATATGATTCGAAGTATGACCGGGTATGCCGGAGTCCACCAGGATATCAACTCCAGCCATTATCATTTTGAAATCAAATCCCTGAACCATCGTGGATTCGACATCCATTATCACTCCTCCCGCTCCCTTTCCATGCTGGAGGTTCCTGTGCGGGAGCTCGTGCAGAAGAGGATTTCCCGTGGGCGAATCGAGATATTTCTGAAAGCGGATACGCAGAGAAACGGCGATATGGCCGTGCAGGCGAATCCCGACCTGGCCCTGCGATATCTGGACTGCATCACTTCGCTGCAACAGCAATTGCCGGACTTGGGTACGGTACACCTGGAGTTTCTCCTGAACCTTCCGGGCGTTTTTGAGATTGATGAACAGGTGATCTCGGCGGATGATGCCTGGGAAACGTTGCACGGCGTAGTGGAAACGGGACTTGCCGGGCTGATGGAGATGAAGATTCGCGAAGGCGCGAACCTGGAAAAGGAACTGCTGCAGGGAATTGAACAGGTCGAGACGCTTACCCGTGAAATCCTGGGCTGTCGGGAGCAGGTCCTCAATGAATACCGTCAGAAGATATCGGACCGCATCAAGGAATGGCTGGACCGGGTCGAGCTGGATGAAAGCCGCATGATCCAGGAGCTCGCGTTTTACGCGGATCGGTCCGACATTCAGGAGGAATGTGTGCGTCTTTTGAGTCATGTCGGCCAGTTTCATGCCCTCCTGGATGAGAATTCAGCCGATACGGAGAACTACGCCGCGGTCGGACGACGAATGGATTTCCTGTGCCAGGAGATGTTCCGCGAGGCGAATACGGCGGGGGCAAAAAGTTCATCGATTGAAGTGGTCGAACGGGTGCTGCATCTGAAGGGACTGATTGACCGTTTGCGTGAGCAGGTTCAAAATGTCGAGTAGATGAGGTAACAGATGAAAGACTGGTTCACGGATAAAGACGGCACAATCGTGCTGCGAACCCGGTCTCCAAGGGCGAAGTGGTTTCTCTATGCGCTCCTGGGGATCGTGATTCTGATTGTGATCGTTTCCGGTCGGCCGTGGTTTACAGTCGGAACCGAGGAGCAGGGATTAGTTCTTCGATTCGGTCGGTATGTGCGATCCGCCGGTCCGGGCATTCATTTCCGGTGGCCGTGGCCTATCGAGACGGTCGAGTTGGAGCGGGTCACAGAGATCAAGCGCATCGAATTGGGGTATCGATCGACACAGGTGGATCTTCACACAGAGACCCGGCAAGTGCCCGGCGAACAGGTCATGCTGACCGGCGATCAGAACGTCGTGCTGATCGGGCTGGCGGTGCAATACCGGGTCTCGGATGCTTTCCGATACCGGTTCGATGTTCGCAACCCGGACTCGACATTGAAGAATCTGGCGGAAGCCGCCACACGTCAGGTGGTAGGGGATTACGAAATCGACGCGCCACTCACTCGCGATAAAGCGGCTATCGAGACTGAAATCTTCCAGAAACTCCAGGAGTTGGCCGATCTCTATGGTCTTGGTGTAGCCATTGTGGCTGTTCAGTTGCAGGATGTGTCTCCGCCGGCGGCCGTTGCCGGTTCGTTCCGAGAGGTGGAGAACGCACGCCAGTCCTTCGAGCGGTATATCAACGAAGCCGAGGGATACAAGAACAGCGAACTGGCCAAGGTCGAGGGAACCGTCGCAAAAACCCTCAACGACGCCGAGGCAAAAAAGGAGCAGCGGATCATTGAGGCCAAAGGAGAGGTGGAGAAATTCGACCGGATTTTGCGCGAATACCAGGCGGCCAAAGAAGTGACCAAGACCCGCCTGTATCTCGAGACCATGGAGGAAATCCTGCCCGGAAAAGAAAAAATCATCCTTGGCGCAGATCAGGATATCTTTAAACTCCTGAATCTCCAGGAACTGAAAGGAGCGGGAGTGCGCAGCCCGTTCTCCGAGCCGCAGTCGATCAACCAACCTGCAGGAACCGAACAGAGGTGACCTTATGAGCCAGGTTCACAAAATAACTCTACTTGTCGGTGCGGCGATTGTCGCAATCCTTATCGGCAGCTGCCTGTTCATCGTCACCGAACGAGACCAGATTGTGATCACACAATGGGGCCGACCGGTCCGGGTAATTTCCGGTGCGCGTGATGAGGAAGAAAGGCAGGCGATCCGCAAAGAAATTGAGGAAATGAATCGACAGTCCGGCTTGGACGTGGATGTCCGTTTCGGGGCGGGACTCGCTTTCAAAATCCCGTTTTTACAACAAGCAACCCGTTTTGACAATCGATTGCTTGAATATGAGTCCGATCCGCGGCCCATCACGACCGGCGATAAGCGAACCCTGATTGTGGATAACTTCGCACGGTGGCGTATCACAAACCCTTTGCGGTTCATGCAAAATGTCCGCACCGAGCAGGAAGCCCAAACTCGCCTGGATGACATCATTTATTCCGTAATTCGCAGAGAGCTGGGCCGACGGGACTACCAGGCGGTCATTCGAACCTCCAACCGGATTTTGGAACGTGAACTGGAAGTCCCGCTCAGCGACACGGTGACCCCTGTTGAAGGCGGTCGGGAAGAGATTATGAAAGAAGTCACTCGGCAATGTCAGCCGCTTGCGCGGCAGTTTGGCGTCCTGGTGATCGATGTCCGCATACAGCGCGTGGAGTTGCCGGAAGAGAATATCCAGAAAATCTATGACCGAATGCAGTCCGAGCGTCAGCGAATCGCCATGAAATATGAGGAACAGGGAAAGGCCGAACAAACTAAAATTAAAGCGGAAACCGATAAGCAGGTCCGAATCATGCAGGCCGATGCCTATCGCAAAGCGCGGGTCATGGAGGGAGAAGGGGAAGCGGAGGCTCTGAGAGTCTATGCCCAGGGGTTCGTCGAAACCGACCCGGAGACAAAAGAAACACGCCAGATTCTCGGCTACCAGAGCGATCCGGAATTCTATGAGTTTCTCCGTTCTCTTGAAGCGCTGAAAAAAGCCGCCGATGCGCAGACTACATTCGTTCTGACTACCCGGAATCACCTGTTTAGTCGGATGGAGTCGTTTGATTGAAGAAGTTAAGGACCCTCACCCCGACCCTCTCCCGGAGGGAGAGGACCTATCGGGCAGGCACAGGGGCCTGCCCTTACAGGAAACATGGCTCGTAGGGGCAACCCACCGTGGTTGCCCGGCAGCCCAAACCGATGAACGACCAGTCAATTCCCCAAACATCCCCAGCTCCGCGAATCCTCCTGAGCGATGATGATTCCGATACCCTGTTGATACTCAAGACACTCTTCGAGCGTAACGGCTACAATGTCTGCGGAGAGGCCAAAACCGGGGTAGACACAATCCTGCAGGTCGTCGAAAAACGTCCGGAAATCCTGATTCTGGATGTGCGTATGCCGCTTGGAAACGGACTGACCATTCTGCCGGTCCTCCGCGAGATCGACCCGAAACTCTGCATCATCATGCTGACTGCGGATAACACCAGTGAATCCGTCCACACCGCTATCAGTTTGGGCGCGAAAGGCTATATCGCAAAACGGTTCCTCGACCCCCGTCACCTGCTATCTGTTGTCAACCGTGCCGCCGGATTCTCCATGCCTTCCGCCAGGCCACCTTCTTCTGTAGAAGAATTCATTACCGAAACCAATCAGGCCGTGAAAGTGGTGGCCGACAGATTGCCGGGCTATGACAAGGTGTATATCACGGGGGGGTTGCATGCAAACGACCATGGAAGCCTCTTTTTCTATCACCCGCTCAGCGCATCCCGCGAGGAAGGCGAGGTCAGAAGCACATACCGGGAAATCCTTCGCCATCCCAATTTCTTCATGGGGCTGTTCAAGAAAATCGAGGGATCCAAAGAAATCCCCGGTATTCTCTACGACCAGGGAATGACCGGCGGCATATATGAATTGAGCCTGGAACCGAAACCCAATATCAGCCGCATGGAGTCTATGTCCTTCGCTGTTCGCCAACACGCGCCGGCGGAACTTGAATCCCTGCCGCCCGGATTAGCGCCCGATGGCCGTCCCTATACCGTGTACGACACGGAACATGCTCGAACCCTCCCATCCCTGCCGAATCAGTACCCCCTGAATGCCGATATGGAATGTCAGGAATTGCCCGGCTACGTGTGCAGTTTCAACGGTCTCACGCTCGAGACCTGCCTGTTTCTTTCCGCGTTCAATATCCTTTCCATCCTGGAGCAATCCGGCAACTCCCGGCCCCGGATAGAACGAATGCGACTCCACATCCGCGATGTGCGGGATTACGCAAGTTGGCAGGGAATCCCCAAGGCCGTCATTTTCGGCTCCTTGCGGCTTCTGCCTTGCCCGGCAGCCCCGGAAACATACCTGGCCGTGACCTCTTCTCTCTCGGATAATGAAGCAAGCAGCGAGGAGCGGGCCGATCTGTATTACTGGATGGACGGACGGTCGTATGCCCCGCATCTCAAGCATTTCCAGAATCGCTGGTCCCTCTCTGTCATCCCCCTGCTTCAACTGACCGAATTCGGAACATTTTCTTTACTTATCACGCACGGCCAGAGACATCGATATGGCTTAAAGAACTCGCTGGATCCGATAGATATATTCGATGACAAGGGATACACTGTTTTCTCCATCGAGGAACTCACCCGCCGATTCGACTCCGTCCGGCTTCCCGACTTGATGCGTCCCCTGCTGCTCAACACGCTGTTGGCCAGATATCTTTCTCTGCGGCTGGAACCGACCCTGGGGTCTCGCTCGGATGTTTATTCAAGGGGGAATCATGTCAAAGAACTCTTGAGCGGAAACGGACTTCAGGCCATCGAGAAAGCGTATCCGTTCCTGTACCGAGAAGCCTGTGACGAACTGAGGACACTCGATATCAATGAATCCAACCCGAGCTATGTTAAAGAATTGCTCCGCCGGATCACACAACGATATTCCGCTGTGGATAAACTACCGGCGAAAAGTAAGCAGACCGAGGAAGTAAGCGAGGAAGACATTGTTAAACGAAGACGGGCGGCGGAAAAGGAACGGCTGAAACAGAAGTATCGGGAGAAGTATGAGGAGACGTGAGGCAACAGACCTCCCCCCGGCCCTCCCCGTAAACGGGGAGGGAGAAGAAGTCCCCCCGTTTACGGGGAGATTGAGGGGGTAGATATCCACGCCACCAAGAACTACCAGCGTGTGATAATTCCCGCTGACACGCCGCGTCCTACAGGTAATTCTTCCTGATCGTCGTAATTGGCCCCCAGGGTAAATCCCCAATGCGGGGTAACGAATTTCTGTAACCGGAAGGAAAAGGAATACGTGCGATGGGTCTCGATCTGCGGGCCTGCGCCGATCGTTACCATCTCCTTGCCGCGCCCGGCGTTGATCTCGATAAAATCATCCGCCGCAGTCAAATAACGTCGAACGGTTACTCCGTAAGAGTCCAGTGTGTGGTCATCCTCCGGCAAAAAAGAGGCCCGCGCGCGAAGATACCAGTCCCCCAGGTATTTTCCCAACGAGATTCCATAGATATCGAGATTGTTATCGGGGTAATTTCGATAGTTGTATCGGCCGGAAATTTCCCAGCCGTCGCCGAATCCCTGGAACAACTCTACCGCATATTCCGAATCGGAGAGCACATCGGCTTCGGGGGTAACCTGGCCCCGAAGATTGATGTATGCATCCGGCCAGAGATCCAGGTAGCCGTCCAGCGCCACCGCCTCATCCCAGGACGAGAACCGTCGGACTCGGATGGATTCCACCGCCAGGGAACCTCGCGAAAAACTCCGCTGTACGTACACCTTGGTCTCATGCCAATCTGCGCGGTCTTCGTTGAAGGATTGATAAGAATAATTCATACCGAATTCCCACGGGAGGGCATCCGGTATCCGGTTCAATCCGTTTGATATCCGGTCGATCTCGTCTGTATCGCCGCCCTTCGAGCGCGCGGCAGCCAGGTCTCGGCGGGTAAGCGAAAATTGCCGGTTCTCCCGATAGGCTTTTGCCCGGGCCAGGTATGCATCGGGATTATCGGGTTCCAACTCGATCCATTTCGTGTAGGCCTGGGCTGCCTGTTCCGGTCGTTTCGACCAGAGATAGACATCACCAAGAGCCGACCAGGCATCGCCATATTTCGGGTAGTTTTCTGCCACGAAAAGCAAGTCCTTCTCTGCCTCTTCAAAACGTTCCTGAACCGCCAGTGCGCGTCCCCGCAAGAGATGGGTATCGGGATCCCTCGGCGTATCCTCCAGAATCGATGAGCAGACTTCGACCGCTTCGGCGTGTTTTCCTGTGTAATAGAGCGCGCGTGCCAGTCCGAACCGCCCCTCGTAAGATTTCGGTTCCGTTTCGAGAACGCGACGGTATTCGCGAATCGCCGTGTCGTACTCTCCGCGCGCTAATGCCTGGTCCGCCCCGGTAAAGGGCGACACAGATATCGTGGACAGCAAAATGCAAAAAGATATCGGACTCATTTACTTGCCTGCGTAGTAAATCCTTTCCGTTCCATTTTTCCCCACCCTTTCACGCCGCGGATCTTGGAATACACCGCACGGAATCGCCACCAGATATTCATCTGTCGATAGCCGAAGTTCTCCAGGACGGCCAGGAGAAATAATCCGACCAGGTCGGCGGTTCGCGGATACCGGCGGAACGAAATCTCTTCCAGGCCTACGGCCGCCAGCGACAACGCCACACCCAGTACAAACGCGACCAGAAGAAACGCCACAATGTATATCATCTCGGGCGAACCCAGGAATAAAACAATCAGGAATGAAATGTACCCCATGAATTCAATAATGGGACCGAGCATCTCCAGGAAGAAAAAGTACGGATAAACCAGGAGTCCGATTATTCCATACTGTGGATTCAACAGCATCCGTTTGTGCCGCCACATTGTCTCCATCAGCCCGCGCTGCCAGCGGTCGCGCTGACGGCCCAGGACCCGTGTCGATTCGGGGCACTCCGTCCAGGCGACCGGATCAGGCATGTAGGCGATCCGGTACGGGATCTTGTTCTCTCGACAGTAGCGATGGAGTCGAACGACCAGTTCCATATCTTCCCCCACGGTGTCGACGGCAAATCCACCCGCATCGACTACTGTGGACCGTCGGAACACCCCAAACGCGCCGGAGATGACAAACGTGGCATTCAGCACGCTCCATCCCATTCGGCCGGCGAGAAAAGCCCGCAGGTATTCCAATACTTGAAATCGTGCCAGGTAGTTTTCCGGCAGCCGAATATCGGTTACCATTCCCGCGCGGATCGTGCAGCCGTTCACAATGCGAATCATCCCGCCTGCGGCTACCGTTGTTCGGTCTTCCAGAAACAGCCGCGCCACACGGACCAGCGCTTCCCGCTCGATCAGACTATCGGCGTCCAAGGCGCAAAACAAAGAGGTCCGGCAGAAACTCAGACCGGCGTTCAGCGAGTCCGCCTTACCGCCGTTCTCCTTATCAACCACCCAGAGATTCGGATACCGACGGCTGCGATAAATGCCCCGGATGCGCGCGGTGCGAATTTCCGCCATCGGCGCACGCACCGTCGGAGCCAGGTCGAACGCCTCCGTAAGGCGGTTCAGCGTTCGATCCCGAGATCCGTCATTCACAACCAGAACCTCATACTCGGGATACTCCAGGGTCAGGAATGACCGGGTGGATTCCACACAGGTGGCTTCCTCATTGTACGCGGGGACCAGCAAGGTGATGGGCGGCGCACCGGCAGAGGTGATCAGCTCTCTTGTATCCAGAGAATGGAGCCGCCGGACATAGTTACGCAGCGCTCCAAATGCCAGCAAGCTGGTCAGAAAATACACGGCGCTGATGGTAATGAAGTATCCGATTACCAGGGCATTGCAAAACCAGACAAACGCCCAAAGCGCTTTCACCATGGTCAGTTCTCTCCCACCAGGATTTGCCTGGCTAGATCGGCGCGTGGATGGTCCGAATCGGCGATCCGTTCGAGGACCTTCACTCCGCCGGACTCTTTCAACCCCTGGGCGGCCTGAATTGCCACCCAGGGGGATGGGTCTTCAAAGGCGTCTCGCAGAAACGGGATTTCCTGCTCGTCTCCAATAGCGCCCAGCGCTCCCACCGCCTGCGCTCGAACCACAAAGTCGGGCGATTTCAGAAGGGGGCGGATAACGGGCAAATGTTCCGGGCGACCGGTCTGTGCCAGAAGCCGGAGGCAGGATGCCAGCAAGTCCCGGTCGTGTTCGCTTGTCAGAATACGGGCCGCATCATCCGCTGCGGTGAATTCGTTCAACTCCCGAAGCGCTTCGGCGGCTACGGCGCGGGCTTGCGGCGGCTGACCGGCATCCAACAGTGTCTCCCGCAGCGCAGGAGCAATCTGCGGCCCGACCGCCGAAAGCATCGTCGCCATATAACTCCGACTCCAGCCCTGAAATCGATGAAGACGCTTGAGAACCTGCACGGCATATTGCGGATGCTCTTTCTGCGCGAGAGCGCGAGCGGCAATCATCGCCACCAGCGGCGACGGGTCGTCCAGAGCCGCAATAATACGATCCGTGTATTCCTCAAAACCCAGCGCGCTGATTGTCCGTACTGCGCGGGCGCGACGTTCCGCGTCACCGCCCACGGTTCGCTCTGCAATCCGGCCGAGAAACGGACGTACCACCTCGGTCAGGATCTCCCGTTCCTGTCCCCGCAGTTGACGCGCATACCGCAAGACAAAATCCACAAAATACAACGTGTCTTTCCGCCCCACCCGCTGCTGAAGCTCCGAGGGTTGCTTTTCCCCGGACAAGACTTCCAGGATCGTCTCTTCCCAAGCAGCTTCCAGACGCTTCCAGTATGCGGCTTTCCGATTGTTGCGAATCCGCAGCAGGATCGCATAGACCGCAAAGATCACGGAACAGAACAACAAAAAAACAATCGCCAGGGAAAGCAGAAACAATACCCGATGCTGAAAAGACAGGTCCGCAAAATACTCCGTCTCGAAAATACGCACTGAGGATCTCCGTGATCATCCCGCAAGAATCCGTTCGAATTCCTCTGCAATCTTCATGAGATCGAACGGTTTGCGGATCATCCCCTTCGCCCCCAGGGTCCTCAATCGCTCCGCGGTATTCGCATCCGTTTTCGCTGTCAGAAACACAACCGGAATACGGGCGGTCTCTTCCTGGGCCAGAATCCGGCTCAGAAATTCAGGCCCATCCATGTCTTCCATCAAGTAATCTGTCAGAATAGCATCCGGCGGATTTGCTCGCGCATATTCGAGCGCGTCATTCGCCGAGTGAAAGCCTACCACTTCATGCCCGCCGATTCTCTCCAGCGCCATTGAGGTCAGGAACAGCATATCAGAATCATCGTCTACCAGGATAATCTTCATCGTCTCTTCAATAAGCGCCGAATTCGTGCCAGAAGTTCGATCGGCGAAAAAGGTTTCGGGATATAGTCGTCCGCACCCAGATCGAATCCGCGTCGTATGTCTTTCTCGCTCCCCATCGCCGTGAGCATCACAATCGGCACGGAACTGAACGAGGAGTCCTTGCGTAACTCGGTAAGCAGTTCAAAACCGTCCATGGCCGGCATCTTCACATCCGCGATAATCATGGAATACGGAGATTCTCTGGCCGCCTCGAGTGCGGATACCCCATCAGACGTATGAATTACCTCGAATCCCTCCCGCTTCAGGCGATGCACAATAATAGAGGCAATCAGGTCATCATCCTCCGCCAGGAGGATTTTCTTGTCGATTGTTTCCTCCGGGCCTTTTGAAAACATGACCCGGTTTCGACCCGATGTCTTGGCCTGATAAACATATCTCCCCGCTTCTGTGACGATGTCTTCCAGGGAGATATCATCGGTCACGTCCGTGACTCCTGCCGAAAATCCAACCTGGAACGTTCGGCCTTCCTTGAGACGGAAGCGCTTCGACCGAAGGATCTTGAGCGCGTTATCGAGGCGTTGCGCGGTTTCCTCTTTCGAGAGGTTTGGAGACAAAAGGCAGAATTCCTGTTCGCCCCAGCGGGCCAGGAAATCCTCGGTTCGAACCGATTGCGCAATCGCGGCGGCGGTCTCTTTCAATACCGTTTCCACAGCCGTGTGGCCGTAGGCATTCTTGATGGATTCAAAATGGTCGATGTCGATAATGGCGAGAGACAGCGATTGCTGCGCACGGGTTGTCTTTTCCAACATATCCGTGAAAGAGTTTTTCAGGGCCGCTCGGTTGGGGAGTCCGGTCATGGGGTCTTGATACGGTTCCTGAGCCGGTCTTGCGGTTTCGAGCAACCTGATCGAGATCGCTTTCGATATCACCGCCGGATCGAAAGGTTTCTCGAAATAGGCCTCCGCTCCGAGGGCGAGACATTCTTCCCGTGTCTGTTTCCCCAATCCCCCGGAAACGACAAAAATCGGGATTTCCGCTGTATGCGGCTGTTCCCGCAGAATCTCCAGGAACCGCCGACCGTCTATATCCGGCAGAACAAGGTCCAGCAAGATAAGCGAGATGGATTCCTGTTGCAGGATTCTCTGTGCCTCTTTAGAAGTCTCCGCAAACAGGATCCTTCGTCCCGGGGCGGAGAGACGGACCTGGAAAAGGTGTGTGATATCCGGATCGTCTTCGACAATCAGGACGGTGTTTCTTGTTTTCTGTTCCTCGGAGACCGTTTCCCACAGGACCTCGATCAGTCTGCCGAGCGCTTCGGGGAAATCCTTGTCGTTCGCGGATTCCAGGACCTCCGCGACCCGGCTGATCTGCGGGAATCCGTAGGTCGCTCCGGAACCGCGCAAAGAATGGGCCGTTCGCTTCACCTGCTCAATCGCTTCCGGCGCAACTTCCGGCAAGGCTGCTCGGACCGCCTCCAGGGCCTCAATCCGCGCGCGAAGTCCCTGCCGGTAGTGCGCTTTCAGTTCTTCATCCATGTCGGGCATATTGGTTCCCTGCCGCTGTTGCCGGCTGTACCCTCTCCCGATAGGAGAGGGAGCATTTCCATTATTGTATTGCCATGCTTTCAACCGTGTTTTCGTGCCCATCCAGCTTCCTTGATTCCTTGGACGGATGAAGCACAATGCTGAACGTTGATCCCTTGCCGACCTCACTGGCCACTTCAAGTGCGTATCCCATCATCTCGCAGAACGCCCGTGAGATGCTCAATCCCAGCCCCGTCCCGCCGTACCTTCGGTTCGTCGAGGCTTCGGCTTGCAGAAACGCTTCAAAAACATCACCCAATTTCTCCTTCGGAATGCCGATCCCCGTATCGGAAATCTCGATTCGTATCGGTTGACGGGTCGTCGGGTCTGTGACAACCCGAACCGTAACCGTTCCCTTCTCGGTGAATTTGATCGCATTGCCGATCAGGTTGATGATAACCTGCTTGAGTTTTCCGGTATCTGCCTGGATCGTGGCCAGGGGCTGGGGGACGTCGGTCACAAGGTCCAGGTCCCGCCCCCGCAGTTGTCCTTCGAACTGCGCAATAATATCGACGATCAACGCGTGGAGATCCGTCGTGGATTTCACCACTTCCATGCGGCCCGCCTCCACCTTCGAGAGGTCCAGAATATCATTGATTAAGTTCAAGAGATGCTTGCCGTTGTCCAGAATCCTTCGTAAGAATGACAAATCCTGATCGGTGAGATTTCCCGTTTTGTTTTTGAGGAGGATATTGGAGAAACCGATGACCGAGTTGAGCGGGGTCCGCAGCTCGTGGCTCATGTTGGCCAGAAAAACACTCTTGGCCTTATTGGCGGCCTCGGCCTCCTCTTTCGCGCGTTGCAGTTCTTCCGCGGCGCGTTTGCTTTCTGTGATATCTCGAAACATGCTGCGGATCACCACCGGTTTTCCGTCCTCAAAACGACAGTTCGCGCTTCCGGAGACAGGAATCCGACGGCCATCTTTCGCGACAAGCGCCGTTTCAATATCCCGCAAGACCTCTCCTTTGAGGACCCGCCGGAAAGTGTCCATGCAATGCTCCCGCTCATCCGGGCAGACCACATCAAAATAGTGTAATTCGGCCAGATCCTCGTCCCGGTATCCCAGCGTTCGTTTCCAGGCCGCGTTGACATATTGAAAACGACCGTCGGGCGAGACACTTTGAATCAGACTGATGGCGTTGTCGAGAAAGTCTTGCAGTCGTTCCTCGCTTTCCTGCAGGGCCTTCTCGGCCCGTTTCCTCTCCGTAATATCCTGCGCAATTCCCAGATAGCCGGTGATCTCGCCTGCCTTATCGCGAACGGCGGTAACCGATAAGATGACTGTGAGGTAAGTTCCGTCCTTCCGAATGTATGTCCATTCGCGTTCCTCATGTCCTCCCTCCCGCGCACGGGCCACAAAGACCTCGAATCCTTCGATGGAACGATGAAACTCCCGTGACAGTTCCTCTCCATGTGCGATGACTTCGGATTTGAGATGAAACAGTTCGGGGGTCTTCCGCCCGACCAATTCTTCCGCCTTGTATCCCAAGAGTCGTTCCGCGCCCTTATTGAAAAATGTGATGATCCCGTTCGGATCGGTGGAAATCATGGACACTCTCGTTGCGGCATCCAGCAAACCACGAATTTGCAAATGCGCTTCCGTCAGCGCCTTCTCGGCTTGTCCCCGCTGTTGAATCTCCTGTTGAAGCCATTCGTTAGTCTCCCGGAGAACCGCAACCCGATCCTGAATCCGTTCCTCCAATGCAGTAACCGCTTTCTCAAGATCTTCCTTTGCCTGTTCTCTCCGGGATCCCTCACGGGAAATCTGGAAACAAACGATTCCAACGACAACCCCCAGAATGATGTCGATCAGCAACACATTCCGGACGGAAAACGGTTCTATCGAATGGGCGCTCACGTGATGCAGAAGAAAAGAAATACCGAACACAAGCAGCATAGACGGCAGAAACGCGACCCAGAATCGTTTCCAAAATGCCGCTCGATTGAGTGGCGCTGGGCTGTCGGTCATGGCATTCTCACTTCGCAAGAAGCGCTTGAATAATATCCAGCAAGGCGAATTCATCCACAATCGGCTTTATGACGTACCCGTCAAATCCCGCTTCCAGGAACTTCTCCCGGTCGCCGGCCATGGCATGAGCGGTCAGGGCAACCACCCGAAGCTGTTTCAGGTCCGCATCGGCACGGATTTGCCTCAGCACTTCCATCCCATCCATCTCCGGAAGCGAGATATCCAGAAGGACCAGATCCGGTTTCGCTTGTTTGATCCCTTCCAGTGCATTCTTCCCTGTCTCGTATTCCACTATTTCGTAAAGATCTTCCAGAATGGCCCGGACCAGGAGCCGGTTGTCCGGATTGTCTTCCACTACGGTAATTTTCTTCATTGTGCCGGTTGTTCTCCTTCCTCGGTCAAACGCGCTTTAACTGCCGCGAAAACTTTTTCCAACTCGGCAAATCGCTCCCAGGCCCGGTTGATATTTCCCTCCATCGCCAGCCGCTCGATCTCGTATGCCACCCGCTGAAGCCTCATCGCGCCCACATTCCCCGAACTGGACCGGATGGAATGCGCCGCACGACCGATCATTTCCGAGTCCCCGGCCGCCTTCCCCTCCAAGGCTTCCTGAAGGCGCTTTTCTACATTTTGAATAAACAGGGCGATCATCTTGGTCAGCAGATCGTCCCCCCCGATGCCGCGAATCCGTTCCAACGCTGCGGGGTCGATACACTTCTCGTTATTCATTTCCGTTCCCTGTGTTTATCCCAGTCCGATCGAGAATAGAAAAACTGGTCGAAATCGTTGCGGGCGGAGATCACCGCCGGCTGGAATTTTTCTCTTCGCGTCGTTCCATGGTGGTCATACGCCGCTGGGGATCCCCTGACGTTTTGCTCTTTGCTTCCTCATCGGCAGCCTCGTCGGATTTGGATTTTTCTCCGCCTGTGGACTCTTCCGGCTGCGACACACCGTCTACCTGCAATGCCTGTAAGAATCGAGGTGTAGTCAATGAACTTTTAATGACATAATCATTCGCTCCCAATTTCAAGGCCGTGTTCACCGAATGGGAGGTATCATCCGCTGTAAGCAAAATCACACGGACCTGCCGATCGATTTCGCGCAGGAATCGAAGCACCGTTAATCCGTCCCCCTGCGGCATCTGAATGTCCAGGAGGACAATATCCGGTCTTGTTTCCCTGAACAGATTTAAAGCCTGTATTCCTGTTTCCGCTTCTCCGGCGATTTCAAAATGGATGGTGTTCAGGATCGAACGAATCAGGAGACGGGCGTCCGCATCATCTTCACAGATCAGCACAC
The DNA here is from genome assembly GCA_029570205.1 of Candidatus Omnitrophota bacterium. Taxonomy (GTDB): domain Bacteria; phylum Hinthialibacterota; class Hinthialibacteria; order Hinthialibacterales; family JAKPRU01; genus JAKPRU01. Next base: position 43,521 of record JAKQSI010000050.1, on the reverse strand, counting down.
GTTTGGCCGCGCTCATCTCCGACACTCCTTTTCAGGGTATTTCGACTTTTCCAGCCATCATCTTAGCATGAATCCTTGACCCTTTTTGAGAGCCACGCGGATGCCGCCGTGGAAACTCCGGTACGGCAGAAGGACCTTGACACTGCAATGCCGAACGCGAATGATAGAACAAGATACGAAATGCAGGAAATCATCCCAAGCCGGTACATGCTTTTGGTGTCAAGGAAGGTTTTCCATGAACGAAACTCCGGTAATTGGACAGATCATACGTATTCTGGACGATCATCGTCTTGTGGCCAATCGCGGCTCGGCGGATGGCTGGGCCAAGGGAGATCTCCTGGTGGTTTTCGAGGAGGGCGAAGAGATTCTGGACCCCCAGACCGGACAATCTCTGGGCAAATTGGAACTCGTAAAGGCCGAAATGGAAGCCGTTCATGTCCAGGAACACATGTCCATCCTGATGGCCCGGTTGCCCCATCAGGCGGAACAGCCCCACACGGTTATGTCTGCCCTTCTGACACACGCCCCCTCCGGTGGGACACTTCCGGGGGTGACTCCCACAGAACGCGGACCGCTTCCCATCCGAAGAGACCAGATCTCCGGCAGACCCAATGTCAACCCGATCTCCATCGGCGACTCAGTCCGCAAAATCTGACACCACCTCACTTTCCATTTTTAATCCTTAGCTCCCTCGCCGATATCCCTTTATTTTCATAGATATTCTTGTAAAAAACGTGCGAGGAAAGAGAGACATCACCATGGATCGCGCAGTATGGGCCACCCGGAAAAAGGGAACCGCCGAGGAGCGGATGATCGCATTGAGCGCCGGACGGGATGTTACCGCCATTCCACCGGCGGATGAACTGCTGATTCCGTACGACCTGTGGACCAACCGGGCGTATTGTATCATGCTGGGGGAGATCGGCATTTATCAAAAAGAAGAGTTGAAAAAACTCCTTGAGGTGTTGAGCGAGATCGAGACCCGCTTCGAGCGGGGTGTGTGGAAACTGGACCCTGCGCTGGAAGATGTTCATATCTGTATCGAGGCCGAGGTCGCCCAGGTTGCCGGAGAATCGATCAGCGGGTGGATGCACTCCGGGCGAAGTCGGAATGACCAGTCCGCGACGGATGTGCGGTTGTATCTGCGGGATGCGCTCTTATCGTTCCTGGAGGAATGGCAGGTCCTCTTGGAGGCCGTTTTGAACCACGCCGAGAAGCACCTCGAGACGGTCATGCCGGGATTCACTCATCACCGCCCGGCGACAGTCACCACGTGGGGGCACTGGTGCGCATCATACGCGGCGGGCCTGCTGCGCGATCTCCAGCGTTTGCGGGATATCTATCCGCGCCTGAACCGCTCCCCGCTTGGCGGAGCCGCGAGTTACGGAACAACTTGGGAAATCCGGTGCGAGCGCACCGCTGACCTGCTCGGTTTCTATGGGCCGGAAATCAATTCCCTGGACGCCGTAGAAAGTCGCGGGGAAATGGGGGCAGACCTGGCCGCCGCCTGTGCCCAATTCATGCGTCATGCTGCACGCACTTCGCAGGATCTCATTCTGTTCTCCATGCCCGCGTTCTCGTTTGTCGGTTTGCCGAAAGCCTGGACCACGGGCAGCTCCATTATGCCGCAGAAACGCAACCCGGATCTCCTGGAGGTCATTAAGGGGCGAGCCGGAGTCGTCATCGGCCACACCCAGGTGTTGCTCGCCGCCAATCTGGGAAACCTCTCCGGATACAATCGGGATACTCAATGGACTAAGTTCGTGGAAATGGATGTCATCCGAGAAGTGTCCGGAATCGCCGATGGCCTGGCCGGGTTGCTGGAAGGACTGGAGATACACACGGAGGCAATGAAGAAGGCCACAACACAGGGATTTATTGAGGCGGTCGATCTGGCGGACATGCTGGCCCGCGAGCGAAAAATGCCGTTTCGCACTGCGTATCGAATCGTCTCCGATGCCGTCGCCGCGTGCGAAGAAACGGGACGATTCTCCCTGGAACACATAAACAACGTACTGAGAGAGGCGGGGCAGGCGATTCTCACGGAGTCGGAGTTCGCGGCCGTTGCCGATCCGGCGGAGAATGTGCGACGGAGGCATCAGGCATTCGGCCCGCATCCCGACAGGGTCCGAGAGTCTCTGGAGCAGATCGCCCTGCAAGCCCAGACCATCAAGGCTTGGCGCGATCAGGAGGCTCAAAGGCTGGCGCAACTGCGCAAAACCGTGAGGGAGTATGAACCACAATGACGCAGCCTGTCGTTCGCCTGGATCGCGTCACCAAATGCTACTATCTCTCCCACGAGCAATATCCCACTTTAAAAGAAAGAATCCTGCGCTGGGGGGCACGCCGCGTTCGCTCGGAGGAGTTTCTGGCCCTGCGGGAGGTTTCACTCGATGTCCATTCGGGCGAGATTCTCGGCATTATTGGGGATAACGGGTCCGGCAAAAGTACACTGTTGAAAGTTATTGCGGGAATTACCGATCCCACTTCCGGCACGCTGACCGTCCGGGGCACAATCGCATCCCTTCTGGAGGTGGGTGTCGGCTTTCACCCGGATTTGACAGGTCGCGAGAATATCTTCCTGTCGGGCGCACTCCTCGGCATCCCGGAGGCAACGCTTAAGGCGAGGGTAAACGATATCATCGACTTCTCCGGGATCGGGAAATTCATCGACACACCGGTCAAACATTATTCCTCCGGCATGTTTTTGCGCCTGGGTTTCGCCGTGGGCGCGTATGTCGAGCCGGACATCCTGCTGGTCGATGAGATCCTGGCTGTCGGAGATCAGCTGTTCCAGCGGAAATGCGTCAGCCATCTCCGGCAGATTGCAGCATCCGGCAAGACCGTCATCCTGGTCTCGCACGACCTGGATGTTCTCCTGGCACTGTGTACACGGGCGGTGGTGATGGATCGCGGCGAGATCATCGGGCAAGGGCATCCCTACGAGATGATCGGCCTGTACCGTCAGCACCTGTTCGAACTTAGCCGGGCAGCCGGAATCGCGCCGCCGCCGGAGGTCTCCCTTCGGAACCGGTTCGGCGATATGCGCGCGCAGATCACCGATGTCAAAATGTATGATAAAGAGGGCAACGAGCGCTATGTGTTCGATACCGGCGATTGGGTGCGGGTGGATCTGCATTACCATTCCCCGGAGGAATATCCCGATCCGGTGTTCGGCATTTCCATTCATGATGACGATGACAACGCCTTGATTACCACCGGCACGCATATCATCCGGGGAGACCTGCCGGCTTTGCGGGGAACGGGGATCTGTCGTTTTGTGATCGAGGAGTTGAATCTGCTGGAGGGATATTACAGCCTTTCCGTGGCGTTGACCCAGCGGGATGCCGGGCCGGGGTCCGCAATGAATTTCATGCTCGGTTCCGATTATCGCAAGTGCTTGTGTCCTTTCATGGTTCGACCCGGTGAGAAAGGACGCGGTATTCGGGGAACCGCCTACATGCCTTTCCGCACCGACCTCGTTCCGAATGAGTGACCCGTACCCCTTTTCGCTCTATCCTGTCTCACCTTCTGCCCGGTGTTCCCTGGTCGTATATTCTCCTTGAACCAATCGCGGCCGAAGGCAAAAAGAGGAACTCTGATGGGTGATAAAAAACATCAATCCAAAGAACCCGCACCCGGTAAGGATGCCGGACCGGAAAAACTGGCAAACGGTAATGCACCGGTAGAGAACAGCTATGAAGATGCCATGCAGGCGCGGATAGACCGCCTCGCGCATCGGGCAAAAAACACCCGGCGGAGAAGCTTTTATACAACCCTGATAGTGTTTTTTGTTCTATGTTTTGTGGGGGCAGGGGTGTTGCTCTTATCAAAAAGTTGTGAGGCTGGAAAACGGTTCACGGGCAGCTTCAGTTGGCTCCATGGGCGAAGACGGTAACGCTATGCCCCTTTCCGCTGAACTCCGCAGCCCCTGCCTCTACCCGCTCCGGTGGCCGGGCCACCAGCTGGTTACGGTGGAGGCGAGCGAAGAGAGAAATCCGAAGAGGACAGCCAGGGGCGCATAACGGGACGGTGTCAGTCGATATCCCATACACCACTTCAAAAACTCCATCTTCCAGCGTTCCACGTGGCGTCCTTCGGCAGCCAGTCTCTTACGCCGACACTCAAAGGCGGAATAGTAAAAGTCATTCGCGCGACGCCGACGACCGAACCGCTCAAACTGCCGCGCGATCCAGCGGTATTCATTCTCCAACTCGGTCCACTCTTTCGGACTCTGTGCGACATGCTCCCGAAGAAGTTTCGGGCGACGCAGGAATCCCTCTCCCGGCCAGACACAGCCCGACAGGTCACACGACAAATCCAGACCCGTATCAAAATGAACATTCTTCAGATACGCCCGGAATTTCAAGCGACATTCCTTCCCTGCCAGATTCCCGAAATGCGCCCGCGTATCCGCGAAATCGGTCTCCCAGAATGAAACCTGACAATCCCCCAGATCACAATCGTTCAATTCAAATACTTGCCCGTTCAGGAGAGCCCGGTTGAAGGAAAGACGCTTGGAAGCAAACAGGGTCCCCAAAATCAGGAATCGATCCCCCGACCACCGAATACGATGAAAATAAACATGATTTCCGCCGAAATTCGATTCCAGAAAATGCACCGCCTCCACATCCAGAACCGCATTCGAAAATGAAAAACGCGAGCAAAGGAAACTCGCCTTCCAGGCATTCAATTGACGAGCCTCCAACCGCGAAGAGGTCAGTTCGAAACACTCGCCGCCGATATGGGCCTGGTCGAACGAGATCTCCCGTGCTGTCATGCGCATCCCGTTGCCGACAATTTCTCCTTCCCAGTCGATTCGCTCGAAACGGATGCTCTCTTTTGCAATCAACTGCGTCCGGGTCAGGTCCACACTCGGCGTGAGAAATACACTCTCACTGAACGAAATGCTTCGTCCCTCGATGCGGGCCGCCTTGAAACACACCAGACTTTTCAGCCCCAGTTTCGCCCCTCGAAACTCCAGGTGACCCAGTTTCCAGTCGGCTCTTGAAAACAGAAGCGCATCGCCATCCCACCGTCCGCCGGCAAAAGAAACCTGGTTTCCCTTGATGACCGATTTCGCCAGGGTCAGCCGTCCCCTGGTTTGGGTAACTTCCTCAAATGAAATCAGATCCGCCTCAAACCGGCTTTCGGAACTGTCCACCTCATTCGCCGAGAACTGAACCCCCTCGAAAAAGACCGCATGACCCCGAAAAACCGCTCCTCGAAACGACACCCGTTCACCTGTGAACCGGCTCCCGGCAAATGCAACCCCCCGTTTCGCATCGAACAGGGTCTCCTTCATAAAAAGGTCCCTTACCGCAAAGGATACCTGCTCAAACGACACCACATCCCCGCGAAACTCCGCGCGTGAAAAGTCCGCCCGCTCGCCGTTGAACGAGCATCCGGCAAAGTCCACCTCTCCCCCTGAAAACACGGCCTCCGCAAACAGAGTCGTCGGACCGCCGAAAGAGACATCACGGAAATCGACTCCTGCCAGGAATTGCGCGCCATGAAAACTCGTGCTTCGGGTGAATCGCTGCCCACGGAACGACATGGGGAATGGGCAAACCATGCCGTCAAACCACGTTTCCCCTCTTTCGATACGCCGACGGAGCGCCGCATGAAACCGGTCGTGAGACTTATCCGGCGAGGGATCGTGAAGAATGCACAGAGAATGCTCATGGCCCCCCACTGCCGGCTCATCACATCGCCACCCATCCAATGGACTCCGATAGGAACACTGGGGAACCCCCGTGCCTTTCGGCTGGGAGGTCGCCTCTCTCTGGTCCCGTAATCTGGAGTCCCTGGGCACTACCATCGAATTACTTTCCTGATCCGTATCCTTTCAGAACATGGCCGAAAGACAGAGATATTCCCTTTCCTTGTAATTCTACCCCAGGCAAGCCACGAATAAAACCCCGTCCACAAAGAGGAAATTGCCGCAGCGTTTATTCCCGATCGTCTGGCCTGTCCTTCGGAATGACAGAACATTGGGAAGAAAATGCCCCATAGAAGCCCAAAACGGGAAAGAAATGGCAAATAATTTGCGCAGTTTTCTTCTTGATGTTACACTGTTAAGCAAAGACTTGTCCATTTCGGATCCGCAAATCCGATTTGTTCCGGCGGGTGAGGCAGATGCAGTCCGAAAGAAATCGGAGACCGCAAATCGCTGCTGTTCAGAAACAGGGAGAATGGTATACTCTCAGGGGCATCCTGTTGTCGGCGAACGTCGGGTCGGACGGAAATGGAAATGAGGATCAAGCGCATCCATAATGGCAGAACCACGGCGTTGACGCTGGAAGGCGACCTGGATCGCCAGGGTGCGGTTCAGCTCAAACGGGCTTTTGATGCGCTCGGCAATCGCAACCGGCCTCTCATCCTGGACTTCCAGAATGTCGGCCTGGTGGGGATGATCGGCCTTGCCTGCCTGGAACAGGAGGCAAGCCGAAGAACGGCGGTCGGCGGCAGGCTTCGCGTCATTCGAATCCCGCAACGTCTTCAGGATCTGTTCTCCGCCACCCAACTTGACAAGCAAATCGAGGTCGATCCCTTTTGCGATGAAACCGCGTTCATTGAACGGAGCGATATTCCCCTGCAAGTCCGGAAACAATGGAAGTCTGCTCACAAAGTCAAAGAGGAAAAATGTCCGAAATGCAAGGCCGTTCTGCGGCCGGGCGCACATGCCTGCATGGAATGCGGCGAGACGGTCAAGCTCAGGCGGGCAACACGACACTCGGTCCCTCTCCCGATGCTCTATCGGACCATCTCCTCGCATGAATTCGTTTCTGGTAAATGGTCTCCGGCAATTACCGATGACATCGACCTGGAGCGTTTCTCCGGCGTCGGGTTTTTTACCGCCGACCGCTTTGATCTCAACCAGGAACTGCATATCATATTCCCGACACTTCAGCCTCAACGGGACGATAACTCCTGCCATGTTCTGATTGTGTTTCGAGGTCGCGTTAAGAACCAGATCCGGATGGGCGAGTATTACCGCGCCGGTCTTGCGCTTTTCGACTACTATGAATACGAAGGGGCGTGGGAGATTGTCGATCAGAACTCCCAGCGTGCGATTTGATTCGCAAACCATGAGAGGACCTCACAGGAAAACCAGGATGCCGTTGCGACGCCCTTTTCTCCGATACCGGTTGATTCTGCTGACGGCAATGTTTGCCCTGACCGGCACATTCGTGCACGCCGCCGACCCGGCTATCGGGCCGGGGGACATCCTGAAAATCGAGGTCTATGAGGAACCGGAACTGTCTATGGAGGTGGTAGTCTCCGCATCCGGGGACTTCAGCTATCCCCTCCTGGAACGTGTGGAAGCCGCCGGGCATTCCACTCACAGCCTCGCCCGGATGATGGAACAGATGCTGCGAGACAAACGATTCCTGCGATTTCCCTCCGTAAATGTCACACTGACCAAACAAAGAAACTCCGTCGTGGCCCTCTCCGGCTCCATCGGCAAACCCGGAATCTATCCGCTCATGCCTGGAACCCGGCTGCGGGAGTTTCTGGCGGATTACGGCGGAATTGCGGACGAAAACGCAGGCCCGGTTATTGTCATCCAGAAAACCGATGGAACCTCGGTGCGAATCCGCCACGGCGATCTCTACTCGGAGAATCCGGAAATCCGCGAGAAGAACAATCCCGTCCTGGAAGCCGGCGATGAGGTCATCATTCCGAAAAGCGAGGTGTTTTATGTGTCGGGCGCAGTGAGAAACCCGTCCAAGTTCAATATCGACCGGGAAGTCACCGTGCGCGATGCCATTGCGACAGCCGGTGGCTGTGCCGTGGAATCCGGCAACGCTATTTTCTGGCAACGCACGAATGCCCAAGGCAAACGGGAAACCGTTGTGTTCGATAAACGCCAGCTGACCGAACAGGACCCCCAATTGCTGCAACCTGTCGGGCCGGGAGATATGATCTATGTCGCCATGGCAGACACCTTCTTTGTGGGCGGATACGTGAAGGCGCCGGGCGAGTTCCATTACGAGAAAGATATGACGCTGAGCCGCGCGATCGCCCTGGCAGGCGACCGCCAGGAATTCAGCAGCGCCAAAATCACCATTGTCCGAGAGAATCCCAAGGGAGAGCGAACCATCGAAAAATATGATCTCAAGACCATCCGAAGCGGTAAAGACAAAGACCCCCTGATCCAACCGGGTGATATCATCACCGTCGGCGGAGGATTCCTGGCCTTCTCGTCCAAGGTACGAAAATTGCTCCCTATCAGTATGCCCTGGACGTTCTTGAATGAATAATGGAGGACCCTCACCCCAACCCTCTCCCGGGGGAGAGGGGGATGGGATACGGCTCCCGGAGGAAGAGGGGCGACAGACGCTCTGGAAGGAAAAGTCATTAGGAAAAAAACAGGGATGTAGCGGGGTCTGAGAAACGCCCCTGCGGATTTGATCAACGGCTATGCTCGATACCGAACTTCAATCCTCTGCGCCACCACCGGCAACCATCCCGGTTTCGCCTCCGCCGGAGATGGATGAGGAGGAGATATTTTCTGTTCGATCTCTGCACGAAATGTTTATGCGCCACATCTGGGGTTTCACCTCGGTGGCAACGGTTGTGTTTCTCCTCGGAGTCGCCTTCATATACAAAGACCCTCCGGTTTACCAGGCAAATGCTCAAGTCAAAGTCGAGGAAAAGAAACAGGTCTTTACCATTCAGGAATTCATGGATTTCGAAAACGTCACCAGTGATTTCTACAAGACCCAGGTCGAGCTGCTCAAGAGTCGTGAACTCTGCCGATCCGTCATCGAAATGCTGGAATTGGGAAGTCTGAGAGAGTTTCTGGAACCGGACTCTCCGCCGTTCGTTCACCTGTTTAGGAGACCTTCTTCCCAGGATGACAACCGTCTCGCGAAGATTGTTCAATCTGCAACCGAGGTCATTCGACAAAAGCTGAATCTGCCCAACAAAGCATTATCCGGCATGGACATTTCCCCCCTGGTGACCGCCCTCGTGGATGTCTATCAGAAACGATTGACGGTCGAGTCCAATCGGAAAACCCCACAATTGATTGATGTCCATTTCCGATCTCACAGCCCGTTTGTCGCCGCAACTGTGGCCAACATCCACACGCAGGCTTATATCCTCCAGAGCAGCCGATCCAATTCGGCCTATACCGAGGATTATGTCCGCAGTATTCAGACCCAGATCGACGAAACCAACCGGCAGATTCAGGCCGAATCCGAACGCATTGTGCAATATAAGAAAGATCACGACCTGTTTGAAATTGGAGATCCCTCGCAGGATCGGACCATCCAGGATATCGACGACCGTCTGACCCGTCTCCGAGAAAGCCTGGCCGCCACCTCGGACGAACGTCGGAAATCGCAGGCAGAATACGAGGCCATTTATGAAAAGGGACAAGTGGGCGAGCCGGAGGCTCTCCTGGAGGACGCCCTGGATTCTCCCCTGCTCCAGACGCTGATCACCAGGCGGGCCGATGCGGAACAGAATTGGATTCTTATCCAGACGAAATACCTTGAGAATCATCCCAAGTACCGGGCGGCCCAGGATCAGCTCCGTGCGCTGGATGACCAGGTCGAGGCCGAACGGCGCGCCATCGTGGAGAGATTGGAAACCAAGTACAGGGAGACCTCGCAGCGGGAAGCCGAACTGACCGCACAGGAACAGGAACTCATCCGCGAAAAATACGTGCGTGAAACGGAAATCGAAGATATCAACCAGATGGAGCGCAGTCGTCAAAGCCTGATCAGCAAGTATGAAAAACTCATGGAAGACCTGCAGAATGCCCAGGCCAGTATCGAGGCGCGAGAGGATGCTGGCGAGCGCACATTTGAGATCATCGACCAGGCGGAAATGCCCCTCAAACCGATCAATCGTAACCTCCTCGCTTCCATGCTGATGACGCTCGCCGCCGCCCTGGGCGCGGGATTGTGCACGGTGCTGTTCCTCGAATTCCAGGACGATACCATCCGCACACCCGCCGAGGTGGAACGCTATACCGGGATTCCCATGATCGGATGTATCCCCGACTACGAATACCCGCCGGAGATGGAATCCTTGCGTCCCCCGGAGGAAGGCAGGCTGTCGTCCCCGACCCCGGAATCGTTTGTCGCGTTGCGGACAGCGGTCCTCTTCTCCGCCATGCAGGTCCCCAGCCAAGTGATTCTGATCACCAGCAGTTTGCCGGATGAAGGAAAAACCACCGTCGCAGTGAATTTGGCGTTCGCACTGGCTCGTTCCGGAAAGAAAACCGCTGTGGTCGATTGCGATTTGCGGACTCCCCGTTTGCATACCCTGTTCGGGGAATTCCGCGAGCCGGGTTTTGTCGACATCCTCTTTCAGACTGCCGATGCCAGGGAGGTGCTGCGTGAAACCGAGGTCCCCAACGCCTTCCTGGTCAGCGCCGGGGCCAAGGTGGATCGACCTGCCGATCTCCTGGCTTCGGATATGACCGTGCGGGCATTGGAGGAACTGCGGGCCTGTTGTGATTTTGTTCTGCTCGATGGTTCCCCCATTCTGGTCGTTCCCGATGCCTCCATCCTCGCGGCCCATTGCGACCGGAACATTATCGTGGTCAATTGCGGAAGGGTCTCCCGCGATGCGGTAAACAGCGCGATTGACCATATTCGTGCCGCCGGGGGAGAGGTGTCCGGTATTGTATTGAACCGCGTGCCCAAACGAGAGCGACGGGCTTATCGGCAATACGGTTACGGATACAATTACGGCGGTGCGGAGGCATACGGGGAGCCATCCGAGAGCAGCGCGTAGTTGCCACGCCCTCAAGTCTTTGTAAGAAGTTTCCTCCGACCTGCTGTGTGGTGATACGGTTATAGGAACCTTGGGGAACCGCCGGAGAGCCTGTATGGACAAGATATTTCATCTGATCGTATCGGCGCTGATTGCTTTCGGGATGGTGCTGTGGCTCTTTTCGCGCGCGTCAGACACGAAGGTGGAACGTTGGCAGATAAGTGCAGCGCAGACTGTCCGGCGCAGGCAACTCATTGCCGGAGCCGTTCTCGGAATTGTCGCCGTGGTCGTGCTGGGCATCTGGAAGGAATGGGGCGACAGCCTGGGCTTGGGAACCCTGGAAGCGGCTGATGCTCTTGCAGACCTGGTAGGGATTGTGATCGGGTTCCTTATCGCGGCCCTATGGTCTCGAAAGGGATCGCCCCGGTCACAGTACGTTGTCCGTCTCCGGTCGCGAGACAGCCGATCCCCGCAGGATGCCCTGCGAGGTCGCCCCCCCGGTCCGCAACTTCGATCAAACGTTAGAACATCCGGTCGCCTGCCCGGCGATGATTGATGTTCCGGCATGGAAGATGGAATAGGCCCAGCCGTGCACGAATTCTCGATTTTCTGGCCGTTCGGCTTGTCTGAATTGCGAAGGACATTAGATAATCCGGGTGAACCAGGACGAATCCGGTAATCCAGGACGCCATCCTGGGCCGGGATGTGCCGGGAGTTAATGCTTGATGAAACTCGCGTGCCTGCTCTACTCCCTCATGCTGGTCGTGCAGATTCCGTCCGCGGATTCGGATCGGACTTCCGATAATACCTCAGCGGATGACCTGTATCAGCAGGCCCGCGCTTTGTATGAAAAAGACGAAAAACAGGAACATACAAAAGAGGTTGTGGATCTCCTGAACCGCGCCCTGGTATCCTCTCCCAACCATCTTCCGACGTACCTCCTGTTGGGGTATGTACATCAGAACACAGGGAATCTCGTCGAGGCAATCGAATCCTATCGCACCGCTGCCCGAATCTGTCCTGACAGCGCGGAGGTCCGCACTTACCTTGCGCGCGCCTTTATGGATGCCGACCAGGATGATGAGGCCCTGCGGGAATTGGCGATTTCACTGGAACTGGACTCCCAGTCTTTCGACGTGCGCCTTAACCTGGGAGTTGTGCTGGAACGCAAGGGTTTGCATGAAGAAGCCATCGAACAGCTCCGGGAGGCTGTCGCCATTTTGCCGGACAACCCCCGTGGACATTTCAATCTGGCACTGTCTCTTCACGGGGCCGGACGGTATGAGGAGGCCGAAAAAGAATACCGAGAGGTCTTGGAGATTGATCAGAACGATTTCGGAACCCACTATAATCTCGGCATTACCTATGAGGTTCAGGGTCGGTATGCCGAGGCGGTCTCCGAATACGAGGCCGCTCTCCAGCTGGAGCCTTCATTTGCCGATGCCTACAACAACCTGGGAAACTGCTACCGCCGGCTGGGACGACATGCCGAGGCCATCGTGGCCTTTCAGGCCGCTCTTCAGTCCGCACCGGGCCATTCCGATGCCCTGTACAATCTGGGTTGCTCTCTCGACAACGAGCAGGACCTGGATGCCGCCATTGCAACCTATCGGCAGCTCCTTGACCTGCGCCCGAATTTTCCGACGGGCCATGCCAACTTAGCAAGTCTCTACTTCGCCAAGAACCAGTATGAAGATGCCGTTCGCGAGTACCGGGAGGAGATCAAGATCAATCCGACTTACGCACCGGCGTTCAACGGCCTCGGCAGGGCTTTGGGGCAGCTGGGTCGCTATGAGGAAGCGGAGAAAGCCTTGCGAGAGGCGATTGCGCTCAAACCCGATCACGCGGTCGCGCATTACAACCTGGGGCTGATTCTCGACCGCCAGAGCCGATACTCGGAAGCGGTCGAGTCGTACCTGCGGGCCTTGGAAGCCGAACCGGACCGCAAGGATGCTCTGAATAATTTGGGGGTGGCCTACGCCAATCTCGGGGAAATGGCTCTCGCCGAAAGCGCTTTCCACCGATTGCTGGAAATCGATCCGCAGAATGCCTCGGCGCACTTCAATCTTGGCCTGCTCCGCCAGAAACAGGGGCACCTGGAAGAGGCCGCCGTATCCTACCGCCGGGCGATCGAATGCGACCCCAAACACCGCCAGGCCCGCAACAACCTGGCCAATACCCTCAAAGCGCTCGGAGCCTTGGACGAAGCCGAAACCACCTACCAGCAGGCCATCCAACTTGCGCCGGATGATACCCTCATTCGTTTCAACTACGCTCAACTTCTGTACGAACGAGGAGAATATCAAAAAGCCGCCGCGCAGATCGAACCGGTTTTGGAGCAGAACCCGAAAGAGTCGCGAGTGCTTTATCTTCTGGCAATGATCTATGAAAAACTCGATCCCCCCAAAGCCATCGCAGCCTGGGATCATTATATTCAATCTGCCACGGATGAACCGCAGCAGGCGGCATACCTCTCCGAGGCACAGAAGAGACTCGAGAAATTGAAAAAGAATGCAACCCCATCCGGTCCGGCGACACGATAGAGGCCGGACACTTTGGAGTGCGGTAGCGCAGCTACCGCCTTTTCTGGATTCCGGATTCCGCCGGAATGACGACTTGGCTTCTCCCTCTCCCACCGGGAGAGGGCTGGGGTGAGGGAAATCCATATTCAACCACACGGACGATCTCTTATGACACACCATGATCCGCAAAAACGAATCCAGGAACTTCGGGAACTCATCCGCCATCACGAGTACCTCTACTATGTTGAGGCCGCACCGGAGATCAGCGACCGGGAGTTTGATGCTCTAATGAAGGAACTGGAGGAGCTGGAGGCGGCTCACCCGGACTTGATTACGCCCGATTCACCCACTCAGCGCGTCGGCGGACAGCCGCTGGAGGGATTTGAGACGGTGGAACACACCGTACCGATGATGTCGATCTCCAATACCTACTCGGAGGACGAACTGCGCGAGTTTCATGAGCGGACAGTGCGCGCTCTTGACGGCGTGCAGCCTGCGTACGTCGTGGAACCGAAGGTGGACGGCGTAGCCATTGCCCTCCATTACACCGGAGGCCGTTACACACGCGCCATAACACGCGGCGATGGGCGGTTTGGGGATGATGTCACCCAAAACGTGAAAACCATCCGTTCCGTGCCTCTGGTCCTGCGCGGCAAGGGTTTTCCGGATCGACTGGAGGTGCGCGGGGAAATCTACATGCCGCGCAAGGCATTTGCGGCGATCAACGCCGAACGCGAAGAGCAGGGCCTTCCGGTTTTCGCCAATCCCCGCAACGCCACTGCCGGGACTCTGAAACTGCTGGATCCTAAATTGGTCGCGCAACGTCCCCTGGATATTTTCATCCACACCCCCGTGCGGATTGATAACAGTGTGGGCGGACTGCACAGCAAAGCGTTACAACGCTTGGAACAGTGGGGTTTCAAGGTCGTCGAGGGGTGGTCCGTGTGCCGGTCCCTGGAGGAGATACTGGAAAAGGCAAAAGAATGGGATGAGAAGAGACATCACCTGGAATACGAAACCGATGGTCTGGTCATCAAGGTAGACGATCCACGTCAGCGCGACATTCTGGGCGCTACGTCCAAGTCGCCTCGCTGGGTAATCGCTTACAAATTCAAGGCGGAAGAGGCAGCAACAAAGCTGCTCGACATCGAACTCGGTGTCGGTCGAACCGGCGTGATTACTCCGCGAGCCATCCTGGAGCCGGTGTTTCTCGCCGGAACCACCGTCCGCCATGCCTCACTTCATAATTTCGATGAGATCGCGCGGAAAGACATCCGCATCGGCGATACGGTGATTGTAGAGAAGGCAGGAGAAATCATTCCGCAGGTTGTTCGGGTAGTTACAGAGAAACGGACAGGCAAAGAGAAGGTTTTTGCGCCTGAATTGAAATGCCCCTCGTGCGGATCCGAGATAGTGCGTGAAAAGGGCGAGGTAGCGTATCGGTGTTTGAATCTCAATTGCCCAGATCAGTTACGCAAACGGTTGGAACATTTTGCGCAGCGCAGCGCAATGGACATCGAAGGTTTGGGGGAGGCGCTGATTGAAACGCTGGTGGATCGGCAGCTGGTCCACAGCCTGTCGGATCTGTATCGGCTGCAATATTCCGATCTGGTCCAGCTGGAACGGATGGGAGACAAATCATCCCGAAAGCTCCTGGAGGCGCTGGAACGAAGCAAAAGCCGGCCCCCGCAACGATTGCTGTTCGCGTTGGGAATCCGTCATGTCGGCTCGCATGTTGCGGCTGTCCTCATGCGCGGGCGGAAAAGTATCTGGGACCTGAAGAACCTGGACGTGGAAACGCTTTCCTCCATTCCCGAAATAGGCCCGGTGGTAGCGGAAAGCGTGGTCAATTTCTTTTCACAGCAACGGAACCTGGAGGAATTGAGGCAACTTGAAGAATTGGGGTTGACATTTGAGCAGACAGTGGATGAGCAGGCATCCTCTGAGACACCATTCACCGGCAAGACCGTTGTTCTGACCGGAACTCTGGAACATTTCACTCGCACAGAGGCCAAGGAACGGATCGAAAAAATGGGGGGACACGTCGCCGGGTCGGTCAGTAAGAAAACCGATTTTGTTGTGGCGGGAACCGATCCCGGCTCGAAACTCAGTAAGGCGAAAGAACTGGGTGTGACGGTACTGGATGAAGCGGAATTTCGCGCATTGATTGGATGAATTCAACCGTCGCGTCATTCCGGCGCAAGCCGGAAGCCAGGATTACTGCTTCCCGGCCACCTCCGGCCCCATGAAGGCCCAATGGATATCCGGCACAACTTCACCTTCCACGACAAGTTCCGGCTCTCCGATGCTCTCCTTGCCGATTCTTGCCTTGAGTATCCGGTCGTTCACACGGTAATACACAATATCTTCCTCTACCAGCAGGATCTCGCTGTCGCCCTGGTTGGTCTCGATAGTGTATTTCTTGCCCGTGCGAATATCGTAGAGAAAAAGGATTCCGGGGAAGTACATCTTCAGGTCCATGATTTTCCAATCAAATGGATATCCGGTCTCAGCCTGCGTTTGACGCCGCTGATCTTTCCCGGGACTCTCTTTCTGCTCGAAATAGGAAACATAGCCGACAATCCATGGGCCAAAGGATCGAACTCCCGTGAGGTCGCCATCAAAAGTAACTTCTCGCCATTCACCGGACTGCTTTATGTTGAGGTAAAGCGTCGATACTTTCCCCTTGCTACTGTTTCGTTCGCGCAACCTGTCCGAATTGATCACCCGCATGGTTTGATTGTCCAAGTGGACTGTGATCACGTCCCTTGGACCGGATTTTTCTGGGGAAGCAGGCGCGATCAGTGAAGCCGGGAGCTGCCAGTCCACCTTGCGACGACTAAGGCCGCTATAAACATGGTCGTTGTTATCCAGAAGGAGGAATAGGATGTCAGGATCCTGAACACCAGGACCGTATGTTCCAGATACAATCGAGTATTTATAAAGATCCCAATTGAGCATTTCCTGCTGAAATGTCGATAGACTGACACCCAAACAACATCGACGTTCCGTATCCTCCAAATCAATGGCCGTTTGGTATAGTCCCTTTTCGGGGACATGCAAAAGGGAATGGGGAAGTGCCGAACGCGGGGCAATAGCGAATCTCTGTTCGGTTCGCGGGTCGTCCATACGTATCAAGACGAAATTCATGTTTCCCGGATTCTGCTCGGCGAAGTCTCCCAAGCGACACTCATAAAGGAGGAGGATTCGCTGATCGTAGTAGGTCCGAATGAACTCCGTTCCATGTTCAAGCGCGACGACAGTCCTTGTCTGTCTTATAGATTGCCGGCCTTCTTCAGCAATATAGAGATAAGAGGGGAATGGCGCACCCGGTTGCCAAGGGCATCCGGAAAGGAAATATAACCCCCATTTCGGAACCTCTTGTAACATCAGAAGAGAAATAACCAGAATCCCTACAAGTCCGGTACCCACAATCAGAAGTCTATGTCGCATTCCATGACGAATACCCATGTTGTCTGGTTATACCTTCCTAAGGAGTGGTATCACAGATGCGCTCTACATAGTTGATTCCGCCGACTTGGGTGTAAAATACCCACTGCGATCGAGCTGATAGAACGACTCCTCTCACACCCCGTCAAACTCCTGCAGCGTACTGGCGTAGATATCGAACGTATGGCGGTCGAAGAGGACGAAGCGCACCAGATCAATTTCGCCATGCTGTGCCAGTTCCCCTCTAACCGTATTCAGCGCGATCCGTGCCGCCTGGCCGACCGGATAACCGTACACCCCCGTGCTGATTGAGGGGAACGCTATCGTCCTGATCCCGTTCTCCCGCGCAACTTCCAGACTCCGGCGATAGCAGCGGGCCAGAGCCTCCGGCTCGCCGCGATCCCCACCGTGAAAGACAGGCCCGACCGTGTGAATGACATGACGCGCCTTGAGATTCCCGCCGGTTGTGATTTTCGCATCCCCGGTCGCACACCCGTGCAGCTTCTTGCACTCTTCGAGAATGACGGGACCACCGGCCCGATGAATCGCCCCATCCACACCGCCGCCGCCTGTCAGCCCGTTGTTCGCCGCATTCACAATGGCGTCTGTGGTCTGTTCGGTGATATCTCCTTGCACCAACTCCAATGTGGCGGAACCGATTTTGGTCTCCATGGAATCGCTCCTGATCGCCAGGGATGACAGCCCTGTATAATGATAGGATTTCTTGCGCGCTTGGCAAGTAGGAAATTTCACTTATACTGAAAAATATCAAGAGGAGATTTGCCATGGTCGAAAAAATCACCGCCGATGCATTCCGGGCCGGGCTGGACCGCCTGAACGCCGCCGGAACCCTATCCACATCCTTGAGAAAAGACCTGCAAATCCTGCAGGAAGGATTGGACAGGGTTTCGAATTGGGAGCAGGCGGAGAATCACTTCAAACAAGTCGGCATTGGGGTCATCGAGGCATCCGGCCCGATGAGCAAGGTATACCGCATCCTCGCCTGCCTTATGGAATCCCTGGAGAAGCACACAGCCAATCCAGTGGAAGGCGGGTGGAGCATTGACAGTGTGTCGCTTCTTGATGTCGAATCGGGATGCAGCACATACACGGGCCGACTCGTGGTCCGGGTGAAGAATCGAAACGGGAATACGGCGGTCTTAATCGACGGCCCGTTCGTGTGGGATTGCGCCGCCCACGGCATTCCGCAGACTGAGGCGGCTCAGGCGATGGGCTATCGGTGTATCGTCAAGTTTCCGGAGATTCAAGTTCCTTGAAAGGGAAATTACTCTGTGGCTGATGAACTGAAGGGCGACAAATCCCAAAAGACCATTCGGATCTGTGTTCTGGGCGATACGCACGTTCCTGAACGTGCAAGCCGCCTGCCCCGTCGTCTCCTGGAAGTCATTCAGGGAGTGGATTTGATTATCCACACCGGCGATTTTACTTCTCACTCGGTGTTTGAGCAGTTGGACGGCTTGAAGGAAATGAGAGCCGTGCGCGGGAATATGGATGATGAGCATCTCTGTTCCCTGCTTCCCGCCGTGACGGAATTCGAAGTAGCAGGCCGGAGAATCGGGCTGACCCATGGCTGGGGACCTTGCGCGGGACTGGAACAACGTGTCCTTGCCCGTCTGGGGAATGTGGACATCCTGATCTACGGGCACTCCCATGAACCACGCACCGAATGGGTGAACAAGATATTCCTGGTGAATCCGGGCAGTGTTGCGGCAAATCAGGATGGAACTCAAAGTTGCCTTCTGCTGGAACTGGGCGATACGATCCTTGCAACTCCTATCCTTCTTTGAGATGCTCGGCCTGCTCGCGCTCGAATCCGGTAAAAAACTATTGATATCCCGATTGCCCTGTTTTTCTAACCCCTTATTTATCAACCGGTTATTTTCAAGATACCTACCGCCGCTTGGCGAGAAAAGCGTTTTGACGTAAGATTATACAGCTTTTAACATGACTGACTGTTGCAGAATGCACGAATCTGCGCCAAAAAGGCAGAATGCCACGTCGAACGGATATCCACAAGATTCTGATTATCGGTTCCGGCCCGATCATTATCGGTCAGGCCTGCGAATTCGATTATTCAGGGACCCAAGGATGCAAGGCCCTTCGAGAAGAAGGTTTCGAGGTAGTCCTGGTCAACAGCAATCCCGCAACCATCATGACCGACCCGGAGCTGGGTAACCGAACCTATATCGAACCTATCCTGCCGGAAAGCGTTGCAAAAATCATCGAGAAAGAGCATCCGGATTGCCTTCTGCCCACGCTGGGCGGCCAAACTGCGCTCAACACGGCGGTGCGACTCGCGGAGGAAGGGATTCTGGACGATTTCGGGGTGGAGCTGATCGGAGCCAAGCTGCATGCCATCCGCAAGGCGGAAGACCGCGACGAGTTCAAGGCGGCCATGGAGAAGATCGGCCTGGTCGTACCCCGCAGCGGCTATGCCGCCAGCCTGGAAGAGGCGGAGCGTCTGGTCCCGGAAGTCGGATTCCCGGCAATCATCCGCCCGTCGTTCACCTTGGGCGGCACGGGAGCGGGCACGGCTTACAACTCCGAGGAGTTTCGCAGTGTGGTCCAATGGGGTTTGCAGGCCAGCCCGGTACACCGCGTCCTGATCGAACAGTCCGTTCTGGGCTGGAAGGAGTTCGAACTTGAGGTGATGCGGGACCTGGCGGATAACGTCGTGATTATCTGCTCCATCGAGAACTTCGACCCGATGGGTGTCCATACCGGCGACAGCATCACCGTCGCCCCGGCACAAACCCTCAGCGATAAAGAATATCAACTCATGCGCGATGCCTCCATCGCGATCATCCGGGAAATCGGTGTCGAAACCGGCGGCTCCAATATCCAATTCGCAATCAACCCGGACAACGGCGAAATGGTGGTGATCGAGATGAATCCCCGTGTCTCCCGAAGCTCCGCCCTCGCCTCCAAGGCCACCGGATTCCCCATCGCCAAAATTGCCGCCAAACTCGCTGTCGGATATACCCTGGACGAAATCCGCAACGACATCACCAGGGAAACCCCGTCCTCGTTTGAACCCACGATAGACTATTGTGTCGTCAAAATCCCCCGGTGGACCTTCGAAAAATTCCCCGGATCGGAAGACATCCTCGGCACTCAAATGAAATCCGTCGGTGAGGCTATGTCCATCGGGCGGACCTTTAAGGAAGCTCTCCAGAAGGGTCTTCGATCCCTGGAAATCGACCGATACGGCCTTGGACGGGACGGAAAAGACCGTTTCACTTTCCCCCTGCCGCCATCAACGGACCCGGAGGGCGTTCGACGGGAGATCACAACCTTGTTGCGCAAGCCCAATTCCAAACGGGTATTCTATATCCGTTACGCTTATCAATTTGGATTCACTACGGAAGAGATCTATAACCTGACGAGAATCGACCCCTGGTTCCTCGACAACATCCGCCAGATTGTGGATATGGAAAACACATTGATCGGGCAGGCCGATGCCTTTCGATCCGAGATTGCAGGTCTGGGCAAGGTTTTACACTGAGCGGCAAAGTCAGTAGACAGAGACGGAGATGAGTGTCATTACGGACTTCCATAAGGAGACAGAACAGAGTCTCTTGCTTCGGGAGGCGAAGGAGATGGGGTTCTCCGACCGTCAACTTGCCGTGATGTGGGGAGTGAGCGAATCGGACGTTCGTGCCCTGCGTGAATCCTGGGGAATTCTGCCTGTCTACAAAACGGTGGACACCTGCGCCGCCGAATTCGAGGCCTATACCCCTTATCACTACTCAACTTACGAACAGGAAAGCGAAATTCGGCCCTGCGAGCGCGATAAGATCGTGATCCTTGGCGGCGGCCCGAACCGAATCGGCCAGGGGATCGAATTTGACTATTGCTGCTGCCACGCGGTGTTCGCGCTTCGGGAGGCAGGGTATGAGACCATCATGGTCAATTCCAATCCCGAAACGGTCTCCACGGATTACGATACGGCGGATCGGCTCTATTTCGAGCCGCTTACGCTCGAGGATGTCCTCCATATCATTCACGCCGAGAAGCCCATGGGTGTGATCGTCCAGTTCGGCGGTCAGACACCGCTGAAACTGGCCATCTCGCTTGAGGAGGCAGGCGTTCGCATCCTTGGAACCAGCCCGGACAGTATCGACATCGCCGAAGATCGACGACGATTCTCCGCCCTGATTAACGATCTCGGGATCAAACAGCCGCCGAACGGAACCGCCACTTCTTACGAGGAGGCCCGTGAAATCGCGGAACGACTGACTTACCCCGTTCTCGTGCGGCCCTCTTTTGTCCTCGGCGGACGAGCCATGGTGATCGTGTACGGTCCCGATACGCTTGAGTCCTACATCGCTCAGGCCGTGGATGCTTCCCCTGACCGCCCGATCCTGATTGATAAGTATCTTGAAAACGCCATCGAACTGGACGTTGACGCGGTGTCCGACGGGAAGGATGTCTATATCGGCGGAGTCATGGAGCATATCGAGTTTGCAGGGATCCATTCGGGCGACAGCGCCTGCATCATTCCTCCGCGAACGTTGAAGAAAGAGACCGTGGACGAGATCTGTCGCCAGACAGTTCAGCTGACGCTCCGATTGCAGGTGAAAGGTCTGATTAACATCCAATTTGCGGTTTCACGCCACGGCGGCAAAGAAGAGGTCTTCGTGCTGGAGGTGAATCCGCGGGCCTCCCGCACGGTTCCCTATGTCAGCAAGGCAACCGGGATTCCGCTGGCGAAGATCGCCGCTCTGGTTATGGTCGGCAGACCGTTGGCGGAATTCAAATTGGGCGAACGCTTTCAGATCAAGCATTTCGCGGTTAAAGAAGCGGTTCTACCTTTTGTGAAATTCCCCAACGTCGATCCTCTCCTGGGACCGGAAATGCGCTCCACAGGGGAAGTGATGGGGATCGACTCCGCATTCGGCCCGGCGTACGCCAAAGCGGAAATGGGGGCAGGCATGACCCTGCCCATCCCCAGCCATACGGACCGAAAAATCCAGATCATTGTGAGCGTCCAGGACCGTCACAAACAGAGCATCGCTCCGGTTTCCCGCGCACTGCACGAGATGGGCTTTGAGATCGTGGCCACCACAGGCACGGCAGCGTTTCTCCGTAAGAACAAAATCCCGTGCTCCCATACATTCAAGGTTCACGAGGGACGGCCCAATCTGGTCGACCTGATGAAGGAAGGCCGTGTCGGACTGGTGATTAACACGCCTTCGGATGCCGATTCGGCTTACGATGAGAAAGCGCTGCGCCGGTGCGCCGTCGAATCCAACATCCCCTATATCACCACCGTCGCAGCAGCAGAGGCGGCTGTCCATGGGATCCGCTCCTGCATGGAAGGCGCATTAACCGTCAAGGCAATTCAGGACTATTACAAACCATCCCCAGCAGGTAATGCGGGATAAGAAGGATGCATCAATGGATGAAAGAATCGCAGTCATCGGCGGCGGTAACATGGGATCGGCCCTGGTCGGTGGCCTTGTCAAGAACAAAATTGTTCCTCCCGGCGATGTTCTGGTTTGTGAAATCGATGCAAATCGCCGGGAACACCTTCGGGAGACTTACGGGGTTGAGGTGAGCGAATCGCTGGAGGATGCTCCGGGATTCGCAAAGATTCTGCTTCTGGCTGTCAAGCCAATACACCTGACAGAGGTCGGGAATCGCCTCCGGGATCGACTGACAAAAGATCACTTGGTTGTCTCGATCCTCGCCGGACAGAGCCGGGCGAAATTGAGTCGGGCATTAGGAGGGGCAGCCCGGATGGTGCGGGTTATGCCGAATCTACCGGCCCAGGCAGGCGCGGGGATCAGCGCAGTGACTTTCGGAGAGGACGTAGACTGCAACCAACGCGTGATTGTGAACGAAATCCTCTCTGCGGTGGGGTCGGTTGTGGAGGTTGAGGAGGAACTTCAAAATGCGGTCACTGCCGTATCCGGCAGCGGACCGGGATTCCTGTTCCAGCTGGCATCTTATTTGATCGAGGCGGCAAAGGCGGTTCAACTGCCGGAGCCGGTCGCGCGACAATTAGTGGTTCAAACCATGCTGGGCACAGCCCGGTTCCTGGAACAGAGCGGCGATCACCCCGCCGAACTGGTTAAGAAGGTGGCCACCCCCGGCGGAACCACCGAGGCGGGTCTGAAAGTATTAGAGCAAGCGGACCTGGAAGGAATCATCCGGGAGACCATCCGCGCCGCAACGGAGCGCTCGAAGGAGCTGGGCCGGAAATAAGCCTATCGTCGGCAAAAGCGGTCGGTAGCCGAAAATACAATGCAAGAAACCGACTGCATGAACATACAAGTGTTGTTGAACCGAATAGTCTTTACAATACCGTCATTGCGAGCCAAGCGTGGCAATCTCGTTGTTGGCACGTAAAGACTTGAGATCGCCACGTCGCTTCGCTCCTCGCGATGACGCGATTCTGTAAAGGTAATTCAGTCACAGGATACGAGTTTTCACGGCGGGTCGAACCCAGCCGCAATCTTGAACGGTTTGGAGCGTCGATAACTCCCATGAAAAAAAACGAATTACATGTCCATGCCGGTCCTCATCCTCGGCGTCACTGCCCCGTATCAGTTGAAATCCCCAGCCGGTTCCTTCCCCAGGGAAGTGTGGCGCTGATCGAAGAAGGAACCGAACGGGTGTTCGGGGCACAAGTGGAACCTGGAACCCGTGGAAAACCCACTACCCTTTCGATGATTCTCAACCACATCCCTGCAAACACCACTCGTGTCTATCGACTTGTGGGAACTACCATCCGATCCAAACCCCCTCACGAACCCCTGTCTCATCCGGTGATTTTCCAACAAAAACAGTCGCAGATCGGCGTGATGATCGGCGGAGATCAGGTCACCAATTACATGTACGGCCGCAAAAACGCCCGTCCCTATCTGTATCCCCTGATCGGTCCACACGGGATGTCGGTTACCCGAAGCTATCCCATGGCGGAAATCAGCGGAGAAACGCAGGATCACCCGCACCATAAGTCAATCTGGGTGGCACACGGTGACGTGGGTGGCGGAGACTTCTGGTCCGAGTTGGAAGGTCATGGAAAGCAGCAGCATGTCGATCTGCTGCAACTGCAAGAAGGGCCGATTTATGGCTCGTTTACAGTTTTGAACGACTGGATCGAAGTCGGCGGGGGAAAAGTTCTCGAAGAAACCCGCAAAATCACTTTCTATGGTCTTCCGAAGGCGGCTCGCATGATGGATTTTGAAATCACTTTTAAGGCCACCGAAGGCGATGTCCGATTCGGAGACACCAAGGAGGGCGGCATTCTCTCTGTTCGAGTCGCCAGTTCCATGGATGTCACCCGGGGCGGCAAGATCCAGAATGCCCAGAAAGGGATCAATGAGGCCGAAACCTGGGGCAAACGGTCTCCGTGGTGTGATTACAGCGGGGTAGTGGACGGGTCCGAGGTTGGCTTGGCAATCTTTGACCACCCATCTAATTTCCGACACCCGACTTACTGGCATGTCCGTAACTACGGCCTCATGACCGCCAACCCGTTCGGTCTGTCGCATTATTATGGCGATGCGGAGCAGGATGGAAGTTACCTGTTGCGAAAAGGAGCGGCTTTCTGTTTCCGATATCGACTTTTCGTGCATGAAGGCGACTCCGAAACCGGCAAAGTGGCAGATGCCTATCACGATTGGATACACCCTCCGGTCATAGAGTTTAAAACCGGAGGCTGAGTACATGCGGGGTTGATAAGTTCCGTAATTTCAACCCCTGTGTATCTCGCCCAATTCGGGGAGAGTGTTTTATTTTCCTCACCAAAGATCGGAGATCTGTGGGGTGAGGAAAGCAGTTTCATCAAGAATCGTGTTCGTGCGATTCTCCATGATTCACCTCAGCGAGCATTCATCGAGTTTTCTGTGTGTACCAATGGCCATTGACCGCAGCGGCGCAGGGAAATGAGTTCCGTAGGAACCTGACTCGACTGAAGATATACTGAATCCAAGATACTCATGCATTATGTCATATATTCAGCATGAGTACCTGAATCTGGCGCAGATTGAATGAAATGACAATGATTCGCAGTCCGTTTCTGTCCATCCCGGAAGCCATTAAGGATCTGCAATCCGGGAAGATTCTTATCGTGGTTGATGATGAAAACCGCGAGAATGAAGGCGACATGATAGCTGCCGCTTCTCTAACCACACCGGAGATGGTGAACTTCATCACGCGGGAGGCGCGCGGCCTGCTGTGTGTTTCCATGACTCGGGAACGCCTGGACCGGCTTCAATTGCCCCCGATGGTTTATGAGAACACCGCTGTCCATGGGACCGCATTTCATGTTACGGTGGATGCTTTGAAAGGGACTACAACCGGCATTTCCGCAAGTGATCGGGCCATCACGATCCGTGCGTTGGCCGACCCGGAGACGAAACCGGAAGATTTGGGACGCCCGGGGCATATTTCACCGCTTTGTGCGGCGACCGGCGGGGTTCTGCGACGATGGGGGCACACCGAAGCCGCTGTTGACCTGATGCGCCTGGCCGGCCTGCCACCCGTGGCTTTGCTGTGTGAGATCATGGATGATGATGGAACGATGGCTCGGATGCCCGCTCTTGAGAGGTTGGCGGAGAGGCACGGTCTCGGAATAGTCACCATTCCCAGTATTATCGAATACCGCCACAAAACCGAAAAACTGGTCAAGAAAGAGCTGGTTACCCATTTGCCGACGGAGTTCGGCGAGTTTGATCTACACCTGTATTCCTGCGCGGTGGACGACAAAGACTATCTGGCGCTGGTGAAAGGCGATGTGACGATAGGTGAACCGGTGTTGGTTCGAGTTCATTCCAGGTGTCTGACGGGCGATGTTTTAGGGTCGCTTCGATGCGACTGCCGCGCCCAGATTGCTTATGCGTTGCGCCTGATTGAAAAGGAGGGCCGTGGTGTGCTGCTTTATATGCCGCAAGAGGGTCGCGGGATCGGATTGCGGAATAAACTGCGTGCCTATGTTCTTCAGGATCAGGGACTTGACACGGTGGATGCCAATCTGGAATTGGGATTTAAAGAGGATCAGCGGGACTACGGCATCGGCTCCCAGATTCTGGCAGACTTGGGGATCAAGAAACTTCGCGTGCTGACGAACAATCCGAAGAAACTGATCGGACTGGAGGGGTACGGTCTGGAGATCGTGGAACGGGTTCCTGTGGAGGTGGGCTGCACGGAACATAACCTCAAATATATCCAGACGAAAAAGAACCGTATGGGCCATTTGTTCAATCAGGAGATCAAACCTGTCGAGCGATCACGCGGCGCAGAATAAAACGAGGTGAATGCCATGGCAAAGATATTGGAAGGGCAAGTAGACGGAACAGGGAAACGATTCGGCATTGTTGTATCGCGGTTCAACAGTTTTATTTCAGAGCGGTTGCTTGAGGGCTGCCTGGACTGTTTGCACCGGCATGGTGTGAGTGATGAAGCGATTACCATTGCGCGGGTTCCGGGTGCGTTCGAAATCCCTTTGATTTCAAAGAAGTTAGTAGAGCGGGGCGGTCTGGACGCAGTAATTGCGGTGGGGGCCGTGATCCGTGGGGCAACGCCGCATTTTGAATATGTTGCCGGGGAATCGGCGAAAGGTATCGCGATGGTATCCCTGGAGACCGGACTGCCCGTTATTTATGGGATTGTGACGGCCGATACCATTGAGCAGGCCGTTGAACGCGCCGGAACAAAGGCCGGAAATAAGGGCTGGGACGCCGCCATGGCGGCCATGGAACTGGTCAATTTGATTGGGCAGTTGCGGGTGAGTTGACGGGCGCGGGGAGGGCAAAACGCGCGTGGAGGAAAGCATCTCTGTGCGGACCTTACCGAGCCTGTATCCGGCAACTTGCTGAATATATTGGATTTACGATCAGCCGATTCATTGGAGATATTGTGGAATTACCCGGATTTTGATATAGTCATTTCAGGGAGGAGATTAGTACATGAACGCGCGATATAAAGACTTTCATAGGCGGATTTGTCACATTGACAATGCGGTGTCCGGGGTAAAGGGCGGGCAAGTGTGTCCGCCCTTTGCCGTTTTAAGGTCGTATGCCGGGGGCAAACTTACGGAGACAGGATAATCGGCGATGGGGCGTTTGATTCACAGACTTCCGAATCGGGTTGCCGGTGGGAGTTCGAACGGCGCAACGAACCGCCATTGTCAGCGGTCCGACAATCATTGTCCCTCCTGGTTTCGGAACCGCCTTCTGGACCGTGCGAGGGCAATCGAACGTCAGGGACGTCTTTTACAGCGGCGATTTCCTTCGATCTCGCGTCCGTCGTATTCCGAACATCCTCATCGAATTGCCTATCCGGGTACGTGGGCCGGGCGGTCCACGAGCCGAATTATTTCTGTGCGCAAGGCTCTCATCAGCCGGGAAAACCTGGCTGTATTGAACACATTCCGGCGATTTCGGGATGTAGCGGGGTCGTACCTGGAGAACCGGGATTTGCAGCTTTGTGAATTGGCGTTGGGATTTGCCCATGAAGCGCATGAAGGGTCGTTTCGAAAGAGCGGCGAGCCGTACATTCTCCATCCGGTGGCGGTGGCCACAACACTCGCAGAGAACCGGATGGACCCGGAGACCGTGGCCGCCGGGCTTCTGCATGATGTTCTGGAAGACACGAAATACAGTGCGGAGGATCTGACAGCCTTGTTTGGGGAGACAATCACAATGCTGGTGGAAGGGGTCACCAAGGTGGATGAGGTGCGCAATATCTGCCGTGCGGAAAAGGAAACGGAATACCTGCGGCACATGCTGGTAACGACGGCAAAAGATTTGCGTGTTATTATTATCAAGTTGTGCGACCGTTTGCACAATATGCAGACTTTGCAATATCTCCCCCCCTCGGATCGCACTCGAATTGCGCAGGATACAATGGACATCTTTGCGCCGCTGGCCCATCGGCTGGGACTGGGGCGGATCAAGTGGCAGTTAGAGGACCTTGCGTTTCAGTATCTGGAACCGCTTCAGTATTCGCGGTTGAAAGAATTGGTTTCCCAGAAGCGGGCCGACCGGGAGGCTTATGTGGAAGCGGTTCGTCGCGAGCTGGCCGGGATACTGGAGGACCGGAAGATTGAAGCGAAAGTGGAGGGGCGAGCGAAACATTTTTTCAGTATTTATGAAAAAATGAGACGCGATCTTACGGGTTTGGAGGGAATATACGATCTGTATGCGCTTCGGGTAATTTGTCGGACCGTAGAGGATTGTTATCACATCCTGGGGATTGTACACACCCGTTGGCCGCAGGTTGAAGGTCGATTCAAAGACTATATTTCCCGACCGAAAGAGAACAACTATCGGTCGCTTCACACCACGGTAATCGGGCCGAAGGGCCGGATGGTGGAGATCCAGATTCGGACGGAATCGATGCACCTTGTGGCGGAGTGGGGGGTGGCCGCTCACTGGCATTACAAAGAAAAAGGACCGCAACGTCGGCTTGGACGAGCGGCGAAATGGATTGTTAATTTATCCAGGGATGTCAGCCCGGATGAGGACCCCGAACAATTCCTGAAGAGTTTTCAGGAGCAGCTTTCTACAAAGGAAGTGCTGGTTCTGACTCCGAAAGGGAACATTCGTCGTCTGCCGAAAGGGGCAACCCCGATCGATTTTGCGTATAAAATCCACACCGATCTCGGCAACCGCTGTGCCGGCGCAAAAGTCAACGGCGTTATGGCCAAGCTGGATCAGGAGCTGAAGACCGGCGATTACGTTGAGATTATCACTAAGGCGGACGCGCGTCCGTCTCCCAAGTGGCTCAAAATTGCCAAAACCCAGCAGGCCAAAAGCAAGATCATGCGGTACCTGGCCAAATATGACCGGGATGAGTGGATCACTCAGGGGCGGCATATTCTCGACCCGGAGTTGAGACACCTCGGACTGAATCCGAATGAGTTTTACAAGTCCGACCGTTGTAAAGCGATTGTTAAGGATCTTCAGCGCAAAAACGCAGATGACCTTCTGGTGAATATCGGGCTGGGACGAACGGATCTGAAACGGGTTGTGGCCCGTCTGATTCCGACCGCCTCCAAGACCGAGAAAACGGTTACGCTTCCCACCCAGACCGGAGCCGGAATTCGAATTGGAGAAATCGACAATCTGGTTTATCGAAGAGCGGGCTGCTGTTCGCCTGTGCCGGGCGACGACATTCTCGGATTTGTAACCCGAGGGCGCGGAATCACTATCCACCGGAAGAATTGCCGCAATCGGTATCAATTTGAGCGGGAGCCGGACCGGGTGATTGATTTGTTTTGGGAGGGTGGAGACCGGGCGAGTGTCCGCGCCGATCTGGAATTGGAGGCGCACGACCGGCGGGGGATTATTTCCGATGTTACGCAGTGCATTTCTTCGCACAGCACGACCATTGCCTCGATGAACACGCAGACGCGCGGCGGATTGACCCATTTTGATGTTACCGTTGGGGTGAAGGATTTGAACCAGCTGAATCGGTTAATGCACACGTTACTGGGTGTGAAAGGCGTGATTATTGTTCACCGTAAGCGGGATGTAGGAAACGGGACCGCTCCGGTGAAGCATTAGCCGTGGCGCAGGACCGTTTTTTTCTGACAGGCAGAGACGCCTGTCCCACCGGGGGGCTGACAGGCAGGGACGCCTGTCCTACTGGGGGGCTGACAGGCAGGGACGCCTGTCCTACTGGTGGGCTGCCAGGCAGAGACGCCTGTCCTACTGGTGGGCTGCCAGGCAGAGACGCCTGTCCTACTGGTGGGCTGACAGGCAGAGACGCCTGTCCTACTGGTGGGCTGACAGGCAGAGACGCCTGTCCTACTCAATGTGCGCCCTGCGATCACAAATTCACTTGCAAGCCTTTGCTTTTCAAGTATTCCTTGACTTGGCGGATGCTGAATGTGCGAAAGTGGAAAACGGACGCGGCCAGGAGGATCTCCGCGCCGCCCTCGACTACCGCCTGGTAGAAGTGCTCCAGGCTCCCCGCACCACCGGAGGCAACAACCGGCAGATCGACCGCATCCGAGATCGCCCGCGTGAATTCGAGATCGTAGCCGTTCAGGGTTCCATCGCCATCCATGCTGGTAGGAAGAATCACGCCTGCGCCAAGGTCCCGGCATTGTTTCGCCCATTCAACCGCGTCATTGCCGACCGGTTGGGTTCCCCCGGAGACAACGAGTTCGAAGCCGGATGGCATGTCCGAATTCCGGCGCGCATCGATGGCTATCGTTACCTTGTCCGATCCCACAGCCTTCGCCGACTGCCTCACAAGGTCGGGATTCCTGACCGCCGCGCTGTTCATGGAAACCTTGTCCGCTCCCGCCGCCAGAACCTCTTCAACATCCCGCAGGCTGCCGATACCGCCGCCCACTGTCAGGGGAATGTCGATCACCGAGGATACGCTTTTCACCCACTCGAGGCGGGTTTTGCGGTTCTCCACGGTGGCGGCGATATCCAGCATGGCCAGCTCATCCGCGCCCTCCTGCTGATAAAACACCGCGTTCTCAACCGGATCGCCCGCATCGCGAATATCCACAAAATGAACGCCTTTGACGACACGCCCGTTCTTCATATCCAGGCAAGGCATGATTTTAATCGGCATTTTCTGAGATCCTTTCTGATGTCATACCCAAATGTATCAAACCGCGAATGGGGGGCACATGGCACGCTGGCCGGAGTGCCCCGGCATCCTTGCCGTCATTCCCGCGAAACCGGGGATTCGGTTTCCACAAAGAGGGTGGCACAGGCTTCCTGCCTGTGACCGGGAATGCCGAAGAAGGCTGAGCATCGAGTGAATCATCGGGCGGGGAGGCCTGACCTACGGCTCTTATCTGCTTGACGATTTGGATTACCGGACGTAGCATGATTCAGGTCTTTATCACGGTGAATTTCAATGCGTTCATTTCTTGCGATACTCCTGGCCCTCTTTGCGGCTTCAGCCGCCATGGGTGAGGGCGCTATTGTCTATGTCATTCCACTGACCGGCGAGGTGGAAAAGGGTCTGTTTCATGTGTTCCAGCGGGGATTCAAAGAAGCAGAAGACCTCAAGGCTGTTCAAATCGTGATCGATATGGACACTCCCGGGGGGCGGGTGGATTCGGCGTGGGAGATCTGCGATTTGATCCTGGATTCGAGCATTCCCGTAGCGGTGTTTGTGAGCGGAGATGCCACTTCCGCCGGGGCGATGATTGCTCTTGCGGCGGAGAAGATTTTCATGACTCGCGGGAGCACGATCGGGACGGCCGCTCCGGTTGTCATGGGGCCGGGCACAGGCGAGAGCGAGATGATGGACAAAAAGGCGCTGTCGTTTGTCGAGGCCAAGTTCCGAAGTATCGCCGAGATTCGCGGGTACGATGAAGAGATTGTCCGGGCGATGGTGAACCCGGATGTTGCGGTGGAAAAAACGGGTGAAAACGGTGAGAAGATCGTGATTTCGGAAAAAGGCTCCCTGCTGACATTAACCGCACCGCAGGCGGTTCGGTGGGGTATTGCCAAAGCGGAGGTCGGGAGCCTGGAAGAGGCTCTGTCGCATCTGGGTCTGGCCGATGCGACGGTTGTCCGGTTGCAGGAGGCCTGGTCGGAGAGAATCGCGCGTTTCGTTACCAGCATGGCGGTTTCCGGCTTGTTGATGACTGTCGGATTGCTGTGCATTTACCTGGAAACGCGCGCCCCCGGATTCGGGCTGGCCGGTATTGTGGGCATCCTCTGCCTCGCGCTTTTCTTCTGGGGACACAGCCTCGCCAATCTTTCCGGCTGGGAAGGACCGCTGCTGTTTGTGATCGGGATCCTTTTGTTGGGACTGGAGATATTTGTCACGCCGGGATTCGGGATTCTCGGGGTCTCCGGGATTGTTGCCATTCTGCTTTCCTTTGTTATCACGCTGGTGGGGCGGTCGCCGGTCACAAACCCGAGCTATTTTTACCATTCGGTCGACTCCGGGGATGTGGTTCACGCCATGGGGGTGACCATCATCGCGGTGGGATTGGCGACGGTTGGATTTATGGTGACGCCGTTTCTGTTCCCTGCGGTTGCCCAGACCCGGTTGGGCAGGCGCCTGGTGCTGGAGGAATCGGAATCCCGTGGAGAGGGATATCACTCTCACCAGGAGGCGGAAGATTTGCGGGATTGGGTCGGGGCACGAGGGATCGCCTATACGGCTCTTCGGCCTGCCGGAATTGCGGTTGTGAACGGGCGGCGGGTAGATGTAGTCAGTGAAGGCGCTTTTGTGAATCGGGATGATCCGGTCGAGGTGGTGAGGGTGGAAGGGCGACGAATCGTGGTGAAACCTGTATGATGCGGGTGAACCATCGAAGTTTCGACAGAACGAGGGGCACACAATGTCATTCGCATTGATCGTTGCATTGCTGGTTGTCGGGTTCCTGTTCGTTTTTTTCGAGTTCTTTGTTCCGGGTGGAATACTGGGAGTAACCGGCGCGTTTCTGATGGCAATCGGGATTTTTCTTTGTTTCAAGACCGAGGGGCCACAGATTGGATGGATTGTCCTGATTTTGGCGCTTGTGGTCAGTATCACAGTGATTATTGCCGGCTTCAAGCTGATGCCGCGCTCTCCCTTGGGCAAAGTATTGATTCTGAAAGAGGGGCAATCAAAAGCCACGGGTTATACGGCACAGGCGGATGACGCAGATTCCCTGTTGAACCAGGAGGGAGTTGCGGTAAGCGACCTGCGACCGTCGGGCGTTGCGACGATTAACGGAACACGGATGGATGTGATGACCGACGGCGATTATATTGAGGTCGGAACACGGGTCCGGGTGGTCGAGGTGGCCTCGAACCGGATCGTGGTTCGACGGGTGTAAGTGTACTGGGACATTCGGAATTTCTGATGACGAGGTGATACGCCATGAGTCCGTTCCCCGAGGTAGCGATATTTCTTCTATTTTTTGTTGTTGTTCTGCTTCTGTTTTTCTTTTTCTATTTCATCCCGATCCGTCTCTGGGTTGCGGCGATCATGTCTCGTGTGCCGGTTTCGCTGTTTTCCCTTGTGGGGATGCGCCTGCGTCGGGTTCCGCCGAGCGTCATAGTGAATCCGCTCATCAGCGCGGTGAAAGCGGGGCTTCATCTGACATCGGATCAATTGGAAGCACACTATCTGGCCGGGGGGAATGTGTTCCAGGTGGTTAACGCGCTCATTTCGGCGGACAAGGCAAATATCAAGTTAACGTTTGAGCGGGCGGCGGCGATTGACCTGGCGGGTCGCGATGTGCTGGAGGCGGTGCAGATGTCGGTCAAACCGAAAGTGATCGATGCACCGGACCCGCGTAAGGGGAACGAATTTGTTGCCGCTGTGGCAATGGATGGAATCCAGTTGCGGGCAAAAGCCCGTGTGACCGTGCGGGCGAACCTGGAACGCCTCGTGGGTGGAGCGACCGAAGAAACCATTATTGCACGGGTGGGGGAAGGCATTGTCACAACGATCGGCTCGGCTACATCGCACAAGAAGGTTTTGGAAAATCCTGACACGATTTCACGCACCGTTCTGGAGAAAGGCCTGGACGCGGGAACCGGTTTTGAGATTCTTTCCATCGATATTGCCGATGTGGATGTCGGCGACAATATCGGCGCAAAGTTGCAGATTGATCAGGCCAACGCGGATAAGTTGATCGCGCAGGCGCTCGCAGAGAAACGTCGCGCGGAAGCCGTCGCGCGAGAGCAGGAAATGCGCGCGCGGGTTGAGGAAATGCGGGCGGAGGTCGTTCGGGCGGAAGCCCAGGTCCCACTCGCCATTGCGGAAGCATTCCGAAACGGCAACCTGGGAATCATGGACTATTATCGTTACAAGAACCTTGCGGCAGATACCGATATGCGCTCTTCCATTGCGAAGGGCGTGGAGGGGGGGAAGCCCAAACTTGATAGCGGGACCGTGAGTCCGTAATCTGTGTGCTTTTCCCATGACGAACCGCGAAACAGGGGCGAGACTTTCCCGCCCCTGTTTTCTGACGAACAAGAACATGGCGATCTACATCAACGAGGAAGAAACGCAACAGTTGATTTGTATCGAGGATGCGATTGAAGCGGTTGAGGGAATCATGCGGGACTGGGCGGAGGGCAAAGCCTTCAACTGCCCAAGACAACGTCCCCAGACGCCATCCACCCTGCTTCACGTTCTCTGCGCTGCCGGGGAACGAACCGGCGCCGGCGTGTTCTCCGCCATTCCTGCGGGGGAACTCTTTTCCTGCTTTCTCCCGGGAGAGGGTCGGGGTGATGGAGCGAAAGTAGCACAGACTTTCTACCGTGGCCTGATAACATAAAGACAAAGATTTTTGTAAGGGCTTTCCGTTCCGTAATACGAAGCGGCAAATCGAAAGGAATGAATCATGTCTCCGACGATTTCGTGTGGGTCCCGCTCGCTGGACCTGGATCGGCACAACGCGGAGGTCCGGGATCTGTGGCAGGCGTATCGGGAGGGTGATCCGTCACGCTGTCCGATCGTTTTCGGGATCAACCCGCGCTTATATTTGCAGGACCCCAAGCTGAACACGGAAGGAATCACATTCCGAGAGTATGTGCTGAATCCCGATGTCATGTTTCAGGTCCAACTGAAACATCAATACTACGTGCGTCACCATATTCCTCAGGATCAGGAAATGGGGCTGCCGCGCTCAAAATGGGGATATATGCTGGGACGGTGCGATGTTCAACAGGGGGAGGAAGACGAAAGCAGCGGGTGGACCATTTATGTTGATTTTCAGAATGTCTACGAAGGGGCCTGGCTGGGATGCCCGGTCGAGTTTCCGGGACATAATGAGTCACCGTATTGTGTGCCGCTGCTGACCGACGACAAGAAAGAGCTTCTGTTTGATCGCGGGATTCCCGATCCGTTCAAAGACGGCGGATGGATAGAGCGGAATATCCGAACGCAGGAACGAATGATGGAGCTCGCAAAAACCACCGTTTTTCAGGGCAAACCGGTCAACCAGGAAGTCGAATTGAGCGGAACGGGCACCGACGGTCCGTTCACGGCGTACTGCGAACTCCGCGGCGCGGAAAACGCTTGTCTGGATATGGCGCTGGACCCGGAATACTTTCACTGCATGATGAGTTTCCTGACAGAAGCCATTTCAACCCGGATCAGGGCTTACCGTCAGTATATGGGCCGCGAAATTATCCAGCCTACATTTACATTCGCGGATGATTGTGTCGAACTGCTTTCGGTAGAGATGTATCGCGAGCATGTCCTGCCATATCACAAACGATTGATAGAGATGTTTACAAATGGGCGAGATAATTCCATTCACCTTTGCGGTAACGCCTCACGGCTGTTCAAGATCATCAAGGATGAATTGAAAGTTCTCCATTTCGACACCGGATATCCGATTGACCACGGAGCGGTACGTCGCGAGTTGGGACCGGAGGTGGAGATTTTCGGCGGGCCGCGAGTGGAGTTCTTTCTGGGGGAAGTCGGACCGTTACTGAGTGAGACAAGGCGTATTTTGGACAGCGGTGTGCGGGAAGGGAAGAAGTTTGTGTTGCGGGAGGGAAATAACTTACCCCCACGCTGTCCCCTGGAGAACCTGTGGGAGTTCTATTTGAAAGGCAGGGAATGGGGGAGATATTTGTAGAGGGGTGTGGGGTTATGGGCGAGACGCCCGTGCAACGGTTTTACGCCATGGTTTCGGCGTTCGGTGCGGATTGCTGTTTCAGAAGCGCATCCAATACACCATTGATAAATGTCCCCGAATTTTCATCCCCGTAGACTTTTGCCAGCTCGATCAGCTCGTTGATGGTCACGCGGGGAGGAATGTCCGGTCGATAAAGAATCTCATACACGCCGATACGGAGCAGGTTGCGGTCAACGGGTGTAAGGCGGTTCATCGCCCAATGCTCGATAATCGACACAATTGCGGCATCAATGGATTCCTTGTTCGCCGTTACATCTTTTACGATACGGAGTCCGAATTGTCGTACTCCCTTGCCCGCATGGAAACGATCATCCGGGTTCCACCAGTTCACCTGGCTGTCGAACGGTTTCTCATTTGATCGGGCAAAATCCTGTCCATAGAGAATTCGGAGCGCCAGTTCCCGTCCTTTGGTTCGTTCACTCATTTTTCGGTCCGCTTTTTTGTCAGAATTTCCGGCTGCCGGAAACAAGGCAGACTGTCCCCGATACAGGCGATATGGTTACATGAGATCTAATCAACAGCAAGAGATCGAACGACGGATGCGGAGAGGCTCGGTGATGAAACCGATACCCATGCGGTTTTTTCGCCTTGGCCCGGTACTCAAGCAGCCGGCGCCGTTGTATCTCCGTGTCGAATACGGGTTGCAGGCATTCCTCGAGAGAACAACGGGAATTCGTCATCACGCCCTGGGAGATGACCGGCATGAGAGTATCTCGCCTGTAAAGAATGATCAAGGCTGTTCGGTTCCGGGACACGAGTTTTCCGTATCCAAATTGCCTTCATGCTCCAATCGCTGCGCCGCTTTGCCGAACGAGTCTCGGTTGAGAAACAGGGTAGTCATGCCTACCGCCACGGCAAACCAGAGAGTGCAAAGGCGAATGACTAACGTCGCGGAGGCCGCCGTGGCATTCGAAAGTCCCCGGTAGCACAAGAAGGCGACCATTACTCCCTCTGTCGGTCCGGTTCCACCCGGAGCAATCATTACAATGGCCCCGACAATGGTCGCGAAGGCATAAATAAAGGTTGCCGGAAGAAGCGGCAGAGGATTTCCGAACCCCCACAGCACGAGCGCAAATGCCAGGCATTCAAAGAACCACGAGCCGATACTGATTGCCGTTGCCCACATCAGCGGCCTCGGCGCAATAAGAGAGGAAACGCTTTGATATGCGTTATGCAATTTATCCGTCCGGCTGGAGAATCCGGGGACATGCGCCAGGAGGTTGATAAACCGAAACATGGCCGAGCGCCAGGCAACCAGAACCAATGTCAGCGCAATGATACCGAACGCGATCCACAGGAGAAACCGGTACTCTTTCGGCAGAATGGCTAATCCGAGTAAGGACATGACGGCCAGCGCAACGAAGTCGGTAAACCGTTCGGCCAGCACAATGGGCGCGGATCGGCTGATCGGCGTGCCGACGGATTCCTTTACCAGGAACGATTTGAATACCTCGCCGAATTTTCCCGGACTGACGGACATCAAGAGCCCGGAAAAAAAGACCTTCAGAGACAATTTTCGGTCCAGAGGGATACCCAGGATTCGCACATAATAGTGCCATTTGAAAAAACGCACGACATAATTTCCAAACGCCAGCAACAGGCAAATGGGCAGGACCCACCAGCGAAATGACGCCAGGGCGGCAACCATATCTTTCCAGTTTGCCCAGAGAGCGATGACAAAGAAAATGGCGGCGGCTACCGCGATGGAGGTCAGGATTTTCCGGGTGAACGGCATGTCGGATCCTTGGTTATCGGGGCAGGGTGGTTTGTTCGGGACTTGCGGCAGAGACTCCCTGCGCCTCTACCGAATTCCTCGGAACCCGCTCCGGCAGAGTCATGTAATATTGGGCCTGGCTTTTCCAGAGACTGTCCGGGTATTTGTCGACAAAGGCAAGGAATTCGCGACGGCTGTCCGCGAATTGTCCCAACTCGAACAGAGCTTCCGCATGAAAAATCGACGCTAACTCTTCGGTTTCCGGAGGCTGCCCGGACCCGATCGCTGCGGCATACCCGCGTTCCGCGAGATGGAACCGGCCCTGCAAGTGAAAACGGCGAGCCGCGGCTATGGGTTCATATTGTTTCATATACCCGGCAACAAAATTGCGGTGCCCGGCCTCCATAAAGGAGCGTCGAACCCGGTGCGGGTAATAGGCCATCGCGGGCTGCAATTCCCGCTCCAGATAAGACCCGGCCGGTAGATTCTGTATGTAGGTATTGACAAATGTCATTTCCTCATCCATGTCCTGATACAGGATTGGCGCGAGCGGTATTTGATCCGCAAGATCCTGCAGGTATTTCATTCGCGGAAAAGTCGCCTGAGCCTCTGTCGGCCAGATTCGAATGATGGCATGAGACAGGCAGTCCGCGAGTTCTCCGGAATAGGGCGCATAACGGCGCAACGAAATGGGGTCCCGGCAGGCCTGGTAGAAATCCATCGGTTTGCCGTCCGATGTTCGAAAAACAATCCCATAGAGCGGATCGCAGAGAACCGGTACTCCACCCGGAAAAATCTGGCAAACTGTGTGTGGAACCTCCGTTGTTCCCGGTTTCATCAAGTGAACCATAAAGCCCCGAATCCCTGCTTGTCGGGCAATACAGAGAAGCGTCCAGCACATCCGGTCATACACACCGTACCCGCGCGCAAGAATCACGAACGGTGGGGCATTGTGTACCGTGGGTTCGAACGGCGCGACTGTCCGACGCACCCAGGAAACAAGCGCCTCTGCTTGCTCCACCCCCTCCGGGACGCCTTCCAGCACAGACTCCGCGATACATCGGTACAGGAAGGCTCTTGAAACAAATTGCGCATCCTCCCAGTCATAGCTCTGTCGGTACAGTTCTTCTTTCGTAAGGGCCAAATCGCTCAGGTTATTCTCGATTACCCGGCAGGTGATCCCTGTGACAGGCGGGAGTTTCTTATTCGAAGCTCGCACCAGAAGACTGTTGCAGGTAAGCTGGTCGTTGAAGTAGCCCGCAAGAAGCCCCAAGGCATACAGCTCTTCGGCGGGTCGGTCCCCCGATACATCTTCACCGGCAAGAACTGCATTCGCCTCGTCAAGCCGGCCCTGAAGAAGGAGATGGGGCAGAGACCGCCATGCTTCGGGAATTGTATAGTCCATGACGGATTCCTGCCTGTCCGACACCTGTTCCCGCGATCTTTTCAAGAAAATGTTGATCCAGTACATCGCCAGGATCAACAGAAATACGGCCAGAACAAAGGAAACGGTTTTTTTACCCGCACCTTCTAATTCCGGCCGCGGGGCCGGTTTATTCTTTGAAGCCTTCGTCATAAAAAATCACCTCGGCAAAGATCGACAATGGCCGGGCCGTCAGGAACTACGCGGCGCAGGCCGTCGATTCCACGGCATTTTGGACTGAACCTGGAACTGAACAGACTGAAAAAAGCAACGCGGTACTTTACCACAAGTCATTCTCCCTCGGAAAAGAAGCGGAGGGAAATGCTGCTTGTTACCATCAGCGGTCGTTCAACCGCCAAGATTCCTCCCATTCGTTCGGAATGACAATGCATCTGTCATTTCGACCGAATGGAGGGATGTCATCAAAAGCAGAATCTGCCGGACCGGTTCGAAAAGAA
Organism: Candidatus Omnitrophota bacterium; assembly: GCA_029570205.1. Taxonomy (GTDB): domain Bacteria; phylum Hinthialibacterota; class Hinthialibacteria; order Hinthialibacterales; family JAKPRU01; genus JAKPRU01. The sequence goes on along the minus strand of JAKQSI010000050.1, from coordinate 4,613 downwards.
ACAATCCGGCTTCACAACACGAGACAATCAGCTCCTGACATACACAGTGAACGTGTACGACCATTTGAGCGCATTGTCCTTGCCCGGCTTGACCTCCACAGTCCAAACGAGTTGCGACTGAGAATTGATGGAACGCAACCCCCTGGCCAGTTTTGTGATGACCGGTTCCCTGTCCGCCTGCTGGACCTCGCCGATAAGCGTCTTGGTGATTTTCAGGGCGATGGGTTTGTCTTTATAGTTTGTGACAGCCAACTCGCCTTTTACTGTCACCAGGTCATAGGAATTCCGGTTGAAACTGGCGGCATTTCGTTCGCGAGCGGTCTCATTCTCGGTTTGTTCGGTGTCCACCGCGACGGCCTGGGTAATTTTCAGTTCGGTCGAGGCACGATCCGGTGTGTAGTAGATTGTATCCTGTCCGAGAATATGCCCGTCTTTCATTGTCAGCGCGGGTGCGGTGGTCCAGGGTTTCCCCGTACTGTTTTGCAGTTTGATGGAATGCCACACCACCTGACGGTCTCCGCCTTCGGGTTGAGAGCCTGGAGTTTCGGGCATGATGTAATTTGGAATATCCCAGGTGTATACATGCTCGTATGAAACCTCCCCCGAGAAAACCGGTTGGTATCCCCGCTCGCCCTTCTTGAGTGTGATTCCCTTAAGTTCATAGAAATAAAGGTCTTCCGCACCTTCGCCCTCCACGGGAGCGACCGGCATGGAAGGGGTCTGGGCGATATCCCCAATGTCAAATCGGGCCACCTGGGTCATTACATTGCTCACGATGTCAGCTCTGCCTGTTTTTTTGGGAGCGCGTGCCGCTTCCAGAATCTGTTGCAACGATGCAAGAGAGAATGTGGAGGCGACATTTTCGAATTGGATGTGCGGATACCCGGAGATCAGTTCCACATCGGTGTTTTCAAGCGGCAAGAGATCATTCACAATGACGCTTTTGGCAGAGAACGTGGCTTTATCCTCTTTGGAGAGGTCGACCACATAGCTGGGCGACCACGCAATTCCCTTGGCGAGATACGTGAGTATCACCGGTATATGGCCGGATGGAGCCTCTTTCACCGATTCGGCAGTGAACTCAATGACATTCTCCAGCATTGGGCGCTCCAGTTCCATGCCGGATTTGTTCGCATCAAAACGGATCTCCTGAACCCAATCGCGTGGTATGCCCCGAACTCCCATGGGGTCCTCGATCAGAAGTAATTCGCCACGGTTGGGGGGTGGGGGCGGCGGAATGATTTTTTCCTCGCGCGGAAGGATAAACGGTTCATCGCTCCGCTTGGGAAGGCCCCGAATGGTGACCCGCTGCCAGACATCCTGGATTTTGAGATCGACCGTGTTCCCGATATTGGCTTCGAGCAGTTCCTGGACAGTGGCGGCGGGGACTTTCCTGGTGGTTTCGGATTGCGTGGCTCTTACATCGATCAGAGTGATGGTTTGCGGCCAGCTGATCCAGAAACTGCCCAGTGTGGCGTCCGGCAAGGGGCGAACCCGGTAATGCCCGGAGGCTTCGGGCAACTCCACCTGTGCGGAGACCAGTCCCACACCATTTTTGAACATGGCGACCTTGACCGGCTTCGCGGTCAAATCAACGACGGCGGGGTCATCGGCGAAACACACACACGCGACGAACGACAGAACAACGGTGACTTGAACAGCGGTTTTCATGGTTTACCTCCGGCGGGTGAGATATTTGGGGATATTCATCCCCATTGTAGAACGATTTGGCGGTGGAGAAGTCTTATTCCCGGTTCAATTGAGTGGAACCGTTGAGCTTCTGAACGGATCGATCAACTGGAAAACTTGCCCGTGATTTGTTGCATTGTTCAAAAGATTCTTATGAGATTTCCCGTCGATAATTCATTTTTACCGTGTTAAACTCTGCCCTGACAGGTCAAGATTATTGGAGATGTGCTTGCAATAATGCTGAAAGGTCGTGTTGAATAGTAGTGATGCTTCCCGAAATCGGTTCTGCAATTTTAAGACAAAAAAGGAGACGATCATGCGGCGGCTGAAAATGGGAGATGAATGGAAGGAGCTCATTGACGTGGATTTTCCCGATATCGGGCCGATTACCGATGAGACTCGCGAACAGATCAAGCAACAATCTCTTCGTTACAGAGGTTCTGTTCGCCTTTCGCAGGGTCGATTCATGACTACGGATGAATACGAAGAGTATAGAGATCGCGTTCGGAATACTCCATTGTCGTAGACTTTGGACCTGACAGGCAGAACGCAGGCAATTCAAGGGGTAAATGGATGCTGCAAGAGAAAGATGTCCGGCGCTTAATTATAGCCGTTCACCAGCACAGCAAGGATTATTCTTGGGGGAGAGGAAATCGCCCCCAATTGCAGTACATTCATCCAACCAATCCAGGAACACCGACCTTTAATAATTGCCCGGTCAAGAATCGCAAGTGAAAGAACGTATGGATTTCTCAAACCGTCGATTTGTCGGACATTAGCAGCCGGCGGCGGGTAACCCCTGAAAAGCACCACCGCCTTGTTCTGCCGGAAGAGGTGACCGAGGCGGATTTACAGGGGTATCAAATGAGATTGGATTGAGCCTACTCCGCTTTCGATTCCGTTTCGCCCTGGTTATCAAGTACGGCAGAAATGGTCGCTTTCTGTACCTCGACCTTTACATTTTCCTTGGCGACCTCGGCAATCTTTAATACGACAACGGCATCTTTTACTCCGACCACGGTTCCATAAATGCCCCCGGCGGTAATGACCCGGTCGCCCTTTTTGAGCAGACTGAGACGCATCTGGTGCTTTTTGCGCTGTTGCTGCTGGGGACGAATCAGCAAGAAGTAGAAAATACCGAAGATTGCGATCAGAAGAATAATCTGATCCATGAATCCACCGCCCGGGGCGGACGTGGACGTACCGGTTGTGTCTTGAGCATACGCGAGAGCGGCAAACAGTCCGAGCATTCAGTCGGCTCCTTCCGATTTGAGGTTTTGTAGATAGCGCACGATTTCTTCCGGTTCGGGCAGTCGTCCCGGCCCCGTTCCGCCCGACGCGAGTTCCCCTTCCGCGGGTGGCATAACATCATAGCCCAAATCCCGCAGGATTTTCACGTTCCGCTGAACAACCGGGTTTGCCCACATCTGATGGTGCATGGCGGGGACAAACACAAGGGGGCATTTCAGCGCGAGAATCAACGTGGACAGCAGGTCATCGGCGATGCCGCAGGCGGCCTTGCCGAGAATGTTCGCCGTTGCAGGGGCGATGACACACAAATCCGCCCATTCCGCCCATTCGATATGCAGAATCCGACTCGGCGACTCCAGCGCGAACGAATCCAGGCCGACAGGATACCCGGTGAGCGTCTCAAATGTAAGCGGGCCGACCAGCTGAGTTGCGTTCCGCGTCATGGCAATCCGCACAGTCGCGCCTTCCTTCTGAAGCAGACGGCTTAGGGTAACACTCTTGTACGCCGCGATCCCGCCGGTCACGCCGAGAATGACATGCTTTTTGTTCAGGTTCATTGTCCATCCAAACAATTCAGAGCGTGTGCCAAGCGGCCTGTAAGAGCCTTCGCAATCGCAACCGGCGTCTCGTAAGGGCCTTCGACCACTCTACCGCAGGGACCGAGCGAAATGAACCATGCCCGATGTCGGTTTCCGACGATGTCCTCTGTTCGATTGGCAACCACGAGATCGCAGCGGGCGCGTTCGGCCAGCCTTTCCGCATCGGCGAACAGCGATTCCTCCGATACACCGGCCTGTAATTTGAATCCCACCAAATAAACCGAAGGCGAAACGGCTTTGATTCGGTCGATAATTTTTGGGCATTTTACCAGGGAGATTGTTCGCTCTTCGGGTTCGGAAGAGATCTTCTCGGCGGCAACCTCTTTCGGGCGATAATCCAGGCAAGCCATTGTCATCACCACGGCGCGGATTTTCTTATCTCGCAGGTGTCCGAGGATATGGGTTTCCGCCTGGTCGATCGTTTCAATTTCATCGAGGGTGATATTGGGGAGTGTCGGATCGGGGGTCCGGCTGCCGGTTCCGAATACAAAGGTCACCACTGCGCCATGTTGAAGCAGTTCTGCGGCAATAGCGGCGCCCAGCCGACCGGTGGAGCGATTGCCGATATACCGCACAGCGTCAATCGGCGCGCGTGTCGGCCCGGAGGCGACAAGAATATGATGGCCCTGAAGAGAGGATGATTCCGAAATGGCGAACGTCTCCCGTTTTTTAAAGTTGCGGTCATGCTAACGGAGAGGCGGGAGGATCTTGTAGGGTGGGCTCGTAGGGTGTGGCTCGAGCCTCTCTGCGGGCTGGCCCACCAAGCTCGTAGGGTGTGGCTTGAGCCTCTCTGCGGGCTGGCCCACCACAGAATCTCGGTTTGCCTTGCCGTTGTAATGTGGCAGAAACGCCTTGTCATTCCGAACGAATGGGAGGAATCTCAGCCCACCTCCATCGTCATTCCGGCGCACGCCGGAATCCAGGCCGAATTTTTCCCCCCGTTTACGGGGGGATTGAGGGGGGGGGTAATTGACGGGGGAACAAACCGTCATTCCCCATACAACAGACTGTTCGGCACACAGCCCTCTTTGGGTAACAGGTAGATTTCCAGGTTGTCTACATAAATCAACACGT
>JAKQSI010000041.1 GCA_029570205.1 Candidatus Omnitrophota bacterium | reverse complement strand
CTACGCTGAAATCATCGAACCGCCGCGTCGTATCGTCACAGTTCTTGAACCAGATTCCGGTCGAAGGCCCGTCCAGGATGGCCGTGTCCGTTGTCGCGATGACCACAGCCCCGGCATACCGGACCTGGAGGATCGTCTCGTTGATCTCCAGTTCCAATACGGCCCAATCGGAGTAGGTGAGACCGATCGCGGCTGCTAATTCCGTTTCCACACCGGCCACGCGCTTACTGAGTACCACCTTGCATTCCGCCGCGTCCGTCATTTCAAGAGCGGCCAGATACGCTGTTCTACAGTCGTGCGTTCCCCTTGCGAACACACCGACCAAGCGGCCCGCTGTCGCATCGACCCGGCTGCTCTGGATCTTCGCGAAGACCTTCTGGTTCGGTTCGGAAATTACGTGCCGTGTCGTGTAAATTGGCCCCGCAATGGCTGTCGTACAGGCCCGCGCACTTGCGATCTCGAATCCACCGCCGTCTTCGACCAACCGGCCATTGTCGTCATATTGCCGCCAGGGATACGTCAGTGCGCTCCGGTCCGTAACCGAGAAGGATTCCGAGATTTCCGAGACGGGTGTCGGGAATTGCCAGTCCTCAAATTCGAAGTCATCGAAGGATCGGTCACCGCCGTCCTGGGTCACGTACAGACCCCCGAAATAGCCGGTTGTGATTTGCGTATCGAGCACTTCCAGGACCAACATCCCGTTCACAACCACGGCGATCCGGGACCCGAACACGTACATCTCGACTACATGGCCAGCGTCATAGTCAACACCGGTCACGGTTCCAAGCGTGGATTCCACCCCCGCGATCCGGGCGATCACTGCAAGGCTTTGCTTGTCTGCCGCTGTCAGGTTTTGTTTCAAGAGGTAACAGGTGAGGCAGTCCGCACTTGACCGTGCGAACAGACCGATGCTCCCGCTGGGGACCCCATACAATCCCTGCAACTTCGCCCCGATCCGCTGGTCCGGTCCGTCCATCCCTTGCGCATACCGGATGAACTGCGTCCCGTCCACATTGACCGTACTGGCCCCATCATCCTTGATTCCAATCCCCGGTGTGGTGCCCAGGTCATACGCCACAAAGTCATCGACCTTGCTGGTTTTCGCAAGGGGCTGATAGCACACCAGCCCGATCCGTGTCCCGGACGTAATTGCCGTATCGGTCAACTGGACAACGGCCTGCCCGTTATAGGAAACGGTGATCTGGTCCCCCTCAACCTGGATTTGCAGTACGGCATTGTCTATGTATGTCTGCGATTCCAGCGCGATCCTGGTCCGGGTTCCATCGACGCATTGCCCAACGTTCAGGTTGACCGCAGCCCCGTCCCGAAAGGCCAGGACATCATACGAGGTCCGGCCATTCGCCGATGCCCTCACACAGAGACCCACCCCGCACGAGGGAGCATTCGCATGATTTGTGAGGGTGATCCGGGCAACCTGGTCACTGGTTTCCAGTGACGTGTCATAGATCGCCCTGGTCAGACCGCCCGTGTTGTTCTGCGTCGTTGCTTCGTTCGACGCAATGCCGAAAGAGGTCCCCGCGCCGGCCAGGTTCCCGTTATTGTCGTAACAGATCCAATCCCCATCCGCGAGGTTGTTCGTGTCCGCTCGATTGAAGGTGTCACTGACTTCCTGGTTCGTGCGGATCGCTTCAGTCCCGGAATCCAGGAACGGAATCCAGTCCTGCCCCAGGTCGAACCCATCTGAACGGCTGAAACGATCCGCCACCGCCGGCGGCTGCTGAATGCAAGTGACGGAAAAGTCATCGAAGGTAACGGCCCCGCTGAACCCGGCTTCCGACCGGGAATACAGACCGACATATCCCCCGCTGGCGATACTGCTGTCCTGCACCCGGGCTGTCAGGCGGCCCCCATACCAGACCGTGATTTCGTTGTCCTCAATTCGGACCCGCAGAATCGACGCGGCGGAATAGGAGATGTTGACCGAGTCGAGAACCATTATCACCCCGGCCACCCGTTTTGCCACATTCACGACATGTGGATTCTCGCTGCTCAAATAGACCAAGTAACAGTTTTGGAGCAGAGCATCGCCCCGCAGGATCAGCCCGGTATCGCCCGGATCCCCCGCAAAGGTCCGGCGCAGGGATGCCGAGATGTAATGGTTCGGTTCGTCCAGGATTGTGCTTGTGCGGGCAAATATGCCCGTGGAATGGGGACCTGTGGGGCAGTAGGCGAGATTCCCGAAAATGAACAGGGTTGCCGACATGCTATCGGCCACCACATTGCCGCTATGATCCAGTTGAAGCCAGTTCGAGCCAAGCCCGGAAAGATCGGCCCGATTGAAGCTGTCCGTGAACGAGAATTGGCTCATGGTCCCCTCTTTTGGGAAGGGATATAGGAGAGAGAAGGGAATACGACAAAGAGCGATTCCAGAACAAAAAAACGGCCCCATCCTTTCCGGTACGGGGCCGTTCCGATGCTCCTGGTGAAGTGCTGCTATTTGCTACATCATTTCTTCCGCTTCCGAATTCGCATGGCCCGTTTTTCAGCCGCTGCCGATATGAACGGTGAAATGCGTTGCCTGGTCCAGAATACTGTATTCTTCAACCGTTCCATTTCTTCCTTTTCCATCAGTATCGTGAACGGTGTCAGCGCTTCCGCCCTATTCCCCCCAAGCGGTCTGCCGACCTTCATTTTCCCCCTGGCCGGAAAGGGTTCCCCATTCTCTTTCTCAAGCCTCTCCACTTCCGTTAGCGCGCCGTCTCGAATGAGATCGGACACGGTGAATTCCGGGCTGTTCAGGGAGATCTCCGTCAGCTGGTCCAGAATGCGGGTTGGGACATAGACACACAGTTTGTGTTTCATAAACATTCCCGGAGTCCATGGGGCTTCTGCAAGAGAGCGTACCAAGAACGCCGGGATATCTATAGTTTCCCCTATTGAGCACGTCACTCTAATCAGTTCCACAAGTTCAGCCGATCAGGACAAACGCAAAGAGAGCCGCGAGCACGAACCAGACGAAGCGCCGGAGCCATAGGAGCTGGGATTCAAGGCTTTCGACCCTGGCTTCCAGCTGGATCTCATGCGATGCGTTCGATTTGTCTGTCGGATCAGGATTGACGTCTATCGGATCGTTCATCGTTTTGCCTCTGCCTTGTTCAGTTCCCGGATCTGGGCCTCAAGCCAGGCGCGGGCGGCGGCTCGCCCGGTATTACCGGCAAGTAGGGATGTGTAATGGCTATCCAGCTCCCAACAGTTGTCGCA
>JAKQSI010000038.1 GCA_029570205.1 Candidatus Omnitrophota bacterium | reverse complement strand
CAACTCATTACCCGATTGGGAACGAAAGAAACGCTTACAAAGGCGGCGCAACGGCTCAACGAAGATCCGGAGTTCGAGCAGATTTGGCACGAGAACCTCGTGTCGATGGACATGGCCGATTATGAATTGGTCATGAAGATCACGCAGTCCATTTTCGAGTTTCACCCGGAACGTATCCCGCATCACATTATTGTGGATGAGGCCCAGGACGTTGGGAGAGATGTGCGGTGGATCATTGAGCAGATTGCTCAGCATGTCAAGACGATCTCCGTAGTTGGGGATGATTGGCAGTCGATTTATGCGTTTCGCGGCGGATACCGGGAATGGATCTCGCGGGAATTGAAGGATCAGGGGTATCGGTATTACTACCTGACCGAAAATTTCCGGTGCAGTCGGCGAATCATTGATTCGATCAACCGGCTCATGGAAGGCGCGGATAAGACCAGGCCGGAAGCAATCGCGAAACGGGATCTCGAAGGCAGAGTCTCGTTCTGCAGATCCGATACCCTGGAACAGGAATCCGAACGCCTTGTTGAGAACATTCGCGATCAGCTGGAGCGCGGCGCGGTGCGGTCCAAGATCGCGGTGCTGGCCCGGACGCATTCCCGGTACAGGGTCGCTCGAGAGGCGCTGAAACGTGCAGGAATACCCGTGCAGGCCCCGGACGAAATGTACGAGGCCATGGAAACCCCTGTTTTCGCGACCATCGTTTCGGTTCTGCGATGGATTCAAAGCCCCGAAAACGATCATTTGTTCGAGCAGGCGGCACTGCGTTTAGGTGCGGAGCCAGGGCAGTTGACGCTGCTGCGCTCGGATAAGGCATTCAAAGCAACCGGATCCCTTTTCAGGGCTGTGCTGGCATCGGCTACGGAATGGCACGAAAAGCGTCCGTTCAAGTTCCTTCTCGGATTTCGGAAGGGATTTGAAAACGGCGGATTGTACTGGCTCCTGGGCGGAATATCCGGTCTGGCTGAATCGCAGTGGATCCGGGACCAGTTCCTTCAGTTAGTCGATACGTACCGATTGTATTCATCCGAAGATTGGGAAGCCATGGACCGGGACCGGATCTCCGAGTTCCTGCAATTCCTGAACGATTACCGCACCCAGGATCTTCTCACCGCTACCGGCGAGGACGCCGGGGTTACGGTCACAACGGTTCATTCCGCGAAGGGTCTCGAATTCACGCATGTCCACTTCCTCGGATTTGAGGAAGGCGAAATGCCGAAGGGCAGGGCGGATTCCGAACTGGAAGAAGAGCGCCGTGTCTGTTTCGTCGGCATGTCTCGCGCCTCACACGAGTTGAACCTCTATCGAGTACGGAACAAACCCAAGTATCCCGGTGCGCCGTTTTCGGAACCTGTTCCCGCAAGCCCATTTTGGATTCAGGTAAATGGAGGTATTGACCGATGAACTCTGTCACGTTGATTGGCCGCCTCACGGCGGACCCGAAACTCAAATACACGCAGAATGCCGGTATCCCGTTCTGCTCGTTCAACCTGGCCGTGGATCGACGGTACAAGAACGCGAAGGGCGAACGAGAAGCGGATTTTATCCGCATCATTGCATGGCGGAAATTGGCGGAAATCTGCGTCGAGCATCTCTTCAAAGGGAACAAGGTCGCAATCTCCGGGTCACTCGAAGTGAATCGGTGGGAAGGCGAGGACGGCAACCCGGTGACCATCTATCAGGTTGTTGCGGAGAA
>JAKQSI010000027.1 GCA_029570205.1 Candidatus Omnitrophota bacterium | reverse complement strand
GGCTGTCGAGAATTCGGGGGCAGGCGAACGATTACTCAGACGTTCTGGCTCCGCGATCGGACCTGCCTGTTACGGGCGTATGAGCGAGCCGCGATGAGAATGCTCCAAGACAAGCCCTTCCCATTACGACATCCGGCGAATGAGGAATCCACGTCGCTGGGGGTCCGGTTTGAAATGGATTGGGACTGTTTGTGCGAGAAGGGGCCGGATGGGTATCGGCCCCGGCGGTTCCCGTCTCAGCTGCGATGGATCCATATTGACCTTGCCAAGAGCCGGGACGCGGCGGCTATTGCGATGGGGTATGTCACGCATGTTGAGATGGTCGAAAAAGAGACTATACCGGGCCGACCCTTCCGGATTCGGCTACCGATTATCGAGATCGAGCTGATGCTGCAAATTGTTCCCGGCGATTCGCGGGAAATTCGGATCAGTCCGATCCGCGAACTGGTTCTGGATATCAAGAACCACGGATTCAAAGTCCGGGTGAGCGCGGACCAGTATCAGAGCCTGGAAATCCTCCAGGATCTTCAGGCGCAACGGATCAAGGCGGAGAACATGTCCATTCACAAGATTGCTTCGCCCTGGATGGTGTTGAAAGACGCGCTGCTGGAAGACCGGATCACCTTGTACCGCCATCCGGTTGCGCACCGCGAGTTGATACATCTGATGTATGACAAGACGAAGGAAATTGTCGATCACCCGGAATATGACCCTGAGAACACCGAAAGAGGTCGGATCGGCAGTAAGGATGTTGCGGATGGGATTTGCGGGGTGGTGTGCGGGCTGACGGCACGATTTTCAAACGCGATTGATTTTGCGCCACGTCCTGTGGTTCAAAGACCGGAACGGGAACGTGTTTCCTGGAGATCCAAAGTACCTGACTGGATGGGTAGAGGGGGTTATCTGAATGCCTGAAAAGATCCAAACCGTTTTTGAATATGAGCGCACGCCACCGGAATCCGGGGACGGCAAGTTCTTGTCCCTCGTGAAACGATTCTGGCCTTTCAAGGATGCCGAGAAGAAGGAAGAACTGCCGAAATCTCTGCGGAGAGAGGCCGCATTCAATTACTGGAACCATGTCCAGGTGCAGTATGAGCGCGTGAAGAAGTATGAGGAATACGAGGCGTTGGATCTCCACGTTCCAGAGGTCCGGTCTGCCCTGGACGCCTTTGCGGATAATGCGGTTGCCGGAACGCACGGGGATTCCTTTGAAGTGACCACGGAACATACGGGAGCACAATTGGCCTTTGAACTGCTCGAACTGAACACGGAACTGAAGGGCGATACGTGGTTCACGCTCCGCGAGATGTGCCTGATGGGGGACTATTTTGCGGAAGTTATGAGCAATGTGAATAGCGAACCGAATCCGATGCTGTGGTCGATTACGGAGTTGGTTCGGGTTCCGCCGGAAACGATGCGGTACAACGTGGAACAGTCGCGTATTCAGGACCCCAGCAAGACTTTTGTTCAGAATGCTGAAGGGAAAGATCCCGTATTCTTCTCGGATGCGGAAATGGTCCATTTTCGGCTGCAGGGCCGGAAAGGGAAATGGTATGGATCGTCGCTCCTGCAGCCGTTACGGAAGACGATCAAGCAATGGCAGGCGCTCGAAGACGGCTTGTGCATTGCATTTCTGCTTCGCGCCTCCAATCGGATCTGTTTCCAGGTTCCCGTGCCGGAAGAGTGGGATTTGGAGGAAGGGCTGAAAGCGGCGAAGCGGTTTCTGGATTCGATCAATTTCCGGTCATCATTCAATGCTGATGGGGAGATGCGAACGGATCGCATCCCGATCACTCCCGAAGAGAACATTGCGATTCCGGTATGGCCTGGCGGACATGGGGGAGCATCGCTGCTGGCGGGTCAAACGAATTACTCCGGAATGCTGGCCGTTGTTCAGGCATGGCGAGATAAGGCGTTCGCGGCACTTCAAATTCCGAAAAGCATCGGTGGGGGAGATGCCAGTGATGTCAATGGGAAGAACGTCATTACCCGGCTGGACGTGCAGTTTGCACGGCATTGCAGACGGATACAACTGGCTGCGACGTTCCCGTACCGGAGAGTTCATATTATCCAACTGGCTCTGCGGGGCATTGACCCGAAAACCGTGAAGTTCGAATTCAATTGGCCCCCGCTGGGGATCGAAGACGAGTTGATTAACTGGCAGATCAAGGAACTGAAAGCCAAGGTTGCTGCGGCGCTTGGCATGATGTATGGCCCACCGCCGGCGAAATGGGTCTATGTGCGGCTCCTGGGGCTATCGGAAGAAGAGGTTGAAGAGTATGGGCTTATTCCCGAACCGATGAGCAAGGAACCGCAGATGATTCCCGCATGGCAGGAGATGCCGCAGGAGATGATCGCGAAACTGGTGTCTACGCCCATTCTGCGCGAAATGCTGCGCGATTTGCGGATGCTGGTCGATTGGAAATTGGAGTGGGAACGGGGTGTTCGGGGCCGGTTCGGGGATCCGCATAGCCTGGTCGGGCTACAGGTTCCGGCGTCCGAACATCGCTTTGTGACAAATGTACTCAATCATGTGAATCAGTTACGAGAGACGCGCCCCCGGTGATCTGCGGGAACCCCCTCCCCGGCGGAGCCGGGGGGCGTTTCTCGATACGAGAATGATGCATCTACTCGAATCCTTATGCGCCGAATTGGACGAACTGTCTGTAGTGCTGTCCGAAAGCAAAGATATCGGGAAGGACATTTCGTCCGGAACCATTCAGGTGAGTCTGGACATTGAGGCGGTGACCGGAAGGATTCAGGTCCCCCACAGCACAAGGATGGATTACCGCGCGCGGGCAACGGGTCTCAAGCCCGGATACGCGGCAAAACTGTGGGATGCTATTGACCAGGCTGCAAAGGGGGCAATATCGGCTACGGCGTTCCGAAAAGAAGCTAATGATCTGATCGAAGAGTACTTCCGTAAAGCGTGGACGTTGGGCCGGCAGACGATGGGACTTGGCGGGGAGATGGGGAAGCTGGAGTTGGAGGCCGTTGCCGGCGCGGCGAAAGAGGAATTCGGGTTTGCCGGAAAGTTCATGGAGGATGTGAGGGATGGAACGGGGACAGTTCCGTCGGAAAAACGCATCCAGATGTATGCCGACACGCTTGATTCGATGTATATGCGGGGTGTCGTTTATGGTTTGCCGTCCGATGTGGAGATCTGGTGGGTCTTGGGCGTTGCGGAGCATTGCCAGGACTGTATCTGGCTCTCTCTTGGCAGTCCCTACAACAAGCCCGGGTACGGGGAGAATCCTCTCCCGGCCGTACCTAGAAGCGGGTATACGCAATGTTTGAGCCGCTGCAAATGCTCCCTAGAAATGAAGTCGGGGGGTGAGAATCTCGCACCGGAACCGCAGATCGCGTATGACGCTGAGAAAGACGGCGTCGATTGGTCCAAATGGCCTCGGAATGAACGGGACGCCATCAAGTTGGAAATGGACACGGCGAATCGGCTATTCGGGCAGATGGCGTATTACCGGCAGATGATGGAAGCCACAAGAGACAATCCTGTTCTCCGGAAAGAATATATTGCCGCACGGAAACGGGTCAATCAGGAAATCATTGAACTACAGAGCCGGATGGGAGTCCGGCTTGTTCCCCGTGCGTCCGTGGAGGACATCATTGCACCCGTTACGGATGCACGACGGGCGGACCTGATATTGGCGACCCGATTCCCGGAACGAGTGCAGGTCTCGGATAACATTCGCATCCTGAAAGGGCTGAGTACGACACCCGCAACGGTAACGGATATCAATACCGGCGGTGGAGGGCTGGTTCATTATGTCATGCCCAATAACCAGATGAATACGATCCGGCTCGACGATAGCGCACAGGCCCTTGTGTGGATTGATCGCAGAGAGGGGAAGAAATGAGCAAACCGACCATTGTAATGATCGATGCAGCCAATGGAACGAGGCTGCTGCGCACGGACCCCATTCGGGAAGCCACCTATACGTACTGGCCCTACCTGTTGGGGGAAGACAGAGACGATACGCACAATTTCGGCGAGGACCGAATTGACTTCCAATACTATTTCAGCGGGCGGGCAGATTCGCCGAAGGCGATGGAGCCGGAAGAGTTGCCCCCAGCGGAGGCCGTATTTGTGATTGGCGAACCCCCACAATCCCAGGAGATCTTCCGGCGTGTCAGGAAAAAGCAGCCCGATGCGAAGGTATGCGCATTCCATGGCTTGCACTTCTATGAGGTCATCGAGTTTCGGCGACGGTTGTATCCACAGGAAATTGAGCCGTTCGAGCGAGCCGATGGAATTTTGTGCGCGAGACAGAGCAATGTGAGGATGTGGCAGAAGATCTTCCCCGAAAAGCCGGTGCATTGGCTCCCGGTCCCGTATCCGCTCTCGTATATCAGAAGCCTGTTCCCTGCCCCGCACGGT
>JAKQSI010000114.1 GCA_029570205.1 Candidatus Omnitrophota bacterium | reverse complement strand
CCATCCAGACCAACCATTTCTCCGGCTTCGCAAATCCCTCTCCACCCACTACGAAGCCCCAGAATCTCCATCGTCTCCTATATTCCCTTCACTCCGCTTGCTTCTATGCCCAAAAATAGCCAAACTCCAGGATTCCGGCTTAGCCGGAATGACGGGACATTGAACCACAGGCTGCTAAAAGGAGCGTCCACACAATGCACTCGATTTCCACCAAATTCTTAAGATTTCCCCTCTTCCTCTGTCTTCTTCTCCTCATCCCATCGTTCCAGGCGGATGCCGCCCGTTTGTGGAAGGACGGCAAGAACCTGATCAACAATGATGGACCTTTCGCACTGTGGGGAGTTGACATCTCCTCAGCCGCCCTGTCCGATGAACGTGCAAAAGAGGCCATCGATGCGCTGAATGTGTACGCAAAATACGGAGTCGGATCCATTGCCTTGTCTTTTCAACCGTCGGGCACGGGTCGCGGGGTGTTTGCGGAGGACGGCTCCATTGGTGACCCCGCATTATTCGACCGAATCCTTCGCATCCAGAGGGCTGCGGAAGAGCGTTGGATGCCCACGGTGATCCGTGTGTTCTCCGGCGATCCCGCTGCGGCGCTGTCCCCGGCAGCCTGTGAACGCGCCCTGAGCGATTTGGGGAAAACTTTCAAAAGGACCAGAGCGGTCGCATTGAACCTCGGAACCGTTCCCAGTCCAAACGATTTGAAAAAATACGTCGATCTTCTTCGCCAGGGCAAAGAGGGATTCCCGGGAATAATCGGCGCGGATATGGGTCAGATCCTGGACACCGCAAAAATCCGCATCCGCTCCCCTCAATTCGTCGCCATTACAGAGCCGGTCGATGCCCTGTTCTGGGATCGATCATTGACCGCGCCGATTCCAAGCGCGTACATCCAGAAGCCGGTCATTGTGTCGTGTGTGGCGGAAGATCCGGAGGTCCCGGGCAAACCTCACCCGCAACTCAACCTCGTTACGGAAAAAATCGCGGGAATGAAAGGCGCTTATCTGATCGGCCGGTTTCCAAGTATCTGCGAAGGGGATTCTCCCCGGTTTGATATCGGCGGGCAATCGGCTGAGTCAGGTACAGGAATCGCCTGGTTCCTGAAAGCCGTATGCGCCGCGCAACTGGCCCTGCACGGACCGATTCCCGAAGATGCCGCTGCCACACGTGTGGAAGATGCCACCGGCGTGTTGGAACCCGGCGAAAAAGAGGAAGGATTCGTGCCTCTGTTCGACGGCAGGACCTTGAAAGGTTGGACAACGTTGTCGGATTCCTGGCAGAGTTTCTCGGTTCAAAATGGGGAAATCGCGTGCGATGGAACCGCGCCGAACACGTATCTCCGAACGCAACGACAATACAAGGACTTCATTCTGCGTGTGGAAGTCAAAATCTCTGAGGGTGGCAACAGCGGGATTTTTGTCCGCGCGCCGCTGTGGGGACGGTCATCCCGAATTGCCTTTGAAATCCAAGTCCTGGGGGGAACCGAAGCCGATCCGAGAAACTCTTTCGGTGCGGTCTATAACATTCTTGGGCCGAAAGAGGATGCCGCAAAAGGGCCGGGGGAATGGAATGCATTTGAGATCGAATGCCGTGGCCCGCAGGTCCGAATCATACTGAACGGGAAAGAGATCCATAATTTCAACGTGGATGATATTCCCCAGATGAAAGACCGCATCCGGGAAGGCGTAATCGGTTTGCAGGACCATCGTTGCAAGGTCTGGTTCCGCAAAATCCGGATCAAGGAATTGTAGTACTTTTCAGAGCGGATTCCGTGTCAACGCTCTCCACTTGGTCCAATCCGGCCACGAACTGAAAAAAATCGAGGAGATGACGAAAAAAAGTGCGAAACCGTATAGACAAAAAACAATATTTGTGGTAGAAATACAATTCGAGTTGCGTGGTGTCGGATGAATTTGGCCTTAATACACAACACCGGGCAGACTGACCCCTATGGAAAGGAGGCGTTTGTGAATAGGACACAGCGAGAAGCGAATCTGCGCTGGTCCACCGTATCTTTAACAACGCAAGGCAATTGTGCAGAGTTCTGCACACAAATTTACGTACGGAGGAACCCGTAAATGAAGAAAGTACTACTATTAACGTTGATTTGTGTTACGTGCTTCGGAATGTTGGCGTATGCCGCTCCGAAGAAAATCGCCTTAATCGGACGAATCTCCTGGTGCCCGGGCAGCACTGGCTCGACTCACGACCGGGACTTCGACATCATGCACCACTTTTCCATGACGGATGAAGTTCTGTGCAAGACGCTGGACAGTTGGGGATATTTCTCCCTCCTGATGACGGATTATGTGGTTCAGTACATGCTGAACAATGGCGAATGTCCGTTCCCGCCGGGGGATGATGCCGATTACTTTAATTATGTGAACGATGGCGAATACATGATGCAGCCGACTTTCTTGAAGGACGACGGTTACAGCTTGGCGTGGGTTACCGGAACCGTCTGGTCGAACATTTGTCCCCAGCTCAGGGGCGCAGGTGGTGTCCCGATCATTATGGGCGAGCATAGCTGCACCGCTTCAAACACAGGTAAGATCGGCACGATCTTCATGTTCTACGGCACGGGCAATGGCGATATGAACGGCGATACGACAATCCAATTGACGGCTGCCGGAAAAACCCACCCGCTGACCGCCGGATTACCCGATGAAATCCAGATTTGGGACCCCGGTGCTCTGACCGCAGGTGAGGTGGCCGCCGGAATCAAGGATGTTGCCGCTGACGCCGCTCCCGGAACGGTTGTATTGGCCGTCTGGAAGTCAGATCCGACCATGTCCGCTTTGTCTGTTATCGAGGCAGGTGGCGATCTAGCCGACGGAACAAAGGCCCCGGCTCGCATGGTGGTTCCGTTCTGCAACGGTGGTAATGTCAGACCGACGCCCGAAGCAGATCTGCCTCCAACCTGGATCGTCACGTATGACTACCTGACACCGGCTGGTGTCGACCTGACGCGTCGCATGGTTCGCTGGGCAATGGGCGAAGATCCGACCGGAGTCGGAAAATGGGATATGAAATAAGATCACACAAGTGATCGTCGAATACCCGAAGGGGGCATGGTTTCATGTCCCCTTCTTCTTTTTTGCCCCCCTCAATCCCCCCGTGAACGGGGGGATAGCTCCCTCCCCGCTCGCGGGGAGGGCCGGGGTGGGGGTTCTGGCTGGCGAGGGTCGGAGGTTCTGACACAAACCTTCTCATCCCTCCCCGCACAGGGTAATTTCCAATGGATCAGCGAAGAAAATCGGAGGAATATTATGACCCGGCAACGGCTCACCGTTTTCATCTTGTGCATTCCGGCGATTCTTTCCGTAACTGTGGGACAGGCGGAGGAACCGATCCGGATCGGGATGATCGGCCTGGATACCTCTCATGTGATCGCATTCACCCGGATTCTTAACGATCCGGCAAACCCGGAGCATGTCCCCGGCGCGAAAGTCGTGGCCGGATTCAAGGGCGGAAGCCCCGATCTCGAATCCAGCTGGAGTCGCGTAGAAGAATACGCCACAACGCTGCAGAAGGATTACGGAGTCGAGATTGTCGATACCATCGCCGAGCTGTGCGGCATGGTAGATGCCGTCATGATTGAAAGCGTCGATGGAAGGCCCCACTTGCAGCAGGCTAAACAGGTAATCGAACAAAAAGTCCCCTTTTATATCGACAAGCCGATGACGGCAAGTGTGAAAGATGCCGTTGAAATCGCTCGACTGGCAAAGAAAGCGGATGTTCCCTGGTTCAGCTCCTCCAGCCTTCGGTTTGCTCAGGCGATTCGGAAGGCGGTAGATCCGGAAACCGTCGGGAAAATCGTCGGCTGCAGCGCGTATTCCCCCTGCCACCTGGAACCGCACCACCCCGACCTGTTCTGGTACGGCATTCACGGCGTGGAGATTCTGTATACGGCCATGGGGCCGGGATGCGAATCCGTTACACGCATTTCCACGCCGGACACAGATTTTGTCGTGGGCCGCTGGAAAGACGGGCGTGTCGGAACTTTTCGTGGAACCCGTTCCGGCAATGGGCAATACGGATGCACGGTGTTCGGCGAGAAGGCCGTGACGAACGGCCAGGGGCACGACTATGGAGGCCTGGTGGCGGAGATTGTAAAATTCTTCAAGACCGGCATTCCCCCCGTGGCGCCGGAGGAAACCCTGGAACTTCTGGCGTTCATGGAGGCAGCGGATACCAGCAAAGAACGTGGCGGAGTCCCGGTTCCGCTACCCGATTTCTCCACGGAATGAGCAAAAAGCGCCATTTATTCGGGTGTCGCGTGACCGTGGGGCGGGATACAGGTATGATGGATTTGTTGCCGTAGGGGCGACGCATGCGTCGCCCGTACAGCGCCCGTCATCGCGAGCCTCGCTCCGGCGGGGCCGGTGACTGGGTGAAGAAAGTGTGCTTCCCGCCCTTCTTTGCCAGGCAGGGACGCCTGGCCCACTGGTGGGACAGGCGTCCCTGCCTGTCGATGGGTGAGCTTTCTCAGGAGGAGCAGCCAGGAGTCTGCGAAGGGCGGCGACGTGGCGATCTCAGATGGTTGGAGGTGAGATTTTTCAGGAGTCGGGAAAGGAGTAAAGATGAACAATAAGGCCATTCTTTTCATTGTGGTTCTGGTGGCAGCGCTGGTGGTGTTCATTTTGTTGTGGCCTCAAACCGGCACGGAGCCGCCGGAAGTGAAAGAGACTCCCAAACAGATCGCATCTCCGACGCAAGTTCAACCCCCAACTCCTCTTCCCGTGCAAACTCCGGCAGCAGCCATTCAGATTGAAGAAGGCACAACAACGGTCAGCGTGGAACCGACGCCGGAGATGTCGATCGATCGTCAACTGGATTTACTGCTGGCAGACTTTGCGCCCACGGTCCTGGGCAGCCCCAGAGACAAGGCGAAGTTGATGGATATTCTGAAACGAATGGCAGCTTTCGGGGATGCGGCGGTGGATCGTCTGGCCGGACTGATGCACAGTCCCATTGATGAAAATGTCCGGGAATTTGCGGCTTATGGGCTGGCGCTGATCGGCACGCCGAAAGCGCTGGGAGAACTCCTTAAGGCCATCCGAAATGAACAGGACCCGCGAATCAAGGACAATCTCCGCGCGCAATTGTGCAAAATCAACAATCCTGCCTGTATGGAACAGGTCATCGAAGGATTGCTTCAGGACTCGGTAGACTGGTGGGCAGAGGATGCGGGAAAGATTCTCACCTCGCTCGGAGGCCCCTCGGTGGTGACAAGCCTGTTGGATTGGTCGGGCAGAGTGGACGACAATTATCAGCAGCGAATTGCAAATACTCTTTCGGAAATACGGAATCCGGAGGCCGTTTCGGCATTGTCCGATGCGATCAAGCCGGGGGTGCGGCCGGAGATACAGACCGGCGCCGGCAATGCCCTGGCGATGATCGGAACCCCGGAGGCCACCCAAGCCTTACTGGATGCTGTTAAGGGGCAAACTGATGAAGAGTACCGCGAGAGAATCCTGACCGCCTGTCGCCACATCAGCAACAAAGACTCCGTTCCACTGCTGGACAAGGCGCTGGATGACATGAGCGATCCGCTGATCCGTGCGGCGGCGGCGAATGCGCTCGGAAACTTTGACAATGAACCGATTTTAGCCCACTTGCAGACCGCGTATGACCGCGAAACAGACCCCCGAGCCAGACAGGCGATTGCGGATGCAATTCAGCGGATTGCATCCCGGTCGTTCTGAGAGAGGTTGATCTGGAGACATGCTTTCCCTCATCCCAAGGGAGAAGAGAGTGGATACTCTCCAAAAGGGAGAGTCATCCGGCTGGGGAAAGCAACCGTCAATCATCTCCCGCAAGATCGGGGGAGATACGCAGGCATTGATTTTATTAGACTTTGCTGTTTTCCGAGCGCCAGTTTTGGACAGGGCAATTGATTGATGAGGATGCTGTAATAGACCGGTAAGGTGATTCCGTGCGCGTTGTTCACATTTACAAAGATTGCTATCCTCCGATCACCGGCGGCATTGAGATTTCGATTCACCGCCTGGTGGAAGGCTGCCGGGATGTCTGCGGGGAGTTGTCTGTGCTGGTTAACGGAAGGCGTTGGCTGACCGAACACAGCGAAATCGAGGGCATTCCGGTTTGCCGGGTGGGCGAATGGGGGCGATTGCTCTCCTGCCCCGTTGCGCCCACTTTCCCGCTGTGGCTGCGGATGCACTCGGCGGATATTCTGCACTATCATCTGCCGAATCCCACCGCCGTTCTGTCTCACCTCATCGCCCGCCCCCGCGGCAAAGTGATTGTGCATTACCACAGCGATATTGTCCGCCAGGCATGGATTTTTCCGTTGTACCGTCCTTTTCTTTACCGATTTCTCGGCGAAAGCGATCGAATCATTGTCACCTCACCAAATTACCTGAACACCTCGCCGGTGCTGAGTGATTTTCGGGAAAAATGTCGAGTCGTTCCGCTCGGAGTTCCTCTGAATCGGTTCACCCCCACACCGGAAATCGAAGACCAGGCCCAGGTAATCCGGCGCCGATACGGAATGCGCCTGGTCTTGTTTGTCGGGATTCTCCGGTACTACAAGGGTGTCAAGTATCTTCTGGAGGCCATGCGGGACGTGAACGGAACCTTATTGATCGTTGGCGAGGGGCCGTTGCTCGGAGACCTGATGAAGCAAGCCGCCGATCTTCCATACCGTGACCGCATCCAATTCCTGGGGCAGGTGGATGATGTTGCCCCTTACTATTTCGCATCGGATGTCTTCTGCCTGCCGTCGATATACCGAAGCGAGGCCTTTGGGATTGTGCTGATCGAAGCGGCGGCCTCGGGTCTTCCCCTGGTTTCGACCGAGATTGGAACCGGCACCTCCTATGTCAACTTGCATGAAAAGACCGGTCTTGTGGTTCCACCCGAGAATCCCAAGGCCCTGGCGGAAGCGCTGACTCGGTTGCTGGACAGTACGGAACTCCGTCTGCAATACGGAGCTGAAGCCCGTCAACGCGCCAGGGAACTTTTCTCGCAGGAGCGGATGGTGCAAGGAGTTCTATCGGTGTATGAGGAGGTTCTCAGACGGTCTCTGAGACTTGATTTGGAGGAGTAAGTATTCAGGGCTTCCTTTGTGTTCTTTGAGAGTTGGGAACAGAGGAGCCTTTCTTAAGAAAGCTCGCTCATCGACAGGCACGGAGGCCTGTCCCACCAGTGGGCCAGGCGTCCCTGCCTGGCAAGGAAAGGTGGAAAGCACGCTTTCTTCTTCCAATCATCGGCCCCGGCGAAAAAGTGCTTCCAAGGACAGGATTCCAATCATTTTTCCCAATTCGGGGGAAGTCACCCTTTGTAATGAAGTGAGAATGGTTACTATTATCGAAAGAGGCAAGTATCTTGAAAGAAATGACAGAACACAGAATGACCCGGCAGCGTCAGGTCATTCTCAACGTGATTCGAGAATCGAGCGGGCATCCGACGGCATCGGAGATATACGAGATGGCGAGGAAATCTCTTCCCCGAATCAGCTTGGGAACCGTGTATCGGAACCTACAGGCGCTTTCGGAGTCCGGAATGGTCAGAACCCTGAAGATGGGAGGCTCCAAGAGACATTTTGACCGGAACATATCGAGGCACAATCATATTCTGTGTACGTGTTGCGGTCGCGTGGATGATGTCGGGTACGATCTGAACGCGGATGTGGAGAAAACAGTCGGCAGGATTTCCGGGTATGAGGTCACAGGACACCGTCTGGCGTTCACGGGCGTGTGCCCTCGATGCAAAAACAGAAAATGAATCGCGTGTTGTCCGTATTCGGAAAACGCTATAATATGCCGAGTCAGCCGGAACCGGCGGATCGCACCAACATCAGGGAATGCAAGAAAGGAATCGTATGTGCCCCCAAGAGCTGCACCGGAAAATACGGTCCGTGATGAAACAATGGCAGAAAGTCGAGGACACGGCCGTCGCGTCAACCGGGTGGATCATGGAACAGTCCGACAATCCGATCATCCACCTGCTGATGGAAATCATTCAACGCGATTCCCTGATGCACCATCTGGTTCAACAGATGGTGATCGACAGCCTCGAGAACGAGACAATATCGCTCAATCCTGACGAATTACAGCGGGTCTGGGACGGAATTGAGAAACATATTGAAATTGAAAAACAGACGATTGTGATGGGCGAAGAGGTCTTGCAGGCCATGCGAGGCAAGAAAATGGCGATTCAGGAGTATCTGATCAAATATCTCCTGGCCGATGAGGAAAAGCATAACCTGATGCTGGAGGATCTCGAACAGGTTAAACAAGGGATGCCTGCCTGCGGTTGAGAATCAAGGATCGGAGTAACGACGATGCACGAACGAACAGGTGTAATTACATTTGGAGGAAACCCGCTGACTCTGGCAGGCAACGAGGTAAAGATCGGCGATGTCGCCCCGGATTTTACCGTATTGGGTAACGATTTGTCGGAAGTTACATTTTCCTCGTACCGGGCGAAGATTTGCGTGATCTCTTCTGTGCCGTCGTTAGACACGCCGGTTTGCGACATACAGACCAAGCGATTCAACCGGGAAGCCGGCGCGCTGGGGCCGGACGTGGACATCCTGACGATCAGTATGGACCTTCCATTTGCCCAAGCCCGCTGGTGCGGCGCCGCAGGGGCGAAACATGTTCGCATTCTTTCCGACCACAGAAATGCATCGTTCGGCCAGGCATTCGGCCTGCTGATTAAGGAACTCCGTCTCCTGGCCCGCGCCGTGTATGTCGTGGACCGAGAAGGAATTGTCCGCTATGCGGAGATTGTAAAGGAAGTGACCGACGAGCCAAACTACGCAGCGGCTATCGACGCTGTGAAGAAGTTGAAATAACCAACACCCGCAGAAAGGGGTATGAAACGATGATCGACAACAAGATGCAGGATGCGATCAACGACCAGGTCAACGCCGAGCTGTTCTCGGCCTATCTGTATTTGTCCATGTCGGCCTATTTTGAGAACATCAACCTTCGTGGATTCGCGAACTGGATGCGTGTTCAGGCGCAGGAGGAAATGGTACACGCCATGAAACTGTTCGATTTTGTAATTCAACGCGGAGGCCGCGTGATTCTGAAAGCCGTGGACGCACCTGCGAACGAGTGGGCCTCACCCCTGGCCGCTTTCGAGGCGGTAGTCGAACATGAACAGAACGTAACGGCGCGGATCAACAAACTGGCCGATATCGCCGTGGAGCTGCGGGATCACGCTTGCAGCACATTTCTTCAATGGTTTATTACCGAGCAGGTAGAAGAAGAATCCACCGCCGGCCAAATCGTGGATGAGTTGAAAATGGTCGGCGACGCGCGGAGCGGACTGTTCATGATGGACCGTGAGCTGGGAACCCGGGTTTTTGTGCCGCCGGCGGCTCCGCAAGCGTAACGCCCAGTACCGGTAAAGAACTGTCACCCCAGGAAACATTGTCGACAGTCTTGCCTCGGCGGAAATCGGAACATTCCAATTACGAATACGGTCAACACCGAGAACAATAAACAGTAAAGGAGACACGAAATGGACAGTTACATTTGTGAAATCTGCGGCTATGTATACGATCCGGAAACGGGTGACCCGGACAACGGGATCGGTCCGGGAACGGCATTCGAGGATTTACCCGATGACTGGGTGTGCCCCATGTGCGGCGCCGGAAAAGACGCCTTTTCCCCCGCATAAACCACACCTATCTGCATCCCTGATCGCCATACAACAGGAGGCAACACATGGAACCCGTCCGTGTAAAGGACAATATCTACTGGGTGGGAGCTGTGGACTGGAATGTCCGCAATTTCCACGGCTACTCCACGCACCAGGGCACGACCTATAATGCCTTTTTGGCGCTCGACGAAAAGGTCACCCTGTTCGACACGGTCAAGCCGGGGTTCGGTGACGAAATGGTACACAAGATCCGGCAGATTATCGATCCCGACCGGATCGACTACATAGTCGTTGACCACGTTGAGATGGATCATTCCGGCAGTCTGCCGGAGATTGTCTCCCTGGTCGAACCGGAGAAAATCTTCTGCTCCCCGAACGGCAAGGATGCCCTCCTGCACCATTTCCATCAGGACAACTGGCCTTACGAAGTAGTACGCACCGGGGATCGCATTTCGCTCGGTAAACGAACCGTCGAGTTTTTGGAAACCCGAATGGTCCATTGGCCGGACAGTATGTTTTCGTTCATCCCCGAAGATAAACTGCTGATCTCCCATGATGGGTTCGGACAGCATTGGGCGACCGGCGCGCGGTTTGATGATGAGGTTGATTCCTCCGAACTGTTCAAGCAGGCGGCCAAGTACTACGCAAACATCCTCCTGCCGTATTCCCCTCGGATCACGGCCGTGTTTCAGGAAGTCCGGGAGAGGAACTGGGTATTCGACACCATCGCAACGGATCACGGCCTGATTTGGCGAAGGGATGTGGATAAGATTCTCCAATCTTATGTGAAATGGTCGAAACAGGAGGCGACAGCGAAAGCGTTAGTCGTCTATGACACGATGTGGCACAGCACGGAGCGAATGGCTAACGCACTGCTGGACGGCTTGATATCGGAAGGATTGAGTGTCCGACTGTTCGACCTGAGAGCCAACAGTCGGGACGACATCATGACGGAAGTCCTTGATACGAAAGCTATCGCATTGGGGTCCTCTACAATCAACAACGGCGTGTTGCCGCTGATGGCGGATATGCTGTCATACATGAAAGGACTGAAACCCACGGGAAAGATCGGAGCGGCGTTCGGCTCGTACGGATGGAGTGGAGAGGCCGTCAAATTGCTGAACGAGGTAATGGAGGAGATGAAATTCGAGGTTCCCGATCCCGGAATCCGTGTGAAATACGTGCCCACCGCTGCGGACTTGGCGAACTGCGTCGAGCTGGGCCGGAGGATCGGCAAGGCGGCAAATGAGCGTCTGTAGCTCTTGTGTAGCGAAGATATACCCTGCATGTGTGGCCGAGAAATCGATGCCGCCGGGAGCCCCCGTCGCCCCGATCCTATACCGGGGGAAATGAACACCGTCGACTAATAGCGGAATCGCTTATTCACAGGAAGGGGGAAACGATTTCTTATGGACGTTGTGATGCTTTCGCGGCTTCAATTCGCCGTCGCGACCCTGTTTCATTTCCTATTCGTTCCGCTTACCCTGGGGCTGTCGATTCTGATAGCCATTATGGAAACGGTTTTTGTGCGGACCGGAAATGAAGATTACCGACGCATGGCCAGGTTTTGGGGGACGCTGTTCGTGATTAACTTCGCGCTGGGTGTGGTGACTGGGATCACACTGGAATTTCAATTCGGGACAAACTGGTCGCGTTACTCGCGATATGTCGGCGACATATTCGGATCCCTGTTAGCGATCGAGGCAACCCTGGCTTTTTTCCTGGAATCGACCTTTATTGCAGTCTGGCTGTTCGGCTGGAAACGACTGTCGCCGAGGATGCACTCTGTTTCAATCTGGCTGGTAGCCATCGCATCCAATTTGTCCGCGCTCTGGATTCTGATCGCCAATGCCTGGATGCAGCACCCGGTCGGATACGCGATTCGAAACGGAAGAGCGGAATTAACCGACTTCCTCGCCGTCGCAACTCAGGAATTTGCCGTGATGGAGTTTTCCCACACGGTGTTTGGAGCGTATATTCTGACCGGCTTCTTTGTAATGGGCGTAAGCGCGTTTCATCTTCTCAGGAAACAGGAAATCGCATTCTTCGAGAAATCCTTTCGAATCGGTCTCGTGTTCGCGTTGATCTTCTCCATCGCGGAAGTGATGGAAGGTCATATCCACGGCGCGGAAATAGCAAAGGTCCAGCCTGTTAAGCTGGCCGCAATGGAGTCCCGCTGGGAGACAACCGCCAACGCGCCGATATACATGCTGACTATCCCCGACGAAAAGAACAACCGGAACCGACTGGAGATGTTTCCCATTCCCGGTGCGCTGAGTATGCTCGCGTTCCATAATCGCTCCGCGATCGTACAGGGTCTTAACGAATTCCCCGAACAGGATCATCCGCCCGTGTTGCCGACATTTCTGTCGTTCCGCCTCATGGCGGGGTTAGGATTCCTGTTTCTCTTCCTGACCGTTCTCGGCTGGCTCTTACGGAATCGAGTACTGGAATCGCCGATCTATTTAAAGGTCATGCTGTACTCCATTCCGCTCCCGTACCTGGCCTGTGAGGCGGGATGGATTGTTGCAGAGGTCGGCCGTCAACCGTGGATCGTGTACGGGCTAATGAGAACCTCGGAGGCCGCCTCGCCGATTGCTGCATCCCAGGTAGCTGTATCGTTGGTCGCGTTCCTTTTCCTGTACTCGTTGTTGGGTCTGGCGGACTTTTACCTGTTATTCAAATATGCACGAAAAGGGCCTGGCCCGCTGTCACCTGATCCGAAAGGAGAATGGAGCCATGCTTGAAAGCATCTGGTTCTTCTTCTGGGGACTGCTCTGGGCGGTCTACTTCATGCTGGATGGCTTCGACTTGGGGCTGGGGACTTTACTGCCGGTCCTGGCGAGAGACGAGGGCGACAAGCGGAACATTATCAACGCCATGGGGCCGTTCTGGGACGGCAACGAGGTCTGGCTGATTACTGCGGGCGGGGTTACGTTTGCGGCATTCCCGAATATGTACGCTACTATGTTCAGCTCATTGTATACCCCCCTGATGCTGATCTTATTTGCTTTAATTCTTCGGGGGATTGCGTTTGAGTTCCGGGGCAAGTTCGAGCATCCGGTTCTCCGGCCGATCTGGGACGGGTGCATGGTGGTCGGCAGCTTCTTGCCGGCTCTGCTGTTCGGGGTCGCTTTCGCTAATATCTTCAGTGGAATCCCGATTGACGAAAATGGTTATTATCAAGGTAATTTATTAACACTTCTTAATCCGTACGGCCTTTGTGGGGGATTGTTGTTTGTTCTTTTATTCTTAGTCCATGGGGCGTTATGGATGGCGATCAAAGCGGAGGGCGATTTGCAGCAACGTTCAATCTCCATGTCATCCAATCTGTGGTTCGTGCTGGTAGCGATAGCCGTGATCTTCCTTATTGCGTCCGTGGAAGCCACGGGGCTGTATGAGAATTATCAGGCCCATCCGATTCTCTATCTCATCCCTGCACTGGCCGTGCTGGGACTTGTTCTCACGCGCTTATTCCTGTGCCGGAGAGCTTTGTGGAAAGCGTGGTTCGCATCCTGCCTCGCGATTGTGGGATGTACTTTCTTCGGTGTCGCGGGGCTGTATCCGAATCTGTTCCCTTCCAGTTTGGACCCGGCCTATAGCCTGACCATTACAAATGCTTCCTCCAGCCGATTGACTCTCGCGATCATGCTGGTGGTGGCGTTGATTTTCATCCCGATTGTCATTGTGTACCAAACATGGGTTTATCACCTTTTCAAAGATAAAATAAGTCGACAGGAATTAGTCTACTAGCCGCGAGTGTTTACATGGAATTGCTGTTGAACAGGCAGGCGCTGGAATATCTATACCGGAAATACAACCGGCGGGAATTCGTGCATCCCGATCCGTTGGAGTTCCTTTATGCGTACCCGAGCCCGCAGGATCGGGAGATTGTGGGCTTGATTGCCTCCTGCCTGGCTTATGGAAGAGTTCAGCCGATCCTGGCGGGCGTGTCGCGGGTGTTGGAGCGCCTGCCGAGTCCGTCGAGGGACATCCAACGCGCATCGCGGGATTCGCTGATGCGCGCGTTTGCGGATTTCCGTCACCGATTCACATCCGGCGAGGAATTGGTGAACTTGCTGCTGGGCGTTCAGTCGGTTCTTCACCGACATGGTTCACTACAGGAATGCTTCGGGCATTATTGGCGCGGGGACCACAAGACGATTTTGCCTGCGTTGTCCTTTTTTGTAGATGAATTGTCCGTAGGGTTTGGGAATCGTTGCAACAGTCTGCTGCCGTGTCCGCGCAAGGGCAGCGCGTGCAAGCGTCTGAACCTGTTTCTGCGCTGGATGGCCCGAAAAGACGCCGTCGATCCCGGCGGCTGGGACAGGATTCCGACGTCGAAATTGATTGTTCCACTGGATACCCATATCCATCGTATCTGCCGAATGCTTAAACTGACAACAAGAGCGCAATCGGATATTCGGACCGCCATGGAGATCACTGCCGCGTTCAGGACCATCGCTCCAACGGATCCGGTCCGATACGATTTCGCCCTGACCCGTTTGGGTATTCGAGACGATGGAAACCTGGAAGGATTTTTGAAACAGTGCGCAGCGTAAGGAATGGATCGAGATGATTGAAACAATCCGGGCAATCCCGATGGAAATGTGGAACACACTGGGCGAGATGGCCCCGTACCTCTTGTTCGGGTTCCTGGTGGCCGGAGTTCTCTCCGTGCTGATCCGACCTGAAACGGTGGAACATCATTTGGGCGGAAAAGGAATGTGGCCGGTTGTAAAGGCGACCCTGTTTGGAATCCCGCTGCCGCTCTGTTCCTGCGGCGTGATTCCAGTCGCAGCCTCGTTGAAAAGACACGGTGCCGGCTCCGGCGCGACAACCGCATTCCTGTTGTCTACACCCCAAACCGGCGTGGACAGCATTGTGGTCACATTCAGCCTTTTGGGACCGGTGTTTGCCGTGTTGCGTCCCGTGGTGGCGGGTATCACGGGAGTTCTCGGCGGGTTTCTGGTTGATGTTTCCGAAAATGACAGCGAAAGCAGAACCTCAAAGCAATCGAATTGTGAAGATGCGTGCTGCAATCCGGCTATTCACGAGTCCGCATGGCGGCGCGCCGTTCGGTACGGATTCCTGACTCTCCCTCGTGATATCGGTCGTCCGTTGATTGTGGGATTGGTGATCGCCGGTTTGATCGCGGCCCTGATCCCGGACGACTATTTTTCCGGCGTTCTGGGAACCGGGGTGTTGGGAATGTTCGTTATGATGCTTGTCGGGATTCCGCTCTATGTGTGCGCCACAGCTTCCGTGCCGATTGCAGCGGCGCTCATGGCAAAGGGTGTCACGGCGGGCGCCGCTCTGGTGTTTCTTATGACGGGTCCGGCAACCAACGCGGCTACCATCGCCACTGTCTGGCAGCTGATGGGGAAAAGAGCTATCGCAATCTACCTCGGAACCGTGATTGTGGCGGCGTTCGCCGCGGGGATGTTTCTGAACCTTGTTTACCCTGCGGGCAGTGGGATGGGTATTCCGCATTTTCATGCCATGACGCCTTCGAGTACGGAGGCGATCTGGTCGGTGATTTTGTTGGCGGTTCTCGCCTTTGCCCTGTGGCCGAAGTCGGGAAAAAGACAGTCGACGGCAAAGCCTGGTGAGAATGAACATGCTTTTGTCCTTCCGGTCAAAGGCATGACCTGCGAGCATTGCGCCCGTGCGGTGCGGCAGGCATTGATGGGATGTGCCGGCGTGGCTTCCGCAGAAGTGGATTTGCGCAGCGGCATGGCGACCATATCCGGTGACCATCTTGATATAATGGCCTTGCGCAGCGCAGTTGAAACACTCGGATACAACACCCATGAAGGTGATGATCGCATAAGGCAAAAATCTCGGAAAGAAAGGAGTAAGAATGATGGCTCTTAAAGGAAGTAAGACGGAAAGAAACATCCTGACTGCATTCGCGGGGGAATCACAGGCGCGGAACCGGTACAGCTACTTTGTGGGGGTAGCACGCAGTGAGGGGTATGTTCAAATCGCGGACATTTTCGAGGAAACCGCCAATCAGGAGAAGGAACATGCCAAACGGCTGTTCAAATTGCTGGAGGGGGGCGAGGTCGAGATCCAAGCAGCTTTCCCGGCCGGTGTGATTGGAACCACTTTGGAGAACCTCAAAGCCGCCGCAGCGGGGGAACATTACGAATGGACAGAGATGTATCCGGGATTCGCCAAAGTCGCCGAAGAGGAAGGTCTCCCTCAGATCGCCACGATCCTCAAGGCCATCGCCGTAGCGGAAAAGCAACACGAGAAAAGATACCTGGAACTGGCCGCGAATATTGAAAACGAGCGCGTGTTCAAGCGGCCCGAAGTGGTGGTGTGGCGATGCCGCAATTGCGGATATCTTCATGAAGGCCCGGAAGCTCCCCAAATCTGCCCGGCCTGCGCACATCCCCAAGCTCATTTTGAACTGCTGGCTGAAAACTGGTAATTCCCTATTTCAGTATCCCTGACTCAATCAGAACAGGAGAAAAAAACATGACGAAGCGATTGCAAATCTACAAATGCGGAGTTTGCGGCAACATTGTGGAAGTACTCCACGAAGGTGCGGGACAGCTGGTGTGCTGCGGACAGCCCATGAAACTGTTCGAGGAAAACACGGTCGATGCCGCCAGAGAGAAGCATGTGCCGGTTGTGGAAAAGATCGATGGCGGGTTCAAGGTCAAAGTCGGCAGCGTGGCTCACCCGATGGAGGAAAAACATTACATCGAATGGATCGAGATCATTGCGGACGGAAAGTCTTACAAGCAGTTCTTGAAACCGGGCGAGGCTCCCGAGGCGGTGTTTATGATCGATGCCGCCGAAATCATCGCCCGTGAGTACTGCAACCTTCACGGGCTTTGGAGAGCCTGATCGAAAAAAAACTCAAGAGCGCCACAGGTGCGTATAAAAAATACCGGGCGCTCTTGATTCTTGCTTCTATACTGGTATAGTAGTACCAGAATATAGATTACAATTGTGGAGAGAGGTTATGGCCATACGAAGGCAAATCATCAAGATTGACGAAGAGAAATGCGACGGATGTGGGCTGTGTGTGAATGCCTGCCCGGAAGGGCTATTCAACTGATCGACGGAAAGGCGCGATTGGTCAAAGAATCCTGCTGCGACGGTCTCGGCGCATGTATCGGCGAGCGCCCCCAGGGAGCAATCACCATTGAAGAGCGTGTCGCTGACGCATACGACCAGGAAGCGGTGGAACGACACTTGGCCGTTCAAAAGGTCCCGACAGGTCCCCAATCGGCTGTAAAGCCGGCTTTTCAATGTCCCGGCTCGATATCAGGTAGTTGAAATCGAAACCAAAATAGAAAATAATCATCCAACAGGATAGAAAAAGGAGATCAGGCTATGTTTTGCTACCAGTGTGAACAGACAAACAAAGGGACCGGATGCACGACCATGGGGGTCTGCGGAAAAGACGCAACCACGGCAGCCATGCAGGACCTGCTGGTCCATGTTGCCAAGGGGATTTCCATGTACGCTCATCGTGCCCGAAAACTGGGTGTAACGAACAGGGAAGTGAATGTGTTCACGGTTGAGGCGCTTTTCACAACGGTCACCAATGTCAATTTTGATCCGACACGGATTCAACAGTTGATCCAACGCGGGGTGGAGATCCGCGACAAAGCGAAGAAATTGTACGAAGAGGCCTGCCGAAAGGCGGGACAGACACCGGAATCATTGACTGGCCCGGCAACCTGGACCCCGGCCAAAGACTTGCCGTCGCTGATTCAACAAGCGGAGTCGGTCGGGATTGCAAGAGAGACACAAGTCGTCGGGGCGGACATTGCCGGTCTGAAACAACTGCTCACTTATGGGTTGAAAGGCATGGCGGCCTACACCGACCACGCGCAAATCCTGGGACAGGAGGATGACCAGGTTTATGCCTTTGTCCACGAGGCTCTCAATTTCCTTACCCAAGAGAAACCCGATACCAACGACCTGATCGGCATGAATATGAAATGCGGTGAGGTCAACCTGCGAGCCATGGAATTGCTGGACAAAGGAAACACCGGCGCGTACGGAGACCCGGCGCCGACTCCGGTGCGAATCACCCCGAAAAAGGGAAAGGCGATCCTGATATCCGGGCATGACCTGAAAGACCTGGAGGAACTCCTGAAACAGACCGAGGGGAAAGGCATCAATATCTACACCCACGGCGAGATGCTTCCCGCGCACGGCTACCCGAAACTCAAGAAGTTCAAACACCTGGTCGGCAACTACGGTGGCGCCTGGCAGGACCAGCGGAAGGAATTCGATGAGTTCCCCGGCGCGATTCTCATGACGACGAATTGTATTCAGAGACCGAAAGACAGCTACAAAGCGCGCATCTTTACGAGCGGCCTGGTGGCCTGGCCGGATGTTGTGCATATTTCCAATCGCGATTTCACGCCCGTGATCGAAGCCGCTCCGGCAGCGGAAGGATTCGCGGAGGACGGTGACGACAAGGAAATCCTGGTCGGGTTCGGGCATAGCGCCGTGATGAGTGTCGCGGATAAAGTAATTGAGGCTGTAAAGAGCGGGGCCATTCGACATTTCTTCCTGATCGGCGGCTGTGACGGAGCCAAAACCGGCCGTAATTACTACACCGAGTTTGCTCAGAAGGTCCCCAATGACTGTGTGATTCTCACACTCGCCTGCGGCAAATACCGATTCAACAAATTGGATTTCGGCCATATCGGCGGCATTCCGCGCCTGCTGGATGTCGGGCAGTGCAACGATGCCTATTCAGCGATTCAAATCGCCGTGGCGCTTGCCGGGGCCTTCAACACGGATGTCAACAGCCTGCCGCTCTCGCTGATTCTCTCCTGGTATGAACAGAAAGCAGTCTGTATTTTGCTGACTTTGCTGCACCTTGGAATCAGGAATATCCGGCTCGGACCGAGTCTGCCGGCATTTGTCACGCCGATGGTGCTTCAAGTTCTTGTGGACAAATTTAACATTCAACCGATCTCCACACCGGATGAGGACCTCAAAGCCATCCTCGGCTGAGATAGATCGGATAGCCGTTTACAGTTTCCCAACGGGCGGAACCCTCGGTTCCGCCCGTTCTTGTATTCGCATCGGACAGACATTATGATCCGAATCCCAGGAGATAAAGAAACATCAGGTCGTAGAGGTTTGGGGTGAGGAAAGTGTATTCGGAAAGATCAATCTCCTTCGTATCGTTCTCAATTTCGCGGGAAAGACTCGTTAAAATATCGCTGTTCCTTCTCTCTTTTCTTGGGATCTTGTTCCTTGTCCAATCCCCGCTTGTGTCAGGACAGGTGACACAATGGGAGAACGATCGCGCTCCATCCTCCGGCGTTCTGGAATTCAATGGTGAAGGACAGATTCTGGGATTCGTTCCTCTTACTGCTGCTCCGACAGACATCGAGGCCTTTCCCTCCGGGAATCACTATGCAGTTGTTACGGAAGCGGGAGAACTCCTGATTTTCTCCGGGAAAGAGAAGACGTTCTCCCTGGTTCTGGAAAAGGAACTCCATGATGTGGATGTACTCGAAGAACCCAGTCGTTTCCTCTTGACATCACGTGGGGCAAAAAAAGTCTTTTTCTATGACGTAAAGGAACAGACAAAACGCGAAATCAATTATCCATTCGAAGGCCCCACTGATGCCGACTTCCTTCCCGGCGGGAATCTCCTGATCTGCGATTCGACAGCAGGAAGTATTCTGGAGATCGCGGAGGATGGAACTCCGGTCTGGTCATACAATCGAGACCTCTTACAGCCCATGGATGCGTTGCGGTTTCCAAACGGGAATACGCTCATCAGCGATTTCGACCATCACCGTCTCCTGGAGATTTCGCCCCGAGGGGAAATCGTTTCCGAACAGACCGGATTCGATCATCCGGTCAAGATGAGCCCTCTTCCCTCCGGGGATGTTCTGGTCGCCGATGCGGATCACCGGAGACTGGTGAAACGGAAAACCGACGGCACGCTGGATGTGGTGCGAGAACATCTGAATTGCATACAGGCCGCCATATTTCTGCCGGATCAGAACCTGTACCTCTGTGCGACAATCGGTCGATTCCCGCAACAAAGAATCCAACCGCAGCCTCCGCTCCAAGTCACACAAGGTGTAATCCCTGCTTCCGGCACACGGAAGCCGTTTCGCGCACTATTACAGGATTATGCCTTCAATAGTTACTCACTGCTGGGGTTGGCCTTCGTGTTCTTTGTTCTGGCGGGACGCCGCATCGCGCCCTCGGTCCTGATACCCCTCGCCTATGCTCTGGTTCTTTCCGTTTCGTACCGGACTCTGACAGCAACCGTTTCGGCTCCCCCATATCACCCCGACTACCCGTTCTGGATTGGAGCCTCACTTCTGGCGGTGTTCTGCTACAGTGATGCACGCAACATCTATCTGCCCGGGGAATTGTGGTTTCCCGGGGGGAATAGTCCACGTTTTCCGTTCTCCATTCAACGATCTTTGATTCTGGTTGTTCTTTCCATCGCCGGTCTTTTTTGTCAGTATCTTTACCTGAACGGCCGCGGATTTCCCTGGTATCCTGCGGTAATGATTTGGCCGGTCGGGCTTTGGGTACTACTTGCCCCCTGTTTTCCCGTTCGTAAGAACGGCGATTCTTCCAAGACTGTTGTGCGAATCGGAAGCGTGTCGTTTGCCCTTCCCTTCTCTGTTCGGGAACATACAGATTCCGACTTTTCCCGAGCCAATACTTTTGTGTTACTGATTATTCTACTGGCGGCGTGCCTGTATATGATCCGCCTGACCGATTTCCCCACGGATGTGCATGGGGATTCCGCGGAAGTTGCGCTACACGGTATCGAAGTCCGCGACTCAGGCCGATGGACGATATTCGATCCCGGTTGGTACCAGATCCCGAACCTGTTCTTTTTGATTCCCGCATGGGTGATGTGGCTGTTCGGAGACAACCTGTTCGGAATGCGGATGGCGGATGCGATGATTGCCCTGGCGACTATTCCGCTTTTTTACTTGACAGCTCGGCGTCTCTTTTCGCAGTCTGCTTCGGTACTCGCAACGTTTTTATTCGCCACTTCGACGTATGTTATTCATTACGCTCGATTGGGCATCGGTTACAATCAAACCATGCTTTTGACTATCGGTGTGCTGTATTGCCTCATTCGTGGTTTGCAGAACAATGAGGCCAAAGCGTTCTGCTGGGCGGGGTGGCTTGCGGGTCTTGGCCTCCTCTCTTACCAGGCATCCCACCTGTTACTGCCCTTGATGTTGGCTACGTTGGGACTCTTCTTTTTGACACGGCAAATCTCACTGAACATTGCATGGATTTACACGGCTACGTTTCTGTTGGCGTTCTGGATTACCGTCGCTCCGCTGGTCGGAAGTTTCCTGGTGAGTCCCAATGCGCTGTTCTCGCGGGCTGACGGGGTTTCCATCTTTTCGCAGGAAGGCCGACGAATGATCAGGCAGAGCTACCCGCCGGATATTTCAAACATCGACATGATTCGCGGGCAGATAGAGCGTAGCCTGCTCAGCCCGATTTCTTACCCGGACGGCAGCCCGCATTTAATTAACCGCGTATCCGGCGGTATCCTGGACCCCCTTCCGGCCATGTTTCTGATTTCAGGAATGTTAATACTGTTCCTGAAATTGACGTATCCGGCCACGTTGATGTTCCTGTTTTGGATTCCTGTAACGCTGATTACCGGAAGTGTGCTGACTAATAATGCACCCTCGTACCAGCGACTGGTTGGATTGGTCCCGCTTCTGATCCTGGTCGCCGCGCCCGTTCCGTGCGCAATTGGGAGTCATTTGAAACGATGCTGTACCTGGAGTCCGAGAGTCCATTCCGTGTTGCTCTGTGCTTTCCTGGCCTTTTTATTGATTACAGGAGTCGAACGATATTTCCACAAGATCATGGCGCAACCGCAGATGGTCGATCAGTGGACTCGTATCGCGCATTACCTGAAAGATGCCGGACCGACTTCCTACACGTATTTCTTCGGTCCGCCGTATGTGTATTTGAAATATGGAACGATTCGATTCCTGGCTCCGGTAGCCAAAGGGGAAGACGTTCTCAAACCGGAGGAATTCCTGCGTCAGAAGATCTCCCGACGCGGGCCGGTATCGTTTTTACTCGTCCATAGCCATCGTCGATATATCGAGGATCTCCGTCGCCTGTATCCGGGGGGGAAAGAAGAGATTCACACAAACGGCCTGGGACAAGAACCGTTTATTACCTATGAAGTGAATTTGTAGCAGGTGCAAGTGTGTTTTTCTCACGCCAACCGTCTCCCGGCGAGAGAGGGAGAAGAGAGTAGCTCAGGCTCGCAACCTGTGGCGCAGCCGGACAGATTATTCGCCGTTCTGTGCGCGTTGAACATGGTAGCTTTTAAATAGAGCGAGAAACTCGGTGAAAGTGCGAACAGTAACGCAATGTTGGATCAGGGCCGGGTCTTGAAACGCCTGTCCGATATCCGCGAGCAACTCCAATTGCACACGATGATCGTCACTCGGGGTCAGAAGCAGGAAGATCAGATGAGTCGGCTGGCCATCCGTGGAGTCGAAATCTACGCCTTTCCCGGAGATCCCCAAGGCCACAATCGGCGTTTTCAGGTTTTCCATTCGGGCATGGGGGACGGCGACGCCGTGATCGAGACTTGTCGACATGATCTGCTCTCGTTGCCAGACCGCATCAAACGCGGCCTCCGGAGGGATGTCGGTACCCGCACATGCCAGTTGTGTCAATTCCCGGATGGCCTGTCGGCGATCCAGGGCGTTCAGGACGGGCGTAAACCGCCTTCCAGTCAGGAAATCCATGAATCGAATCGGACGCCGACGTTTGAGAATGGCGTGCATCATGCTGCCCGATGTCATGGACGTGAAGAGCGCCATCACAACCAGCGCCACAAACAGCCGCTGGTTGATTAATCCGGCTTTCATCGCCAGCAATCCGAGGATGATCTCCATTGCCCCGCGCGCGTTCATCGCAACTCCGATGGCCAATGATTCACGCGGCTTGATTCCGGAGAGTCTTGCTCCCAGAGCGCACCCGCCGACCTTTGCCGCCGTGCCGACCGTCAATATAACCAGGACCAGGAGCAGATCGAAATTCGCCGCGAAATCGACCTGTAAACCGATACTTGCAAAAAAAATCGGCGCAAAAATAAAGGAAATGAATTGATCCATGATTGAGCGCACGTGCGCCCGCAAATGACTGGAGTCTCCGAGGGCTACCCCGAAAATAAACGCCCCGAAAATCGCATGCGTCCCGATCATCTCGGTGAAAGCAGCACAGAGAAATCCCCCCGTGAGCATGAATCCAAGCACCCCGCCGGGCCAGCTGGCATGGGCCTGGATCCACGGCAGCAACCGATCGAGCAACCGGCGCCCAACTGTCAGCATAACCACAACAAACAGCAGAGTCAGCCCGATAGATATTCCCACTTGAGAAACGTTTCCGGCCCCCCTCATCATCCCGAGAATCAGCGCAAAGATATTCCAGCCGATTAAGTCATGCAAAATCGCCGAGGCCACAATGATCATCCCCAAGTCGGAACGAAAAAGGTTAAGGTCGATCAGGATTTTCGCAATCACCGGCAGGGCCGTGATCGACATCGCCGTAGCCAGAAACAGAGCGAAGACAAGCCGATCGGAGCCTTCTTCCGCCCCGGACATCCCGGGGAAAAACCAGCCGACCGCAAATCCCACGGCGAACGGAATTGTCAAACCGGTGATCCCGACATGAAAAGCAGCCTTGCCCTGCCGAAAAACCGTGGATAAATCCACCTCCATTCCGGCCACGAGCAGGAACAGCGTAATGGAAAGCGTTGTCAGACCTTCCAGAGCCGTGGGAAAATTACCATCTGTGGGGAAAAGGTACCGGCTCCACTCCGGCGCAACAACTCCCAGAACGGTCGGACCCAGCAGAATCCCCGCCAGGATTTCCCCCATAATCGCCGGTTGGCGGATACGCATGGCCAGTTCGCCAAGCAATCGTGCCGTCCCCAGCAGCATGGCCAGCGCCAGGAAAAGCACCATTATTTCTTCTTGTGTCATCCTCTCCATGTCTCCTGTCGTCCGCCCTTATCTGCCGATAAGGTGCGGTGGAACAGCCAAGCCGGGAATATC
This sequence comes from Candidatus Omnitrophota bacterium, assembly GCA_029570205.1. Taxonomy (GTDB): domain Bacteria; phylum Hinthialibacterota; class Hinthialibacteria; order Hinthialibacterales; family JAKPRU01; genus JAKPRU01. Next base: position 80,218 of record JAKQSI010000114.1, on the reverse strand, counting down.
ATAAGGTTGATGTTCCCTGCGGCTCGACGAATTTCATACTCCGGATACTCCCCTGTTCTCGCAATACGACTTCGGAGCAACATACTATACCATATTCGTTGCTCTACATCGGTCCGGTTATCCCCCCGCTTTCTTCCCCAACGCCGTGATCATCACCATCTGCCGCAACAGAATCTCCGCCAGCGCACACCGTCGAACCGGACTGAGTCCGACGACCAGCCTGCCGGATACGGGCAATTTCAAATCAATGGCGGGAACCCCAAGCCCCGGCCACTCCAGGAATGTCAATCCCGTTTGTTCCATAAGGTCCACCAGTTCGGGATAGGTGTAATCCCGCTCGTGGCAATGCGCATACGCATCAATAATCTCCGCATCGGACTTGTTACGGGCGTCCGGGATCAGCTCGCGAGCTACGGCTACTTTTGTTGCATAGTCTTCGGGATTCGGAACCAGGACCGATAACAGGTCCCTGTTCCGATACCGTTCCTGATTGTTGTATCGGGAATAAACACTGACCAGGGCAAACCCACCGGGACGCAGCGCCCGAACAACATGCCGCAGCGCAACTTCCGGTTCGGATGTATGGTGTAATGATCCGGACAGGTAGGCAAAATCAAATGCCTCTTCTCCAGGCGGCTCCTTTGTAATGTCCAGGAGCCGGTATTCCAGATTATGAATCGCGGCCTCATGGCGATACCGCTCGGCCACATCGAGGGATCCGGGCGAGATATCTACACCCAGTACAGTCGTTTCCGGCAATTTCCGCGCAAAACAAACAGAGGTATGACCCGTGCCGCAGCCCACATCAAGGATCTGGCCCCCCCGTAAACGACAACCGTGTCGTTTCAGAATTTCGATCAGTTTTTCAACTGCGTCTTCATGGAAATGCTCGGCGGTCCCATACCCCGGATACGGATAGGAGGAATACATCGCTTGTACCCGCCTGGTAATTTCATCCACGGTGGACTGATTCCCTATTCCATTCTCGCGGACCGTCCCTGTTGAATTGCGCCTTCGGTCCGATATCGTTTCAGAAGGTTACGCACCCGGTTCGCCCATCGTACCAGGCGGCTTCCAAGAAGCTCGCCCAGTTCTCGCTCCAACTCATTCAGTCTCGCGGTAAGATTCTCGTTGCGTTTCTGTTCGATTTCGATCCGTTTCGACTTGGTTTCATAAATGTTTCCGGCGTAATACGTCGCTTGCGCGAGCGCATCGGCGAGCTGTTTCAACGGTTTCGGATCGGTCATCAATCGCTCGGTTTCCCACAGCGGGCGAAGGGTTTCGACCTCAATTCCGGGGTAGTGCGCAAGGGTGAGCAGAGCATCCCAGGCACACAAGCGAGGGTCCGGCTCCGGACCAAACTTATTAGCGCCGGGACTCTGAACCAGGCGCACCCCGGCCGCCAGGGTCCGCTTGGTAATCGGGAGCCCCCGGTAAAACGAAAGCGGGTTGATCGGATGCAATAGATACGGCTTGGGCAGCGCTGTCAGCACTTTCGCCGTCTCGATCCGATCCGCGTCGGTCTCCAAGGGATTGCTGCCGATCAAATCCACCACAAAGGGGATATCCAGTCGGCGTAACACGTCGGCGGTTTCCTGGATTTTCTCAGCCTTTACCGGCCTCCCGTAGATTTCTGTCAGCACCCGTTGGCTGCCGGACTGTATACCGAACGTAACCGAACGCAACCCCGCGTCTTTCAGCGGCCTCAACATGGATTCCCGACTGATCCCCGGGTAGGTCTGGCACCAGAACGGAATCCCGATGTGCTGTTTGTACTCCCGGCAGAACTCGTCAATCCATTCCTGGTCCAACGTGAATACATCGTCCTGGATTTCGATCATTCCCAACGCAGGAAACTGACGCTTTCGCAGACGAAGTTCCTCCATCACATTCGCGACGCTTCGCCGACGGAGATACTTGCCGCCGGTATAAATCTTTTTCAAAACGGAATGGCAGCAATAATGACACTGATAAGGGCAGCCGCGAAATGACATCACGGGGAACAATCGGGGAAGTCTGGCGAGCGGCGGGTATGAGCCGCGATAAAGACGGCCTTCGGAAAGATAAATCTCCCGCCCGAGATCAAACAGCGGAAACGGCAACGCATCCAGGTCCGGAACCATCACACCAAGACGGTTTGCGAGCCATCCCTCCGGTCTCCGAATTTTCAGGTTGTCAATTGGTTTCTCAATTTTTCCAAGCGCCGCGATGGGATCATGATCGCTCCGACTATTGCGCCCAATCGCGTCGGCCAGTTCCACAATGGCTCGTTCTCCCTCACCCACACAAATGACATCCGCATGACCTTCCGCCAGATCCGGGTTGATCGTCGGGTCTACACCCCCCCACGTCACCGGCACGCGAACACGATTATGGATCACGCGGGTGATCTCAACCCCCAGGCCGTACAAATTGGAGACAAGGGAGATTCCCACCAGGTCCGGTTGAAAACGGGCTGTCTCTTCGATCAGCGTTTCGATTTCTGCCGGGGATACGGGAAAAGGAACGGATGGAATGCGATTCGGATCTCCCGGTTCGCAAGGACACTCCCGCAAGGTCGCAAGTTCGTTCAAAAAAAACAATCGGACTTCATGCCCCGCATCCGACAACGCGGCAGCAAGATACCGGATGCCCAAGGCATATTCATCAAACAGGGAGATCAGAAGAACTCTCGACAATGAGGAACTCCACAGACACGTTGGCCGGCTCAGGGACCTGACCCTACGCCAAAATGGAAAACCGTAAGGACAACCCACTGTGGTTACCCAGAAATACTTTGCCCATTGTAAGTCACACCTCCGTTCGGGTCCAGTTGTCCTCCGATAAAATACTCCTCGGCGGCAACTGTGCCGTCGAGCGCGATTCCGGCGGGTCCGGCGATTCGGACATTCGCGGGAAACCGAATTTGCCCTTTTTCCATAACACCCTCATACGTTGTTACTTTTATGGCACGCCACCACCTTGTTTCTTCTCCCTTTCCCATCGGGGAGATTCTCCTCCTCTCCATCCGCGTTGAAAGGGACAAAGCGTGAGGATTCTTCGGCTAAAACTCAATGCGCAATCCGACGTTCGGATAGGCTTCGTCGTCTACGTTGTCTACCCCGCCGATCAGGTAGACATCACGCCAGAGACGGAACGAACCATAGATATCTAATCGCTCCTCGTCATGCTCGGTCAGTCCGACACCACGAACGCCAAGAAGCAGCCGTTTGAGGAGAAGAACATCCAGGCTCACGCCCGCTTCCGATTCGATGACCCCGGCCCGCGCGGTCCAGGGGCCGTACATGTACCCCAGCATGGCATTCACTTCATTATTGTCACCGATCTGGTCTGCCCCGATCTGCGCAAAGAGACAATCGGTGAGATCCAGGCGTAACAGCATATCGCTACGAAGATTGTTATTGTCCTGGTCGTATCGATCATCTTCCGTGTACGCACGCAAGTCATAGGAGAATGTCAACCGGTTCGGGATATCTTTCACGGTGGAAATGATATCTCCCGCGTTGTTTACCAACGATCCTGTTCTCTGCATCAGGGTACTGGCGTGTTCCACCATCCCGCTGACCTTGTGAATGGTGGCCTCGGTTTCCACGCCCAGGGATTCATCGCTGATAATGCGTCCGAGAACACCTTTCCCATTACGGACATCCTGAATCATGACTGCAAGGGTATCGATCGATTCCTTTGCTTTCCTGGAGGCCTGGTTCAGGTTTTCCAAGGTCTCTTTAACGTTTGGTTCGTTCTGGTCGATCGTGCGGTCCACCTTCGCTACGATGGTCGAAATGGACACGGAAACGTCACTCAATTGTTTCGACATTTTCTTCATGTCAGCGAGGAAGTCTTTACGGATATCTGCCGTAATCTGTTCGGCGTTAAAGACAGTGTGTTGCAGGGCCGGACCACTTTGGACCAGGATTTTGCTGGCTTCATTGATCACCGCATCGGCATCTGCCAGAGACTGCTTCAGGTTTTCGGATGCCTGCAAAACATTAGCCAGAGTCTGCGAAAGTGTCTGTTTCTCGCCTCCGATCAATTCATCCAGGTCACCGGTCAGTTCTTCCAGATTCACCATGATCTGCTGAAAGCTTTTCCGTGCTTGTTCCTGACCGATGATTTTGTTCACGTTATCCAGGGTTTCTTTGACCCCGTCGGTCAGAACGGTGACTTGATCGACGACTTCCGCCATGCTGAACGGAGAAGTTCCGATGATGAAATCCTGCGGATTCTTCGGATCGAGGCGCCTGCCGGTTCCATAGGAAATTTCGACATACATTTCCCCCATTAGCCCGGCGGTATAAATGTGGGCTTCGCTGTCGACGGACACCTCAGCGGTCGGTTTCACTGAAACGGTAACCTTGATCATTTTCTCCGGTGTGGTGTCCACAATAAGGTTGGCCGGGGTGATATCGGCCACATATCCGATCGTATATCCCGCCTGTTTCACCGGCGCACCGGATTCCAGCGTTCCGATATTGCGAAAATAAATGTTGTATCGTTCTTGTCCGCCGGGGAGATACCCTTTTGTGATGTTCAGGGTGAAGACAAGAAACACCACGAATACGACCGCAACGAAAATGCCCAGTTTGACGTGACTACTCATGGCATCACCGATTCCCGACTCCCGACCGGCAGCACGGAGAGATTGTCCTCCTCCTGACCCACAGGCAGACTGGTCAACGGCCCCTCTGCCTTTCCGTCAACGAATTGGCGGATATACGGATTGTCGGTCTTGCGGACCTCATCCGGGGTTCCAGTATAAATGATTTTTCCCTCAAACAGCATGGAAAACTTATTCCCTACTTTAAACGCACTGGCCAGATCGTGAGTGACTACCACCGAGGTCACCCTCAGCTCGCGGGAGAGATGGATAATCAGGTCGTTGATGGCATCTGCGGTCACCGGGTCCAGGCCGGTGGTGGGTTCATCGTACAGGATGATTTTCGGTCGGCGGGCGATGGCCCGTGCCAGACCGACCCGTTTACGCATCCCGCCGGAGAGTTCCGACGGCATTTTGTTGAGAATATTCCCAAGCTGAACCATTTTGAGGTTCTCCAGCACGCGGCGTTCGATCTCCGATTCGGAAAGGCGCTCGTGCTCGTAAAGAGCAAATCCCACGTTTTCCTTCACGGTCAGCGAGTCGAACAACGCCGCACTTTGAAACAACATTCCGATTTTCGCGCGGACCGGATACAGTTCTTTTTCAGTAAGGCGGGATATCTCCTGCCCGTCAATCCACACCTCCCCTTCATCGGGCTGCAATAATCCGCAGATGTGTTTGAGCAATACGCTTTTCCCCTCTCCGCTGCGCCCGATCACAATGCGGGTTTCTCCGGCGGGAATGGAGAGATCCACCCCGTTGAGAACCCATTTTCCCGCGAGGCGTTTTCTGAGACCTCGGATGAGAATCATCGGGCTATGGGACTCTTGTTCCATTTTCGGCGGTATCCCTTGCTCCCTGAATAGGTTATTTTACAAAGGATAGCACGCCGGAAGGAGTCTCAATAGATGCGCGGGACATGGAAAATCAACGGATTTGCCAGTCTTCGATGGATACAGGGAGTTTGCTCCGGAGATATGCGTGGCGAAGGCGCACAAAGGTCCGCATGGTTTCGTACGAGGTCAAAATCTGTTGACGGCGTTCGGTGTTTCCGGTTCCCAGGTATTGTTCGGTCAAATCCAGGTCCTCCAGAAGCAGGTTTTCGGCCTCGGTAATCAGGTCCCCGATCCGCTGCTCGGACAGAAGGCCATTCAGTTCTCTCCCAAGCCATTCGCGATAAGCGTCATCCAGTTCGGCATCGCTGTGAAAAGGCTTTGCGATAGGCCCCGGCCCCCTGGAAACCGCAGAAGATCTTCCCGTAAGAGGGAATTCCAGCGGTAGTTCTGTAAACATGGGATTCCCGTCCGTATACCCGAATGTCTTATCCAGGTCCCAGGGGATGCACTCCCAACGGTCGATGGGAGGCGGGTTGTGATAAAGAAACATATTGTTGTGAAACCCGTCCCAATTCACCAGAAAAACCGAGACTACCGAATAGGCCATCACTTCCCGAACATCGAGGTAAGTCCGAAGCGCCCTGCCACGGGCCTCGGCCCCGCTTACGTTGATGGCCCGTACCATCTGGAACAGGTCCTGGCAGTCCTCATCCGTATTCGTTTGCTTGGCGTAACCGAAACTGGGGATATTGGTTTCATGAAATTGATTCAGTTCATTATAGGCGATTTTGTAGATATTGCCCTCATCATCCCGCCCGTTGATTGCCAGAAACCGTTCGTTGGGCTGCTGGATGGCAATTCTCTGTGTGTGCGATTTTTTCTCAATGACCCGATACCAGTCACAACGCGGGGCCAGAACCCCGAAATCCCGAAACAGTCGGTAGGAGATATGCTCTACATGGGGCGACCGGGGACCGGCAGTGGTGCCTTCGCGAGGACGCTCCACTGACAGGTTGATCGTCCGGTCCCCCCGGAATTCCTCGCCTTTCAGAAATCGGACCTTTTGTCCGGTATTTGCAGATTCGATTCGTGCCCCATCGAAAACCAGGACCTGCTCGGATGTCACCGGCTTAACCACAATCCCGCTGATGGATCGTGTTGTTGTGGAGGCTCCTACCCGGTTTGTCGGAAAGATCCAGAGTAAAGGAAGTTTCGAGGAAATCTCATTGTCGTAAACGAAATAGGATTCGAACGGCCGAGGCTCGCCCAGGGGCGGGAGTTGAAGATCGGTTCCATCATCCAGATCGAGCCGGAAATAAAAACGAACCAGCGTTTCTGAGGTACAGGGGGGAATGACACATTGGAACACGGCCTGTTCCGGGTTCCGGTCCATCCGGACCATCGGAGAGGAAAATGTCGGAACTGTTCCGAAAGTCCGGTGCAGTTCGGCATAGAGAGTTGCCTGTCGAATCCGTTCGGGAGCGTCCAATGTCGCTTGCACATTCACAAAATCCATGGAGGTCGGACAGGGTGGCAAGCACTGAAAAGAGCAGATGACAGGAAACGGGGGGATACCGAGAACGGAGTTTTGATATCCGGGAGTTCCGTTATTCTGCAGAGAAGCCCGCCAGGAATGGAAATCCTCCGACGGCAGAGCCGCGGAAATCCGTTCCAACGATCGGCCGTATCCATCCGCGCCACGCGGCCAGGGGAGCGTGTCTGAGTATTCAAATGAGTCTACTAAGCGACTGTCCGGCCCACGCAGTGTCAAGCGCTCGCCATCATTCGCCAGTTTGCCGTCATACGGGCCGAACAACGGGACTTTCACAGACTGCCATTGCTTCAAGGCAGGGTCCTTAACGAGAAGAAGAAAGGAAGCCGGTTGGATGACCGCCCCGGAAGGAAACGGAAACAGAACTCCCTCTGTAAAAGCGAATCCGTACAAATCGACTGGCGCAGATGACGGATTATACAGCTCAATGAATTCGTAACGGGAATCCGTTTCGGGGTTGTATAAAACCTCATTGATGACCACGTCCTCTGCTTGCACAAAAAGGACGCCAATCCAGAAGGCCGTAAATAACGGGAATCCCCTATTGAAAGTCACGATTTTCTCCCAGGAATTTCCATCATTGTTTGGAATATACCTTGAAAATCTCCGACCGTCCACCGGAAGTGCCAATAAACTCTGTTGCGGAATATCAGAACATGGATACGCCGAAGGAGTTCAAATAAAAGTCGCCCATGCTTCGGACGCCGTTGGAGGGAGAGTAGAAGGGATTGATCGGCAAATAACTGGGGGGAGGGTATACATCAAGCGGCAAAATCGCATTTCTCATTTCATTCAACAGGCTTGGTCCTTCCGGAAGAGTCAGGATGGGCAAAGCAGGTAGAGGCTGCGAATAGCCCGGATTTCCGGCGACCAGCTGCCAGAGATCGGGGGTGCAGCGAAAACCCGCTCCCTGCTCGTCCGGTTTGAACCGGGCACCCCGGTCGTATAAAAATCCCCTATACAGCACCAGCACGCTCCCACCGCCATCCGGGGGGCCTCCGTAGAAAATGGGAGTAGGGATCATTCGCTGAAATACGCCATCGGGGTCGAAATAGGACACCGGCGTCGTCAGCTCCGGCAAGGCATTGGCGTCAATCACGCGGGTCATATAAGGCATGGAGGCTCCGGGGGCGTATGTCCCATAATCCAGCCTGTACAGTTCCAGCGCGGTTTGGAGACTCTTCAGGTCGACATAAAGACAGCTCTGTTCCGCCCTGATCTTGGCGTTCACGAAATGGGGAACTGCCGCCGCTGTCAGAATGGCCATGATTGTGACGACGATCAGCAGTTCGTTTAATGTGAATGCGCGACGTTTCATGAGTCCTGTTGTTACAAAGTCGCTCCAATCTCCTTCTCACACTATCCCAATATATGATACCTCATCTTATGCAAAACCACAACGACTTTCTGCACTTCAATTCAACAAGAAATGCGATCCCGGCGACGCAATTTTGTGTTTTAGGCGAATAACAGGTCTTGCCGGAACGGATTTCATCATCTCAAGCGTGGAATTATTATATTTAAGTATAGTAATATCAATATATTACGATGGTATTTGTCCCGGACATCAGGAAATCCGCTGTGGGGAAAAGAAAAAAATGCCCTCCCACAAGTCATTTGCGAAAAAAATGCGAACATCTATTGACGGAGCCGTTTGAGACGCATATAATAAGAAGCTGATCGATTATCGATGGGATTTTTGTGTTTTATGTCATTTTTCTTATCGCATCACAGGCCCATGTTGTAGCAAACGGAGTTCAATAATCGTTAAAGGCTTATAGTTGCTCGTCGATTTAAACATGGGCGGCTGCTCCAGCATCGCGCAGTTTAACAGGATACAAAACTTTTTTGCAAAGTCGCAGCAAAGGATGAGGATTATGCAATCGTCTTTTATCTCGGAAGACATGGAATTCGAGCAGGCAATTTCCGAGGCCGAGGAGGCTTTGGAAGACGACGATCGCCCGGACGCGGCGGCCCTGTATGCGTCCATGGTCCGAAACAACGAGACACCGGCTTCCGAGCGCATGGGAAGCAACGACTCCACACGGGTTTATCTGCGGGAAATGGGCGCCGTGCCTTTGCTGACCCGCGAGGAAGAGGTCTCCCTGGCTGTGCGTATCGACACCGGGCGGCAGAAGATCTGCCAGGCGCTGGCTATGTCTCCCTTCGCGGTGGAGCAGATCGGTCAGCTGGTAAAGGCAGTTCATGCCGGGGAAATGAATCCGGACGATGTTTTTCAGACAACGGGTGCGCCCGACGAAGGAACCGAGGAGGGGGTTGCGCGCCGGATTAAAGCCCTCAAAAAAGGATTTGTGAAGTTGCGTAAACTCACGGCGAATTACCGCCGGATTGTCAACCGCAAAGGGCTGAAGCCGGAGACCCTGGAAGCACGCGAGAAGGTTCTCCGGGAAACCTGCATCGGGCTGGAACTGGACTTTGAGCGAATTGAGGAAATGGCCCACCGGATTTATTCCAGCTTCCAACTTGTACAAGGGATAACCCACCCGGATCATCATGGACGTCCACGGGATGAGCTGGCTTTCTCCACCCGGTCCGTTCCGGAAAAACGATCTCCCACAGAAAATGACATTGAAGGAATCCGTGCCGAAATCGAGCGGGATCCCCAGACCACGAAACGTATTGCCGACTTGATCCGCGAAGGGCAGACCATCGTTCATGCGGCCAAGATCGAAATGGTGGAGGCGAACCTTCGTTTGGTGGTTTCCATCGCCAAGAATTACCTGAATCGAGGCCTCCAGCTTCTTGACCTCATCCAGGAAGGGAACCTGGGGCTGATGCGGGCGGTCGAAAAGTTCGATTTCCGACGTGGCTACAAGTTCAGCACGTATGCCACATGGTGGATTCGCCAGGCGATCACGCGCGCCATCGCCGATCAGGCCCGCACGATCCGTGTGCCCGTCAATACTATCGAGACGGTCAATCGCATGAACCGGATCACCCAGCGGCTGGTTCAGGAATTCGGGCGGGAACCGACCATCGAGGAAATTTCCGAGCAAATGGAAATGCCCCCAGAGAAAGTCGCGATTCTGTCCAAGGTTTCGCAGCGCACGATCTCGCTGGACAGCCCGATTACCGAAGATGGGGACACGACATTCGGCGATCTGATTCAGGATCGTTCCACCGAGTCTCCGGAGCGAGTGGCCACCGGCAACATCCTCACGAGGGAGATCGAGGATATCCTTCGAACCCTGACCGAGCGCGAGGAAGTGGTTCTTCGTCTGCGGTACGGCCTGGGGGATGGACAGCGCCACAAGCTGGAAGAAGTCGGCGAGCGATTCGGCATCACCCGTGAACGTGTCCGCCAGATCGAAACCAAGGCGATTCGGAAACTGCGTCACCCACTGCGCGCCCGAAGGTTGAAGGGATTTCTGGACCGCCTCCTGGATGAGATGAACTGAGAACGTTCTCATCTTAAGTTCAATAGAATCAACCTCCTCTGTATCTCCCCCAATCTTTGGGGGAGAGAGCTTGGCGTTACCCTTCCCGAGACCGGGGAGGGTAGGGCGGGGTTAACGAGCGCCGACCGTCATAATGACTCGTGTTCTGTTCATCGCGCACAATGGATACGGTTATCCGCACAGCCGTGTTCGCTGCTATCATTTCGCGCGGATGCTTTCCCAATATCCCGATTTCCAGACCTCCGTACTTTCATTCCGGCAGGATTTGGCTCCTCATCTGTCCGAGGAAGCGATGTATTTCGACCTTCGTGACCGGCATAAGCTCGTTTTGACCCTGAAAGCCATCCCCCGCTTATTGGCCGAACGGCATTCCCTGATCTATATCCAGAAAGCCCATTTCCATTCCGCCGCGCCGTTTTTCTTGCACCGACTGGGATTTCTGCCCCGCTATGTATTTGACTATGACGACTATGATATTCCTCTTTCCAATTTTTTCGGTCGGGGAATCTGGAACCGGATCTTCTTTGGATCGAACCGATGGGACGAGATCACGTATCGTCATGCTCGCCGGGCGCTGGGATGTGTTGCGTCCAGTTTCCGCCTGAAAGAGTTTCTAAGTGAATATCATCCCCGTGTGGTCCGTATCCCCACGGGAGTGGATGCCGATCGGTTCACGCCGGGCGAGCGGATGGACCCTGATGTGGTATATCTCTGGAACGGACTGATTTGGGGAGAACCGATCTATCAGAATGTGCAGATGATTCTGCGCTGGTTTCCGGAAGTCGTCAGGAAGGTTTCCGGCGCCAGGTTGTGGATAGTGGGCGATGGCCGCTTGTGGGACCGATTGCAGGCGGATCTTGCGGACAGAGTGGACTTTCCTGTGAGGACAACCCGCGCTGTTCCTCCGGACCGGATGCCGGAAATCCTGCGTCAGGCGGATGTCGGTTTGCTGCCCATTGCGGAAGATACCGAATGGGCTGCCGCCAAAAGTCCCACCAAACTATTCGAGTATATGGCGTCCGGTCTTGCTGTCGTGGCAGGCAACATCGGTGAGGTTCGGCATGTGATCGAACACGGCAACGATGGCTTTCTGGCGCAGAACGAGGAAGAGTTTGTCGATTGCCTGGTTCGGGTGGGCCGGGATGCCTCTTTGCGGAAGCGGATCGGCATGAATGCCAGGCTTAAAGCGGAGCGGGAATACTCTTTGCCGGTTCTCGGCTCACATCTTGCGGAGTTTCTGCGAAGCCTTCTCCAGTAACGGGGCGATGGATTCCATCCCCTCGCGCATCTCGCGAATCCATTTCACGATCTGATCTCTCGCCTTGTCATTTGTGCTGGAATCTGTCCCGCCCATCAGCCCGATTCCGTGGAAATGTCCCAGAATCTCTGCCGCGCTTCCTTCCGCCTGGGAAGCCGCCAGGCGGATTCCCGGACAAGTCTCCAATGCCTCTGCCACTTGCTTCAGAACGGGAATCATACGTTGCCGGAACTTACGGACATCACGAGTGTCCACACGCCGAACTTCTTTCTCCCATTGTTTCAAACGATTCCGATCGAACTCCATTTCGTCTACAATCCGGGCGATTCGGCGGGTTGTTTCCTTGTTATCCGTGTTGGGTTGAACGAACGGAACTTCGGCACGGACGTCACAGGCACGATCCAGAATATCCTCAAAAGGCATCGGGATCGCTCCGGAGATTCGTGCCCCGTGCAATGACGTGTTGTATACGAGGCCACCTGTTGCGCGAATGAGCTCACCAAGGTTGGCGCAAAACATTCGATAGAGATGACTGGTGCGGACTTGGCCGCCCCGGTTGTTCGGGACAAGGTATTGCGCACTTGTATGAGGGCTTTCCAAATCGACTTCCTCCTGCATTGCGCCGGCTGCATAAAATCGTTCCCCCGGAAAGGAGAGGTCCGTTCCAACCAGAACGATAGGGCAGCAACCCATGATTCGCGCAAGGTGATATGCGCAATCTGTGGTCGAGCCTAGCGAAATCAGCGATCCGAGGCGGTTGGACAAATCCAGCAGTTCCAACAATGAGGACGCACGGATCGGGCGGTCCACGGCGCCGAGATGATCGAAGAAGAAAGTTCTTCCGTCATATAATGCGGGAATGGAGAGATGGACGCCGGGGTAACTTACCAGGAAAGCCGAATCTTCCCGCCCATTATCGAAATGCAGGCGATTCAAGTCGGTGTGGTCCACCGATACCACAAGATGGTAATGAATCCCTTCACGCCTGAGAATACGGGCGGCAGTATCCACCGCAATGACATAGCCTTTCCGACAGGCATCCCTCAGCCGTCCAAGATGTTCGGTGAGTGTGGGACCGGGAGCGACAACAAAAGCGGGCATTCCGACACCTGTAGCACGCAGCTCGGAGACACCGGGTGATTGCACAACCCTTGGAAGATTCTCCAGGATGTTTCTCAAGATGAGTCCTGCCTGCGTACGTACGGTTCTTTGTCTGACCTGGACCTCTCCCAGGGCCGCTTGGATTTCCTGTGCCAGTTCCGCCAGATACCTGGAGTAGTAAGCCTGGAATCCGGGCAGAGTGAGAATCCGAATTCCCTGTCCTGCGAACCGATGCCGCACCGGACCCTCTGCAAGGTATCGAGCGGTTTCCCGAGGTGTGGTCCCCGCCAGCCAGAAGATATTCCCGGACCGAAACAGGGCGGACAGATCGATCTGATGCAAGACGGTGGCAAACAAATCCAGGTCCGGTTCGACGGCCGTAATGAGCGTCTCCGGCCCTGCGTGACAAGCGAATTGGTGAATATGGTAGGCCAGCCCGATACCGAGAATAAGCACATTGCTGTTTTGGAGATATTCAGGCGGCAGACCGCTCAGCCAGGATTGCGCCTCGGCCAGCGGCCGGTTCGGATGATGAAGAGACAGGATATTTCCCTGCTCCATTTCAACAAGCAAGGTGGGAGCATTTTCCCGGCTGGGAGCAAGACGACACACCGGACGATCTGTCGGCGTATAAGCGGATAGCCTTTGTGCCGTATCCGGAGCGCACTGGGAGAGCGCATCAAGGTTTCGACGGAAAAGGGGAGTGGACATGGTTATTGTTGTCCGAGTGTGGAGCCGATCACTCCGGCGTCCCAAGGGATTTGACGAGATCGCTCAGCAGGGTTTCCGTGTGTTGCAAGGCATCGCTGAGACGTCCGCAGCGGACACGGATCTCATCCAGTCTGTTCTCATTCGGGATTTCCGCCGACTTGCAGCGGAAAGCATCTACCAGCGCCGATCCCGCAACCTGCTCGACAAAGAATTCGAGAATATCATCCCGCATCAGCTGTTCCGAGGTCCTTTCGATAAGGCTGGCGGTTTCAGCAGACCAGGACAGCCCTGCATCATCGACCCGCGCCATGCAATCAAACAAAGCTTTCGTGGCCTGTTTTAGCGCGGTGATCTTGCCTTCAAACTCCCGACGTATCGGAGCGAGGTCCGATTTCAGAGGGCATTTGAACAGAGTCGATCGAAAATCCTGGATGTCGATCTTTTCGACCGCATGGCGGTAGATGGCCTCCTGCAGGGCTACCGGCGTTGTACCGGCAATCCGCGCGCCCCCTTCCGTGGCATCGATTACCGGAGCGCCCAGCACGGCGACATTTTCTTCCATGGCGTGCAGGTAATCCAAAAGATAGCGAACGGTCGGCACGGGTTCGCCCAGCACGCCGTTCACCCAAAAGATAGGCTCCTTGCGGTATTCTTCTCCATCGATTGAGGGATACATTGCATGTTGATGATCGTCCCGGATAAACCGGACGGTTCTGCGGACCGCGGCGGTATCGAAATGGGTATCGCCGGTCTGCGGATCAAGCGCCAGATCCTGGCCTACCAGGATAATCGGTCTGCATCCCCAGAATGCCGCGATGTTCATGGCCGTTTGAGAGACCATGAGTCCGGGACGGATCATGCCCTTTCCACCGCAGGAGCGATCCAGCCATTCAAAAAACGGGGAACGACGCGCGGAATAGGTAAGCGCACATCCGGGGAATCGGTCCGGGATCGTGGGATGACAACAGATATCGTAAATCAGCGAGACACCGGTTGAGGAATAGTCTGTTTGTGGAAAGTGGCGTTCGTTTAGATCGCTCGGATCGACCGTAACAACGAAATGCGGCTGAATCCCCTCCGCCAGGACCCGTTCGAGCGCCGTGTCGCAAACCAGGATTAGCGCACGGTTGCGGAGATTCTTCAATTCTCTCAGATTCCGTTTGAGAGAAGGACCGGCGGCAACGATGATCGCCGGTTTGCCTTTCAGGAGTCCGCACCCCGGTCCGATCCCCGGAGTGTCCGCGTATTTCGGGAGGTTTTGAGCCAGATTTCCCGTAATTCGCGGACCGTCAAGCAACACCGTGGTCATAGATCCCTTCAAGCGTTGCCAGGAGAGGTCCAATAAAGACCTCATACGTTTCATCCAGTCCGGAAACAGCTCCGCTGTCGCCGGGTTCACCAGCGCCCCCATTTCGTTCGCAATCAGCTCCCAGCGCTTCGCATAGAGAACCTGTTCGATCTCTCCGGAGGATACATGCCCGATCAGGAAATGAACGCCGGGTGCATCGAGTAGCGGCTCCAGGTCCACATATTGACATGCCAGGCGAAACAAATGGACCGATGGGTCCAGGAGCAGCATCTGGTGAGGAGGATTCGGCTCCCTTTGCGACAGAAGAAGCGGGAGATATCCCATCCCGATACCGAAGATGCAGAGGTTCCAGGATACACGGGCTTGATCGGAACTCTCGATAATTTTGCGTGCATGTCCGACGGGATCATCCGGGGGGTGAAGCAAATGACCTTTTCCCCCTCGAAAGAGCGCGGCATTCGGAACCGTTCCCGTATCCAAAACCGCGCGAATGTGGGGATCATCCGGCTCCCGCTGAAGTCGCCGGGCCAGAACGGGAAATCGCCGCAACAGGATTTGCAAATTCTTTTCGTACAGCTCCACAGTTCTCAATCATCCGGCAGAATTTTTCAACGCAAAAAAACTCTATCCTCTGCCCGGATAATTGAGAAGGTCGATTGACAGCAGGCGGCGGATTGGAGAAGACAGGAGGAAATCCGCTTTTTCAAGCCGCTGACTCAATGATAATCCTCCCGGAGGGAGAGAGAATGACCGGGAAGACTTCGAGAGATCCCTGCAGGGCGCGGATTGGGCGGCTCAATCCATTGTCCCGAACTGCATCAATGAGCGTTCTTGAATGCGAGGAGCGTACGCAAAAGAATCCGCAGATCGAGCAGCAGGGACCAGTTTTCGATGTAATAGATATCGTAACGGGTCCGTTCTTCCACTGAGGTATCTCCCCGCAGACCGTTGACCTGCGCCCATCCGGTGATCCCCGATTTCACCATGTGACGTCGCATATATTTCGGAACGGATTCCTTGAACTTGTTGACAAAAAACGCTCGCTCCGGACGCGGCCCGACAATGCTCATATCGCCCACCAGAACATTGAACAACTGCGGGAGTTCATCCAGGCTGTACTGCCGAATCCACTTCCCGACACGGGTTTGCCGGGGGTCCTCGGAAGTGGCCCAAACCGGGCCGGTTCCCGCTTCGGCATCCTGAATCATGGATCGGAACTTAAACATGTTGAATACCCGCCCATCATTGCCGATTCGCTGTTGAACAAAAAGGATGCTCCCTTTCGAGTCCAGACGGATCAGCGCGGCGATGATGGCCATGATCGGCGAGGCGACAATCAGCATAACCGAAGCCAGGATGACATCGATCCCTCGTTTCACAAATCGTGCGCCGCCCTGCAACGGCGTCTCTCCCAACGAGATGGTCGGCACATACCCCAATTCCTCAATATCCATTTTCAGGCTCAATGCATCGAAAATCTCCGGCAGGACCTGAAATCGAATCCCGCGACTCTTGCATTTCCGGATGACACGCAATGCGGTGTCGCTGTCTTTTTCGGGAAGCGCAATCAGGAGATGCTCAATGGAGTGTTCCTTCAGAATCCTGTCTAAATCGGAGAGTTTTCCAAGCAGCGGCGCACCGGAATTCTCCGCCTCTTCCGGTCCGGTCCGGATGATCCCGGCCACCTGGTATTCGGAGCCGCGATTGGTGTAAAGCCGATCCAGCACCATCTGACAGGAATCCAAATCTCCCAGAAGCACTGTCCGTGTAAACCCGATTCCCTGCCGAATCAACAACTCGTAAGCCTTCTGACAGAGCAAATTGATGCTGACAAGCATGAACACCGTTAAGGGAACCGAAAAAGCCACGGTCATACGGGAAAACGACACCCCGCGATAATTGAACAGCGCGGCCATCACAAACACATAGGTCACGATCACCGCAACCAGGAATCCCGTTACACTAACCGAGCGTTTCAACCCATACCGGTACGCATAAATCCCAAAACGGTCAAAGCAAACCACCCCAACCAGGGCTATAAACAGACCCAGCTTCAGGTACAACCAGGCGCTGGGATAATCGACAGGCGGGAAGAGGGTCGTAACCGGATAAGAAAACCGGATCGCAAACGCTCCCATCATTCCCGATACGAAACCGATGGAATCCGCCAGGAATAGAATCAGCAGCGGAAGAACATAACGGTCTCTTTTCGGCTTCATGCAAAACTCCTCCACTCCTTCCAGGCGTTCGCCTTACGCGCAAATCCTTCCACTGCGAACGCCGGTTTCCAAGTCTATTGCCGCCTCCGTGAAATGTCAAATCCCATACACCCGCAAAGAAAACCTCGACCGGTCATACCGCTTTCCCCGGTGTCGCATCTTTCGGGCAACTGAACCATCATCGGGTTGATTATAGAGAATCCATCCTCCTTTTGTCAACGAAAATGCGCTGCAACTTCAATAAAAACAAATCCTCGTTCGTACATTCCTGAAACATTGTCTTTTTCCATTGGGGCAAGACAGGACATTAATTGTGGAGGAATCAATAAAGAGTTTTTGGGGAAATGTAACGAAACATGACCCCATTCTTGACATGGGCTGAGAGGAAGCCTACGGTTCTGATTAATCCTGGCCGGAGGGTGAAGGGGTCCCCCACCGGTCACTCAGTCTCAAACACATGGGGTGCAGTCAGAATGGGTAATATAACCATGGAAGACGTGGCACGCCAGGCAGGCGTGTCTCGCGCAACGGTATCCAGGGTACTCCGAAATCTCCACGAAGGCACATCTATTCCAATCAGCGAAGAGACGCGGCAAAGGGTTTTGACAGCGGTGAAAGAACTGGATTATTGTCCGCATTTTCTGGCAACCAGCCTCGCTTCAGGCAAGAGCCGTACTGTCGGGTTTGTATGTCCTGAGGGTGGATTGCGAGATTGGGATTTGGTTGAGATATACCAGGCGGTCGCCACAACCTTATTGGCATACGGGTATCACGTCCTGATCCCACCCCTGAAACCGGAGGGAAATCCGGCATGTATAGCAAGGAATCTGCTTCGCAGCGGCCGGGCGGACGGGTTGCTGGTCTGTTGTATGGACGTGGATGAACACTGGGATCGGCTTTGCAGCCAGGAGCATGATCGTGTGGTTTTCATCAATTCATCTGTCCCACACGGAAAAGCCGCACACGTTGCGACGGATGATCGACAGGGAGCGTCTGCCGCCATCTTGCACTTGCTTGATTCGGGTCATACTCGAATTGTTTTTGTCGGCGATCTCACACAACCGCCTGTTCAAAATCGTCATCTCGGTTATCAGGAGGCATTTCAGCAGAGAAACCTGTCCTGCGATCCTGAGTGGACAATGAACCTGGTCGGTCAGGACTTTCACCCACAGGAAGTGGTTGAACGTTGCACACAAAGGTCCGAACCGGTTACGGCGATTTTCGCCGGAACGGATTATCTTGCGATTCGTCTTCTAAAGGCCGCATCCGATTCCGGAATTTCCGTGCCCCGCCAACTGGCGATTATGGGATTCGATGATCTCTGGCCTTCGGGCTGCGTTTCACCCGCGCTATCGACTGTCCGTCGGGATGCCGAGAGAATCGGGCAGGAAGCGGTCGAGCATCTTCTGCAAGGCATGAGCGGTCATGCCCTGTCAGAAGAGCCGCGCCTCATCGCGTGCAGCCTGGTCCTGCGTGAGAGCGCCTGAAAGTCGAATCAAGGCTTCCCGCAAATGAGGAACATTCAGACCATGGAGGGCCGAGATGGCGTGGATTCGATCTTGTTCCACCCCGGTTTGTCGAATGAACTCCTCCAGAATAATCTCCAGATCTCCCTTTTGAAGGAGGTCCAGCTTATTCAGAGCAATCAAAGCCGGTCTCGAGAGAATTTCGGGATCATAGGCACGAATCTCCGCGAGAAGCTGCTGATAAGTGACGGCGGGAAATGAGGGGTCGGTCGGTGAGAGTTCCAACACAAACACAAGCATTCGAGTCCGCTCAATATGCCGGAGAAAATCCAGCCCCAAACCGAGACCCTCGCTTGCGCCCTGGATGATACCGGGTATATCGGCAACAACGAGACCGGTTCCATCGGAGATCGGGATGGTTCCCAGGATGGGATGCCGTGTGGTGAAGGGATAAGAGGCGATTCGGGGACGGGCGGCGGTCATGGCAGCCAGCAGGGTCGATTTTCCTGCGTTCGGCAAGCCGACCAGGCCGACGTGCGCCACAGTTTTGAGTTCAACCAGGAGTTTGAATTCCTCACCCGGAGTTCCCGGCTCCGCGAATCGGGGAACCTGCCGCGATGGAGTAGCGAATCGGGCGTTCCCCCGTCCCCCGCGTCCCCCTTTCGCTACAACCGCTGTTCCGTCCGTATCTTCCATATCCACAAGCAATTCCTGCGTTTCATAGTTACGGACCACCGTGCCCGGAGGGACGAACAGAATCATGTCTTTGCCGGAACGCCCGTGTCGGTCGTTTTTATCGCCATGACCTCCATCCTCGGCGCGGTAGAAGGGTTTAGAGGCCAGAGATTCCAGGGTATTCCTGCCTGGATGGACCTTGAAAATAATACTCCCGCCGTCGCCGCCATCGCCGCCATCAGGTCCGCCGCGTGGCACGAATTTCTCCCGATGGAACGAGATGCACCCGTTCCCTCCATCACCTGCTTTGACCCGAATAACTACTCGATCAATGAAATCCGTCTGGCCTGGACACATCCGAATCCTCCCGAAATAAGGAACGGGGGAGTCTGTCAAAATGACATTCTCCCCCGTTGAAGGACTATGTCAAATACGGTGGGACTTAGTTTTCCACCGCGATTTCGTCGATTCTCAGTACGGTGAACGGCTGTCGATGTCCCTTTTTCCGCCGGTAATTCTTGCGTTTCTTCATCTTGAAAATCACAACCTTGGGACCGAGACCCTGGGTAACAACATGCCCTTTAACTTTGATATTAGTGACAGTAGGTGTACCGACAGCGAGACGTTCCTCATCGGCATACATCAGCACCCGGTCCAGTTCCACAGTCTCGCCGACATCCGCAGGGATTTTCTCGACATGAATCTCGTCTCCCGGCCGAACACGATATTGCTTGCCGCCGGTTTCAATGATGGCGTACATAGAAGCCTCCAAACCACTCGGGTTGAGCATCGGAAAATTGTCAGAATAAGCAGGATACCCATGCGACTGGATTCCGGTCAAGTGTGGACCCTGAACACGGGTCCCTTCAGGAATCTGCCCGATTGTATTCCTCCACAATTTCGGACACCCGTTCCAATTTGTGGAACTCGGAATCCGGAGGGGCTTCGTCGGAAATGCCCAGCACCAGGTGAGGGTGAAGGCGTTCTACCAGCTCTCGTACCTCTCTTTCGAATTCCTCCATGGACACATTCGGGAGAAACGAGATCGCGCAGATTCCGTCGACCAGCACCAGGTCTGCACCCATATATTGTTCCACCATTTCATAGGTAGCGTCACCCATCGGTTTAAAAGTAATCGCCTCCAGGCCATCCATCCCGGTTTCGCGGGCGTAAGGCAGGATGGTTCGGACATCCCCATCCCAGTGGGAGTACGTGAACTTCCCCGCCGCATGAAAGATCTCGTTGCGTTGATGATAGGAGGGCATAACGTATTCTTTCAGCAAAGGCGGCGGCAACATGTCGCAGTGGACGTTGTCGCCGTAATTGATGAATTCCGCCGGAACCTTGAGCAGTTCCCGGCAATATCGCAGATCCGCCTGATCGATTAACCGAACAAGCCCACGAATATCTTCCGGGCGGTCATGCAGGAAATAAATCCCTTGCTCAAATCCGGAAAATTCAAGAAAAATCCGCATCAGGTTGACACGCGGCATCAAAGCGGTGGGCACGGCCCAATCCGCGAATTTCGTCTGCTCCGAAATATAGAAATCGACATCCGCCTTGTACTCGGTTCCCTCAATAACATACTCAATCACACGGAGATCATCCGGATTTTTAAGGGGATATTCACGTGGCAAAAACGAATCAATGGTCTTGCGGTCCACTCGACGAACTTCCCCCACCGGGGTTTTCCACGTCTGAATAATGCTTTCCGGGGTCTCTTCGGAGGTATAGCGGATGTCTGAATCATAGACATCATTCACGGGAGCCCAGCTCGGCAGATAGCGAATGGAGGCATTCAATCTTTCAAAGACATCGTAGACCGTTGCATTTCGAAATTGTGCCGGCAATGTTCCCCTCTTTTGATTCATGTTGAACCAATGCTCGATTCTCGGCTGCCAGACTACTTTTGCCGATGGATCGCCCGAAAAAATTTTCCGCATTTCATCGCGAAAATTGATTTTCATATTGTACGTACTTATCCCCCGGTTTATTCGGATGGTTTGATCTGAGTTTTGTGGATAAAAAACGGCAGATTATGATCTTTGTGGGAGTTTCCGTCAAGAAACAGGGCACAGACGCCGGTTTCAATTAAAAATTGTCGCACGGATAGGGCGAAACACAGCCCCAACCGGCTGAATGGCCGGATCGCGCCAATTCGGGGGGTTTTTCCCCGTCCCGATCTGTGCTACTCTCCCGCTCAAAGTCCGGATTTTTCATTCCGAACGAAAGCGGAATCCTGCGCCTGTACTGTATAGGATTACCCGATTGGGGTCGGAACAGACCTGTCTTGTATGACGCTCATGCGATAGAAATCCGTATGAAAATAGTAACCGCTACTTTACCGGGGACCTTTTATGGAGGATATGGAGGGGTGAAATGAAGCCCAGGCAAGTGGATTACAGTCCCATAGAAGGAAAAGTACCTGATCCATGAACAAAAACGAACTCCACAACCGTCGTCGTTTTCTCGCCGGGGCGGCAGCAGGAAGCGTGGCTATTGGTGTTGCGCGGCCTGTAAGAACAGAAAATCGAAGTCCCAATGAATGTTTACGAATCGGATGCCTGAATGTGGGAACCTATTCCCATCTTCCGGACCTGTGGGCGTCTCTTTTGAATCCGCGTCCGGAAAAACAGGACATCCCTTTCACCAACATGCGAATTACCCATTGCTGGGATATCGAGCCGGAAAAAGCCGATGAATTCGCGCAAATGTACCGTTGCGAGAAGGTAAAACATTTCGATGCGATGATCGGGAAAGTGGACGCGGTAATCTCCGGAGGCTATTACAACCATCCCTGGAATCACATTCTTCACGAACCTTACTTGGAAGCCGGTCTACCCAACCTCATCAATCGTCCTTTCTCCAATGCTCTCGATAAAGCGAAAAAGATGATCGAGACAGCCCGGAGATACGGGGCCACCATCCTGGCTCCCTCCAGCCATGAACACAACGAGGCGATCAATCGGGCAAGAATTTGGGTCCCCGGCAGGAAAATCATCAGCTACAATGCCGTGAATTCGTTCGATGATTACCCGACCCATGGTGTGCATGGTATTTACATGGTTTGCCGGGCCATTGTGGAAGCGGGGAATCCGGTTGTTTCGGTTTCCTACCGATCGGAACACTGGTGGCAGCCGCCCGGAGTGATGATTTTGGAGCATCGAGACCTGGAAGGACGTAGATTTTATGGAACCTTGCATCAAATTGGTGGATCGTGGGGTGTAGTTCAGATTCACACCCAAGAGAATTCGGATGGAGAGACATTTCGTATTCTGCGAGGGACCGGCTACCCGTTTGAAAAGACAGAGATCTGGGCGCCCACATTGTGGGTTTTCCATAGAATGGCGCTGTATGGAGAAATGCCGCAGACATTCGAGCAAATCATGGAGAAAACCGCTGTTTTTCTGGCCGGATGGAGGTCTATTTTAGAGAAAAACGGGGAACCGGTCCGGCTGGAGGATGTGCCGGAGGACTGGGAATCGCCGGTCGATTTACCCAATCATCCGGGCGATTCGACGGTAAAGCGATTTCGGCAGATGTTTGGGTAACGGTCTGTTATCGGGTTACGAAGAAAATCTGTAACGGATAAAATAATTGTTGGAGAGGTATTGTCATTTTAGAATTTCCGGTTTAGACTACGGCGGGTTACAATTCTAATCATGAGGTGAATCACGATGGTTCAACACTCGGATGAATTCGATGCGTTGCGAATGTTGGTAGATGCCCTTCGTCCCTTTGATGACGATGTGCGAACAAGGCTTTTGCGGTGGGCGGAAGAGATCCTGGCCCTGGCCAAACCAGTCAAGGCGGCAGCCCGCGCGGCTGCCGCAGAACCAAAAGCCGCTCGTCGTCGTGGTAGACGGAAACGACGAGCGAAAGGGCGGAAGGCCGCGGCCGCGCCGGCCGCGGTAGCCGCTGCGACACCGGCCCCGGCTGTCACCGGCGTCCCTGGAAGTATTCAGGCTTTCATGGCGCAGAAAAAACCGCGAAGCGATGTCCAATTCGCCGCCGCCGTCGCTTACTATTTCCGTCATGCCGCTCCGCCTGGACAGCGGAAAGACGATATTAACGGGGAAGATTTACAGAGGGCCGCTCAAGAATCCGGGCGGGGCAAATTCCAGAACCCCAATCAGACCCTCAACAATACCCGTCGGCTTGGCTACCTGGACAAAGGCAAAGAGCGCGGCAGTTTCCGCATCAATGCCGCCGGTGAGAAACTCATCGACACCATTCTCCCGCAGGGGGGCGGAAGAGTACGTGCTACCGGCGCGAGAAAGAAGACTCCTGCCCGCCGCGCAGCCCGGAAAGTCGCTCACGAGGCTGCCGCAAAGGAGAAATAAGTCGGGTGTCTCAGAGTTCAATCTGAGAGATGTCAATTAGTCGTCCCTGCTCCTGTCGGTTCCCGTCAGGAGCAGGGACGATCTGTTTATGATTCCTGATTCATTCGGACATGGATGGCGATGATTTCAGAAGATATCGGTCGAACCAGGCAAATACCTCCTCCTGCATTTCGCGATTGAACAAATGCGGAACCGGCCAGACTTTTGTGACCAGGCGATCCCCGGCGTTTTGTGATTCCCACACCGCCCGCATGATCTTGTAAGCCGCCTCAACACCGGGAATTGGAAACAGCCCGTCCTGCTCCCCGTTAAAGAACAGCATCGGTTTCGGGCAGGCGATGGAGGCAACATGAGGATAGTCCAACGTGAGCCGGAGACCGGGATGCAGCATGGAAAAAGCGGAATATCCCAGGGTTTGATTATTACCCGGCTGAGTCAAAACCTCCGTTGTACCCATCCAGCAGATGGCGGCCCCCATACAAACACGGTCCGTCGCGGCAGTCAGATGCCAGGCACGATTAGAACCCATAGACAATCCGACCGCTGCAATGCGATCCGGATCAACTTCCGGCAGACCCGCGACAAATTCCGCACTCCGTATATCATCCCAGATAATCGTACCGGCCCAAGACAGCCCGATCTGATACAGATTGGCGGCGAGGGCCTGTTGGGCCTCATATTCCACACCTTCACGACGTCCACGGTCCCCCCAGAACAACGCATCCATGGAAAACACGACATATCCCCGTTTCGCCAGTTCATCTCCGGTGTACCGTCCCTCATAATACTTATCCACCCATTCCTGCGCGTCATTGAGCCTCACTTTCGGTTCGGCAAACGGTCGAACCACTTTTTCTTTTCCGATGGAAAAATGCGCCCCGTGATCGTGCAAAGCGATCACGGCCGGAAAGGGCCCATCCCCATCGGGGACGAGCAAGTAGGCGGGAATTCGGCTATCGGCGGAGATATTGAGGGCAATTTTTCGTGCCTCATATCCATCTCGTCTCTCGCGTGCGATCACAGTCGGCTCAAACGGGGCAGCCGGCAGCGCGGGAAGAAGCGAATCCAGGTAGCGTTTCCTCGCCTGGGAACGCCACTCTGCAAAATCCTGATACCGTTTCGGATCAAAGGCCAAAGGAAAAGCGAGCCTGGATAGCTGGGCATCCTGGAAGTTCGGAAGATCGTGCACAATGCCGTCGCGACAGTAATCGGGATTCCCCTGAACCGGGTGGGCACAGGACCGTTTCCAGGTCTCTACATCCTGAAAATACCGCCGACCAAGATCATTCCTATCACCACGAAAGAGGTAAATCTTAACCCGGAGCGTACTGGAATTATCCCGATATAGTGGAAATACTCCCTGAGAATAAATACAACGCTGCGAGGGATCGGCGTTGCTACAGATCGAACTGCAGAATTCGGCGGCGGTGGCGGCAATCCATACACCGTCTCTACTGATTGCAGCAATTAACGGAAAGTCGGGCAGTCGTTGCCGGATGGTGTGCCATTCGGATTCGGTCATCGGTCCGGCCATTTTCCGGAAATTCTCTCCCGGAAGAAACAATACGTTTTGGTTGTTTCCCTCCGCCACCGTTCCCAGCGAGACCCATTCATTGCGGGAAAGATAATGGATACGAGCCATCCAATCCAAATCATCTCCCCCGAAAACACCGTTCTTGAGTTGCAGGCAAGGTCCCAATGCGCCTCGTTCAGGTATCTGCGCACCCGGCTTCGGCCATACGGTATAGACACAATCCACCGTTTCCAGGCCGGGAATAAAGGAAGCCGAAAAAGTGGCTTCGGGGCGGTCCAGATGGTAAAAAACTGTTCCTGCTTCCGGGTCCGTTTTCCAGTCGATCTTCATTCCGCCGAGTTCCTCTGGGCCGGATCCCATTTTCGGGAATGCGGTCCATTCGGGCGCCCGGAGCAGAAATCCCACATCGGGCGACTCCGATCTCTCGACACGCAGGAAAGCCCCCGATTCTTGCGGCACAAGGCGAATACGTCGATCCACTAGACGATCCAAAATAGTCTTCAATTGAGGAGGGACATGAAATAACCGTTCCGCAGGCCGATGACGCAGATAGAAATCGAGGACGCGGTTGAAATAAACCAGCCCTTCCGGCGGAGCCGTGCCGATACTGATTTCACCCTCCGCATAATCCCGTGAAGAATCACGGCCTTCAGGTTTCGCGTACATTGTATTGATGTCGTCATTTGTCTTGGCGATTCCGGCGGCAAACTCCCATCCGTTCAGGGAATAGAAACTATGACCGGTCTTTCGCCAGATCAGAATGCGGGAACGCAGTTGACGCTCGACGGCATTCAGCAGATTTTCAATCGGTTCCCCCTGCGCTTCCAAATACTCCGCTGCATTACAGATTTGCGCCGAATGCTCCAATCCCTGGGAAAAGAGCAGTAACGTAGAGCACGGATGCGGATAGCGCCACGCGCCAAGCGGATCCTGCGATTCTGCCAGAAAATCGGCCACCGCCCGAATTGTCTCCCTCAAATGAGTCTCTTGCGGACACATTTCCGCAAGAGCGGGCAATCCGGCCAACGCATAACCGATAATGTAGGGTTTCGCAAACGGGTTCCGGAGGCCGATTTGATCCTCATTGATAAAAGGGAGTTCGGGAAGGATTGGGCGCCCACTCTGACTGAACAGGTGATCCGATCCCAGTTTTGTCCTCAATTCGCGAAACAGTTCCAGTCCCTTTTGCAGGTAATGGTCTTCCCCCGTGAATCTCGCCATACGGACGGAATCGAGCACATCCCCGATATTGCGGCATTCGCCCTGATCCGTATGAACCGCTTCATCGGCGTATTTCAGTTGGGCCTGCAGGGCAACGGCCATGCGGGGATCGCCTGTCTCTTCATAGGCATAAAAGAAGGAATCATAGCCTTTTGTACAGAAATTCGAGGCGAAATTTGTCCGCCACATGAAACTCTTATCCTCTTTGTGTTCGTCTTGCCCGGCAAGAACCGCGTTGACATATCGCGTGCCGCCGAATCCTTCGTCCTCCCCCCACCAGACACTTAGATCGTAGAAATTGTCGCACCAATGCAAGGCTGTGGAGCGTAACCGTTCATCGCCGGTCCGGTAGTACGTATGGAAAACAGGTGGGCAATGATTGAGGCGGTTCATACCGAAAACGCCCGGCGGTCCGCTGTCATTAAAGGTGGTTACATTTCCGAAGTCGTCGCCTTCCAGCATAGACCGCACGACCGCGTCACGATGATACCGGCTCAGATCCTCCAGCAGAGGCCATTGCGCAAGGTCCGCCCCCGATCCAAACCTGTAGAGAGAATCGTACACGTCGGGATTGATCGAAATCCGGTGAGGCGGCTCGAACAGTGCATTCCAGGGAGCCTGCCCGGGACCGCAAATTACAAAAGCCGCACGGCGCCAAGCATAAGGCTGATGAGGAACTTTGTCTGTTTCCAAACACCGCGTGTAAAGAATGTCGTTCGCTCCCGGCCCCATGTTTGCCGTGACAGCCCCCCGTCGGAGATGGTGGGCCTGCGGGAAAACGATATTCGGCCCCGTTGTTTCTACAAGAACCGACTTTCCCGTGTCGAAAGAATGCTTGATTTCCTCATGAGAACAGAGACTCCTCCCGTCGATACGAAAACAAGTTGTTTTCAGGCCGGAAATGCGCCAGCTGTAATCCGGCGCAAAGCCATCCTGTTCGGCCATTCGCTGCAAGTGCGCGATGACAGCGACGGAACCCAGTGAGTCCATTCGGATTTCCAGTATCCGAGGCCATTGCGGATCGGGAATAAAGATACGAATCCACGTGTAGTTCCTGCCGCGTTCCACCGTTTCCACAACAGGCTGTTCCGGCCAGGAGCAGGCCGGGGCGAGCAACTCTGCGGTCCACTCCGAACCATCCTCAGAAACTCCGGTGATTTTCCCTCCATGAACACGCAGCAGAGATTTGCCGCACGAAATCTCGATTGCGCCGTCCTCGCCAGGTTCAATCGCCTCTCCGGTTTGTACGCAATCCGGTCCTGGAACCGACAGAGTCGGTTGAAAAGAGACAGACTCTCTCGTTTCGAATTCATAAAGGAACGTCAAAATGGCGCGTCGCACATATTTTGGAGTTCCCGGATGGAAGGTCAGGACCCGGACATCGGGAGAAATATCGCCTCGTTCGGATGGAATCCTCACGGTCAAGTCCGAATGAAACGCCCCTGGAGGAAAGACCATCGAAACACGGACCAGCTGAATGCCTGTCGCGGCGGGAATTACGGCGAAATCCGGCAGAGAAGCATGAGCGGAGACCACCGTTGCGGTTCCACGGGGGATTTCGGCAAATCGGTATCGTGTAATCCATCGCACCGGATCGTAATTCTCCGCGAGAGTTGGAAACGAACATACGAGAAAGGATAAAACAAGAAAAATGTTGAAAAAAACACGGATAAAAGAAATCGATAACCGCATCGGTCAATTCCTCTGACGGGATAGTCTTAGTGATGGTTATACCGACGGTTATACCAGAGAAAAGGAGGAATTGTAATTCAGCAAATGGTTGCATCTGTGAATACAGCAGGTGAGCGGTCAGGAAGGTTATTTCCGGCGCCGGGGCGGCGTTGAAACGCAGATCGCAAGCGGTGGAATCTGGACTCGGTTAACCTGCGCCGACCGCCGATGCACTTTACGACCGGCTCGCCGGTCAGTTCGCGATGTACTCCACCCGGACCAATACTGTTAAGGATCGTTATACACTGGCTACTGCCGGAGGACCGATCTCAACCCGGGGGCTGCGCTGCGATTTGTGATAATCTCTTGTGAATCGCTTCGCTTGTATGGCCCCGTTCCGATCATTATACTTTTTTCGGGGAATGGGCTTTATCCGAGCAGAACAGCAAAATAAGTCCCATCAGGAGGAACGGATGTCAGAGATCATTCATATTCTTGGCGGTAATTTCGAGCAGGAAGTGGTTCGGTCCAAGGTTCCCGTGCTGGTGGATTTCAGCGCGGAGTGGTGCGGTCCCTGTCAGCGGCTGGCGCCCCTGATCGACGAACTTGCGCAAGATTTCGCCGGGCGGGCCAAAGTCGCCAAAGTCGATGTGGATAAGAATCAGGAGCTGGCCGTGAGGTACGGCATTATGAGTGTCCCGACCATTGTGATTTTCAAAGGGGGGAAAGAAGTGAACAAGTGGGTCGGGTCTACGCCCAAGGATGTTCTCGCCCGGGGATTGGAGCAGGCGTTGGCACAGTGATCTGCCCGGTATCGGGTAGATGCCGGAATATGCCGGTCTTCGGGAGGCCGCACGATCCGATCATGCTCACGGATATTTATCTGATCCCGTGTTCTTTTCTATTCACGATCGGGATTTTTTCCCTTGTCTGGCCGGAGATAATCCGGGAGTTTGCCTGGATCAATCATTGCCGGCACAAAGTTCGGGTCCTGGCGAAGGGATTGATCCTGTTGGGGCTGTTCTGCTGGTGTGCGCGTGAGTACGGAACCTGCATTGCGGTAAATACCGGTTTTTCCCTCCTTATGTGTATTACCGGGTCAATTGCCCTGGTTGCGCCGGCGGCAGGACTACAGGCTTTGAAGGTTTTTATTCTGGCGGAGGATTGGAAAATCCGTGTGTTCGGCATTGCAATGATTGCGGTCAGTTGGATCCTGGTTATTTCAGCGGCGCCGATGCCGCAGCATCGCTCGGTGGAACTGCCGGCGCAAGTGTTTTGTTTAAGCGGAACTTACGCTTAGAAATTGACGAAGAAAAACACAAAGGCGTAAAAAACCACTGTCAAAATGACAGCGATCAGCAGCGGCCCTTTATGGAACTCCCAGCCGAACGGTTCCGGCTCGGACTGATCGGTTTCTTGGGGGATTTCTTCGGAAGGACGGATTTCTTCTTCGGGATTCACGAGAGTTCTCCATTCATCGGGTCAAGCCAACCTGCACGGCTTTCGCTAAAATCGTAAAGTACCTTCTCAGTGAAATCAACGTCTGTAAGGAATCACGGTGACGGAGCGCGGGGTTTTTCATATCGGTGTAGATGGGCGCGTATTGGCGGAACGTCACACGGGTGTTGCGGTGTATACTCGGCTTCTGCTTCGGTTTCTACTGCGGTACCGGGAGGATTTCCGACTGACGCTATTCACCCATCGCTGCATAGAGCCTTCCACTCTGGCGGAACTTGGAGGAGAGGCGCGGGTTTCCAGTGTCGTCTTGCCATGTTCTTCGGCGATGGTCGCCCGGCCTGTGTGGGATCATATTCTCCTTCCTATCGGCGCATCGCGAATGAATTTGAATCTGTTTTTCTCGCCGCTGACCGTCGTTCCGAGATTTCTGAAAGTCCCCAGAATCGTGACCCTGCACGATTTGGGATTTTTGAGATATCCCGAAATTCAACCGGCAAAATACCGCTGGTACTGGGAAGCAGCGCTTCGCCGGGCTGTTCGGAAAGCCGATGCTCTCATCGCGGTCTCCGAGTCTACACACCGGGACGCGGTGGAACTCCTGGGAGCGAACCCCGAACGGATCATGGTCATCCCCGAAGCGGTCGATCCGTTTTTCCAGGAGGAACCGTCCGCTGAAGAAGAGGAACAAATTTTACACAGCCTTGGATTGAATCCGGGGTATCTGCTTGCTGTCGGCACACTCGAACCCCGCAAGAATTACCGGACAATTCTTGACGTGCTGGATCGATTGAGAGAAAAACGGCCGGATCTGCGCCTGGTGATCGCCGGAATGTCCGGTTGGCTGTGTGATAAAATTGTCCAGAGAATTCGCCGCCGCTCCGATTGTATCCGTTGGATTGAGGATGCGGATGATATCGTTTTGCGGACACTCTATCGCAATGCCCCCGTGTTTCTGTTTCCGAGTCTTTATGAGGGATTCGGATTACCGGTTCTGGAGGCGATGGCCTGCGGGGTTCCAGTGGTAACATCGAATGCGGGATCTCTGCCGGAGGTGGCAGGAGATGCGGCGGTTTGTTTGCCACCCCAGGATACGGAGGCCATCTCCGAATGGGTATTTCGCCTCCTGGAAAATGAAAACCTTCGTCTGGAATATCGCGCGCGGGGTTACAGCCGTGTACGCTTGTTTTCATGGGAGCAGACTGCATTGCGGACTTGGGAGCTGTTCGAAAGGTATCTCAAATCTCCCTCTCTCCCACCAGCAGAGCGCCGGGATGAGGGAACGTAAGTAAGTAGGATCCCTCGGGTTATCGTGTAGAAAAGGGTCGAGACCATGATCGTTCTCCATGGAAGTATGATCGAGAATCGGTTTTTTCTCTGGGGCGAGCGTAACGCACCGGATGGAGACCAACCGCCTTCAAAGGGCCGGAAGGCGGGGAAACAAGGTGAAGCTCAGGTTTTCCCGTACGATGCGGGTCTTGAGCATCTCAAAGAGGCATTGCAAACAGTCGGAATGGAGACGCGTCTTACACAGAAATCGGTCGAGATGCTTTATGTCTGGCTGCCGAGTTGCGGGAAAGTTCCCCTGGTATCCAATCCCATTATCGCCGATCTTCCCTCGCGCGGGACATGGGAGTTGGCGGCTTGGCGTATCACGGGTGTGGAGATTTCCTTCTCCGATGTCGCATTCCTTCTCTGCCGGTTGATGAATGCGGACTTGGCGGCGCCCGGCATTCTGGTGGGACCGGACTTGCGGTTCTGGTCGAACATGATGCGTTTCTCAGGCAGCCTGGTGACTCGGCAGCAATTCCTGCCGGACCTGGTTCAAGAAGCCGATTCGTGGCGTGCCTGCTGGCGTCCGTTAATCCGGGCAAACGCCGCACAGACGTTTCAGCAATCGGTCCGGGCAATGCCCCCGGCATGTCGCGCACTGACTCGGGATCACGAAATCGCGCCCGATGTTTCCTCCGCCGCTTTGCTGACGGCATTTCTGAACCGGATGATGGATTTCCTGGTTCGATTCTCGAGGAAGCGCGATTCAGGACGGCCTGCTCCGGCAGGGCTATCAAAGACAGCGTCATTCGACAGTCTCCACGACCGGTGGATTCACGCCCTTTGGTCGGAAGACGGTTTATTGAAAAAGGACGGTCCCGAATTAGCGCAGCTGGCCGGCCAGATTCGTGAATGGCAGCGACCTTCCGCGTATACCGAGGAATCTCCGTTTCGATTGTGTTTTCGCTTGGAAGAACCTGTCGAAGGCGATTCCAAAGGACAGGACGAGTCGGCGAAAGGCGACACCTGGTATGTTCGGTACCTGCTCCAGGACATGAGAGACCCAAGTTTATTGATCCCGGCGGAAAATGCGTGGAAACCTAAAGGGCGGGAATCCTCCCTGTTCAAAAGAAGAAAGTTCAATCCGAACGAGTATCTTCTGTTTTCGCTGGGGCGGGCGTCTCGAATCAGCCGTCATATCGAGTCCAGTCTGCGTTCATCCAACCCACCGGGGTATGAACTGAGAACCGAGCAGGCCTATTCGTTTCTAACACAAGAGGCGGTTGTCCTGGACCAGATGGGATTCGGGTTGCTGCTTCCGTCCTGGTGGGTACGAAAGGGTGTTCAGCCGCGCTTCTCGGCTTCCGCGCATGTTAAAAGCCCCGCCATGACGGGCGGCGGGGGTTTGTCTATGGACGATCTGGTTCACTTCGAGTGGGAGATCGCCCTTGGAGAAGAAAAGATTTCTTTGAAGGAATTGGAAGATTTGGCCCGTTTGAAGACGCCGCTCGTCAAGATTCGCGGGCAGTGGGTGCATCTGCATCCCGATGACATTGCGCAAGCCCTCAAGTTTTTGCAAAGCGCGTCGCTCAGCGAAGGAACGGTGAGGGATGCGATTCAACTGTCGTTAGGGCGAACGCCCGGCCCATGGGAACTCGAAACCGGCACAGTCACGGCAGAAGGGGCGATTGCCGCTCTCCTGGACCGACTGAATGGAAGAGCGGCATTTTCTGAGTTGGAGTGTCCGGAGCGATTCCAGGGCACATTGCGGCCCTACCAGGTGCGGGGGTATTCCTGGCTGGGATTCCTGCGTCGCTGGGGATTGGGGGCCTGTCTGGCGGACGATATGGGATTGGGGAAAACCATTCAAGCGTTGGCGCTGATTCAGCATGATCGGCATACCAACGGCAAGAAGCCCGTTCTGCTGGTCTGCCCTACCTCCGTTATGAACAACTGGGAAAAAGAGGCCGCGCGGTTCACGCCTGATCTCCCCACGATGATTCATCACGGAAGCGCGCGAAATAAAGGGAAAAGATTCCAGCACGAAGCGGAGAAGAACGCGCTGGTCATTTCCAGCTATTCCCTTCTGTACCGGGATTTTGAGATGTTCAAAAGTGTCTCGTGGTCTGGAATCATTCTGGATGAGGCACAAAACATCAAAAATGCCGATACGAAACAGTCCAGAGCGGCGCGGGCATTGCAGGCGGAATATCGCATCGCCCTGACCGGAACGCCTGTGGAAAACAACGTCGGCGATTTGTGGTCGATCATGGAGTTCCTTAATCCCGGTTTCCTTGGAACGAGAACGGAATTCAAGACAAGGTTCTTCATCCCCATTCAGGCTTTGCGCGATCAGGAAGCGGTCCTGCGCCTCAAACGCCTCACCGGCCCATTTGTTCTTCGGCGGTTAAAGACGGACCGATCCATCATTGCGGACTTGCCCGAAAAGCTGGAAATGAAAGTCTTCTGCAACCTGACCAAAGAACAGGCTTCTCTATATGCAGCGGTCGTGGAAGATATGGAAAGCGCCCTGGACTCCGCACAAGGGATCGAGAGGAAAGGCCTGATCCTGGCCGTACTCTCCAAGCTCAAACAAATCTGCAACCACCCGGCCCAATTCCTGGGAGACCGGTCCGCCCTTCCCGGACGATCCGGTAAGCTGGCCCGGCTCACCGAAATGCTGGAGGAAATCCTCGCGGTCGGCGATCGAACGCTGATTTTCACGCAATTCGCCGTGATGGGAACGCTCTTGCAGGAATATCTTCAATACCAGTTCGGACGGGAAGTCCTTTTTCTGTGCGGGCAGGTCGCCAAGAAACACCGGGATGCGATGATCGAACGGTTCCAAAGCGAGGATGGGCCGAGCATTTTCATTCTGTCGCTCAAAGCAGGCGGGACCGGCTTGAACCTGACCCGCGCTAATCATGTGTTCCATTTCGACCGATGGTGGAATCCCGCCGTGGAGAACCAGGCAACCGATCGGGCATTTCGTATCGGCCAGACCAAGAACGTTCAGGTACACAAGTTCCTCTGTGTCGGAACCATGGAAGAGAGAATCGACCAAATGATCGAAAGTAAGAAGGAAATCGCGGAAGGCGTTGTTGGAACCGGCGAAGGCTGGCTGACCGAACTCTCGACCGGAGAACTGAAAGAGCTGTTCAAACTCAGCCGGGATGCCGTCGCGGAGTAATCCGAAAGTAATTCATAACGAGTGGCAAACCGGCAGGGCCGGTGATAAGACAAAGAAAGTAGTTCTCGCGAGGGCAGGCCCGTCCCGTCATCGCGAATTCCGGCCCGGAGTCTGCGAAGGGCCGGGATGTGGCGATCTCAGGCTTGGACGCTCCAACAATGAGATTCCCACGTCGCTTCGCTCCTCGGAATGACGGCTGCGCGGAATATTTCTTAGGAATGGAGTTCTCCATGAGTAAAAGAAGGCGAAGATACCGAGAGTTTGACTACGACTATTTTCCTCCTGCGCGTGAAGCAAAGGGTGGCATTAAAGCACAGACAAAACGGGGCGCATTTGCCGAAAGCTGGTGGGCAAAACGGTGGATCGAAGTGCTGGAGAGTTTTCAGATCGGGGAGCGGTTGTCTCGCGGGCGGTCTTATGCGCGTCGCGGCCAGGTGTTGTCCATCGAAATCGGCAAGGGCCGGGTGGAAGCGAAAGTCCAAGGTTCGCGAGTTCAACCCTATTTCGTCGAGATCACCGTGAAGGCCCTGAGCGATGAGGAATGGAAGTCTCTGGTGGAAGCGTTCTCACGGCAGCCGATTTTCGCGGCCAAACTTGCCGCAGGCGAAATGCCACGGGAAATCGAATCCGTTTTCGATGAGATGAAATTGACTCTGTTTCCTTCCAGATTCAAAGACCTCTCCACGGAATGCTCCTGTCCGGATTGGTCCAATCCGTGCAAGCATATCGCCGCCGTGTTCTATTTATTGGGAGAGGAATTCGACCGCGATCCGTTTCTCATCTTCAAGATGCGCGGCCTGTCACGGGAGGAAATGCTGGTCCAACTTTCCACAGGTCACCAGGAACCGACCGAACCGGAAATCGAAGAACCGGAAGAAATCTCGGTCCCACCGGAACCGCTTCCGATGGATCCCGATCTCTTCTGGAAAACCGAGAAACCGACGGAGGATTTTTTCGGCGAGGTTCACATTCCGACCGTCCCGGCTGGAGTAGTCAAGCAACTGGGCAATTTTCCATTCTGGCGTGGGGAGATCCGATTGATGGATGCGATGGAGTTTTTCTACAAACAGGCATCCGACATGGGATTGAACGCGTTCCTGGGGGAATGGGAGAAAGAATAACCGTGGGACGGTTCGTTCGAACGCTCAATTTCCTTCGGCATTCTTTACCCAGCGGTCGAGCCAGGCAAACGCGACTTCCTGCATCTCCCTGTTGAATTCATGCGGTCCTTCGTAGGTGACCGCCTGAAATCGTTCGGGAACTCCCGCTTTTTGATAGGAGTCCCGAAGGATCTGATAGGCATTTTGCACACCCTCCCACGGGAACAGTCCGTCTTTTGTCCCGTTGATCACCATCAAAGGACGCGGCATCGAAAGCGCGGCGATATCCGGCAGGTCCAGGTATTCATAAGTTCCGGGGATAATCTTGGTCAGCCCGATTCCGTTCGGAATGTGTTTTTGCAACATGCTTCCATAAGTACACATCCAGCCCACCCCCACACCGGCGCGGATACGATCATCCAGGGCGGTCAGGTGTACCGCCCGATATCCGCCCACGGAAAGCCCCACACAGCCGATTCGATTGGGATCGACTTCCGGACGGGTCAGAAGATAGTCAACGGTTCTCCGGTCATCCCAGTGAATCACCCCGAACCAGGTTGTCCCGGCGGCCATCAGGGTGCGCGCAAAAATCTGCTCGTTCATGCCGGATCGCCGGTTAAACTGAAGAATCTCTTCCTCGGTAAGTTCCTGGCTGCGCGTCAGGTATCCTTCCGGATCTCCCGGGAGCAGCATTCGACGCTCTCCCCAATACAGCATGTCGATCACGGCCACCACATACCCGCGTTTCGCCAGTTCATCCGCGATGGCAACTCCGCCGTAACAGGTTTCACGGAATTTCACCAGGGCCGGATGCTCGCTCTCCAATCTTACCAGTTTTTCTTTTCCCCACAGGTAGAAAGCTCCGTGGTCATGCAGCGCGACCAGCGCCGGAAACGGGCCTTCCCCCTTCGGAACCAACACGTAGCCTGATATCCGGCTTTCGGGTGTTGTGTTGAACCGGATATACTCGCGACTGTGCGTTCCGAGGTCGACTTTCTCGATCACCTCCGGCTTGGGGTCCACAGGCGCAGGTTCGTAATGCAGGTTTGCCATGACCAGCGGTTGTGCCTGACGACGCCAACTTTCCGGGCTGGTGAACTCCTCCCGCAGGAAACGATACTTGGGAACGGGATTTCGTTCCGCGATCTTCTTCACAAAGGGAAACAGTGTCCCAACCGAGGAATCCGGTATCTCCATGGTTGTGCCCCCTGAAAACGGACCGAAACCGGGAACGGCACACGGGAACAAGAAAACAACCCACAAAGCGATTCCGGCAAATAATGTCATACAAATTGGTGTGAATTGGGATTTGGTCTCCATCGGATATTCTTCTTCAGGAAAAGTGTTTCGTTTCTGTCCAGCATTGTTGCGGGGATCATCGCCGCCTTCAATCGGTCCGAAAATACCTCCTGAATATCACAGATGTCAATGCCGTAGGGAGGAGCGATGCGATGGCAAGTCTCCTGAGAAATCTCTCGCACAACGTTCACGCCAAGGAGTCTTGCGATATCCGGTCAACCCCCACCTGACCTCCCGCGATCTTCGGGGGAGGAACCGCTGCCCCAAAGATTGGGGGAGACAGAGAGGGGGTTGAATGCACCTGACCTGTCAGGCGCAGAAGAATCTATTTGTATGACGTTGTCTATTGACATCCGCCCTCCAGGCTTGATAATCAGGTGTCGTGGAATATTTGTTGAATGATCCGCGATCAATCCCTATCGTTTTGGAGTCCGACAATGAAGACACTTCAATCCTCCTGCATAACGTGCATTTTTTCAATCCTATTGACTCTGGGATTTCTGTCCGCTCAGGCCATGGCGGCGGAACCCCTGGACCTCCGGCAGGCCGTTGTGGTCTGTCCGTCGGATCTCACAAAGGCCGAGAACACAGCCGTGCGAATGCTGGTCGAAGAGGTTGAGAAGCGAACCATGGTCCGGTGGCAGGTTGTCCACGAGTGGCCGGATGATTCTGTGCCGGTCGTGGCCGTAGGACCATCTTCGTCCCTCAAGGCGTTCGCAGGCCCGCTTGCCAAGGCTGTCGCCGACCGTCCGGTGAAAGAAGGCGCGGAGGGTTACCGGATTTTCGTTCTCACAGAGGGCCGCAAAGCGCCCACGGTGTTTGTTGTCGGCAACGATGAGCGTGGCGTGCTGTTCGGATGCGGACGCCTGCTCCAGGAAATGCAGATGACACGCAGGCGAGTGCAGGAAACGGCTGCCGGAGGAGCCACGAGAATTGATGAGCCCCGTGGGTTTATCTCCCTGGACCCATCGCTGGATATGAACACCGTGCCGGAATACCCACTTCGCGGTCACCAGCTGGGATATCGTCCGAAAACCAATTCCTACGACGCATGGACACCGGAGATCTGGGAACAATATATCCGCGATCTTGCCGTGTTCGGCACAAATGCCATCGAACTGATCCCGCCGCGCAGCGATGATGATGACTACAGCCCGCACCTTCCCCTTCCCAAAATCGACATGATGGCCCGCATGTCGCAGATTGCGGACGATTATGGACTGAATGTCTGGATCTGGTATCCCGCGCTGGATAGTGATTATTCCAATCCCGCCACGGTTGAATTTGCGCTCAAGGAATGGGGGGATGTCTTCGCGCGATTGCCGCGAATCGACTGCGTATTTGTTCCCGGCGGCGATCCGGGTCACACCCGTCCGACGGTCATGATGGCCTTGCTGGAAAAGCAAACCGAGGTTCTGCACCGGACTCACCCCAAGGCACAGATGTGGATGTCCCCCCAGAGTTTCAACAAGGAATGGATGGATGAGTTCCTGGAATATATGAACAAGGAACAACCTGATTGGCTGTCCGGCATTGTTTTCGGCCCACAGAATCGGATCAGCCTGCCCGATCTCCGTGCGAAGATCCCCAAAAAATACCCTATTCGTCGATATCCCGATATTACTCACAGCGTTCGCTGCCAGTATGTGGTCCAGGATTGGGATGTTGCCTACTCGCTTGCCGAGGACCGGGAGGTGATCAATCCGCGTCCTGTCGCCGAGTCGAAGATCTTTCGGATCTGGAAGGACCAGGCAATCGGATTCCTCACCTATTCCGAAGGGTGCAATGACGATGTCAACAAATTCGTGTGGAGCGGTCTGGGTTGGGATTCGAATACTCCCGTGATCGATATCCTGCGCCGATATTCCCGATATTTCATCGGACCGGCGTATGAGGATAACTTCGCTCAGGGGCTTTTGGCGTTAGAGAGGAATTGGGAAGGCCCGCTTTTGACCAACGAGTCCGTGTACATCACGCTGAAGCAATTCCAGGCGATGGAGAAAGCCGCCGGCCCGCAGGACCTTCTCAATTGGCGATTCCAGCAGGCATTGTTCCGAGCCTATTACGACGGCTATGAACGAAGAAGGCTGATCTATGAGACAGAACTGGAGCAACAGGCAATGGAAGCGCTTTGCGGGTTGTCCGGGCCGCTCGGTTCTCTGGCGGCGATGGATCGCGCGGAGGAAATCCTGGATCGTGCAATAACCGACCGCGTTGCGTTGGACTGGCGCGGACGGATTTTTGAACTGGCAGAGGCCCTGTATCAAAGCATTCGAATGCAGCTGAGTGTTCCCAAGTACAAGGCCATCGCTATAGAGCGAGGCGCGCATCTGGATCTGATCGACCGGGCGTTGAATAACCGGGAATGGCTCAAAAAACGATTCTCTGAGCTGCGTGCGCTTGATACCGAGCCGGAACGACTGAAAGGCATTCAGGAGATTGTCCATTGGACCGATCCGGGTCCCGGCGGTTTCTATGATGATCTGGGGAATCTCACGTGCCGGCCGCATCTTCTGCGCGGGCTGGGACCGGAAACGGACCCCGAATACCGGGCATCTTCCCGCGTCGGTTTCCGACCGAATCCCGATTACCGTATCTCCTGGCAATGTTTCGCGGAATCCGTTTATGATGCTCCACTTCAGATGAAATACTCGGACCTGGACCCGAATGCCCAATACAGGGTCCGCGTTGTCTATGCCGGCGACATGCGGCGCAACACGGCCCTGAAAATTCGGATGGTGGCCGATGAAATCGAGGTCCATCCGTTTATTCCCAAGGAAAGTCCGGTCCGCCCGATGGAGTTTGATATCCCCATTGATGCCACACGGGATGGCGAACTCCTATTGAGCTGGTATCAGGAACCCGGTTCCGGCGGATCGGGGCGTGGATGCCAGGTCGCGGAGGTGTGGCTCATGAAGGTTCCTTCAGCAGGGGCTGCACAAGAATCGGCGCGTTGATCTCTCTCTGAAAACCGCCGAAGAAGTCAAAGGGAAAATCCCCCGGCGTTCCGTCGGGAGTTTGTGCCCGTTTGCTGTGGCTTGCCTAATCGACCTGAGTGAATTACCCTCTATAAAAATCGTTGAATTGAAGAGGAATTCTGGGAAAGGGCAAACAGGATGGTATTTGACCTCTTATCGCACGGGATTACCGTGAAGAACGTTGACCGGAATCCATGTGTGCCCCGGTTGTATGAGCTGGGGCTTCAGGAACCCGGATGCACAATTGCAGATACCGGCGCGTTGATTGCCTATTCCGGGGCAAAAACCGGGCGAAGTCCTCTCGAAAAACGGGTTGTTGAGGAAGAGCTCCACAGGGAAGATGTATGGTGGGGGTCGATCAACATTCCGATCAGCGAAGAAGGGTTCGCCATCAATAAGGAAACCGCGATAGATTTTCTGAACTCCCGACCCCATCTTTTTTGTGTGGATGGCTTTGCCGGTTGGGACACGCGGCATCGCATCAAAATGCGCGTGATCTGCGCACGGGCGTATCATGCGCTGTTTATGCACAACATGCTGATTCGCCCGACAGCGGAGGAATTGGAGAATTTCGGTGAGCCGGATTGGGTCATCTATAATTCCGGCCAATTTCCGGCCAATTCGCACACGCCGAGTGTTACCAAGAAAACCAGCATAAACCTGAACATCAAGACCCGTGAACTGGTTATCTTGGGAACCGAGTACGCCGGGGAAATGAAAAAGGGGATTTTCACGATTCTGAATTACTTGCTTCCAAAAGCGGGGGCGCTCTCAATGCATTGTTCCGCCAACGAGGGACCCGATGGGGATGTGGCTCTCTTCTTTGGCTTGTCCGGGACAGGGAAAACCACACTTTCTGCGGACCCGAAACGGAGACTGATCGGCGATGATGAGCATGGGTGGACGGATGACGGAATTTTCAACTTCGAAGGCGGCTGCTATGCCAAAGTGATCCGACTCAGCAAGGAAGGGGAACCGGATATCTGGAAAGCGATTCGCTTCGGCACGGTTTTGGAAAATGTGGTTTACGACGAGCAGACCCATGTTGTGGATTATTATGACGGCTCAATTACCGAGAACACTCGCGCCTCTTATCCGATTGAGCACATGGCGAATGCCAAGATTCCCGGTGTGGGCAGCCATCCCAGGAATATCATTTTCCTGACCTGCGATGCGTTCGGAGTGCTTCCCCCTGTCAGCCGGTTGACTGAAGGCCAGGCGATGTATCATTTTGTGAGCGGATATACGGCGAAGGTGGCGGGAACCGAGGTGGGGATCACGGACCCGGAAGCCACATTCTCGGCGTGTTTCGGAGCCGCCTTTCTGGTCTGGCATCCGACCGTGTATGCGGAATTGCTTCAGAAGAAACTGCGGCAATACAAAGCGACCGCCTGGTTAGTCAACACCGGATGGTCCGGAGGACCTTTCGGAATCGGGTCCCGCATGAGTCTTCCGCAAACCCGGGCAATCATTGATGCCATTCTGGATGGCAGTATCCACTCTGTTGAATTCGTTGAGAATGGTCTTTACGGTCTGGCCGTTCCCAAGACCCTGAAGGGAGTGTCTCAAAACGTCCTGCATCCACGGGAAACCTGGAAGGACAAAGAGGCTTATGACAGGCAGGCGGCAAAACTGGCGACCCTTTTCAGTAAGAATTTCACGAAGTATGAAGACAAAGCGAAGGAGTCTCCTGATATCCGGGAGGCGGCGGCAAAAGTGAAGGCGTATTGCAGGTAGAACACACGTCGCCCGCGAATTCTATTTACGTTCCAGGGATTCGGCACGAATGCTTCGTACCCGACACAAACCCGGCAAAGAGGTGGAATATCGGATTCCACCGGATATTCAGCTCCTCATCGTGGATGCACACGACACGATCCTGAAACGGGATATATCTTATATCCAGGGGCCGATGTTCGGGGACCCGGAAGAAATACAGAAAATCGATTGGACTCCGCGAGAGGGACTGCTCAATTTCCTGACATTCTACACCAAGATACAGCAGAAAAGCATCGTGATCAGCTCCGATGGAAATCGGAAGCGTCTCCAGGAGCAATTTGAGCGGTTCGGAATTGCGGACATGATCAGGCGAATTTACGGGGAAGAACATCTGGATACCGTTACTTCCCTCAAAAACCTGGAAACAATTTGCCAAGACATGCAGGTGCCGCCGGAACAGGCCGTTTTCATCGGGGACAGCGATGTGGACCAGAAATCCGCCGAGAAATACGGCATCCGGTTCATTCGGGTTCCCAACACCCTGGAAGATCGCCATTTTTCATTCAATTCCTTTATTGGGATCGATCCCGATTCCAGCATGACCGGCCTGGAGATTCACGGCATCAAGAATGTGGGCAAGGTCCATTTCAACCTGACTACAGCCGATCTTTATGAACACTCCGTCCAGCGTGGAGAGAGCCGAATTGCGCATAATGGTCCGCTGGTTGTAGATTCCGGCGAGAACAAGACGCACCTGGATCACGCCTACATTGTGAAAGAGCCGTCGACCGAGAGTAAAATCTGGTGGGGCGATTACAACATGCCCCTTGAACGCAAACAATTCGATATGCTCTATGCGCGACTTCTTGCCTATCTCCAGGGGAAGCAGTTGTTTGTTCAGGACTGCTATTGCGGGGCAGACCCCCGTTTTCGCGTCCCGATCCGGGTCATCACAGAGACCGCATGGCACAGCCTCTTTGCACGGAATCTGCTGGTGGAGACCAGTCCTCGCCAGATGCGCCATTACTTTCCCGAATATACCATTCTGCACATGCCCAACTTCCACGCCATTCCGGAACTGGACGGGACCCAAGACGAAGCGTTTATCGTCGTTAATTTCCTTAAGAAGATCGCGATTGTGGGGGGGACGGCTTTTGCCGGAGAAATCCGTATCTGTGTATTCACTATCGTGAGCCACCTTCTTCCTCACGAAAATGTTCTACCGCTTTTGTGTTCGGCGAACAAAGGAATGGATGGTGATGTCACGCTGTTTTTCGGGGGTACCGGGGCGGGAAAAACCTCTCTGTCCCTGGATATCACTCGTCCGCTGATCGGGGATACATTTCACGGTTGGAGCGAGGACGGGATTTTCAACCTGGAGTGGGGTTGTTACGGAAAAGTGAAGGGCTACAGCCCGTACTATCAGCGGCATATCTATGAATGCACCCGACGGTTTGGAACCATCCTGGAAAACGTCTACATGGATGAACGTCGTCGAGTGGACTTGAACAACACTTCGATCAGTGAGGAGATTCGAGCCGCGTTTCCGTTTACGCACCTGGAGAACGCGGATCGAACCGGCCGCGGGGATCACCCCACCAACATCATTCTTCTGGTTCGGGACGGATTCGGTATCTTTCCCAGTATCGCCCGCCTGACCCCGGAACAAGCCTGTTTCTATTTTCTGTGCGGATATTCCTGCAACATCCATTACGCCCCAAGCGGCACAGTCGGCAGCGTGGAACCGATGTTCCAAAGCTGTTTTGGGTCGTTCCCAAACGTACTCCATCCAACGGCGTACGCGCGACTTCTTCTCCAGCGGATTATTGAATACGATGTCAACTGCTGGCTGGTCAACACCGGCTGGCTGGGGCCGTATCAATCGCACGGACATCCAATTACTCTGACTATGACCCGCCAGATTCTCAACGGTATTTTTACCGGCACCGT
Source organism: Candidatus Omnitrophota bacterium (assembly GCA_029570205.1). GTDB lineage: Bacteria > Hinthialibacterota > Hinthialibacteria > Hinthialibacterales > JAKPRU01 > JAKPRU01. Next base: position 37,343 of record JAKQSI010000114.1, on the reverse strand, counting down.
AGAAGATGCCGAATACGAACGCACGCCCGTGTTCGATCTGGAATATCCGGTTCGCATTGAAGGAATTCTCGCCGGACATACGAATGTGTTGATGGCCTGGCGGAACGATATGGAAGCCTATACCAAAGCATCGGCCAAGCTGGCCAAACTGTTCATTGAGCGCTTCCAACCTTATGAAGCGCTTGCTGCTCCTGAAGTAAAAAACGCGGCGCCGCGCCTTCCTTGAAATAGTCGATGATATACACCGTATCGCCTTTCCCCTCATAAATTACATTCAGCGACGACCGGTCCATGATTCGTAAACCGTATCCGGTGTTCTCAAATTCGCCACAATCCCCGAAGTCCTGGTCATGATATTTCCCGACAACATGGCGATACTCGAATCCCGGACCGTCGTCTTGAATTCGAACCAATACCCCGGTTCGCCCGACATAGAATTCCACAAGAATCGGGCGTCTCGGATCACGTCGGTTCCCCCACGAGAAGGCATTTTCCAGCAGGGCTACAATCACGTTACTGTTTAATATGCAGTAAATCCTCTCCCTGTGTTCGGATAACTCGGATTCCACTTCGCTCAAGAAAGCGAAAAGCCAATAGTAATTCGGATTGACATGATAGAATCCGCGTGTGTTGATGGGATGCGAGATACGAATCTCCGCCGGAATGACAATCCGTCGCAGGGTCGGTTCGAGAGACGCTTCGATGGCACGAAGCTCTTCCTGCAAATCCAGGGACTCGACTGCAAAAAGCAAACCGTTTCTCCCTTTTGGGTTTTGCAACTTATATTGCGTGTAATATAATCAAATCCCCTGTAATGCGCAAACATGTCGGACAGAAACCAACGGATAGCAAGCGTTTCTCATCCTTTTTATTTTTATACTTTTCGTCAAACGGTTTATCCTCCATGCCCGGAGAATCTGACATAAGACATGAGTCTATCATTACCCGAAGAAAGGAGAATGCCATGATGCCATGATGTCATGGCAACAACCTGCCGGAAATCATCGCCTGTCAGGCCGGGAAAGATGTGTATGTCCAACACAACCCGCTTGAAAGGCGGACCCTGGTGGAGACATCAAGGGAATAGGGACAAATCGTTCATCCGAGAACCCGGAAGCACGGCTTCTGCCGCGAGTGGAATATCTCCGGTGTGCCATCGCCCCCGAATAAAAGGGTTTGTCCTTTCGTTCATACCGTTTATACTTATGCATCGCCATGGCGCGTATGGTTTTTGGCGCGGGGGAATGCGACGAAACAGGATCAATGCATCCACTTCAGCAGGCAAAAGGTGAAACCCATGTTTGAGAAAATCGTTGTACCCGGGGACGGGGAACAAATCGCCGGAACCACAGATGCCCTCCAGGTACCGGATACCCCAATCATCCCGTTTATTGAAGGCGACGGAATCGGCCCGGATATCACTCGGGCTATGCGCATCGTACTCGATGCCGCGGTTCAAAAATCTTACAGCGGCAAAAAACGCATCGTTTGGATGGAAATCTTCGCGGGAGAAAAGGCGAACGAACGGTATGGCAGTTATCTTCCCGATGAAACCCTGAATGCAATTCGGGAATTCAAGGTCGCCATCAAAGGCCCTTTGACCACGCCCGTGGGCGGGGGCTTTCGTTCGCTGAATGTGAGTATTCGCCAGATCCTTGATTTGTATGCCTGTGTCCGGCCGGTGAGGTATCTGAAAGGCACGCCCAGTCCGGTCAAGGAACCCGAACGACTGAATATCGTGATTTACCGGGAAAACACAGAGGACGTATACGCCGGTATTGAGTGGAAACAGGGGTCCGACGAGTGCAGGAAAGTCATTCAATTCCTCAATGAGGAGATGGGGAGAAATATCCGGGAGGATTCTGGAATCGGAATCAAGCCGATCAGCATATTCGGGACCAAACGCATTGTCCGTGCCGCGATTAAGTACGCCCTTCGTCGGGGCAGAAAAAGCGTGACCCTTGTACACAAAGGGAACATCATGAAGTTTACGGAAGGCGCATTTCGGGACTGGGGGTACGAATTGGCCAGGGAGGAGTTTCCTGACCGCCTTATCTCGGAGGCGGATCTCTGGGAAAGACAGAACGGGCAAGTCAAGGAGGGACAGGTGGTTATCAAGGATCGCATCGCCGATTCCATGTTTCAGCAGGTGCTGTTGCGACCGGATGAGTATGAAGTGGTGACGCTGCCGAACCTGAACGGAGACTATCTTTCGGACGCGGCGGCGGCACAGGTCGGCGGTTTGGGAATGGCTCCCGGCGCGAACATCGGCGATGAAGCGGCGGTTTTCGAGGCAACGCACGGAACTGCACCCAAATACGCGGGACAGGATAAGGTGAATCCGGGTTCCCTGATCCTCTCCGGCGTGATGATGCTGGAACATCTGGGCTGGCAGGAAGCGGCGGACAAAACCGTCTCCGCAATGGAGAAAACGATCCAGCAAAAACGGGTTACCTATGACTTGGAACGTCAAATGGAAGGCGCAACCCTTCTCAGGTGCTCGGAATTCGCCCAAACGATTACAGAAAATATGGAGTGACCCCCATAGGAGGAATGAATCATGCAAAAGAAGATCACGGTGGTCGGCGCAGGAAATGTCGGATCGACCTGTGCCCTGTTCCTTGCCCAGCGGCAACTCGGCGATGTGGTGATGATTGATGTGCTGGAAGGGGTTGCCATCGGAAAAGGTCTGGATATTGCGCAATGTGGAGGGCTGCTCGGATTTGCCGGGAAAGTCACCGGAACCAACGATTATGCCGATACGGCGGACTCCGATATTGTTGTGATAACCGCCGGACTGGCCCGGAAACCGGGCATGGACCGGCTCGATCTTCTCAAGAAGAACGCCGGAATCGTGGCGGAGGTCACTGAAAACATCAAGAAGTATTCCCCGAATGCCATTATTATCATGGTCACAAATCCGATTGATGTGATGGTGTATCACGCTTTCAAGATTTCAGGATTCCCCAAGAATCGTGTGATCGGCCAGGCGGGAGTTTTAGATTCAGCACGGTATGCCTGTTTTATCGCAATGGAACTGGGGATTTCTCCGAGGGAAGTCCGGGCGATGGTGCTGGGTGGGCATGGTGACTCCATGGTTCCCCTGCCCTCTTTCTCCACCGTGTCCGGGATTCCGATCACCCAGCTCATTCCGGCGGACCGGATCGAGGCAATCAACCAGCGCACACGGGTCGGCGGTGGGGAGATAGTCAAACTGCTCGGAACCGGCAGCGCCTGTTACGCGCCTGCCGCAGCCACTCTCAAAATGGTCGAATCGATTGTCAATGATGCCAATGACATTCTTCCCTGTTCCTGCTATCTTGAAGGGGAATACGGTATCCATAACCTGTTTATGGGCGTTCCCGCAATGTTGGGCAAGAACGGTGTAACCAGAGTGGTTGAATTGGATCTTAAACCTGAAGACAGAGCAGCCCTGCTCGATTCCGCGGAGATTTACAGGAAAAGTATCGCGGAACTGGATGTATAAGTCCTTTCTTTAGAGAGATTTACAAAACGAAATCCTGGTTGTGCCCTTTCGGGCATCCGGATCTATTTCTCCCGGAGGTGCGCCATGAAAATCAAGTTTCTCGGTCACTCTGCTTTTTTGATTACCGGCTCGAACGGAGTTTCCGTGTTGACCGATCCCTTCGAGGCAGGGTCCTTTGGGGGATCTGTCGGCTATGATCCCATCACGGATGCCACCGACATTGTGACAATCAGTCACGAACACGAGGACCATGCGGGAATCAGCGCCCTGCCGGGCCAGCCGCTCATTGTTCGCTCGGAGTGCCAGGCAAAAGGGATTGCTTTCGATATCATTCCCACTTTTCACGATCAGAATCACGGCGCTTCCAGGGGTGACAACCGTGTTTTCCTGTTCACCATCGACGGGATCAGGGTGGCTCATTTTGGAGATTTGGGCCATCCCCTCTCTCCAAAGCAAGTCCGGCAATTAGAGGGAGTCAACGTGGCCATGGTCCCGGTCGGAGGCAAATTCACCATTGGACCCTCCGAGGCTTGGGAACTGGTCAAACAGTTCCGGCCAAATATCGTCATTCCAATGCATTTTAAAACACCGAAAATAGGGTTCCCGCTGGCCTCTATCGAACAGTTCCTGGAAGGCAAGACCGATGTGCAGCGTAAGATCGGAAGCGAGATTTCGCTGGAGAAATCGCAGCTTCCCGATCCGATTCAAATTGTGTTCCTGCCCCCGGCCAATTGACACAGCCGTATGGGCAGAAAAGAACTCTGCGGTAGATCCGATCGGAAACTGAGTTGCGGAATCGCTGATAAACCGTCGGTTTGTTACAGCACATGGGTCGGGATTCTTGAAGTGTTCTTCATGCGGGGATTCAGCTCACAAACCTGGTCACACACACCAGAGACAGCGAGGTTGCAAACCAGAACGAATCCCTTAACCGATCCGACACGCATGGGCTTACAGAATTGACGTTTTACGCCGATCTGGGTATTGAGACGGGTGCAAAACAGCTGCATTTCAACCATGGCCACACCTCCCACAACCCTCAATCTTCGGTTCCCTTGTGACCTTCTACCTTCCCCTCTCTCAGTATACCGCGTAAAAACCGAAGGGCAAATAAAATTTTACATTGTCTTAATTCTTCTTCGGAGACAGGTGTTGGGGATCCGAGTTGCTTCAAAAAACATTCACCCCGACGCCGTCTCCCGGAGCGAAAAGGGAGCAGAAATTCTTGCCCCTGTTCACGGGGGGATTGAGGGACAGGGAGACAGTCGTTTCTTATTCGATTTCGTCGATGGAGTAAACAATCCTGTCGACCAGGCCATATTCTTTCGCCTGATCGGCGTTCATCCAGAAGTTCCGGTCGGAGTCTCTCTCGATGCGTTCGATGGGCTGTTTGGTGGCACTTGCCAGGAGCTCATTGATACGCTGGCGAATCCTGAGAATCTCTTTTGCCTCAATTTCAATATCGGAAGCCTGTCCGAGGACACCTTGGGAGGGCTGATGAATCATGAACCGCGTGTGGGGCAGGCAATACCGGCAGCCCTCGGTTCCCCCCAGAAAAATCGGGACCCCCATGCTGGCGACCCAGCCCAGGGCAAATGTCACAATACGAGGCTTGATGAATTGCATTATATCGTGAATGGCAAATCCTGAATCCACATGTCCCCCCTGAGATTGCACGAACATTTTAATGTCATCGTCGGATTCATGGGCAAGAACCAGCAACTGGCTGATCGTATGATGCGCCACCTCCTGGTTGATCTCTCCGGACAGAACAATGATTCGCGATTCCAGCAGGCGGTTGGAGAGCGTCGCCGTTCCTTCTTTCTTCTCTTCCTCGTTCTTCTGTTCGTCTTCTTTGCAAGACATGCTGTCTTCCCTTTCATTTCTATACGATACATTCATGGTATGCGAGTCTTCCAAGGGCGGCAACCCTTCTCGGATGCCGGGGATGGAATTCGTATGGGGGAAGAGGTGAACTGACGAAAAGAGAAGGCTTTTGGTATGCTGATAAATAGTGAGGTGATGTAATCATGGTGAAAAAAGCAACAGCAAAGTCACCACAACCCGAATTGACTTTTCCCGAGGTCTCCGCGACCCCGGAGTTTAATAAGTCTCTAAAAAAGAAACCCCTTCTCGAAGAAACGATGATGGTGGATTATCGGCAATATCCCTTACTGCCGTTGCGGGATGTGGTCATTTTTCCGGGGATGATTATTCCCCTGTTTGTGGGGCGCACAAAATCGGTTGCGGCGTTGGAGGCTGCAACAAACTCCGACAAGCAGCTGATTCTTGTGGCGCAGAAGAAAGTGGATATCGACGAGCCTCTGGCCAAGGACCTTCACCGCATGGGGACTCTCGTGCAGATTTTGCAGATCCTTAAGCTGCCCGATATGTCGATCAAGGTTCTTGTGGAAGGTCTGGCCCGTTATCGGTTGGACCACATTTCCACGACCGGCGCTTTCTTCCTGACGGAAGCGGACCCGGTTGAGGAGCCTGAGGAGACCGGTCCGCAGATCGAGGCTCTTATGCGTCATGTGACGGAACAGTTTGAGACGTATGTCAAACTGAACCGAAAGATCCCCCAGGAAACCCTGCTCTCCATTATGAATATTGAGCATCCCGGTCGCCTGGCGGACTCGATAGCGGCTCATCTTTCCATCAAACTGGATGAGCGTCAGCAACTGCTGGCCACGGTGGAATACTCCAAGAGGTTGATCCTTCTCTCCCAGTTTCTGCAAAGTGAGATCGAGATTCTGGAGTTGGAGAACAAGATCAAGGGCGAAGTGCGCAAGCAGATGGAGCAAAGCCAGCGCGAGTATTACCTCAACGAACAGATGAAAGCCATCCAGCGGGAGCTGGGTCGGGATGGAGAGAGCAACGAGGAAATCGCCAAGTACAAGAAACGCATCCAGGAGGCGAAGATGTCTCCGGAGGCGGAAGCGAAGGCAACCGAGGAATTGCAGCGTCTCGATGCCATGCCGCCGCTCTCACCGGAAGCGACGGTCGTGAGGAACTACCTGGATTGGCTGTGCGATCTTCCGTGGTCGATCACGACGCCGGATTGCCTGGATATCAACGAGGCGGAGAAGATTCTCCGTCACGATCACTATGGGCTGGAAAAGCCCAAGGAACGGATTTTGGAATTTCTTGCCGTCCGGCAGCTGAAGAAGGACCTGAAAGGTCCCATTCTCTGTTTCGTCGGCCCTCCGGGAGTTGGAAAGACCTCTTTAGGACGGTCCATTGCGCGTGCCCTGGGCCGCAAATTCATTCGCCTCTCGCTGGGCGGAGTCCGCGATGAGGCCGAAATTCGCGGTCATCGCCGAACATACATTGGTTCCATGCCGGGCCGGATTATTCAGTCTCTCAAGAAAGCCGGGTCTCGCAATCCGGTTTTCCTGCTGGATGAGATCGACAAGATGAGCGTGGACTTTCGGGGCGATCCTTCGGCGGCGCTGTTGGAGGTTCTGGACCCGGAGCAGAACAACACGTTCAGCGATCATTACCTGGAAGTGGAGTTCGACCTTTCATCGGTCATGTTTATCGCTACGGCGAATGTGCCGCACCCGATTCCGCCGGCTTTGCGGGACCGCATGGAATTGATCGAAATCCCCAGCTATACCGAGCACGATAAAATCCGGATTGCCGAAGAGTTTCTCATTCCCAAGCAAATCAAGGAAAACGGGATTGCGGAATATGAAATCTCGTTTACCCGTCCGGCCTTGTTGACCATTATGCGTGACTACACCCGTGAGGCGGGCGTGCGGAATCTGGAGCGGGAAATCGGCAGCGTTTGCCGGAAACTGGCCAAGAAAGCCACGCAAAAGGGTCTGCAAAAAGGCACGAAGATTAGCGGGAATATGATCAACGATCTTCTGGGTATCCCCAGATTCCGGCGTTCGGAGCACGATCATGCCAATGGAATCGGGATTGCGACGGGTCTGGCCTATACCGAAACCGGCGGCGAGGTGTTGAGCACGGAAGTCTCGATTGTGGAAGGGACCGGGCAGTTGCTGCTGACCGGGAAACTGGGCGAAGTGATGCAGGAATCCGCTAAGGCAGCGCTCACCTACGCGCGGTCCCGCGCCCGGACACTTCACCTGGAACGGGATTTCTACAAACGGTTTGACATCCACGTCCATGTCCCCGAAGGGGCGATTCCCAAGGACGGACCTTCCGCCGGGATCACCATCGCCTCGGCGCTGATCTCTGCGTTGACGGGGAAACCGCTGCGTGGAAATCTGGCCATGACCGGAGAGATCACCCTGCGCGGGCGGGTTCTGCCGGTCGGTGGAATCAAGGAAAAGGTTCTTGCCGCTCACCGGGAAAACATTGACCATATCATTCTGCCCGCGGAGAATCGAAAAGATCTCGCGGAATTGCCCGAGGACGTGTTGAAGAATCTCCAGGTGACTTTTGTGGAAAACATGGACTCCGTGCTTTCGACGGCCCTTGTGAACTGATCCCCATTCGCCCGAAACGCGAAGGCACAGCTCGATGGAGGCTCTCTGCAGAGCAACATACAATTGTGCATGGTACCGGCACGGCAAAGGAGATGAATTGTGGCGGACTATAAATATCTGATTATTGAGCATTGGAGAATGCAGGATGGGGTCAGCGGCAATGAGCTGATCCAGGCATTCCGGGGCGCTGAAAAGGAACTTGCCCCCATCATGGATCGGTGCGGGGTCCAGAAACCCTCCGAGTCGATTTTCGCTTTTCCCTTTGCCGGATGCCGCGAGATGCACATCATTTACAAGGTCGAAAGCCTGGACCGATGGATGGAGTATTACAGCGATAACGTTACCCTCCGGATCACCCAGAAAATCGCGGAGCGGTATATGGACGATATGTCTACCGAGATCTGCCAGTTAGCCTGAGAAAAGGGACGCCGATGAAAAAAGGAATCAACACGTGGTGCTTTGCCGCCGGAACATCGATTTCCGAGCAATTCCGGCTGGCGCAGAAGGCCGGTTTTGAATCCATCGAGTTGGCTATTGAAGAAACCGGCGAGATCAGCCTGGAGACCGGCAAGAAAGAAGCGCTGGAATTTGCGAGAGCCGCCGAAAAGCACGAACTGGAAATCAGCAGTATCGCGGGCGGGATTTATTGGAAATACAATTTCACCAGTCCCGATGCGAGAATCCGTGCCAGGGCGAAATCTATTCTGAAACGACACATTCAGATTGCCTCCTGGATGGGTGTGGGGGCCATTCTGGTTGTCCCGGCCAATGTGGCGGAGGGGATCGGCGGTCCGCCCGCAATCCCTTATGAACGCGCGTATCGGCTCGCCCTGGATACAATGAAGGAGTTTGCTCCCCCGGCAGAGAAACACAAAGTCTGTATCGGCGTGGAGAATGTCTGGGCCAAGATTCTTCAGATGCCTTATGAGATTCGCGATTTTGTCGATGCCGTTGGAAGCGAATTCGTCAAAGTCTACTTCGATGTCGGCAATTGCCTTCTCACCGGATATCCCGAACACTACATTCCCGTACTGGGCGAACGGATTGTGCGGGTTCATGTAAAGGATTTCAGTTGTGCCGTGGGGAACATAAACGGTTTTGTTCCGTTACTGGCAGGCGATGTTAATTTTCCCGCCGTGACAGCGGAATTAAAGAAGATCGGCTATGAAGGCCCCCTGACTGTCGAGGTGGCGCCGAGCCGCCTGTATCCGATGGCTAGTCTGTATCAGAGTTCTCTCGCTATGGATTTTATTCTGGGCAACGAGATTCCGTAACGACGGGGGGCGCAGAGGGGTCCTGTGAGTATCTGGGTAGAAAATAATCGTGTTTATTCGAATGCGCCGGATTCGGAAACTGCCGGATGGGAGATCGATCTGTATGCCGCGCAGAACGGCCTTGAATTGTCGCGTGAATACGCGCCGAAATCGGAAATTCGCGGAGGTAAACAAGTCTATCTGAAACACATTCTTTCTCAGAGGAGCCCGGTTTAGAGGAATAACCGATTTCGGATAAAGCAATGCAACGAGTGACTTTAATCAGTATGTATGATGAGTATTGTCTTGGGGTTCGGTATATGTCCGCGCTTTTGCAGCGGGAGGGTCATTCGGTACACGTGATTCTGTTTAAAGGTGTGGAGTTTATCACTCCCAGAGATGTCCCGCCTCCGGAACGGCAGGAAGAAGGCGGGTACTATGCTTACGCGAGTCATGTATCCCGCACCGAACTGGAATTAGTCCTGGACCTGTTGCGGAAACAGGAGCCGCACCTGGTGGGGATTTCATTTTCTTCCATCAATTTCGGAGTGGCGCAGTTTTTGACCGAACAGATCCGGAAACGGCTTGGCGTTCCGGTCATCTGGGGTGGGGTCGACTCGACCATCAACCCGGAAACGAACATTCCGTACACGGATATGCTTTGTGTGGGGGAAGGCGAATATCCTCTGCTGACCCTGGTGAATGCCATGGACCGGGGAGAAGACATCACCTGCATCCCCAGTATCTGGGTGAACAGAGACGGCGCCATTTACCGGAATCCGGTGATGAAGCTGGAGCAGAATCCGGATAAATACCCGTTCCCGGATTTTGAGCCGGCGAAGAAAACGCTGATTCTGAACGATCGGATATCGGAGGCTCTTTATCCGCCCCACAGCCATCTGTACACCAATTTCATGATTATGGGCGCGCGGGGTTGTCCGTTTACCTGTAGTTACTGTTGCAGCGGGCATTATCGCAAAATCTACAAGGGCGATTGCATTATTCGTCAGCGGTCACCGGAAAATGTAATTCGGGAACTGGAATATCGACTCGACACCTGGCCATGGCCCCTCCAACGGGTAGAGTTTTATGATGATGTTCTTCCGGCAAACAAGGCCTGGATCAGGGAGTTTTCGCCGTTGTATGCGGAACGGATCGGACTGCCTTTTTTCGGATATACCCATCCGAATGTCGGCGATCCGGAAAACCTGGCGCTTCTTCGAAAAGCCGGATTACATTACCTGATTATGGGGATTCAGTCCGGGAGTCAGCGGGTTCTGAAAGAGGTACTGAATCGTCGGCATACGAAAGAGAGAACGATTCGGACGGCGCAGAATATCCTGGACACCGGCGCGAAGCTGCTTGTGGATTTTATCGGCTACAATCCGCTGGTCCGTGAAGAGGACAATGTGGAAACGCTGGAGCTCCTGTGCGATCTTCCAAGGCCGTTCGGGATTATCAAAATCAATCCGATGGCCTATTACGATAACTACATGATTACGGAAATCGCGATGAAGGAGGGGATTCTGGATCAGCTGGAACGGCCGAAAGGTGTCCATGCCTACCAGGCGATCATGAAGCCGGAATACATTTTCTGGGAATATCTGCATACCCTGGCGCAGTTTGACGGTTTTGCAAAAGAGCATTTGATGGGGCTGGCGAAGGATGAGTATCTGCGGGAGAATCCCGAAATCCTGGAAGAAATTGTCATGAGTTTTTACCGGACAACTTACCAGGGCGGAAATCCGGTGGCTCAGAAAGACCAATATATTGACGAGCTGCACCGACGACTGGCAGAGTTTGAAAATTCGCGAATTATGGCGGTTTATCGCAAGGCCGGTAACTGGCTTCGTGGCAGGAACAGAATGAAAAAACTGTACTGTTTTCTGAGGCGGTCCTTATCAAAAAATGGAAGAAAAGGTCCGGCCGGATTCCGGGTCTGACTGCGCGGCCGGTCTAGCGGGAAAACAGATCTTCACGACAGATTGTTTCACCGCGTTCCGGTCCGACGGAGACGATGACCGCCGGTACACCGGTTTCTTCCTCGATGAAGCGGACATAGTTCGCGGCCTCCTGGGGGAGGTCTTCAAACCGGCGGACTGTGCTGATGTCCCGTTTCCAGCTGGGAAATGAGACATAGCGCGGTGTGATCTTGTCGAAGCGATTCGCATTCCCATCGAATGTGCGTTGCTCGCCGTCCGGCGAGTCATAAGCGACACAAACCCGGATGGGGTCCATTTCACCAACGGCATCGAGTTTAGTGATTGCGAGAGCATTGATCCCGCCGACACGGACGGCATAGCGAAGCAAGACCAGGTCGAGCCAGCCGCATCGTCTCGGCCTTCCGGTGGTGGACCCGAATTCACCGACAGGCCCGGCGTTGCGGAGACGGTTGCCGATTTCGCCGGTCAACTCTGTCGGAAACGGACCTTCGCCCACACGGGTTTGAAACGCTTTGGCGATTCCCAGGATCCGGTCGATTCGCCAGGGGGGGATTGCCGCGCCTGTGGCCGCGCCTGCGGCAATGGTGCATGTAGAAGTAACATACGGGTAGGTGCCGTGATCGACATCCAGTAATGTTCCCTGGTTCCCCTCGCAGAGAATCCGTTTCTGTCGGGCAAGAGAGATTTCCAGGAATTCGGCCGTGTTGCACACAAACGGCCGGAGTCGGTCCGCGTAAGCCCTATATTCTTCGATGATATTTTCTTCCTGAAGAGCCTGGCTTCCGTACACGCCGGTGATGAGACGATTTTTTTGCTCGAGGGTATAGCGCAGTTTCTTCCGGAAGATATCCGGATCGATCAGGTCCCATAAGCGAATCCCGATGCGAGCCGCTTTGTCCTGATAAGCCGGGCCGATCCCGCGCCGGGTCGTTCCCAAGCGTCCCCCGGTTCGCTCTTCTTCCAGGCTGTCCAGCAACTTGTGATACGGCATGATGACATGCGCCTGTCCGCTGATTTTCAGCCGATCCGGTTCCACGCTGATGTTATGAGATAGAAGACTGTCGATCTCTTGCAGGATGACGGCGGGATCGATCACTACGCCGTTACCGACAATACAGACCTTTTCCGGATGAAGAATGCCGCTCGGAATGATGTGAAAAATGTGCTGCACGCCCTCCACACGGATGGTGTGTCCGGCGTTGTTTCCTCCCTGGTGGCGAACCACAATGTCGGCCTGTTCGGAGAGATAATCGATGATCTTTCCTTTTCCCTCATCGCCCCATTGGCTGCCGACGGTAATCACAACAGACATATCTTCTTACTCCGGACGGTCCTCTTTCTTCCCGCAGCGCCACCCGCAGAATCAGGATAAATGGAGGACATACTGTGAGATCATTGCCGTGAAAAAAGCACGACAATTCGAAATAAAATCGGATTTTCCCCAAAAAAAGTATTGTAGGGAGGGATCGCGGCTATCACAAGGGTTCTTATTTTTGTGTTCTACCGTCCTGTGTAAGGATGACTTTCCGATGGGCCTGGGTAATTGTGCAGCTGTGCGGTGTTTCCTGCAACAAGACTTCCTCCCAGCAGCATAATCCCGGCAGCAAGAACAGGGGCCACCATCCCCGCCGCCGCCGCGAACATCCCCACAATGCTGTAAAATGAGGACCAGGCCAGGTTCCAATTCACGGTTCGGAGCACACGATGAGAAAGATCGATCAGCCAGGGAAGCCGTTCCAGGTCGGTTCCCAAAAACGTGACCGGGTTGGTTAATAGATCCTCTTTGTAGTTCGCGCCGATTGTGAACCGGATATCGGCATCCGACGCCCATACGGGCGCGCTGGGATATTCCGAGACGCAGGCCGTAACATATCCCTGTTCCCTGTATGAACGCAGAAGTTCCGCTTTCTCCTGAGATGAAATCCCTGTGTAGAACCCGTCAATCGCCGGCGGGTAGATTTTCTCTTTGCCTGTAAAGAAAGACGGGCCTGTCAAAAGAACAGTTCGAAGGCCTTTCGCCTGTAATTGTGTGCAGGTGGCAATGATTCGGGAGGAAAGTGTTGCGGTAGTAGTCGTTGTTGTTTGAACGTCGCATACTTCCGCCAGGGCGGTTGATGAGCCTGTTCCATCCGCTGTCAATGTATAGATATCGCGTTTGCTCCAATCCGGGTCGGAGTAAGAATGCGACTCGCCCGTCTCCGCCGGTTCTGTCTCGTCGAAGATACAGACATTGACATTGGAGATCTTCTCAATCGCGGCGGCTTCGGAGATCAGGATTCCTTCCCGCGCGGCTCGTGCCACGGCCAGAGTCGTGGCCATCGGGGTTGTCAGGACCAGGGCACAGGGACAGGCGATCACCAAGACGGACAGCAGGTTCACCCATGCACCGATCCGGCTTTCCTGCCACGACCACAGCAGCGCGCAGATCGCGGCAACCAGAATGAGAGGCCGAAATAACCGCAGCGCCTGATCCACCAGATACCGTCGGTTCGACGGAACCAGAACAGAGCGTTCCACAACCGAGAGCAACCTTGCCAGAACCGTATCCTTTCCGGTCTTGATCACTTGAACGGTCAACGTTTCGTCGATGACCTTACCGCCGCAAAGAACTTCATCACCTTCACGGCACACCACCGGTTCCCGCTCCCCGGTCAATGGTGTTCGCCGAATCCGCGAACATCCCTCGAGAACTTTCCCATCCGCCGGGATGGTGTATCCGGGAGGCACACGCACCAGGTCTCCCGGCTCCAGGTGCAACGCTGTAGTATGAGCTATTTTGTCCTGATCGATCCGAAACGCCGGCGCTTTTTCATGCCCCAGGAATTCGCGAATGTCCTGCGCGGCTATGGATTTTGATGTGGCCTCGAGGATCTTCCCCAAGGTAACTAAGAGCATGGTTGCGCACACCGTGTCGAAATAGAGAGGTTCTCTTCCATTGCACAAATTCGCAAACGAATACCCATACAGCACAGCACAAACAACGCCAATACACCCTTCAATCAAAAATGAACCGCTCGCCAGGGCCAACACGCAGCGTTTGAGCAACGGATATCCGATCAGAATCAGAACCGAAGTCGCCAAAGCCCAGATCAGCCATTTCGCGGAAAGAATAATTTCTTTTTCGTATGGGTGAGCCGGGAATTCTTCCAGAACCCATCCGATCAGCATGACACACATTGTCAGAAACGTACCGATACCGATCTGTGTCAAAAACCATTTCCCCGAACGTTCCTGTTTTCTTCGCGTGGTGATTTGAAAAAGCAGGAAACAACCATAGCAACAGAACAAACGGGTGGTTCCGCTGAGTCTCCGCTCGACAGCTTTCGCGGAAATGGGCAAATGGCAATAGGCGCATGTTTCAACGGTAAACATGAGTTCTCCGTCGGAACGTTTATGGGGAGGGAGTAAAGATCATCTCCGACATCTCTGTCGTGACTTGCAGACCGCCCTCCGCACGGATGGGTAAAGCGCGCCAGACCATGATGCACCCGACTCCGAGCACAACAATAGCCATGGCGTGAATCAACCGTGAACGCATCGTCGGTGAAATGAGAAACCCGCTGGTTCCAACCCACCACAGGATCGGCAACATGCCCACGGAAAACCAGGCCATGGTCCCCATTCCATTGATCGCATTCCCCGAAGCGAATGCAAGCGTCAGCCCTGCGTATACCAGTGGACGCGGCAAGAAGCCGTTGAACAGGCCCAGATAAAACGGGGTCAGTTCTCCGAATCGTTCGCGATAATGGGCGGTAATCCGCTCGATGGTTGTTTCTCCCGGAAAATGGTGCAGCAAATGCAGGCGGGTGGGAAATCCCATCATCTCCAGGGAAATCAGCAACATCATCAGCCCCGCACAAAATAATATCCCGGCATGAGCGCTTGTAAGAACGCCACCTTTCAGCAGGGTTCTTCCCGCCATCCCGGCAAAAGCGCCCAGAAACAGATAAGTAAATCCATGTCCCACGCTATAGAGAATCAACGCCACCAGCCGTCGAATCCGGCCATGGTTGCGCAACGAGAGACTCAGCACAGAGCCGGCGAAGGTTTCCCAGGAGCATGCGGACCCAGCCAGTCCCATCAACAGAGAAGGCAAATGCTCCATCGTCGGTGTGCTCCTTGTCGTCATCTCTTCCCCGACCCCGATTCGCCCCACTGCCACCGAGTTGCCGAATCCATCTTACCGTCGGGGTTATGGCGCCGACAGGGAAGTCACGAGAGGAAAGGCGTGTTCGCATCCGCACACCTGGAGAGATCTCTCATAAGAGCGCTACCATTCCCGATCCGGAGACTTGGGGATGGAAAGGAAACAGTCGATGGTATACGGCGGTGTCGTTCAGGATGTGTACGATGCAATCGCTTTGAAAAAGCCGAAACGCTTGCCGATCTTCGCCTGCTCCGAGGAATTCGATGTGAAATGGCACGGCAAATACACCTACGAAGAGATGTGCCAAAGCGGAGAGAAAATCGCGGAGGTCTGGATTGCTGCCATTGAGGCGTTCGATTACGACTGGGCCTGGATTCAGATTGATGATTGCTTTGAATTTGAACCGCTTGGTGTGAAATGCCATGGGGAAGAGAACATCCTTCGGGCAACTGTTGGGTATCTTCCTGCGACCAGGGAGACACTCCGTAGCCTCCCCAAGCCGAACCCGCAAACCGATGGTCGTATGCCGGAGAAGCTGAAAGCCATCCGCCTGGTGAAAGAGCACTTCGGCGACACGGTGTTCATCGAAGGAAGCTGCGCGGCTCCCTATAGTTCCGTCGCTCTGTTGTTCGGCCTTGAGGAAACCATGTTGCTCCTGTTGACCGAACCGCGATTACTTGCCGAGGTCTGCGAGTTCTTTGTGGAATATCAGTCGCTGTATATTCAAGCGCAGATGGAGGCAGGCGCTCATGCGATCTGGCTGGGGGACTGCAATGCTTTTTCGGGAATGCTGTCGCTGGAACAGTACCACAAATTTGCATTCGAACCGTGCAAGAGACTGATCGAGAAGGCGCATGAAAGCAACGCTGTCATTCATCTGCACAACAGCGAAATTGAAATTCCCTATCTGCTGGCAGAAGTCGAAACGGGAGCGGATATCATCAACTTCGGTCCGGCGGCGGATATCGGCGCGGTGAACACGGCCCTGAGAGGCAAGGTCTGCTTTTCGGGCAACCTGGACCCCATCGAGGTGCTGATGCGGGGAACGCCGGAACAGATCGAGCAGAAGGCGGAACGCATCGTGAAGGTCGGCTATTCCGGCGGCGGATTCCTGTTCAATACCGGCGAGATGAACCCGCGCGATGTGCCCGAAGAGAACATGCTGGCTATGATTCAGGCCGCCCGCAGGACGAGCCGGCAAATGTGAACTCTTACTGCGCTACCGTCCACCTGACGATTCGTGAACCGTATTCAATAACGCCAAGGCAGCAGCGACCAGTTTTTCTGCCGAACCGGGCTGCAGCGGGCTGGATCGTGCCCGCCAGGTTTCATACCCGCCGAGTTTGTAGGCTTCCTCGGTTGGAATATATCCTACGTAGTCATTTGCCAGTTCGACACAGAAAGTCCGTTCAAATGGGCTTTTCTTTTTGATTTCAAGCCCCAACTCCACAAACGCTTCTCCCGGAAAGGTGGCAATTGCCGCATCGCCGATACGGATTGCCTGTACGGTTGTTGATATCTTCTCCGGCATCTCCGCCATCAAAACTGTCTCCCGGGCGTAGATCTCAGTTATATCTTTCAGTTCCGATCCTGCTTTCTTAAGAATTTCCTGGGCCTCTTGAACCTCGCCGGAAGAGGGTTTTCGAATTCCGAGTTCCACTGTTTCCTGTGCTGCCTGCAATGGAACCGATTCGCGATAGGTTATCCCGCCCAAAACCCGCATAGCTTCATCGGCCACAGCCTGCGCAACACGATTTATCTGGTGATAGGGATGGGGCTGAATCAGTTTCTGGCGGATATCGACATTATTGATATTCCCCGAACAGCCGTTGCTGAGCAGGGCGACACAAGGGGGTTTTGATTCGTCATATTTTCCCCCGCTTTGTTCCATGATCCTGCACCACTGGCCGAAATAATCCGCGCTGACCTCCAATCCATTTCCCGCGCCGACATAATGAAGCGCGTAATTGCCCAGAACCGAGATCGGATATCCGTCTGTATCTTGAACGGCAAGAATCGTCAGATCCGGATCAACGGGTCCGGCGGGTTTGACTACATTCGGATTCTCGTATCCGGGATTCATTTTGACCTGGTCTTCCGTGCGCCCCCATGGATCAGGCGGCACGGTCCCCGGTTTCATAAAATATCGCCGATTGAACACCATTCGTTCCTCATGGCCCAAGCCCCAGCCTACACGCGCCGGACGGAGGTTATTGATCGCACAGCGCACACTATCCGCGATTCGCACGACCAGGAATTTCAAGTATTCCGGATCGGGATCGCTTTGGAAACACGGCACGGGCGCCGGACCGGTATGGGTGTGTGTCCCGGCGATAAGTACGCATTCCGGGGGAATGCCGGTTTGTTCCGAAATAAGGCGTTTGGCTTCGGAAACCTCATTTTGAGCAATGCCGATCAAGTCGCAAATAACGATGGCAATTTTTGTTTTTCCATCCTCCATAACGAGGCTTCGAGCGTGTAACGGATCATGGACATGCGTCGCTTTGTGATCCACCAGGTGCCCTGCAAACGAGCGCCCCAGACGCGGTGTGATATCCAGCTTCGCCGCGCCCGCCCGGAATACGTTGGTGTCTTGCGCCGACGCTGTCGGAATCGAAGCGGTTACCAGAACAGCAAACACAAGAATCGGTCCGAATAATCCAAGAACACTTTTCATGGCTCTGTCTTCTTTCTTCTTTTGATAATGATTGTAAGACTATTTTAGGTCGATAGAAATCGGGCAATGATCGGAGCCTGTCACGTCGGCATGAATGGCGGCGTTCATGAGTCGCGGGCGTAACGCCGGGGAGATACAGAAATAGTCAATCCGCCATCCGAGGTTCTTCGCTCTGGCTCCGCCCTTGTAGCTCCACCATGTATAATGCCCGCCCTCTTTTGTGAACTCTCGAAACGTGTCAATGAATCCGCTTTGGATAATGCGGTCGAATCCGGCCCGTTCTTCGAGGGTAAATCCGGCGTTCCCTTCGTTGCCTTTCGGATCGGCCAGATCGATTTCCTTGTGGGCAACATTGAGATCTCCACAGAAAATCACCGGCTTCTTTTTTTCCAATTCCTTTACAAAACGCAGGAAAGCCGGGTCCCACTCTTTTGTACGGTACTCCAGTCGTTCCAGTTCGCTTCCGGCGTTCGGAGTGTAGACATTTACCAGATAGTAGTCGGGGAATTCGAGCGTAATCACACGCCCTTCGGCATTGTGTTCCGGTTTGTTGATCCCACAGAATACCGACAACGGCTTCTGTTTTGTGAACACCGCCGTACCGGAATATCCCTTTTTCTCCGCCGGGTTCCAGTACGCGAAATACCCTGGAAGAGACAGATCGACTTGATCCGGGGTTGCGCGGGTTTCCTGTAAACAGAGAACATCCGGCTGTGCGGTCTTTACGAAGTCGAGGAATCCTTTAGCGAGAACCGCCCGAATTCCGTTGATGTTCCAGGAGATGAGTTTCATGGTGAATTGATCTCTTGACCCGTAGGGGAACGTTGCAACGTGCCCCTACGGGCAATCTCATTTCTCCATCACGGCATTGCCATGATTTAATACGATGGAGGCCGGTTTCCCTTTAACTCCGAATTGGCTGACCGCGCGCACCCGAAGCGTGTTCCGCCCCGGCTGCAAAATCCAGACCCAGTATTCGCCGGTTTCCCGCCATTCGGTATCGTCAGGATTGACCTCGAAATGGCTGAAATTGGGCGTATAAGTTTCGAACCGCAGAAACAAGCGGTCATTGCCGTACCCGACAGTAGCATCAACATGGACCCGATTCAATTCCGGCCACATATCCTGCGGGCGGTCGGTGTGCCATGAGTACTGTTTTTTCGGCGGGGTCTGTTCGTCATACCAGTTGATATACCCATCCCAGGGCCACCAGGTTTTTCCATGGCTCAGCGGGCGCGGGTACGGTTTTTCATACCAGTTGTTGCGGGGGACCATTCGGATGTGCGCCGCAAGCGTAACCCCGTTCCACGGATACGTATGGTGTGTCAGTGAGCCTTGCGCAACATCGAATTCATCGTCCATACTCGCTACAGTCAGCGGGTCATTCATCCAGTCGATCGGCCGTCCGGGAGAGTATTTCTTGAGAAACCGTTGATGCAATTCCAAGAGGCTGAGCGGTTCAGCAGTTGTCTTATCGTAAATGTAATGATTCACGGAGCTGGCGTCGATGTATATCCACTTCGCCAGATCGTCATTCCAGACCTCGCAGACTTCATGCGAAATAATGTTGACCAGCCGCGCCTGCCAGCCATAAGCCATACACATTCCGGCCAGTAGATTATTCAACTGGATGCACATGCCGCCGTTACCCGCCTTGTTGATGCGGTCGAGAATGCTTAACGCATCCCAGCCCGGATATTCCGGGATGGGGCTGTAGTTGTCGAATCGTTTTGTCGCATGATCGAGCAGTCGCACCTGCCCGGCGAATTCCGTCCTGGCATCCCCGATTACCTCGTCGAGATTTTCACGCTGCCGGAGTTCCACAAATTCCGGCCGATCCCATTTCTCCCATTCCCATTGCACGGTGGGGTACAGGATCTGCGGATTGTCAACCTCAACCACGTGGATATTGGGAGGCATCGTGACCCGCTCCTGCACAGTCGCTCGAATCTGTACAGATTTCACAATCGGGCTGTTCAATGGATTGCCGGTGGAAAGTTCGATCCTGAATTGAACATACCGACGGTTCAGTGAATCCCCATCGATTGTGAAATCCAGCGGCGCATTCTCGCCGATCTTCTGATATGGCTCCCAATTCTTTCCATAAGGGCTTGGGTCCAGTCCTTTCCGCAGCGAATACACGATTCCGGTTCCTTCCGGGATATCGCTTTCCATACGGATATTCAGCTTCTCGATCTTTCGCTGTGTGGCGATGAAGTCTGTGCTGTCCCCGCGCCAAAGGTCGATTACCGGAGTTTCCATGTAGCCGCACGGGACATACCGGTCCAGGCTCAGGCGAACCGTGTATTCCGCACGGTCTTTTCCTTCGGGACCGAACGGGCTTTGTTTCCAGGTTTTCCCGCCATCGATGGATTTGTAGGAACACTCGCCCACACCGGTAGGATCACCGCCGCCCGCCTCGAATTCATCCGCTCGTGCCAGGAGCAGCGTCCAGCCTTCTTTTTCGGATGCGGCGTCCGGGCAAGAGAGTTCGATCCCATTCTTGCCCTTTTTCAAATAGGAAACCGGAAACTCTACCCAGCGGTAACATTCCCGGTTGGTCTTGTGAATGACACCCTTGTATCCGTTTACATCGAAATGCAGGTCGGTTTTGGTGCTTTCATCATAGATATATACGACCAGCCAGGCCTTGTCAGCGCGCGGGTCATCTACCGTGAGAATCTTGCGGGCATAGTTTTTCCCCCAGACAGTGTCCAGCGTGACCCCCTTCTCGCTGAAGCCGGAACCGGGCGCATCGTTCTCGATCAACTGCATGTTGAACAGGGAAATGCCACCCTGGGGGTGCTTCATTACCCGATCCGCAAATCCGGTGTCATACGTTATCTCCGCGGGACCACCCCATTGAGTTTCGACGTTCTGGGCATAGAGTGGTCCCGTGCAGAGGAGAACAAACAATGTCGGTAAAAGCGGGATTCTTCCGGTCATCATCGTTCACGTCGGTATGAATTTTTCTGCAATTTCGATTTCGCGCGAGTGTAGTATAAGATGAGGATAGAGAACCAGGATGCCAAGTTCAAGTCGGGCCACCCTTCTCCCCTCCCACGACATTGAGTTATTTTCCCCGGCAAATGGAGGCTATTTGCGGGTATCCAGGGATTGTCGCGATGCCGGTCGTGGAGCAATCCGGGTTCTTTGACAGAAAAAGAGATTCGGATGAATCGGGTTTTCCCCCGTTCGGTATTCTCAATCTTCGCGCGCATCTTTGCGCTTCTGTTCCTTTGCTCGTTTCCGTCGATGGCTTCTGCGGATAACGCTATTGACCCATTCCTTCAACAGAATATCGTGGCCATCGGCAATCAGGATAACGATGAACAACAGATTGAGATGCTGAGGCAACTGCGGAAAGAACTACAACTTTCCCCCGAACTCCGCGCTGATTTGGACAGACTCATTCAGGAAATCGACCGATATTTGCACAGCCCACGCCTTGAGTATTTCGGACCGACTGTGCTGAAAGAAGAATCCTGGGATTTCGGGATCCGGCCCGACTCGCCGTTCACGCCGCTGACCTGGTTGTATCATGCGCGCATGTTGCTGTGGTGTGGGATGGAGTATGGCGATATCTGGTCTGTCCCTCACCGTAGGCGATCCGTCTTCGACAAGGCGGTCGCATTGCTTGAGAAGGCCAGAGAGCACTTTCCGCAGAACCGGACCATCCGCATGTACCTGGGGGAGCCGATTCTCTGCACGCCCCTGGCGCATCAGGTTCCGGAAGCGCCTGACTGGGCGAGATTTCAGCGGGAAGGGCTGGAGCGTCTGGCGGATATCATCGAATGGTGGATCGACAATCGGATGCAGGAAAGCGGGGAGTTTGGGGGTGGATGGGGCGATGACTGTGAGATGTGGCGATGGTGGACACCGATTTTGATCGGATTCCAATCCCTCAAGATCAACCGGGCACAGGCACGTTTTTCCCGCGCGATTCTCAGCCAGGCACACATGAAAGACGGATACAGCGCGCATCTGACGGATGTCGAGCATTCCTCGGAAGACTCGGCGGATTCAATCACTCCCATGATGCACTTGGAGCCGGACAATCCCGAATGGCGAGACAAAGCGCTTCGCCTGGTTGAACTGATGGAAACTTTGTGGGCAGGCAGGAACCAGCGTGGATTTCTCCAATTCAAGAGCATTGATTTCAGCGTGGACAAAATCCGGTCAAATCCCGAACGGGCCTGCGATACGGTTTATCATCCGCGAGCGATGCAACCGGCGCTGTTATACTGGCAGCGGACGAACGATCTCCATTGCCGGGCGCTGTTCACCGCCTGGATGGACACATGGGCGGATGCCACCCGTCGGGCCGAGAGGGGAAAGCCTGCGGGAATTATCCCCAGCGCGATTCACTGGCCGGACGGGCAGGTCGGCGGCCTGGATGGCCCGTGGTGGGACCCGGAAAGCAATCGGGACACATCCTTGTATCGCTGGCCAAGCGCCATGGCGCAGATGATAAATACTCTGCTTCAGACCTACGCGATGACCAACGACGCCAAATACCTGGAGCCGGTCCGCTCCATGGCAGACATCCGACGAAAATATCTCATACAGAAATCCGAGGAATCCCCCGAACCCGGCCGTGAATCCTGGTGCGCCGAGAAAATTGCGTTGGGAGATGTCCTCGCAAAGTACCGGTTTCTGACAAATAACTCCGAATTCGACGATTTATTAGCCGATGCGTCCGGCCCCTATCTCCAATTCCGCCTGCATGAAGATACCGGCTGTTTGGTCAAGGGACTTGAGAAGAATGCGAAAGCGCTCGGAACGAACTTCGCCGGATACACAAGTGAGGTACGATACACGGACCGGGTACTGCGATTTCCGTCCCTTTTCTCGGCGGGTTTCCTGTCTCCGAAGCAGGTCCCGGACATTTTCACACCGAATCCGGAACTGTTGTACTCGACCGTGACAGGCGATCCCGGCGGCCCTTTGTATTTCCCGTTGAATCGTGTTCGATGGCTGACACCGCCGCGTGAAATCGCTGCGCTGGTAACGAAAACAGAACCGGATTGCCTGGAGGCCCAACTGCTTCATTTCGGCGAGAAGCCCCGCGAGATGGGTGCGGAATTGTACATGTTCGTGCCGGGCCGATATGTTTACTCTCTTGAAGGCGACCCAACCGAAAATACCGGGCAGATACAAATCACCGGCGCCAGGACAACACTTTCATTTACGTTGCCGCCCCGGTCTCTGACCGTATTCAAGGTAAAACAAGACAACAGCAGATAACAAGAATCTGCTCACAGGCAGCGCAATTCGATCGATTCTCATCAAACGGTTTCGATCTGAGCGTCGATCAATCTCTCCGTATCGGATTTGGGCCGCACGACTATTTCAATGGGATCATCCGAACTGTGCGTTTGTATGGACGGGTATTGACGGGCGAGAACATCGGGGGGGGTGTCCAAAAGGCTCGTAGCGGAGAAATAAGCCAAATGGGTCCCCGACCGTTGCACGCTCTAAGCAGGGGGCAAGAGACCCGAAGAAGGGCATCGCTAATAGATCTTCGTGACGGATACATGCCCTGACATCTCCGAAATGCAACGAAGAGAACAATCCGGTCCAGAAACATGGCTTGACATCCTGCACAAAAGCAATAAAATATGCTGCTTACAACAACTCCTGGCGGCGGCGCTGCACATGCGCCTGACGCACTTGATCCGCAGGATAACCCGATCTGAAATAAGACATGTTCGTCGGAAAATGACTAACGATTCCATACCATAACAATCGCATCCCGACAAGGTATACGCCGGTCGCAACATCGCTTTGTTTTGAATGCATGACGATCAGTTCAATGAATATGACTACTATAACCCGAGGAGCGTTCGAATGTCTGCAAATTCATTGCCAATGAGCTACGCAAGAAGATACTGGGGACGTTTTCTGCATTATGACCCGCTTTTTTTAGTTACACTACTTGTATTCCAGACAATAGCAGCCGTGTTTTATTGGCGATTTACGGGATGGGATACGCTCGATGGGGGTATGTCATGGATGGGTGAAGCATCAATGGTACTGCGAGAGGGGAAATTCGGTCAGAGTGTTGCCCCTCTAACAAGTGTCTATTTCGCGATTTGCATGTGGCTTTTGGGTGAAACAATTATTGCGACCAAGATTGCACTGCCTGTGGTGTTTTTTTTCTACCATTGCAATGCACTATACAGCCCTGCGGATGACATCGGATTTTCGAGCGGCGCGAATCTCGAGTGCGCTTTTGGCTTGCTCACCGCTTCTATATTACCAAACCATAACTGCCGGTTATGAATTGCCGAGTGTTTTGATCCACATTCTTCTTATATTGGCCGCCACGCGGGCATATCGGTTTCAAACATGGGGTAGCGCAGCTGTTCTTGGTTTAGTAGCGGGGCTTGGCGCCTTGGTAAAGGCATCTCTGGGGGCGTTAGGTACCGTCATTTTTTTGTATTTCCTCCTCCTCACCATTTTCGCGAAAAACGAGCAACAGCGGATATGGGCGCGCTGTGCTATTGCACTCCTTGTGTTTTCTGTGCCGACTGTTTCCTGGATGGCCCGAAATAAAATCCGGAACGGTTACTTTGCCCTTGCTGATCCGGCTTATTCTGCCTACACTTGGTTCCACGGTAATAATCCGTGGGCTACGAAAGGCTTCCCTGTGTTGGGGGACGATGCCACGCCGGAGTTTCGCGACTGTGTCTCACAGATCCGCAACAGTGTCGCGCCCGGCGATTCTGTTGGTCTGGCCAAAGCGTATACAAAATATGTATGGCAATATATATTTTCCGACCCCTTTCATTGGTTTGTTGTGATGGGGGTGAAAAAGATATGGTGTGGTTTTAAGTGCTATGGGCGGCTGGAGCTCTTGCATTGGGCGCCGATAGTGCCCCTGGCGGTGTTCGGATTATGGACCTTATTCAAATACGGCCGGCATACACTGATCGTTCATCTGCTGTTCCTGAACTATGTACTCAATACATATATATTTTTCGGGTTTTCCCGCTATCGGGTACCGTATCTGCCGGTGTGTGTGCTTTTGGCTACATCGTCCATGCTGTGGTTCTATGATCGTATGGAGAGAAAACGGTTTGTTACCGGAGCAGTTTCCTATGCCCTGCTTTTTATCTTTGCCTATTCTTTTGCACGACCGTTACGTATGCTATGGCTTCATTATATCCCGTGGTTACGCATGTAATCTCCACCTGTGTCAGTCCCGGTCGGTCACCATCCACTTCACCGTCCGAATTTCATAGGGCTTGATATCCAGGGCGATTTTGCCTTTTTTGAAGTTCATCTCTCCAATCATATTTTCCATCAGGTCGGTCTCGAAGGCTCGTTTGACAGGCAAGGACGTTTCGAGTGAATGCCGCCCGCGCCGGCCATGCGCTTCGTAAAGGCGGACAATAATCCCGGAATCGTCCTCTGCCTTCTTGATTGTGTCGATGATAACATTCGGGCCGCTAATTGACATCCATCCCATTTTCGGCCGCAGATCCCCTGCCGAATGGCCGACCTTCATGGTTCGAATCGGTACGTTGAGTTCATACGCTTCCCTCACTACACCGGCGCTGAAATCGCCGGCGTGCGGGAAAAGGGAATAGGTAAATACATGCCTCCTATTCACATCCGCCGTCTTCCCCGGAACCTTCGGCGCGCGAAGCAATGTCAGCCGCATGACATTGTCCCGGATGTCGTATCCGTACTTGCAATCATTCAGCAGCGCAACCCCGTAATCTCCCTCGGAAAGGTCCGCCCATTTCTGCGCAGGAACCTCAAATCGGGCGAAATCCCAGGGGGTATTCCAGTGCGTCGGCCGCTCGATACTGCCGAATTGAATCTCGTAGCGTGCCTTCTCCGAACGGACGTTCACCGGAAAGGCTACCTTTAATAATACATCCTTCTCATTACCCCAGTCAACCGTGGTTGCGAAGTCGATTCGCGGAGAATCTGCGCGAAGGATAACATCCTGCGAAATTCGCGATTTACTAATCGTTCGTGAGATCCGAACGGCTGCACGAACGGGTCCCCCCTCAACGACCTCGACGGTCTCGAATGTACCGTCGCTCTCCAGCGGTTTGTCGTTGTAGAAAATATCGATATCCCATGCCTCCCCGGTGCTCGCCATCTTGTCCTCAAATAGAATGAACCGATTCCCCAGGGAGTCCGGGGCCAATACATCCCGCTCGTGTTTCTTGTCATACACTTGCCGAATACGTCCCCGACGGTCAAATAACACTCGGACATAGTCATTTTCCATCAAGAGTGGGTCGGCGTGGATGGAAGGACAATCGTCCTGTCCTTTCCGAATATGAAAAACACTATGACCGAGAGAGGGGACCTTTCCGATAAACCGCGCAACACCGTCGGCGCCGATCTGTACCGGCATTTCCTCCCCATCCGAGTCAACGGCAATATACGGGATTTTTCTCTCCAAACCCTCCGCCGAAACCGCTACGATATCCTTGCGATCCCAGGATAGAGAATTGAAGGCCAATACCGCATAGCCATTTCCACGTGTGTCGATTCTTTTCGCAATTTCACTGAAAGAGGCCCCGGATATTTCCGCCGCCTCCTTGAGGACTGTTGCATATTGCCGGTCCGATTCGACATAGACCTCGTCAATCGAACTGCCGGGGATAATGTCATGGAATTGATTCAAGAGGACCAGTTTCCACGCATCGTTTATTCGCTTCTGTTCATATCTACCCCCACACAGCATATTGATTGACGAGAGGATTTCCGCCTCCCGAAGCTGAAATTCCGCCTGACGATTACATTTCTTTGTATGTGCTTGCGTGGTATATGTGCCCCGATGTAGCTCGAGATAGAGTTCGCCGACCCATTTGGGAAGATCCTCGGACTCGCGTTCCAGGCGGACAAAAAAGTCCTCAGGCGACCCGGATTCGATCCTTGGCAAGCCTTCAAACTCCCGGTAACGGTTAAGCCGTTCCAGGTGATCCCGGGAGGGACCTCCCCCTCCATCTCCCCGGCCATAAAGGAGCATCTGAATAGGAGAGCGATCCTTTTCAGCGTAGTCGTTTTCCCCCATGCGGATCAACCACGGTTCCATTTCGGAACTGTATTCTTCGTTGGGTAAAAGATGCGCCAGTACCCGACTCCCGTCGATCCCTTCCCAATAAAACGAGTGATATGGAAAGCGGGTAAATTGGTTGATGGATATCTTCGTGGTAAAAAAATAATCGATCCCGCTCCGTTTCATAATCTGCGGGAGAGATGCGGGATAGCCGAACGCATCCGGCAGCCACAGGATAGAAGATCGGATTCCGTATTCCTGCTCGAAAAAACGCGTTCCGAAAAGAATCTGACGAACCAGGCTTTCGCCCCCTGTGATATTACAGTCCGGTTCGACCCATGTGCATCCGACCGGAATCCAACGCCCTTCCTTTACCCGTTCTCGAACCTGCCGATACAGAGCCGGGTAACGATCGCGCGCGAATTCATACAGGTGCGGCTGGCTTTGTACAAAAGTAAAATCTGGATAACAATCCATTAACTCCAACACATTTGCAAATGTCCGTCCGGTTTTGCGCACGGTTTCGGAGAGCGGCCAGAGCCAGGCGACATCAATATGGGCGTGTCCCATTGCGACGCAGACTTGTGCGGAGTCGTGAGCGCGACAGGCATATACCGGCTTCAGAATCTCCCGCACTTTCCGAGCCTGGTCGCGGAGGGCCTCGCGGGATGGATCGCCGTAATCGAATACATCTACAGCCTGGTTTAGAGCGAAAATAATCCGTGCCCGTCGGGTATCGGTATCCGGTAGAACCGGATAAGGCTTTTTGAGCCAGTTGTAATGAACATTCGGATCGATGAAGTCGGCCAGGGCAGAGAGGTCCCAGTACGCCTCCCATACTTCACGATTAAGAATTGCGATTTCAGGTTGACGCATGGTGCGTACACGAAACTCCCCGAGCCGCGCATTTGCCCCCGCCTCCACATATAGCTCGATTGTTTCGCCGCCTCG
The DNA here is from genome assembly GCA_029570205.1 of Candidatus Omnitrophota bacterium. Lineage (GTDB taxonomy): Bacteria > Hinthialibacterota > Hinthialibacteria > Hinthialibacterales > JAKPRU01 > JAKPRU01. The sequence goes on along the minus strand of JAKQSI010000114.1, from coordinate 9,397 downwards.
CGCACAATCCGTTAAAAGATAATCCTCGCGCGCCCAGCTCAGCCCCCGGACAGGTACATTCCGGCGGAAAATCAGCGATTCGCTTCGTTCCAGATCAAACAGAAGCATCACGCATTCCCCGCGGAACTGTTTTGGAATGCGGATTCGGAGGCGGAACCAGGCTGTGCCCCAATTCCGGCCCCAGGAGTGCCCGTCCTTCACGCGCCTGTACTTGAGTTGTTTCGCCTCGCGAATCGAGAGATGCTCCATGGTCTCTGCGATGGCAACATCCTCTACCGGAACTCTCACGGAGTAAATGAACCGTTCCCGGATTTCTCGGACTCGGTCCAGTATTTTTCGGATATAAAGCGCTTCGAGATTCTTCATCCCTTGAGTGGCCATATAACTCTGCTCCCTTTCGGATGGTGAGTCTGCACGCGGCAAGGGTGTGCTGAAACACATCCGGTGTACACTAATCTTTTCTCTGAATTGGGGGACATGCGCCAACAAGTAGTAGTTATGGGACTATTCGGCGAAATCCCGGCCGACCGGGCGGTCTGTCTCCCATTGTCTACCGGTTGCATACACTTTCACTTGCCGCGGCAGCAGACGGGCAATGAGTTCGTTCTGATCGACAACGAGTTCTTCCGCGCCATAGAGCAAATGCAAGGTCTTTCCGTTCAATTCATTCAGGCCGGTAACTTCCACGCCCATGTGGCGGCAATCATCTTCATTTACCAGCACAATAATCCAATCGTCTCCGGCCCGTCGAGCGCTTATCCGGACGCCACGCACGGCTTCGTTCCCCTCATCGTCGATCAGATTCACCCGGACACCTTCGACTTCAGGCGCGGTCAGAAACGGTTGCAACATTGCCAACTCATTGGTGAGAGCGTAAAGCGACTGCCGAAACGGTTCGGAGTTTAAGTAATGAGAGCCCCAGTAGAGAATGCCCCCGGCTCCATGGCTAACAACATCGTAAGCCATGAATCGCGATTCGTCGAAAGTCGGGTAGGCGATTCCCCGTGCGCTATAATCGTCACCGAGTTCGTGCCAGGAAAAGGCTTGCAGAACCATCCAGACCGGCTTGCCCCGGCCGGTCCGGTTCCAGCGTTCCGTGGCCGCTCCCACCGAAACCACGTTTCGTCCGTCTTTCTTCACAGGGTAGATGTCACAGCCCGTGATATCCACCCAGTCCACGTACTGACGCACATAGCGCACATCGCTTTTCAGGGCCTCGTTGATCCATACGGGGTGGTCTTTTCCGTCCAGTGTGCGGATCACCTCAATGGATTCGCGGATGTTGGGAATGATCGTGCGGGCCTGTTCCTCCGCGTATTTTACGGCATTTTCGGTTTGAAGCCACCATTCTCCCGAAACCTTATGGACCCCCATGGTTTTGTAGAGGCCGCTGAATGCCGTGAAATTCCAGACAACCTCATCCGGGCCTTCCCAGACGGCAAGAGCGGGATGGTCCTTGACGGATTCAACGAGTTTCCGCAAGTCCCCGGTCGGGCCATTTTGCAGGCTCAGGGGAATCCAGCCCATCATGCCGGCCTCCTGTGCGCGATCCAGGTCTTCCCGGTTGTTGCAGCGCACCAGGTTGAATCCGGCGTCTGCCATGGCCTGAAGCTTTGCATCCTCTTTGGGCAATTCATAGCACCCGATGGGAAACAGGTCTTTTCCATCTTTTTTGATCCATCCGGTGTCGGTTCCGCCGGATGAAATCGCGGGAGATACCAAGCTGACAATCCCAACAAGCGCGAAGATCTCCACAAACTCTTTTGTTCCGTAAAGTATCTTTTTCATAAGGTTTCCTCTTACGGATGGGTCAGAATGATCTTGACGGACGGGCTTTATCGTTTCGTCATTAAATCCCAATCCCCACAAATTGTCAATTTGGCGGGCTGTGTCCCAGTTCCATGAACGCACGTCTGGCGTCTTGTCGATGAACACCTGTTTTACGACTCCAGCAACGCGCTGGTCAGCATCGGCAACTAAATGTCGAATCAATACAGCCTCTCCAGCTCAATCGCCCGAAGCACACGCGGAATGTAATCGGTCTGGATCGTGTCGATTCCCCAGTGAATGGCCTGTCGATAGCGCTCGATCGTTTCGTTATCTCCCATGGCATCCGAGAAGATTCGAATGTTTTTCTTATGGGCGTTGGAGATCAATTCCTGTGACAGAATCGACCACCGCGTATCCAGCGCATAAGGTTTGACTTGGCTGGCCCGTAATTCCAAATCGGACGGATTGCCCATCGGCGGCATGAGTTTTGCCCCCGAGGCGTATTTCCGCAGAAGCAGCAAGCTATCCGGATGCCCGTAGAAGACCGCACCGCTCAGTTTCCTGTGCTTGCGGAGAATGTCGGCGAGTTTCTCCAGATTGGGGGCTTTACAGTCCACATACAATTCCACCGCCCTTCCGGTCTTTGTTTCAAACTCGTTCAGCAACTCACAGATTTCATCGACGGTAGGAACTTTTTGATCGGCAAAAGGGGCGCCGAACCAGGCCCCGGCGGAGAGTTTTCGCAGATCCTCGAAGCGGATATCCGACACCGCGCCGGTCCCGTTTGTCGTTCGCTCCAGCGTATGGTCGTGAATGGAGACCTGTTCGCCGTCCTTTGTGGTGTGTACGTCGATTTCGACAAAATCTACGCCCAGTTTCGCAGCCTTTTCGTAAGCGGCCAACGTATTCTCCGGCGCAAATTCATTTGCGCCTCGGTGGGAAGAGATCTTTACAGGAAAATTCGCACCCGTGTGATACAAGACGTACTCGGCCAGCACCTCCTCGCCGAGATCGGTCTGGATCCAGTCAACACCCATCTCGAAGCAGCGTCGCCATACCTCCGGGCAATCGCGTTTGCCCAATGTCTGTGCCTGCACGGTCACACCGACCTCATGGAACCCACGGACCAATTCGGGCGTCAGCAGTTCGGCATGAACTTCGACGGCCTGAGGTGAAAGGTTATCCATCCAGTATTTCACTTCCAGGCGGTCATTGATGCTGGGCATGATCGGCACACTGCCCCCGGAGATGCGCCGGACCTCTTTCAGCACATCGGGATCGTCAAAGACAATTACCTGAGACTCCATGCCGGTTTCCCGAATGTCTTTCACCAGAGTTTCGGGATTGATACGGCCCTTGCAGTCAAGGTAGAGATTGATCTTTCCTTTGCAGAACTCCAGCGCTTCGCGAAGGGTTGGGATGCGTGTGCCTTTGAAACTGGGGGCGAAACAGATTCCGGCGTCCAACTTTTTCAAATCGGCGAGAAGCATGTCCTCAACCTTGCCGGAGCCGTCGGTGGTGCTGTCCACGGTGTCATTGTGCAACAGCACATAGCGCCCGTCGCGGGTCAGGCGAATATCCGTTTCCACCCATTCGAATCCCGCTTCGATGGCGGCCTGGAACGCCGGAAGGGTGTTGCCCGGCGCGGCGCACATCAGGCCACGATGCACCATCACCTGGGTTTTTCGGGGCGGATCAATGGGCTGAAAGAAAACTGTTCCGGCGAAGGGGTCCGCTGTAAAAAAAACTGCCAGGAGAATAAAGAACGCCCGGTATTTCATCCGTGTTCTCAACGGCTGTATCGACGTGTTCATCCTGCCTGCCTCTCTTTGAAAGATAGCCCATTTTCCACCCTGAGGTCCTCTTTGCAAGGCATGGGGTCCGGCAGACCGATTGGAATTGACAGCGCCCATTCGATGTGAGACCGTGAAAATCGGAGACCCTGATGAACCATCGAAGAGGTATCCCACGAAGAGATTTCCTGCAAAGCGCGGCAGTCGCCGCAGCGACAACCGGATGCGCGGCATTTGATCGCGGTGGAAACTCGACGATTCTCACAGAAAAGGAACATTCAACAATGAATCTTGAATCCAAGGATCAATCCAAGGATCGTTTGCAATGGTGGCGAGAGGCCCGTTTCGGCATGTTTATTCATTGGGGGTTGTATTCGCTCCTGGGGCGTGGGGAGTGGGTTTTCTACCAGGAGCATTTCGGCCTGGAGGAATATGCGAAACTGGCGGATCGGTTCAAACCGCAGCATTTCCATCCGAAGGAATGGGTCGCCATGGCCCAGGATGCGGGGATGCGTTACATGGTAATCACCACACGGCATCATGACGGTTTTTGCCTGTATGACAGCAGGGTCTCCGATTTCACCGCGCCGAAGACTGCGGCAAAGCGGGATTTTATTGAGGAGTTTGTCGATGCCTGCCGGACAATGGGGATGCGTGTGGGATTTTATTATTCCCTGATGGATTGGCGGTTCCCCGGGGCAATTCCTCATAGTGTCATTCAGCCGGACGAGGTTTATCGCTCGGAGGTGGAGCAGGCGCACGCGCAAGTGCGCGAGATTTGCACACAATACGGAACCGTGGACATCCTCTGGTACGACATGATGCACCCACACAAAGCGGAGCTGTGGCGCTCGGGAGAACTCAACCGGACGGTTCGTGAATTGCAACCGGGTATTCTCATCAATGATCGTGCGGGTCTGGCAGAGGATTTCAGCACACCGGAAAATGTCATTCGTGTGGAGACTCGCCCCTGGGAGGCCTGCTATACCATGAACCGCACATGGGGATACGCGAAATACGACCGGAACTACAAGTCTCCTCACGAAATCATCCGTCTGCTGACCACCTGCGTGGATGGGGGAGGGAATCTGCTCCTCAACGTCGGTCCGGATGGAGAAGGGGAATTCCCCATTGAGTCGGTGGAGATACTTCGCCATGTCGGACAATGGATGCGCGCAAATGGGAAAGCAATCTATGGCGCAGGGCCGTCGCCCATCAGCGCCCCGGCGCTGGGACTGGCCTCGCGGGTCGGAGACCGGGTGTATCTGTTAATCCAGCGATGGCCAGGGTCAACGGTCGCTTTTGCGTGGTGTGGAAGCAAAGTTGTGTCCGCCCGCATTTTGTCGACCGGCCAGGAGGCAACCATCGAACAGAAGGGAGACCGGGTTTGGTTTCGTGGATTTCCGGATTACCCGCCGGACCCGTACATGAACGTGATTGAACTCGAATTTGACGGGGAGCCACGAGCCTCGGACCCGGCGTATGCCTGAATCAGCGGAATGCGGTCTCGAAATTCGGCATTGCCATACAAGGTATTCCGTCTTACAATGAGTCGCTTCGTTGAATCGCCCGAAAAGGTCGGAGGGAGTAACCATGTCATACAAGAAAATCTTCTATGTTCTTCTGTTGGGTTCGATGATGTGCTGCACAAGTTCACGGCAGGCTCCCCATGTTGTCTTTGTGACGGGAGATGACGAATATCGCTCGGAAATCACTATGCCGATGGTTGCGGATATCTTGCAGCAGCGGCACGGGTTCACCTGCACCGTGCTGTATGCAACCGATCCCGCCAGCGGGGAACGGAATCCCAAGTTCCAGCAGAATATCGATGGACTGGACGCGCTCGCCGATGCGGATCTGGCTGTGTTCTTCATACGGTTTCGCGCATTGCCCGATAACCAGCTGAATGCCATTCTGGATTATGTCAATTCCGGCCGGCCTGTTGTGGGGCTGCGCACCAGCACCCATGCGTTCCGATACCCGGAGGGTCCGAACGCGAAATGGAACGATGCATTCGGGATCGAGGTATTCGGGCAGAAGTGGATCACACATCACGGGCACACCTCCAGCACGGATGTTACCCTGATTCCCGAAATGGCGGACCATCCCATTTTGAGAGGAATCACGACTCCGTTCCATTGCGCCTCATGGCTGTATCATGTGACACCGCTTGTGGGAGACTGCGAGCCGTTGCTGGTCGGTCTCAGCATGAACTCTGAGAAGAAGCCGGAAGAACTGGAACAATATCCGTTGACGCAGCCGGTGGCCTGGACAAAGACATTCACGGGATCGAGCGGAAAACCGGCGCGGGTCTTCTTCACCACCCTGGGGCATCCTCAGGACTTCGAGAACGAGGCCATGCGACGGCTGCTCATCAACGGGATTTTCTGGGCATTGGGAATGGAAGAAAAGATCCCGCCGGAAGGCTTGAACGTGGAGCCTGTCGGTGAGTTTATCGCTCCGCCGACACATTGATGTTACCCGGCTGCCGACAGGCACGGAGGCCTGTCCTGCCGGTTTGAGTATACTCTCAGGCCAACCCCATGGCTTTCATGTTCTTCAGGCTGATCGCAATACTCTCAAACGGATCTCTCCGGCAGGTGTCCTGTTCTACAATGCAGTATTTGACGCCGGACACCTCGCAGGCTTTCAGAATCGATTTCCAGTTCAGATTCCCCTCCCCGACTTCCGCGAATATCTGCTTGTCCTCGAAGATGACCATATCTTTCACGTGGATAGTCGGTACACGGCCTTTGACCTTCCGGATCCATTGTGCCGGGTCCCCGCCGCCATGCTGTACCCAATAAACATCGATCTCGAAATAGTAGCTATTCGGAACACAGCAGTTTATCAGGATCTGTTCCCCGGCTTTTCCCTCGTAATGGGTAAACTCATAACTGTGATTGTGATAGCTGAATGTCATTCCGAATTCGGCCAGTTTCTTGCACATTTCAATGGTTTCTTTGGCATAATCGACATACCCCTGGGCACTTCGGTATCGTTCAGGCATTCCTCCTCCGAGTTGAGTACAACCCAGTTCCTTGTGATCGTCTACGATTTTCTGCATATCCTTGTTCAGCGCATCCCAGCCGGTATGCGAGGCAACCGGGGTCAATCCGTTTTGTTTCAGTAGTTTCGCCATATCGTTGGCGGTCAGCGGTTCCCATCCGGCCAGTTGGACATATTCATAGCCGATTTCCCGCACCCGCTCCAAGGTTCGGGCGATGTCATCCGCTGTTTTCATGTACTCACGAAGGGTATACAGAATCAGCCCGATTCGCGGCTTTGTGGTTTCGGCCTGCGCGAAAACATTCTGTGGTGATGCCATCCCGGCGGCTGCAATCGAAGCCGCTCCCAGAAAAGCCCTCCGTCCCATTTCCTGTATCGACATGTTCGTGTTCTCCTTGTTTTTCGAATAAGCGGCTTCACCCGCCGCTTTGTTTTCCTTTTACCCCCCCTGAGTCCGCCCGTAAACGGGGGGAAGAAGACTTCCTCCCCGTTTACGGGGAGGGCCGGGGGGGGGGCCTCTTCACATCCCCGTCCTTAGATACCACCCATCCCTTCTTGCGTTGATCACTCGTGCTCCGGTGCAAGCGGCGCACAGCGCCGTCTCCGCCGCCAGTGGTCTTCCGCAGCAGGAACACCAGGAGACTTTGGACGCATATCCCCACCGCCGAAAAACCCTGTTGTTCAACATGAATTCCAAAAGATCCGATCTCAAAGTCCGCTCCGACACATTGCCGAACCGCCGCACTATGTCCAGCTCCCTCCAGTATTCCTGGCGGTCGCTGCAATCAAACAAAAACCCATCGCTTCCGGACAAGCAAGATGGAACGGGATTTTCTTTCTGTCCGAACCAGCTTCGCACGGAACGCCCCGGCGATTCCGAGAACCACAACCACCTCTGGCCGGCAAACGACCGACTCTGAAGCTCCTTCAGCATTCCCACAAAACCCGGCCACCGGGACGCTCCCGTATATTCGAAAGCCTCTCGAACTCCGAAAAGCCCCAGTTGCACAGGCATCCATCCCGCGGATTCCTTCCACAGAGCGGCCTGGCGAAGTTCGGTAGCCTGTTGAACCGCAGAGGTGTACTCGGCAATCAGACGGCAAATCCTGTTGAGTTCCTCCACTACTTTTATCACATCTCCCCGATGGGTCTCGCTGATCCATCCGAGGTCCACAGAAAACTTGGACTGGATAGTATCCGGCTCATGCGAGTGAGGAATATCCGATTCGATGACCAGGGTCCCCGACCGCCAGCATGGTTCCGCTTTCGAAATGGGAACCGCCTTGGGATGCGATACTTTCAACACGATTTGAACCATCGCCGGGAACATGGCGCTTTCCTGCCCCGCCGTTGTCGCTGCCTCCAATATCGCCTGAACGGCCGGATCATTCTTCTGCACAATGGGACATTCGAATTCCGTCACAATTGGAGAAAACGGAGTCGACAAAGCGCGAAACAGGCGCAACAGTTCCTCCGTCCCCCAATTCCCAAGCGATCCCGGATCGACGAAAACGCTTATATGATGATGCACGTCGGACCGGAGACCGATCAGCCGCCTGGCGACACTCTCCGGCGAATCGCCCTTTGCGATCTGTTCCGAAAGCGAGCCACGCCGCGATCGGGGCAGGTGAGTAGAACTTATTTCGTGCATATAAATCCGATGCTCGCGATATAAATCGACAAGCCGACTCGGAAGAAGATGTGTCAATGTCAGTTGCGCCAAAACCTCCTGTCCCAGGCAAGCGGCCAGATCGCCGTTCGCTTTCGATTCCGCATATTTGACAAGGACATCGTGAATCGGCAGCCCCAGGCGGGTATGTCGGCGACGGACCTCATCCAGCCCGCGCTCCAGGAGTGCGGCATTCACCAATTCCCGGACCAGAGACGCGGTGACGGAGTTGAGGCGCGAATGAATGATTGTCTGCTCCACCTCGCGGGCGATCTCTTCCGCCAGCAAGAGGTCCAGGCCGGTTTCGCGATGAAGCGCCGCGACAATTCGGGAGCGATCCCACGGCCATCGGTTCCCATCGCTGCCGTCCACACGTGGGGATATGCCACCTTGCCGTTCGGCGTATACTCTTGCCGGTTCGGTCAGCCCGCTCCGAAGAAGAACGGTTTCCACAGACAGGGCCACCTCTGCCGTCGTCAACAGCCGGTCGGGAAAACGGTTGGCCAGGAAGATGATAATTCGATCCGTCAGTTCCTCTGCCTGGGGGGATGAAGCAGCTGTGCCGAGCGCCGATCGAATCGACTCGGCGATTCGCTCTCGTCGAAAATCTACGATAGAACCGTCCCGCCTGACAATCCTGCGGAAAAGCAATCGGCGTGGCTCTTCCCACGTGATCCGAGAACCATCCGCACGAGGAAGACTTTCCTGAACACTCGTCTCCAAGAGCGGGATATGCGGGTAAATGCGTGCGACCTCTGTCATCAATGCTCCTTGTCTTCGGAACCGTGTACACATCAACACGCTCTATTGTCAGGATTTCCCGCTTCGGCTCAAGGACGGTCACCGGGACGGCAAAGCCTCCTTTGCAGCTGTGTTTTGGAGGCGGATACGGAGTAGAACTCTGCCGCCGTCTCGCATATCATTGCAGCCGGAATGATGGTCGCAGAATAACAGGGGAGCGGGACATCTTGCCCCCGGTGCTTTTCCTTCCCCGTTTACGGGGAGGGTTGGTTCTTCCAGGTAGGACAGGCGTCCCTGCCTGTCAGAAGATCATCACCACCACACGAAAAAAAGTTTAAAAACCGCCTTAACAGGAAGTGAGGAGGGGTGATATCATTCCGGATAGTGGTGAGGTTTTTTAATTCGGGATTTGAAA
>JAKQSI010000111.1 GCA_029570205.1 Candidatus Omnitrophota bacterium | reverse complement strand
CCATCCAGACCAACCATTTCTCCGGCTTCGCAAATCCCTCTCCACCCACTACGAAGCCCCAGAATCTCCATCGTCTCCTATATTCCCTTCACTCCGCTTGCTTCTATGCCCAAAAATAGCCAAACTCCAGGATTCCGGCTTTCGCCGGAATGACGGGGATGCGCTTGTCTTGCTCCCCCTCTCCACGCTTGGAGAGGGGGCCGGGGGGTGAGGAAATCACGTGTGGTCAGAGGGCAAGCCTTCCGCCGCCGCCGCCTGCCGGTAATGCGTAATCAGATTGATCCGGCGCTGGTATTTGCCGCCCAGAAATCCCGTTTTCAACCAGGCTTTGACAATTTCAATTTCTTCCTCTTCCGGGAAACAGTCCGCTGCCAGACACAACACATTCGCGTTGTTGTGAGATCGCGAGAGCGCGGCATGGTCTGGGTTAATACACATCGCCGCCCGAACTCCAGGCACCTTGTTCGCTGAGATCGACATGCCCAGGCCCGACCCGCAGACCAGTATCCCCCGGTCAACCTCCTGGCGGGCGACCATCTCGCCCACTTTGAACGCATAAATCGGATGATCGCAGGCCTCTGCGCTGTGTGTTCCGACATCAATCGCTCGGTATCCGTCTTTCTTGAGATAGTCAACAATGTCCTTTTTCACCAGGAATCCCCGATGATCCGCCCCCACCGCGATATCAAACTTCCGGCGAACGAAAAACCGGTTACGGACCTCATCCCACCGCGACACCAGCCCCAGCACCGCCAGTTCCAGCAGATTGAATACCTGCCGCGAATCCATGTCGGTTTTCGGAACGGCCGGAGGAATTTCCACCCGATTCACTCCCGGGATGAACCGCCCTGACAGACGAAGCCGATCCGACACCTGCGGAAAATGCTCCAGAAGCCATTCTTTCTGGCTGTATTCCATAACCAACGCCAAGTGGATGCGGTCCACCAGATCAGGACCCACCTTGTGCGATACAGACTCCATGGAGTCTGTTGCCAGGGGGAAAAGAGTCTCTTGCTCGAAAGGAGACAAGGTCCGTCCCTCATCCGCCTCAATCCCAGCGGCGAGGACGATCACATCTTCATGCCCTATTTTCCTGAGTTCCTGCTGAAGCAGAAATGCCGCGACCGGCGCGCGGAACAACCCCCTCCGGTCGATGAATAGAACAGTGAACGAACCAGCGGACACAATACACCCTCGAACCCCATCGAAAGCCCATCGGAATGACACGGGGTTCCATACTGCGAATTGATTGAACTACTGAGTTTACCTGAGATGGGCATGTGTCGGAAGTTGCCTTTATGTGCTGGGGGTGGGGGAAGGGGAGCCAAATGTCGCAAGAATGTCGCAAGCTCAAGGATTCTCCCTCATCCGACGATAGAGGCGATTCGGCAGTGGGGATTTCCGGGTCCCCCAATGTCGCCCTTCAGGTGATTCCGGAGCCTGATCCGTACACGATTTCCCAACCGCCTGACGAAGCGGGGCGGGAGTGATATAATTGGGAGGGAACGGAAAGTCCCGGGAATCGGCGAATAAACAGGAGGTAAATCCCGTGAAGAATGAATACACGGCTGTCGTGAAACAGGATGGCGATTGGTGGGTGGGGTGGATCGAAGAAGTGCCGGGGGTCAAGTCGCTTCGTTCTATTGGCAAAGTAATCAATTGCGATCGATGCGGAGGCGGGGACAACGCAATGGTTGTTCGGCAGGCGGACATGAACAGAAACAGGCCCTTGTTCTTATCGCTTCTCCTTGCTGCGATCTTTTGGAACGACGATATTCTCGTGTGGAGTGATTGATGAACATGAATAGGTCTTGCATATACGTTGAGACTTCAATTATCAGCTACTTGTCGGCCAAACCAAGCCGAGATCTGCCCACAGCCGCATGTCAGCAAGTGACTTCCGAATGGTGGGAAAACAATCGACACAAATACGACTTGTATATTTCCGAATTGGTAATCGCAGAGATCAAATCGGGAGATCCGGATGCAGCGGCAAGACGACTTCAGGCGTGAATTATTTGCTTACATGGAATGGCCGTCACATCAACAATCCTGCGACGAAACCCTTGATAAGGAAGGTATGTAACATACAAGGTTATTCGTGCCCGGAGATTTGCACCCCGATCGAGATGTTGGAGGTTAATGAACATGAAGAATGAAATCCTGTCGGAAGTCTGGAGGAACCGGGATGAATTTGCCGGGCGATATCATTACGATCTGGATGAGATGGTCGCAGCGCTGCAAGAAATGGAGCGTCATCCCGTGAATACTGTGGTGGACAGGACCGGAGAGATGGCGAAAAATGACACGCCGTGTCCGGACAATACCCACCGCTGAGAGTGGTCTGCTGTCAAAGTACGTAACCGACGCTTGGGTCTCCCCGTTTTATTCTTATGCGCTATGCGGAGGAAAACCACGACGCGAGCGAAAATCCTGCCGATATCTTTTCTCTTCTGCCTCGTCTTGCCGAACTCACCCTCCACCGCAGAGAGATCTGCTCGGAAGATACTGAAACGTTGTATGTACTGAACGCCCTGGGTGCGTTTCAAGATCCCAAGGCGAGAGAATTGCTTGATACGATTTACGCCCGCTGGAAATCATTCGACGGCGAAGGGGGATCGATTCTCCAGGCATGCGAATACGTTCTTCAGGAGCCGGCAAAGGAAAAGGACGCTCAGAAGAATTGACATCGAGGGACATTCCGCCACGCGGATTCCTCTCGTAATCCCGACAAAACAAGCCCCCGACAGGCATCTCTATCGGGGGCTTTTGTCAGTCTGATTGTTGCCGGGATCTCCCCGGCTCAACGATTTCGCGCTCAGGCCGGTCTCGACAGCATGAGATCCAGGTCCTCCTGGAGCGCCTGAAGGTCTTCTTCATGCTCCACCTCATCCTGAAGGATCTGCAGGGCGAGGTTGTAGGTGACCGGGTCGATGCTGCTGACCTCTTCCATGAGCGCATGATAGACACCGATCGCGCATTGCTCCCCGGAGATGTTCTGCTCAAGGATCTTCTTGACAAAAGGATCGGCCGGTTCGTCGTAACCGCAGTTCGTCAGTTCGAACCACTTCTTCGGCGTTGTGACGGGAGTACCGCCCAGCTGAATAATGCGGTTTGAGACCAGGTCCGCATGACGAAGTTCATCCGCCGCATGTTGCAACAGCTCCGCGATCACGGCATCCTTCATCGGACCGGCAACGATCTTCGCTCCGATCCAGTATTGATAGTACGCCAGCCATTCATCGGAAAATGCCTTATTCAGAAGTTCAATCACACGCTCTGCGTGCTTCCCGACAATCGCTCTACCTTTGGTTCCCATTCCTGTATTCTCCTTTCAGATTCAAGCGGTTAGAAACATTCGCGTTTTCGCATTTCCCTTTCGAGTCAAAAAACGCCGAATCCGTATTGACGCTCACCATGCGAAGAACGAATGAGGGCCGGATTGCCGATCAAGTCGCTCAGCCCTCATTCTTTTCAGGAAAATGAACGGAGTGGAAAAACTCCACTCAATCCCATCGCTATAGCGCCCGCATGAAGTTCACAAGGTCTTTCTTTTCCTGTTCCGAGAGTTTGAGACCCTGGATCAGGTTGAAAAACTCGACTGTGTCTTCAAGTGTCAACAAACGCCCGTCGTGCAGATACGGAGGCGAATCCTTGATCCCCCGAAGCGGAAAGGTCTTGATTGGCCCATCGGCGGATGCCCAGCGGCCATTTACATCCTGAGGTTTGAAAAACCGCTCCGCCTTCAAGTTGTGCATCAGATTATCCGTGTAGTAAGGCGCGGGGTGGCAAACCGAGCATTGGGCCTTGCCGAAGAAGAGTTCCTCGCCACGTAACTCCGATTTGTCTGCCTTTTCGGGGTCCAGACGACCGTACAGGTTAAGTTTGGGTGCGGGAGGAAAATCCAACAAGGCCTGGAATTCAGCCATGAAATGCACTTGACTGCCACGCTCAAGAACATTCACGCCTTTCTTTGTTGCAATCACCGGATCGCCATCAAAATAGGCGGCACGTTGTTCGAATTCCGTGAAATCTTCGATCGACTTAAGGGCACGTTGAGAACCGAACAGCCGCTGGATATTGACACCCCGCAGGGGTGGTATATCCAGGCGATGCCGGAATTCCTGTGGCCGGATATCGCCGACCAGATGCGTGGCCCCGTTGCTGTGCCCGTTTACATGACAATCGAAGCAAGTCACACCCCGGTGCGGCAATTCGGATCGCCGGTCTTCGGTCATGTTGAACTGCTGTTGCGGAAAAGGCGTCACAAGCAGGCGAAGCCCCTCGATCTGTTTGGGATTGAGGATCCCATTGAACAACTCATAGTAGTTCATGATCGTGACCACTTTCCCTTGTGACACATCACCAAGATCGGGACGTGTGGTCAGATAGATCGCCGGTGGATATTCGGGCAAAAAATGATCCGGCAGATCGAGATCCAGATCAAAGCGGGTGAGATCACGCCCTTCCTGCTTCTTGATTTCATCGATGTGGAACTTCGGGAAAACCATGCCCCCTTCCGCGTGATTCGGATGGGGCAACGGAAGGAATCCCTTGGGCCACAGGTTCTTGTCCCTGATCTCATCCGGAGTCATATTGCCGAGTTGTTTCCATGTCACGCCTTCGGGAAGTTTGACCCGCACGCCTTCCTGCACTGCGCGACGTCCGGCAGACATCATGACATCCGATGGACGGTCACTCAGGTCATAGCGCTCATTGAGCAGGTCCATCTGGCGTTGCAGGATTTCCGCCTTGGCAGCCTTCATCCGGGCCATTGTGGCAGCAAAATCCTCTTTAATCACCACCGGTGAGTAGCTGGACGTTGCAGCGGAGCCTGCCTCGCTCCAGCTGAGAACAGACAAACAGACAACGCTGACACCGATGCACACGTGCTTCATTCGTACATGCAACATCCTCGTTTCTCCTTTCTTTCTGTTCCGAAGCGGGATGGATGTCGGTTTGCCGGCCGTCACATCCCGTCGCCATTCAGGCGCGCTCTATAACACCCGACACCTCCTTTCCGTATTGATTGGTTTCAGGCTGGGGACCACGCAGCCACTGTCCGCGGCCCACGGATCGTTTCACAGGCCACTTGTTCAAGAATCAATCCCCTGCTCAGCTTTTTCTTTCTCCGAGCACTGTACACAAATCCCTGATATCTCCACGCGCATCCTTTCCACATTTCCCAAACCTCTTACGCTATCCGGGATGCTCAATCGGTCAAACTCCTCGCTATAGAAATCACAAATCTTGCCACATCTCCTGCATACAAAATGGTGGTGCGATCTCTGATTGGCATCGAACCGAACTCTTTCATGTACGCATCCCAGTGTTTCGACCAATCCCAGGTCCATCAGCAGCCATAACGTCCGGTACACCGTATCGAGCGAGACAGTGGGAACCCGCTGTCGCACACCTTTCCAGATCGTTTCCGCATCGGGGTGATCTTCGGACTGAGCAATTTCGCGGAAAATCTCAAGGCGCTGGCAAGTCAATTTCACACCGACCTTCTTGAGACCTTCCTTGAACTGCTCGATTCGGTGCGGCAGTTCGTTGGATGTCCGTTTCATAATGTATCCCTGCGATTTTAGGATCCATTATTACATAGGAATATATTCTTATGTAAATTCCAGGTCAAGGCTGGAATGAGTCTTTGGAAACTCGATCTGATGCCAAGTTAAAAGCGCGTTAAGGTACTTTTCAGCCGCCTGCTGAGCATGAAAGCAAGCAGGATACAGAAAAGGCGACGGAGAACAGGACCACCCCGGCCCGCATATCCTCATCAGCGCATGGCTCCTTGTCCCCAAAGCAAAACGGGGGAAACAGGGCAAGACTCCTGTTTCCCCCGATTCTATCTCAAACCATAGGACTTGGGGAGGTCCACAGTTTCTTTTCTCGCTCCGGTGGTAGGACTCGAACCTACAACAAACTGGTTAACAGCCAGCTGCTCTGCCGATTGAGCTACACCGGATCACAAATCGGCGAATTGGGGCTAAACCACAAAAAGATATATTTATCTGCCTTCCCATTGACTGTCAACACCACCCGACATTCTTGTCCCCGCACAATGAAACCGTCAGGGTGTAACTGCACAATGAAAATGTCATCCTCCCGGGAGTACCGCACGACAAGTTTCACCCGAAAGGAGACGTGTTACGATGGGACCGGAGGTGACATGGACAGCACCCGGCGAAAAGTTCCGGCCTGTGCGGCAATCAAGCCTTCGCCAAATCGGCGGCGTGAGCCTGGATTTTCAGGATCGCATCCGCAATCTGGTCCATGTCCTCGCGCGTTCCGAGGAACATCGACTGGAAAAACCATATCGCTTCAGTGCAGAGTTTGTCGTCCAGCGGGCAATGGTTTCTCTCGACATAGTCTCGGATGCGCTCCTCGGAATAGATTTGCCGGAATCCCCGAGAATTGAGGGAATTCATAATAAACGGTTGCTGGTTCAGCGCATAAGTTCCTTTTACGCTGCCGTACCCGCCGGAGCAGGGAATGCCCTCCGCGCGCAAGGCTTTGAGGAACTGCTCGCGCGGCAGACCGGCAAACTTGTCCGCCTCGTATCGCAACATATACAGATGATAAGCGTGACGGGTGCAGCCGTCGTACTTTTTCGCCGGATGAATACCGTCTATCTCATTCAGGCGATCGGTCAAGTACTCGGCGTTTTCCACACGGATTCGACTCTGCTCCTCAAAGCGGGTCAACTGAGACATCAGTAAGGCTCCCTGAAACTCTGTCATACGCAGGTTTGCGCCGTTGATGAGGTATCCGGGACCGTCCCGCCGGATGCCGTTCGTGTGAAACGAATAGCACCGGTCTATGAGTTCGCTATCCCGGGTCAGAAGTGCGCCACCTTCCCCGCTGGCCAGATTCTTGGATTCCTGGAAGCTGAAACATCCCGCATCGCCCAATGTGCCGACCTTCTTACCCCGCCATTCCGCCAAATGGGCCTGACAGGCATCCTCCACCACCGGGATATTATGTTTCTTCCCGATTGCGATGATCCGGTCCAGATCGGCGGGAGAACCGCCAATATGCACCGGAAGAATGCAGCGTGTGCGGTCCGTGATTGCCGCTTCAATCTTGTCGGGATCGATCAGGAAGGTTTCGGGATCGATGTCCACGAAGATCGGCAGGGCATATTGGAGGAGAATTACGTTCACAGTCGCCACAAAGGTGTAAGGCGTCACGATGACCTCATCGCCGGGTCCGACGTCGAGGGCGTTCAGCGCTGTCCACAACGCGCTCGTCCCGTTGGCGGTGAGAAGACATTCCTTAGAACCGGTCCGCTTCGCAAATTCCTTCTCAAACGCCTCAACGGACTTTTGTCCGAGGCGGCACCAATGCTTGGAGCGCAAGACCTCCATCCACGCTTCTTCATCGTTCTTCTCGATTATGGGCCAGGAAGGGAACGGAGTCTGGCGTATGGGGGTTCCGCCCAACAGAGCGGGCTTTGGCGGTATGCCGGTCGCCCCGGAGACTATCAACGATGGCCCGGCCAGTCCGATTGCGGCTGTCCCGGCAGCCGTTGCCTGCAAGAAACTTCGCCGTTTGATGATGGGTTCGTTCATTTCGATTCCTCCGTCGAGCAATGCGCTTTCGCCCATGATGTTCAGAGATTCCGGTCAGATTGTCAAGCAAGTCGTTTCCCCCGAAAAAATCGAATCCTCTCCAGTTTCTTTCTGCTCTCTACTGTATGGCTCTGCCCACCAGATCCACTTTGTCCCATCCCTTACTATAAAGCAACCTTTTTCAATGCCTTGCGAATCTCATCGAGCGTCATAATCCGCGTCCTCTCCCGAATCGCCTCGCGATCCCCAAAAAATTGACACCGCCGCACCGAACTCCAGTTTTGCTTGGGAGAGGCCACTCCGATCCAAACTGTGCCCACCGGCTTCTCCGGCGTCCCTCCTTCCGGCCCGGCAATCCCCGTTACAGCAACGCACCAGTCCGCGTTCAGCGCTTCCACTCCGCCCACAGCCATTTCTCGCACCGTTTGTTCGCTTACCGCACCGTGCCTCTCCAGCGTCTCAGGGCGGACTCCCAGCTGCGAAACCTTCGATTCATTACTGTAGGTCACAAATCCACCCAGGTAATACCGCGAAGAACCGGGAATCGCTGTGATGGACGCCCCAATCAGCCCGCCGGTGCATGATTCCGCCGTGGCCAGCGTCTCACCACGTTTCCTCAGCTGGAGTCCAACCACCTCACTCAGATCCACCCATTCCGTGGCATAAGCATAATCCCCCAGCGCCTCCAGAACCCGATTTCGCGACTCTTCGAGCAAATCCAGATCTTCCTTTTCGCTGGTGGGACAGTACAACGTCAAATCCACAAGTCCCAACCGCGCCAACAGCGAAACCCGGATCCGCGGATCGAATGGAACTTTCTCTCGAAGAATCTGGTCGATATCGGATTCCCCGCTTCCCACAAAACGAACCATGACGGATGATTCCCTCGGCAACCCCGGGTACCTCTGTTCCAGAAACGGAATAACATAATTCTCTACCATGGGCCGCATTTCACGCGGGGGGCCGGGCAGGGCAATCGCCAGCCGCTCTCCAGCATCGAACACGAGACCCGGCGCGGTTCCGTTGGGATTCGAGAAATACATTCCCGATACCGGAACCAGAGCCTGACGACGGTTGTTCTCCGACATTTCCCGGTTCAAGGACCGAAAGCGTTCCTGGATCTCCGCCAGTGCGTACGGACTTTCAACCATTTCAATCCCCGTGGCTTCCGACAGCGCCTCACGAGTCAGATCATCCACTGTTGGTCCCAGCCCGCCGGATACAAGCACAATCTGCGCTCTGTCCAGCGCATACGAAAAAGTATCCACCAGGTCATCGTACGCATCCCCCACGATCAGGGTTCGCACAACTCCAATCCCGATGCGTCGAAGAGACTGAGCCAAAAACTGTGTGTTCGTGTCCGTGTGCAGACCGGCGAGCAGTTCACTGCCGGATGCGATTATGATTGCCTTCGGGGGGACCATTTGATCTCCTTCGGATGACGTGTAAACCACGCATCCCATCAATTCTATCCGATCTTCCCAGGATAAACCCATGGGCGTATTATCCTATTTCAATTATTTTTACGGAGTGGACCCATGATTTCCAGGACTTCCTCTCGAATCATATCATCTTTGTTCCTCATCCTCTTCTGTGTTTCGTTCATTCCAGGCGTCTTCGGAGAGGAGCAGACCGTTCGCGAAAAAGAAAAAGCCATGCAGCAGGCATCCGGTACGTTTCAGTTGTGCGATCTCGGAATCCTTGTGGATTGGATGGAAAAAGGTGGATCGGTCGCAGAAAGCGGTGAATACACCGTCTGGGTCAAAGCGTTGGAAGGCAGTATCTGCCGGGTAAGCATCGCGGGGACCCCATTCGAGCCGACCCACACAAAAGGGGATGGTCGGTACTACAGATGGGAAAAAGCGGGCACAGTGAAACTCCAGGCGAACGAGACCTTTCCGCTGGAGGTGACAGGGGTGGGCAGCGGTTTGGGCAAAAAGGTCGTCGCATTGGCCTTATCCCGTAAGCCGGATGCAAATCCACAGCGAATCGACGAGGTAACCCTGGTTTCGCCGAAGACCATGGAACCGCCCAAAGACCGTCGCCTGTGGGATGTCCGCAACCTCAATACGTTTTACACCTGGCCAGGATACCCTGCTAAGAAAACCTGGGAGAAGCGGGCCAGGGATTTAAGAGACCACATTCGCGTCTCCTGCGGCCTCTGGCCGGAACCGAAACGATATCCGCTCAATGCGCAAGTCTTCGAGCGGATTGAGCGCGACGGATACAGCATCGAAAAAGTGTATTTTGAAAGTTGGCCGGGATTCTTTGTCACAGGCAATCTCTATCGCCCATTGGGAAAAACAGGACCGTTTCCCGCCATCGCCTCGCCGCATGGACACTGGGAAAAAGGACGTCTGGCGAATGAGGATCGCGGGTCTGTGCCGGGCCGTTGCATCAACCTTGCCCGCCAGGGATACGTTGTTTTCTCCTATGACATGGTGGGGTATGTAGACAGCAAACAACTCACGCATGACCACTGGGATGCCCGCGCCCACCTGTGGGGCGTGTCAAATATGGGTATCCAAACCTGGAACAGCATCCGCGTGCTGGATTTCCTGGAATCCCTGGAGGATGTGGATAAAGACCGAATCGGCTGTACCGGAGCCTCCGGCGGCGGCACGCAGACTTTCATTCTGACCGCGCTGGATGACCGCCTGAAAGTGGTCGCGCCGGTGAATATGATCTCGGCGCACATGCAGGGGGGTTGCACATGCGAGAATGCGCCGAATTTGCGCGTTGACGCTTACAATGTGGAAATCGGCGCGCTGGCTGCCCCGCGCCCCCTGATTATGGTCTGCTGCACCGGCGACTGGACCGATGAAACCCCGTTCAATGAATTCCCCGCTACCCGGAGTATCTATCGCCTATTCAATGCGGAAAGCCACGTCGACTTCCATCAGGTGGATGCCGACCATAACTACAACAAGGAAAGCCGTGAGGCGGTTTATGCCTGGTTCGGGAAATGGTTTCTCGGAGAGGATGATCCGGCGAAGTTCAAAGAACAGCCATTCACCGTGGAAAAGGATGAGGATCTCCAGGTTTTCGCGCGTCGACCGTTGCCTCACACCGGTATGAATTGGCAGACTTTGACCGATCTGATCGTTCGGGAATCCAAACAGCAGCTCGCCGATCTCCGGCCCGAAAATCCAAAGGATTTGAAGCAATTCAAAGAAAAAATGGAACCGGCTTTCCGGCACGCTATCGGAGCCGAAAAACCTGCTCCCTCCGATATAGAGTTCCAGCGGACCGGAAGGTCAAAGCGAGACGGGTATACCATTCACTCGTTCCTTGCGGGCAGAAAGGGGAAAGAGGAGCGCATCCCCGTTCTTCTGTATTACCCGGCCACCCGCGCAGAACTTCCCTCTGTGAAACACCCGGCCACTATCCTGGTCCATCCCGACGGCAAACGGTATTTCGCGGATACCTCCGAAGGCAATCCCGGCCCACTGATCTCCGCACTCCTGGAGAAAAAGCATATCGTGGTCGCAATGGACCCGTTCCTCTGCGGGGAATACCAGACCCCATGGGCAGCTGCCTCGCGTGATGAGAGTGACAAGTTCTTCGCTGTTTACAACCACACCGACTTGTCCTGCCGGATTCAGGATATCCTGACCACGATAGCCTTTGTGGAAGCATGGGGGAGTGTGGAGTCGATCAACCTGGTCGGCTTGAGCGAAGCAGGGCTGTGGTGCCTGCTGGCGCGTGGCCTGGCTCCGGATGTGCGCTCGCTTATGGCCGAAATGGGCAACGCGGATCTTGACGCAGACGATACGTGGCTGGGTGAACTCTATATCCCCCTGATCCGAAAGGTCGGCGATTATCGCACTGCGGCAGCCCTGGGCGCTCCGGGAAGGTTGTTCCTTCTTGCCGGCGGGGCCAAGACCGATTTCCCGGACATATCCGCGCTCTATAAAAGCATAAATGCGGAACAGAACATCCAAATCGACCGAACAACCGCGTCCATGGCTGCTGATCACATCGCCTGGCTGACGGAGTGATAACGCCTTGGAGTGCGGCAGCGCAGCTGCCGCCTTTTCCGGATTCCTCTCAGGGGAGCGGGTGCATCTCGACCCCGATCGGCGGGGTGCCGGTAGGCGTAGGGGCGCACCGCTGTGCGCCCTGGGAACTTCCGTCTGTGTTTGCCCGTGCTTGTTCGTGTTCGTCCGTGTCTCTTCTCCCTCTCCCACAGGGAGAAGGTTGGGGGAGGGTCTGTTTCTCCCCACTCTTTCCTTCCGCTCCTCTTTTCTCTTCAACCCACAATTCGCAGTCTTTCCACCCGCATGTCACCTTGAGTCCCACAGCGCATTCTCCTATCCTCATAACGCTGGTCTATCCGTCGAATACGGATGACTCTGACAAAAACTTGGAGGAATCGGTTCTTATGAATACCAATGTGCTTATTGATGATGTTAAACGTTGCGAGCTGGTGATTCAGGCCCTTTGTTCGTATATTGTGGCATTCAACGGCCCGGATATGCGTCCGCCGGATGCGATCACATGCGCTCGATATGTCGAACAACTGACGGACAGTCTGGACAGGCTCTATCCCCGCCCAAAGAATTCGGGGGAATGAGCTGACCCATGGACCCTCGTCTCGCCAACCTTGTCGATTTGCAAAAGGCTATGGCGGTTCGACATCGCCTGGAAAAAGAAAAGGCGGAACTGCCGGAGCGAATCAAAGCCGTCGAACAGCAGCTGGCCCAAGTCGGAGCAACTCTGCAGGAAGCGGAAGCCACTTTCAAGGAGCATGAACGTCGATTGCGCGAGAAAGAGGCCGAGTTGCAGGATGTCCAGGCCAAAGAAAACAAGATTAAGGGTCAGCTATTTCAGATCAAGACCAACAAAGAATACCAGGCCGCGCTTCAAGAGGTTGAGAATTTTAAAGTTAAGCGGGGACAAGTCGAGGAGGAAGTCCTTGTTCTTCTTGACACGGTGGACAACGAAAGGCGCGTTTTGCAGGAACGGCGAGAGGAATCGAAGGCTCACGAATCCCGCCTGAAGGTGACACTGGAAAGGCTCCAAAAACGCAGCGAAGAGATTGACGCCGAGTTGGCCGCCGCTGCCCAGGCCGCCGATGTCGTCGCAAGGAACGTCGATCCCGATCTTCTTGGCCGGTTTCAGCGGGTTTTCGACGCCAAGGATGGGGTTGCTTTGACACCCGCCAACGGGGATTACTGCCACTCCTGCCAGGTTCATTTGACTCCCCACGTGGTTCAAGTGGTCAAACGGGGGCAGGATTTTGTCACATGCGAGGGCTGTTCACGATTCCTCTACTGGGACAGCGAATTGGGGGACTGACCTCTGACCATCCCTCTTGGTTTCCAGCCTCTTTTCCTGCGCGGAACTCCAATCGTTTATTTTCAAAAAAATCCTCAAAAATCTCTTGCCATCCGGTTGGTTGTGGATTATACTGCTGGTCCAACAGGGGGAACATCTCGAAGTGTCTTGGGCTGTGGATATTCGTGCAGCACGGGGCACAGAGGGGAAACGTACTCGGTCTGTTTGCGACCCGATCAATTCGCGCCTCAGACCACGTTGGAGTCCCCCGCGTAGTGAAGGAGGACAGCCATGCTTTTCGAGTACAAGCTCGCCACACTGGTCACCATTACAAGCGTTTTTGGTTTGGGAGTTGTCATGGCGCTTCTTGGCTCGGTCAAGATCCGCCTGGTCGAGAAACTCAAGATCGATGATGCCCAAATGGGCAAGATGTTTTCCGTCTTTAATTTCAGTAATCTGATCTTCGTTTTGGTCGCCGGAATACTGTGTGATGCACTGGGATTCAAGGCAGTTGCCATCGCCGGATATATTATCGGCGCGTTTGCGGTGTTCATGTTCGGCGCGGCCAAGAATTACAGCTCCGCGCTATGGGCCTGCTTCCTGCTCGGTGTGGGCGGTATGTTCATGAATACCGTCGGCAACACCCTGATTGTCAATCCGAAAATCCTGTTTGAGGATGCGGCACGATCCGGGAATCTTGGAAATGTTTTCTTTGGTCTGGGAGCCTTTATCGTTCCCCTGTTAACCGCTTGGCTGTTCAAGAAAACTTCTTTTTCCAATGCGCTGAACATCGTGGCCCTGATTATCTTTGTCCCGGTGATCTTCGCGTTCGGGGCATTCCCAGAGGCGCCGGAGGGATTCAGCATTGGAGCGGCGGTCGCCTTGATCGGCCAGAAACAAATCATCCTCGGCGCCCTGGCCTTAATGTGCTACATTGCCTTGGAGTCCTCCATGGGTGGCTGGATCACCACCTACGCCAACAGCTTGGGGGCGAATGAAGCAAAATCCTCCCAAATTCTTTCTTCCTTCTGGATTTCCCTGATGATCAGCCGTCTGGTAACCGCGCTCTTCATTGGTGGGGTTTTAATCAACCTGGATGTCAACGGCGCCTGGTTTGTGCTGTGCCTCGCCATTGTTGCTGCCGCGGCCATTTATTTGATGGTCACTGCGAAGACCCTTTCCACAGGAACCACCGCCATCATCCTCACCGGATTGGCTTTTGGGCCATGCTTCCCAACGATCGTGGGAGTAACGCTTTCCCGCACGGAAGAGGCATTGCGTGGGTCGGGATTTGGCCTGATTTTCGCGGTCGGTCTGATCGGCGGCATTTTTGTGCCCGCCTGGATGGGAGCCATCTCCAAAGGCAAAGATATCAGGAGCAGCATGAAAGTTGCCTCTGGAACCGCTGCGGTGTTGGTAGTAATTGCCTTCATTATGGGACTGACTCTGGGCGCTCCGCTCTCCGTTGCGGCTCCGGAAGAAGGCGCGGCAGTCCAGCCGGTTGAGCAGCCCGGTGTCCCGGCGGAACAGCCTCTCGCCCCAGCGGTTGAGCCGGCAGCTCCAGAAGCGCAACCTCAGATCGCTCCGGAAACTCAGCCCCAAGTTGCTCCAGAAACCCAACCTGAGACTCCTCCCGAAACTCAGCCTACTCCGGAAACTCAGGCTCAGCCCACCCCGGAAACTCAACCGCAGACTGCTCCGGAAACTCAACCTCAACCCACCCCGGAAACCCAGCCTCAGCCCCCTGCTCCGGGACAGCCTCAATAATCACCCCGAACAATGCGGGTACTCCAAAGAGGGTACGGCACAAAGCCGTACCCTCTTTTTATTTGGTATTCGACTTATTCCTCTGAAGATCGGGACTTCCCCTTGTTCCACACAACTGCCTGCACCGCAAGGCCGATCAAAAACAGCGGGAAAAACAAAGTTGGATACGGTGTAACGGATGACAGCAGATGCGCACCGGTCCCTGCTGTGGCAATTATCACAATATGACGGTGCATCAGCAGAACTACAGCGGCCAGGATCAGGGCAACAGCTCCTGGAAGGAATTTGCCCAGATGCTCTTTCAGCGGCAAAAGAATCCCGATCTGCGCCATCAGGCTATAGATCAGATCGAAATGTGGTGTCGCATACGCCAAGTACAAACAGCCGCCGATTACCGCTGTCCACAGAAGAGACTGATATAATCGAAACGACAGGTAAGCGCCGATAAATCCCAGGACAATTCCCGCTGCCAGATCGGCGATTTGGCCGCGAGGCAAGTCCACTTTCCCCTCAGTCAGGGTCAGTACCAGTCCCCAGACCGAGGCCCCGATCAGAAAACCGGAATAGAACCCGACCGCTTTGATTCCGAGGCGGTATAGATGCCAACCGAAGAACAGCAGCAACACCCCCACCACTACGCGCGGGATTGTCTCCTGCAACATCAATTCAACCTTTCTGCGTAGAACAGAAACCTCACTTTACCGGAACCCTTCTTTCTCACACGGGGCCATGACCCGGCGATTACCCGCAAACCTCGATGTCCCAACCGTAATAGTTCCGAAAAGTCTCCAGCCAGATGCGGTCCAGGATGTCCATCTCAATTTCGGTAAACGCCGACTCTTGAGTGGACCGGCAGGATATGGTCGGGCATAGCGTACAGGAATCTGCCATGGGTCCCTGCCCCAATAGCCCGGCCCGAAGCGCCTGCATCTCCGGGCTTTCCAGAATCTCATCCAGTGTCTGTGTCGCAAGATTCCCCAGCGGCGCGTTTCGTTGCCATCCGACACACGGCCCCACAAATCCCAACGGCGTAATCACCAGCATTTCCCACGGGGAGCGACACCGTGGCTCCCCACGCCGCCTCTTCTTATATTGATCCCACGACCGCCGCAAGTTCTCCTTCAGCGGCCATCGGGGAAACAGCGGCAGATAGGGAACCTGTAATCCCAACCGGTCGGCTCGTTCTTTGGCTTTCAACAGCCATTCATTGCTCAACTCTCGGCTGTCCAGAAGGCTTTCCTGCCGCATTTCTTCTGCTATGTCAAATACCACTACATGACGGAAATCCACAATATCCGCGCCGAGATCGGCCGCAAGATCAACAAAATCAACCACTTGCTCGATGTTCCGTTTCATAAGAATGTAGTTGAGACGAATCCGGGGGAATGACGAATTTTCCGATTTTCGCAATGCGGCCAGTCCCTGGATATTCGCCAATACCCGCTCCCAATTCGAACCGTGCCGGATACTTTCGTAAGTCTCTTTTTTTGAGGCATCTAAAGACAGGGAAATTTCATGCACAGGAGTTTCGATACATTTACGGGCGATTATCTCATCGAGAAGAACCCCGTTTGTCGCAAATCCAACGCTGGGAACCTGATACGCAGCGGTTTTTTCCAGGAACGAGGGGAAATCCCGGTTCATCAACGGCTCAAATCCGCAGGAGAGATACAGGGTGTTTGTGCGCGGGAACACATCGGCGGCTATGCGCTGAAAGAGGTCCCACGACATGGTTTTCGGCAAACGGCGAAGCCGCTCTGCAATCTGAGGCGGCTTCCGGGCATAACGCTCCTCTTCATAGGCTATCAGACACATCGTGCAGCGCAGATTGCACCGGGCCGTTGTGTCCATAGAGACTTGAAAAGGACGCTCGTTCATCGTGCGGATAGATTAACAACAGCAAATGTTCCGGCAAGGGATCAAACAGCCGGAAAACACTTCCCCCATTCCCTCGCCCTCTCCTTCTGTGATCCCGGCACAAAAACGAAAACGGGAGGAAAGAGTCATTCCTCCCGTTCGATGTGGTTGTATTTCCGGGTCGGTTATATCCGCCCGGCAAGGTATTCGGGCGCTACGAAAAACTCCCCGTCCAGGAACCCCAATGCCTCATAAGCGCCGCGAAGTGTTTCCAGCGTGTCCTCCACCGCCCGCTTACGTGGGAACAGCTTCTTTTCAGATATGCAGGCCTTCAAGACACGGCTCTTCGCCAATCTCAACCCATGGTCCACGAAGAGCTTATAGATGAACAGAAGGCGATCCCGCATCATCTGATCGTCCTCGCAGACGATGACTTCGATCAACGGTTTCAGCAAATGCTCCCGCTCGCTGGGGGTTCCGGGATCCGCGTTCAATGTAACCTGACTGGCGATCTGATCCCGAGCGAATTGCAAAAAGTAGCTCAATTGTTTTTCGGAGAGACCTTTGCGCGTTCTGGAAAGGCGCTGCAAACACAGCTCCATAGCGCGCGTCAAGACCGGCGGATCAATCGGGTGACCGTGATGAGACAAATGCAGGTTCCGGTGATGCTGAGCCAATTCCTCTACAAATCGGATCACATCCACCGGCATCAGGAACGCATGTTTCTTCGCGAATCCTTCCGCGATCTCTTCACTGACGGACCAGCGATCCATCAGGGCCTCTTTCACCGCCGCGCGATTCCGCGCTTCTTCCTCGGAGTGGCGCTTCTTTGTTGTCTGGAATGCCACTGCTGCGACTGCCGACATAATGACTTGCCTTTTCAGGGAGACAGACTTCCAATTTTCCTTTCTCAATCGGTCTTCCCGACTCCATTTCAATCGTTGAATGAACCGTTGAGAATACCTGGCGCCCCCCTTTGCTCCTTTCTTTAAGAAGTTAGTTGATCCGTTCCGCGCCTCCACTTTTCGGGTTGGCGCGGCCTCGGATGATATCCTTGCTCGTCATACTTTAAACGAATCGGAATCGGTCAGGTTATTACCCAAACAGTTTACAAAAAACCGAAACCGATCCCAATCCCCAATTTCGCTGTCCCTCAAAATCCCTCCCCGGCAGCCCTTTCTCCATCATTGTCGATGACGATATCTTCGCGGCAAACGCACAACGCAGATCGACGGTTTTACATCGCTGATTATATTGTACGACAAATCAGGCCTTCTCAATGGATTCCCCCACCCCCCCAACAACAGAAACTCCCGGCTTACCCCCGGTCAACTCTGCAAAATCAACCTCCTCGCTGCAGGCGACCCTCCCCATCCCAATCCTTCACCCTCGCCGGAAATCAAAACATCACCAGACAACCGCCCCTTCCCTCGATGAGCCTTACTATTAACAGCGTCTCTCGGAAGAAGCGACTCTGTATATTAACAGATTTTATGACACCTTGGCAATATGTAAAATGAGAAAGATCTGTAAAAAGTTGTCATAAATGCGGGATTTTGTTCGACTATAGACAGCGGAGGAGGGCAGAAACCTGACGGTTCAGCAGCAGGATATTGCATTCTAAGTCCTTGATCCTGCTTTCGATACGATCAAGATATTCATCCATTTCGCAGTCCGGTTGATCCTTGACCAGCTTATGTGGAAATGAGGGGACCGGCGGGACGGACTCCATGTGCTGGGAGCGGGAAGGCAACGGCAGAGGAATAACTTCGGCGGAAAAGCGATTCTCCTCCTGAATCAACTGTTGTTCGAATGATTCATCGGATGGGACGGAGGATTTTCGGGTTATTGCCCTGGATTCCTCAAGTGGGAGTACCTTGCGACAGATGCCGATACCTTGCGCGGCCATGTTTCTTCTTCCTCGATCAATGCGGCTCTCCAGGCCGTTCGTGACGTCGTAACAAGTATCGGCATAAGCAAAACGTTCTTTAAGCATGACCGGACCGGCAAGGTTCTCCCGATTTGGCGGTCAATAACTTGACAACAACTTGCGCCCCGATAAACTGTGTAGACCGGCTGTTTTATGGTTCGTTGCGAAAGCAAAGAGTTCAGGGGACGGGAAGACAGTTTAGAACGACATGAGGACAACAGGTGTATCTTTCTGTCTCATCGTATTTGTGGTTGCAGGAACCGTTTCTGCAACATATACACACGGTTTCGCGAGCGGGATTTGATTCCCTGGAGATCTTTGCGAGCCGGCGCCATCTGGATCTCCGCAACCCCGATGTGGTGCAGGAAGCCGGGCTGGCGCTCCGGAGAAATCGGATTCGTCGGGTGACACTTCATGCTCCAAAAATCGGTATCGACCTCTCTTCGCCCAATCTAATGCAAAGGAAGGAATCGCTGGAATTCAGTTTTCGTGTTCTGGACGCGGCGACCTTATTGGGGGTGAGCCTGGTGACCTTTCATCCCAGTGGAGTGGAGTGCAGTCCCAAGGAAACGCCCATGCGCTGGCCCGCTTTGATGTCGAGCCTGCGGGATCTTTCTCGATACGCATCCGATCGCGATCTGTCCATCGCTCTGGAGAATCACCCGCGACCGTTGTTCTGCGATGATCCCGTTGAACTGGTAGCACGCATTGAGGCGCTGTGTGCCGAGAATGTCGGGATCAGCCTGGATCTCGGACATGCCTATGTGAACGGCCAGTTACCCTCCTGCATCCGGTATCTCGGGAGTTCTCTAAAAGCGGTCCAGGCAAGCGACAACACCGGGCATTCGGACAGCCACCTGTTCCCCGGAACGGGCGATCTCCCGTGGGAACAGGTTTTTGCGGCGCTGATCGAAGAGGGGTTTAACGGGCCGATTGTCATTGAAATAAAAGATGAGCGGCCTTTGGGCGTTGTTTTGGAGGATTTGAACCGTTTCGCCGATGAGATGGGGCTTGTCGGTGTAAAACAAATGTCTTCCTGAGAATCGGATTTCGCTCCGACCCTTTCCATGAACCCGACACACCCCCCGGATGAATCATTCATGCTTCGCGCATTGGACCTTGCGGAACGAGGCAAGTATCTTGCCTCGCCCAATCCCCGTGTCGGTGCGGTGATTGTCGCCGAACAAAGCGGGACACCATCCATTGTGGGTGAGGGGTTTCACCCGTGTGCGGGCAGGCCCCATGCGGAACTCTTCGCGCTGCGGGATGCCGGTCCTGCTGCGCGGGGGGCGACGTTATACGTCAACCTGGAACCCTGCTGCCACCACGGAAAGACACCACCCTGTGTAGATGCCATCTTGCAGGCAGGTATCCGGCGGGTTGTTGTCGGAACACAGGACCCTTTTCCGGAGGTCTCCGGCAAGGGGATTTCCATCCTGCGAGATCAGGGGGTTATTGTGGACGTGGGTGTTTGTGAGCTGCAATGCCGCGAGCGGAACCGATATTTCTTCTCGGTGCATCGACGGGGCCGCCCGTGGGTGATTCTGAAAATGGCGATGAGCCTGGACGGCAAGATCGCTACACGAACCGGGGATTCCCGCTGGATCTCCTGTGAGGCCTCTCGGAAGATCGTCCAGGATCTTCGCGCCGAAGTCGATGCCGTGCTGGTCGGCTCGGGAACAGTGTTGAAAGACCGCCCGCGCCTTACCGCACGACCCACCGATCTTTCATCCGACGAATTCCGTCAGCCGCGCCGGATCGTCCTGGACCGTCGAGGCCGCCTGCTGTCCAATTTGGATTGTATTCAAGACCTCGATGCCGCGCCCCTCGAAATTATCGTGGGTCGTGATCTTGTTCTTGATAAGAAGATCGACAAGAACACGTCGGTGAGGATTACACGATGGCCTGTTGAGAACACCGATTCCGCATTGAATGATCTCCTGCGCTATTTTGCCACACAGGACATTCAATCTCTGCTGATCGAGGGGGGGCAGGAGATCGCGACATCTTTCCTGGCAGCGGGACTGGTAGACGAGGTTTTCCTTTTCATTGCGCCCATGTTGATCGGGGGCAGGGATGCGCCTTCCATCTTTGGAGGCATCGGCGCAGACTCCATCGAGGATGCACGGCAACTCAAAGAGATGACCGTGGAGAGAGTCGAAAAAGATATCCTGGTTCGCGGGCGGCTTTCCGACCTGCCCTGACCGCAAGCGGAGGTGGATGACAATGTTTACCGGAATTATTCGAGCGGTCGGTCGAATCCGGCGGACCGAGCATCGTCCCGCCGGCGTTCGGATGGCTGTGACCTGTCCCGAACCCATGCGGGATGTAGAGATTTCCGACAGTGTGGCGGTGAATGGAGTCTGTCTCACTGTAACCGAACTGTCGGGAGATGGATTCACCGTGGATGTCTCGAAAGAAACGTTGTCCCGTTCGAGTCTTTCCATGTTGCAGCCGGGCGCGCCGGTGAATATCGAGACTTCGCTGCGGCTGGGCGATAAACTCGGCGGTCATTTAGTTTTCGGGCATGTGGACGGGCTGGGAACGATTACTCAGCTGCGGCAGGTCGGCGACTTCTATGATCTCACCGTAGAGTTTCCTGCCGAGTTATCCCGTTACATAGCCGAGAAAGGCTCTATTTCTATTGATGGAATCAGTCTGACTGTAGCGACGCTGTCCGGGAATCGCTTAACGGTCGCTGTGATTCCGTACACGTTTGAGCAGACCGTTCTCAAGTACCGCCGTGTGGGGGATCGTGTTAATCTTGAGGTAGACATGCTGGCCCGTTATGTGGAGCGAATGCTTCATGCGGATTCTAAGGGAGAACTGAGTAAAGAATTTCTCGCGGAACACGGATTCTTGTGAATCAGGCGCCTCCCTCCAGCAGGGCCGGTGATTGGGTGAAGAAAGCCTTTCTTTACCAGGCAGAGACGCCTGCCCTACCGGGTAGCTGCCAGGCAGGGACGCCTGGCCTACTGGGTAGCTGCCAGGCAGAGACGCCTGGCCTACTGGGTAGCTGCCAGGCAGGGATGCCTGGCCTACCGGGTAGCTGCCAGGCAGAGACGCCTGGCCTACCGGGTAGCTGCCAGGCAGGGACGCCTGGCCTACCGGGTAGCTGCCAGGCAGGGACGCCTGGCCTACTGGGTAGCTGCCAGGCAGGGACGCCTGGCCTACCGGGTAGCTGCCAGGCAGAGACGCCTGGCCTACTGGGTAGCTGCCAGGCAGGGACGCCTGGCCTACTGGTGGGACAGGCCTCCATGCCTGTCGATGGGCAAGATTTCTTTGCAGGAACCGCTGTAAGGTGGGCTCAAGCCCGTCTGCGGGCTAACCCACCAAAGATCTACTCAGGCTTTGTTGAGATTCCTCGCATTCGTTCGGAATGACAACAGGCCTGTAATTTCGACCCCCTTCCCTGTCATTTCGACCGAAGGGAGAAATCTCATCCAAGCGCCCGGCTTTTCCCATGGTTCGCAATGACAAACACGCGGGAGCTTTCTCAGGAGCACAGGCGTCTCGCCCCGAACGCTGGATTCCGGCTTTCGCCAGAATGACGGGGATGCAGACGGCGATGGGCGAGGCTGCCTTGGCATAGTCTTGCCGCCCGAACTCTGGTAGGTTTATCCGAATCTATTCGTTCTTGGAGGAATCAGTGATGAACGCCACACGCCGCAATTTCATTCGGAATCTGGCCTGCAGCGCCGGAGCCGCTTTGCTTGTCGGAAGAACTGCCCATGCCGCCAAAGCAGAGATCGCTCCTATGAAAGTCTCCACCCAGGAAGGGCTTCTTCCGGGTGCGACATTCGCCGAGAAAATGGATTTACTTGAGAAATACGGATTTGATGCAGTAGAGCTGTCCGGCAGCGGGCTTCCAGGTCGGGTGAAAGAAATCCAGGAGGCAATCAAGGGGCGAAATACAAAAATCAGCGCGGTTTGTTCGGGCTACGACGGATGCCTGATTTCGCCGGATGTTGCCGAACGCACCACCGCCGTAAACGATATCAAGGCGATTCTCACGGCATGTGGGGAACTCGGTTCGACCGGATTGATCTTCGTCCCGGCATTCAACCGGCAATATACCATGCCGGATCTGAACCCGTACAAGTCGAAATACGACCTGTCCCGCGCGTTGCTCGTCGAGCAGCTGAAGCCGCTCGGAGAACATGCGCTCTCCTGTGGCACACGGATGCTGATGGAACCTCTGAACCGGTACGAGGCGACCTTTCTCAACCGGGTTGCGGATGCGGTCGCCATCTGCAAAGAAGTGGACAGCAAAGGCGTCTGTGTCATGGCGGATTTCTTCCACATGAATATCGAGGAAGCCGACAAAGCCGCTGCCATTCGCGCGGCCGGGTCGTGGCTGCATCATGTCCATCTGGCAGACAACACCCGCAAACTTCCCGGCCAGGGTGAGATGAACTATATTCCCGGATTCCGCGCCCTGCAGCAGATCGGCTATGCGGACTATTGCAGCCTGGAATGCGGTATCCTGGGCGATCCGAAGGAGGAACTGCCGAAATGTGTCAAGTTCCTTCGCGAGCAGTGGAGCCGGGCCGCCGAGGCATGAGGCGCGCCGTGACAACATTCCTCGGTCTTGTTGTCCTGATTCTGGTCGGGTGGTGGGGCATCCGGGCTTTCGAACGGGCCAATCTGTTCATCCCATCCCGCATTCTTGAAGCCAAGCCGAGCGATATCGGCCTGGAATACAAGGACTTCGTCGTGGAGCCGACACCGGGGCAGCATGTCCACGGCTGGTTCATTCCGGCTGAAAAACCCATCGCCATTTTGCTGTTCTGCCATGGGAACGCAGGGAATATCAGCCACCGGCTTGATTCGATCCGCCTGTTCCATGAGCTGAATCTAAGCGTACTGATTTTCGACTACCGGGGATACGGGCGCAGCGAGGACGGTTCCAGCGAGGAAAGAGTTTATGCGGATGCATTCAGCGTGTACCAGGCCGCGCGAACGCACAAGGAGCCGATCGTCCTGTTCGGTCGTTCACTGGGTGGGGCCGTAGCGGTGGATCTCGCCACGCGCGTAGATGATGCCGCCGCGCTGATTGTCGAAAGCAGTTTCACCTCCACAGTAGCCATCGGGAAAGAGCTGTACCCGTTTCTGCCGGTCTCCTGGATGGTGACCATGCCGTTTGACTCGCTTTCCAAGATTCCGAAAGTGCGGTGTCCCGTGCTGGTGATTCACAGCCCGGAGGACGACATTATTCCGTTTCATCACGGAAAAGAGTTGTTCGAGGCTGCGCCCGAACCGAAAAAGTTCCTGCAAATCTCCGGGGATCATAACAACGGCTACAGGGAATCCGGGAAAATATACATGGACGGAATTGCGGCGTTTCTGGCAGAAGTTCTTCCGGCAACCGGACCGTGATTTAGCGGTTGTCTGAACTATGATTCGCTTGATTATAGGATTACCTTGATTGTAAATCATGGTAATCCTGTTATCCGACGAATCAGGGTTCAGGCATTTCATCACTTCGTGATATGTTGATGATACACTCCGACGGATATTCGGCCGGCTGTCCCCGCCCTTTACAATAGAGCGGGGGACTGCTTCCGTATTTATACATGGCACAGGGTTTCGTTGGCCCCACAAACACACAATAAGGAGAACATCAATGCCCGATCTGGCCCCATGGATTACGTTTCGACCCGAAATCAAAGTCCTGGATTGCACCATCCGCGATGGCGGACTTATCAATGATTCCCGGTTTGATGACCGTTTTGTGAGGGCGGTATACCAAACCTGTCTGGAGGCCGGAATCGACTATATGGAGATCGGCTATAAGAACTCGAAACGTCTTTTCCCCAAGGACAAGTTCGGCCCCTGGCGACACTGCGATGAGGAAGATATTCGTCGCATTGTCGGCGACAATAATACTTCTTTGAAATTGTCCGCCATGGCGGATGCCGGGAAAAGCGACTGGCAGACCGATATTCTGCCGAAAGAGGAAAGTGTGCTCGACATGATCCGCGTGGCCTGCTATGTGAATCAGATCCCGGAAGCCGTTGCCATGATAAACGATGCTCACGAAAAAGGCTACGAGGTTTCCTGTAATATCATGGCCATCTCGGCGGCTCAGCAAGTGGAAATCCAGCAGGCGCTCGAAGTGGTCGCGCAGACTCCCGCATCGGTGGTAGTCATTGTCGACAGCTTCGGCGCCCTGTACTGCGAACAGATCAAAATGTACGTCGAAATGTACCGAAAGGCATTGGAGGGAACCGGAAAAGAAATCGGCATCCATGCGCATAACAATCAGCAACTCGCATTCGCCAATACGATTGAGGCGATCATTCGCGGCGTGAATCGCATTGATGCCACTATGGGGGGGATCGGTCGGGGAGCCGGGAATTGCCCGATGGAATTGCTGATGGGGTTCTTGCGCAATCCGAAGTTCCGCATTCGACCGGTCTGGCAGCTGTTGCAGGACCAGTTTGTCAAACTGGGCGAGACACTCGACTGGGGACCCTCTCCGCAGTACAACATATCCGGCCAGCTGAATCAGCACCCGCGCGCCGCCATTGCCGCCCGCTCCGGCCCCCAGAAATATGACTTTGTCGATTTCTACGACAAGTGTATCGGGGATGTGTGAGAGGGAACCCGGGGCGCATTTCCCGGTCTGCCATGATTTGCCTGGTTATCGGATTACCTTCATTGTAAATTAGGGCAATCCTCTCATCTCACGTATCACCGCACCGACACATGAAACGCAGACCCCGTCAGAAATCCAAGGTTGGTCGTCTGGCCGGGAATAACCTGTACGGAAGAGAGAACTCCGTACACTCCGGCTCCGGCGTCACGCGGACCGCGTACATAAAAAATTAAACTATGTTTCCCCGCCGGTACCTCTTCCAGTACAAATTCATTCGGCGCAGATGGCGGATACTGCCCGTGACCGAGGACCTCTACCAGTACAAAAGCAGTCCCCTCCGGGACCTCAAGAGCGCCGACAATCCGGCCGGTCGCCTGAAGCGGCTCCAGTACCGCATTCACAAATTGGATCTCCTGTGTTTCCGGCGTCATTGCAACCGCCCCATCCCACGGCTGGTAGCCATCCGAAGAAAAATGGATATAATATACGCCCGCCTCGTGAAATGTCAGCTGGTACGTTCCATCCGGCGTATTAAGATTCTGTTTGGTAACGAACGCGCCGGCCCTCGGGTCTTTCAACTGTCCTTCGACCGCAAGGACATACCGCGAAATCGGCTTGCCCGTATCGCGGTCCGTTACCGTTCCCATCACCGTCCACGCCTGCTTTTGCAGAACCACATCGGCAGCGGTCTGCCCGGTGGGAACATCATACAGCGCTCCATACAGCGGCGGCTTGGACTCGAGGCGGAACAGCAGATCGTAGGTCCCCGATTTCAGCCCCGAAATGTAGTAAACACCGGCCTCGTTAGTCGATCCGGAGTACCTCTGTCCATCCGTAGAGACTGCGCTGACCAAAACGCCGGGGATACCCCGTCCCTGGTTGTCGAGCGCGCGCCCCTGGATAAATCCCCCTTCATCTAATATCACAATAATCGGCTCGATATTGGTGGAATCGACCAGGATATCCTGACGTTTGGTCGCATACCCCTCCATCTCCACAATCAGGGTGTGCGACCCGTTTACTGTCGAGTACCTCTGGGAAACCACAGAAACATTATTAAAGGTGAAACCACCCATCTGGTCGGTAATCTGTTGCGAACTTGTATTCTGAAAAAGGTCGATCAATGTCACCCGCGCCCCGGAGGCAACCTGTTGGCCGATCAGCACACGCCCGGTAACCGTCGCGCTGCCGGTCAGCGTGATGTTAATGTTTTCGATGACTCGCATACTCGGATCCGGTGTAAACGGTTCGCTCAGGCCGGAACCGTACTCCGAATGAGAGGCAAACATCCGCGCCTGCATTGCCCCCGCTCCACCGGAAGAGGGCACGCCGCGCAATTCATAGCTTCCATCCGAAACGGAATTCGTATTCAATCGCCCTTGCGCTCCTGCCCCGGAAGAGTACCCTCCGGACTGGTTCGCAAGGGTCACCATCGCGCCGGGAACTCCGTTCCCGTCCGGCCCGATGACACGACCGGACACGGTTAATCCCGGCCCGGCCAGAAAAACGACATTCTCTACGTTTTTGTCGAATACTCGAACAGTCTTGTGGTCCTCCGTTACGGGAATCGCCACACCCAAATCCTGGTTTTCACCCGCATCACTGGAGATCAGGTACACTCCGATATCCAGTTCATCAAAACGGAAAGACCCGCCGGAGGACGTAGTCGTGCGCAGAGGTTCGGCGGTGGCCCCGTCCTGTTTTTGCGCAATCAGGGCAAAATCGGCTACTCCCTGCCCCGTATCCGCCATAACCACGGAACCGGAGATAGAAAGACTGGGGCGCTGCAAACACAGCATCACAAGTTCGGAATAAGGCGTCTCAATCACAACCGACCCGCCGCCGGTATCGGTCAGTCCCTCGCAGGTAGCCGTGATACGGATTTGCGCATTCGGCACATTTTCCGTATCGAAACTCCCGCTGATATCCGTCTCCAGCGACAGCATCCACACCCCGGTCTGGGCCTCCAGACGCACCGAGGCATAACTGACCGGTTTCCCATTCTGGTCCGTAACCCGACCTGCCAGGTGCCCATCTTCAACCAGAATGACACTGAGATTCTTTGTCCCGACAGGCACGGCGTTCTTGGTAACTGTCTGATACCCCTCAAGCGAGAATACGATATCCACTTTCGGTTCCCGAATTCCGCTGAGTGCAAACTGCCCTGCGCTATCCGAGGTGGCGCTCCATTCCCCGGCAACAACGGCAACACCGGCCAGCGGTAGCCGTTTCCCCGAATACACCACACCCGAAATTGTGTCGCCGGTCGGCGGATGAGCCGCGTCGGAAGTCTCTTGCCCGGGCGGTTGGGAAGAAGATACGGTGTCGGTACCGGATGCGACGGACAATTCTTCCCCGCTCCGTGTGGAACCGGTCGGCGGTGTTACCCCTTCTTCGACGCTCGCGGCCGTAATGAAACCACCGGATTCTTCCGAAGACCCAAGGACCGATGCGCTCGGCCCCTGGGAGACTTCGCCGGTCCCGGATATCTCGACCCGTGTCGGCTCTAAAATGGATGTTCCTGTCCCGGTCTGATCCGGTATATCCGTCGAAGGAAGAAACAGCAGCAAGGCGACCAACCCCACTGCGGCCAGAACCACCAAGACAGGCAACCAGAATGAAAATCGCATTGTCAGCCTCCATGCTCAACCCAGATTATCGATCGGGGTCTATTTCGCCGGCCCGATCCAGCGATCGATCCAAGCCATCGCGCGGTCACGGCTTTCGGGAGTGAAATTGTGGTCGCCCGGGAAGAAAAAGGCATCAAACGCCTCCGGCGCATCCAGCCGCGCATACACCTCCCGGACACGGTCTGCCACCTCTTTCACTGAATCGCCGTTCGGGAAAATCTCATCGTCCAAAGCGACGGTAATCAGCAACGGCCTTGGCGCGCACAATGCCAGTATATGGTGAAAATCGAACGGCAAATCATTCACGTGGTCTTTGTAGAAACCGATCTCCGGAATCAGCGCCGTCAGATGAGACCAGCGTTCCGGCGTGGGATCGCTTCTTAGCGCCGTAAATCCGCAACTGGCGACACCCACCCGGATGCGATCATCAAAAGCTTGAGAAAAAATCGTTCCATAAGCCCCGTGCGAATGACCGATACTCCCGATTCGACCGGCATCGACATACGGCAAGGTCTCCAGAAAATCAATCGCCCGACCGATATCCCACACCTGTTTGCCCATGATCGACCAGTTCGGATGCTGTTTGAAAAACGGCACAGCCTCACCATAATGGCCTGAACCTTTCACTTTTCGATCTCCGAAACAGATGCTGTCGGGAGCCAGCGTGACATACCCACGCTGAGCCAGTTCTTTAGCAAAAGCCAGCTCCGGCTTCCCCCAGATTCCGGCAGGCTCCTCTTTCCCCGGATAAACCGTCTGGTGCTGGCAAATAACAGCCGGGCGCGGTGAGGTGATCCCCAGTGGGATAAACAGGTA
This sequence comes from Candidatus Omnitrophota bacterium, assembly GCA_029570205.1. Classification (GTDB taxonomy): domain Bacteria; phylum Hinthialibacterota; class Hinthialibacteria; order Hinthialibacterales; family JAKPRU01; genus JAKPRU01. The sequence continues at coordinate 52,490 of JAKQSI010000111.1, read as the reverse complement.
CGCCGGGATCAGTTCGCCCGGCTCGCCGGTGTAAAGCGCCAACTGGCGAACGTGATCAGAAAACCGCTCCGAATGCACCACCGTCCCCTGCACAGCGGGAACCCTGGCAGGTGGCTCACCGAGGAACTGCCCGACGGTCCTCGCGATATCCGCGCGTCGGGAAGCCCAGTCCATGGCCTCGATTCCATCCACCAGGCCAACAAGCTCTTTCTTACCCGCCTGTGGCTGATCGGCCACGGCAGAGGGTGTCGGATGATTCGTAATCGACTTCCAGATCTCAAAAGAGTATTCCAGATCCGTGTTTATATCCTCCCCACAAACCGAAATGGAGAGTAGAAACATAAGTCCGACCGGAATAACAAAAATGCGCATCACGGGTATCCTTACTCAATCGGATTTGTCAGGGATTGTAGCACACAAGCAGCAAACAGGGAGCGGACGGTGTCCCGGTATCTCATCCCCCGGCGTTGCCGGAACGGTCTGTTTTTTCCGCACAAAACCGAAGATCGTCGTAGTAGGCAACGGCCTTCGATCCGGTGTTGTCGCAGTCCGTCATAATTCCCACTCCGTCTGTCATCGCCGGACCCCCCGGAAAAAAGCGGTTGTAGTATTCCAGGACATTCACACTTGCCTCGACCCATTTCCCCACATTGGTTTTCCCGCTTTCAACCACCACAACGATATTGTTCAGCGCGGTACCTAGAGAGGATGCGCTGCGGAACGTTTCTCCCGGTTCACCGGAATTCGCCCAGACAAAATGGAAAGCGGCTTGGGGAACAGGCACCCCGGCCACAGATCGAGCCATACCCTGCGCAAGAGAGCGGATGGGATGGAATCCCTCTTTTGGCCGCACAGCCACATAAATCCCCGCGGGAAAATCGTTGGTCTCCTTTGCTCGGCCATCCGCCCCTTCGATAATTCCTTCTATCTTCCAATGCCACCGAAGAACGGGGTATTCATTCAGATCGACAACAAATTTCTTTGCGATCATCGATCCTCCGGAGTCGGACTCGGCACGGAGTACACAACCATCCGAGCAGTCTGTTGCGGCATCTCCCTCTACCGCAGCCTCCGGGACTACACGATACTGCGTTGCTCGTTTGGAATGCTTGAACTGATATTCGGTCCACCCATCCGGAATCGAGGAAGAACAAGCATGGTCAAAACGGTCCACAACAAGCGTTTTTTCGCCGCTATCGCTTGACGTGGCCATAACAAATCCGATTCCAAACAGGAAAAACGGAATAAGAAAAACACCACCATGCAATTTCAAGAAATTACTGCCTCCTTAACAGAGAAATACGCGCCTGTGCCTCACGTCTGTTCCGCTCGGGGTACAGATCTCCGTTTACGCCGCCCGAACAATAAAGAGGATCAGGAGCCTTCTTCAACCGGACTCCTGATCCTCATAAATCATCTTATTGAGAGTCGCACCCCCCGTTATTTTCCCAAACCGGGATACTGATGAACGGAGAGATCGACACCTGCGGTTCCCCACAAGAGAAGCACCGATTGCAGCTGTTCCAGGGTCGGCAGATACCGGCTGGCACGACCGAAGGTGTGGAGCGCGCCGGTTCGGTCCAGAGCAATGATTCCAAAGGTTTCTTCGGTTGGAACCAGCTCGAATGCCTGAAGAACCAGCGGTGTGCTCAACGGGAACAGCAGGCGAGCGTAATCGCCTTCCGGCAGATCAACCGGCGGCAAGGTATTCGCACCTTCCACTGCCGCCAGATAGAACTCGCCGACACCGTTCGCCAGGACCGCTCCAAGAAGTTCCCCGGCCTGACCCAGCACAAGGTCCATCTCGATGAACGTTCCCTTGTTTCGAAGTTCTCTGGTCGGGATCAGCTGCGGCACATCGCCGATTGCGACAATCCGGCCTGTGGAGGTCAGAATGTACCCCTGCAACTGACCCGCAACTCCACCACCCGGGAGCAGTTCCAAGTCAACTGCTGTCTCCGGTGAAGCGAGGAACGGTTTTACTTCCGCACCGTTCGCCACCACATTTCGCGGCGTTCCGCTGACTGAAATCACACGGCCCAACTCGCTTAGTGCGAAGTATCCGTCCAGTGCAGTATTGATCTCAATATCCACAAACCGTACCTGGCTGGCTCGGCCAAGGACATCACGGGCCAAGTCTGGGAACACATTCGAGACAATCTTCTGATCGGCAAACGGGTTTTCCACAAACTGATACGAGATAGTCTTACCCTGTTCGGTCAGCATAACCAGGAAGCCCGGAGTAACAAGCCCCCGACTGTTGACAACATTCGCGATGTCGAAAGCCGTGTACCCGGAAACGCGCGGCGGATACGGTCCGGTCGGATGCGGCAACGGATCATCCAAATACCCGTTGTTATCCACATCCACGAAGCCCTTGATATTGCCCAATGCGGCAATGTCGCCCCACGCGCTCAAAGCTATAATGGACTGCCCGGGATCCATCCTTGGAATCGGAGTGCCCGTGATAGTAGGCGTTACGGTCGGAGTCCCAACAGGGGTCTCTGTTGGAATCGCCGTCGGCGTTTCTATCGGACCGAGCGTTGGTGTGCTGGTAGGAACCGGTGTTGCTGTTCGAGTCGGTGTAAAGGTCGGGGTCTCCGTCGGAACCGCCGTCGGTGTCTCTGTCGGAGTCTCTGCCGCAGGCAGAATAGTAATCGAACCGGAGATCGCTTGCGCCGAAGCCAGATCATCCGTAATGACCTTGAAATCAAGCGGGACAATCCCTTCCGGCGCGTTCGACTGAATCGTGAACCGTATTTGAGCGATCTCACCATTACCGGAGATTGCCGGAGCCGTTCCCGCAATGCCGACAACACGGAGAACACCCGACAAATCAGCCGCACTTACCGCATACCACCCCTGAGTATGTGAACCACGTAAAATCTCGGCAAATTTCAAGCGGAGATTGTTATAGGTCAGATCAAACCCAAAGGCATCCGTCGTGGGCATATCTTCACCGGTAATCGCGATAACAACGGCATCACCGGGTCGGCCTTCCGCCTGCCCCGCACGCAGCTTGGGAGTCACCGGCACCGGAGTGGCCGTAGGCGATTCCGTGGGTCGTGGAGTCGCGGTAGGAGATTCCGTCGGCCTCGGCGTTGCTGTGGGCGATTCTGTAGGTCGTGGAGTCGCGGTGGGAGACTCTGTCGGTCGTGGCGTCGCCGTTGGAATGGCTGTCGGGGTCTCTGGAACGACCGTCGGAGTCTCTGTGGGAGTCTCGGGAATAACCGTTGGAGTCTCTGTGGGAGTCTCCGGGACCGCCGTAGGGGTTTCCTGCGCGTATACCCCCATGGTGATTAACGAAAAACAGAACCCGATAAAAAGGATCCCTGCAATCCTGAACGTTCTCACTGGAATGGAATAGGTCGTCGAGGTCATCGATGATCCCCTTTCGCTTGCATTCATTCCGCCGGTTTTGGCCTTTCTGGTTGCGTACTTCGTATTCATCATCACGAATCGATCTTTCAAACCAATTGAACAGAACAACGGACGTCCCCTGGGAAGGGACATGCGTTATTCTTGATTACGTCATTTGACCATCCGAATCGGCGCTCACTGTTCTGCCATACGTCCTTTGTCAATGGTCTTCAAAAATAACATCAGCGATTGTCTCAGGAAGACTTCTTGCGCATCTTGTGCTGTCACCTCTCCGTCCCCGGTGAGGTCGGCGAGAGCGCGCTGTTCCGTGGTTGCGGGTTCTCCGTTTATGGTTCCATACAATATCAACTCAATAAGGAGATCCGCATCCGCCGAAGAAAGCTCCCCGTCTCCATCGAGATCACCAGGCCGTGCGGGCTGCGGGGTCACCGTCGGAGTAGAAGTGGGAGTCTCGGGAACGGCGGTTGGGCTTTCGGTCGGTTTTGGCGTGGCTGTCGGCGTTTCCGTCGGTCTGGCTGTTGGCGTTTCCGTCGGTCTGGCTGTCGGCGTTTCCGTCGGTCTCGGAGTATTTGTCGGGACAGCGGTAGGAGTTTCCGGTACGACCGTCGGCGTTTCCGTGGGGGTCTCCGGTACCACTGTCGGGGTTTCGGTGGGGGTTTCCGGTGCTGCCGTCGGGGTTTCCGATTGCGCATACACCGCAACCGGGACCATTATTACCAGCAGACCAACCCAGAAAAGATGGGCAACGCGCGGAGTCGTGGATGTCCGAAGCATGCCAAGTTCTCCTTTCGACGAATCATCAGACAAAGAATATGTTCTTTTTCAAGTGCCCAAAAATACTATCTGGCACAAAGACCTTCTAACTATAGTGCAAAACTGCAAAGTGTCAAGCGTTTTCACCCACACAAATTGCATCTTCTTGCATCTTATTTCACACAATTTTCATGGCGAAGCCTCACTGAAGAATTTTGAGGCCGTTTCAAAATTCCGAATTTATCATATAACTTGTTGATTATTCTATAATTATGGAAATTAATCCTCCTTTTTGGCCTGAAAATGAAATTGAAAACACCTTGACATAAGGAAATTTGTGTGTTTATCATCACCATCATTAAGCGATGGGCGTTGCTCCATTTTTCGCCTGCGGAGCATAGACAACAAAATTGCAGTTCATCGGGTTGAGTTTCCAACTATTTGGATTTGCTGGCTTTAAATCAATACTGGCATTTTGGTTTGGTATTTGCTTGTCAAAAAATTGAGGTGCGACACGTTGAGCGTGGAGGAGCGTGAATCGGCCCATGATTGAAAAAAATGCGCGCCTGGACCGCAAAAAAGAGATTCCCACCCGCAAGCACGAGCTTTTGGAGGACCCGAAAGCCGGCGACATTTTTCGACAACATTTTTCAGAGTTTCATCTCAGAACTGCTGCCTCCTGGTTCAAACAATTATTCTGCCTGATTTTCAGCTGCCTGTTTGTCGGTCTGATGGGAAAATTTCTTTCTTTCCGGGAAAACCAGTCCGGTCGGCGCTTCCCCAATCGGAATGGATTGATATTCCGCTTTTTCCGACCGATCACCGACCGCCTCGAAGCATGGACAGTCAGTTCTACCCTGGTTTTTATCGCGTGTATTAGTATCGGAATTCTCGTTCCCCCGCTGGGCCAATCCGGTGAGGAGAGTGAGGATAATAACTTAGGAGCCTTGCTCCTTCCGCCGGGGATGCAGGATACAATCAGCGAGGATGACGGATATGAGGATCCTCAATCCGCCGTATTCGCCGAACCCCCTCCGAGTGACTTCGACACGCCGCCTATCCCCAGCTTGGAAAGCTATACTTTTGAACCCTCCAACTCTTTCGCCGGAACAACCTCCGAAGAAAGTGTATCCTACATCGCCAAAACCTCCGAACAACTGAGCCACACACAAGTCCTTCCGGATCTCCCGGAATTGATGAATGTTGATGAAGTTCCAAAAAAAGGATCTTCCGGCCAAGCCGCCGAAACACCGGAAACCACGGCAGGGGATGCGCCGGTCGAGAATGAAGCCTTCGTCCGTCACGTCGTATTACCGGGAGAAAATCCCTGGCAAATCTGTGTGAAATATAAAGTTAAAATGGAGGATTTGATCGCTCTCAACAATATCGGCGATCCCTCCCGTCTCAAGCCCGGACTGGAATTGATCATCCCGACTCCACGGTTACCGGGAGCGTCTCTTTCATTCCGTTATCCGTTGGAAGAGATTGTTATCAACTCCGGCTACGGGATGCGAACACATCCGATTCTGCGAAAACAGTTGTTCCATCGCGGGATCGACTTCCAGGCCAAAAAGGGCACATCTGTGTACGCGGCAGCCGATGGGATCGTGATCTTCGCCCGCCGAAGCGGCGGCAAAGGAAACACGGTCGTTATCGACCACCAAAACGGGTACAAAAGCCTTTATGCCCATCTTATGAGTATGTCTGTCAAAACCGGCCAGCGAGTGAAGCAGGGTCAACGGATCGCCAAATCAGGATCGACCGGAAGAGCTACCGGCCCCCATTTGCATTTTGAGGTGTGGGACAGCCACAAACATATCAATCCCCTTTATGTCTTACCCCCACTCCCGGGAACCGAAGCCTACAGCCAGAAATAAGTTTCACCTGATATTTGCCTCGAACATCCGCAGCCTCAATGCTCCCTCATTGAAAGGAAACCAGCCATGTCTCCCCTTTCGCTTGTTATCGCCATCCTCCTCACCCAGACACCGAACGTTGTTGACTTGACCCACACGCCGGGGGTCGAGGCAAGCGTTGTCATTTACGGTCAGGGTTATTTCCCCGTGATGGATAAAACTCCCGATGGAGAACTGGCGGTGGTTCTCCGGGGAGGCGCGGGTCACTTGGGAATCGGGGGTCGCCTGGATCTGCTGTTCTCCAAAGACGGGTTACTCTGGTACGGGATGCGCAACGCCGTGGACACGTCGGCGGATGACCGAAATCCGGCGTTCGGCATCACTCCTTCCGGGCGGTTCCTTTTGGGCATTCATCACCAGGATGGATACAACGGGCACGGAACTTATCAAAGCAGTCTCGGACTGGCACGGGATATTCAACTCTATTCCGATGACCGTGGGGTGACCTGGTCGGACCTGAAGCCGCTGAAATATGAAGGACTGGAATCAACTTCCCCATACGGCAGAATCATCCGCCTGAAAGATGGAACTTACCTGCAGAATGTCTACGGCCCGCACGCGCCGAAAGTCCCCAACATGCCTGAGTCGGAAAAGGGCGTGGACTATTCTTATATCATCCGGTCCACGGATGAAGGGCAAACATGGGGGGACCCATCCTGGATCGCCGCAGATCATAACGAGACCGGCTTGCTCCCGCTGGACAATGGGGACCTCCTGGCCGCTGCTCGCTGCGACCGACCGAAATCGAACACGGATATCTACCGCAGTTCCGATCTGGGCCGAACCTGGACCTATCTTATTGCGGCAACCAAAGAAGATGGCCAACATCCGGCGGACCTGATCGACCTCGGTAACAATAACATCCTGATGATCTACGGAAATCGCGACGATGAAAAGAAAGACATTCGAGGCATTCTCTCGCGGGATGGCGGTAAAAATTGGGAGACCGAGACCGTATTGAGCCTGACCCAGCCCGTGTCCGGCGATTTCGGATATCCCAGCGGCGTGGTCCTGGGCGACAACCTGGTAATCGTCTATTACTGGGCGGGCAATCCGCCGACCCATTATGACGGAACCCGCGCCCAATGCCGCGCCACACGAATACCGATTAAGACTATTCTGGGGGCGAAATAGGCAAGCGCACAGATAGTACAGTAACCTGATGCAGACATCGGGACACCGCGCAATGTATTCTTTTCAAGCAATCCCTGCGGAGAGTACAATCCGATGAAACTACGAAATAATACCCTTCCCGATGCGCTCCGGAGATAATATGATGTACAGGACACCCCTTTCTTCTCCTTATCGTTGCAATTCTTCACGGCTGTTCAAGATTGCAGCCATTTTCGTAATCTCTCTTGTTGTCTCGCAATGTTCCGCTTACTGCAAAGCCCCCGGAATTATTCTCGAGAATCGCCATGTCCGCTGGGAAATTGGAACAGACGGCCGGAACGTGAGCGTAATTGACCTTCGCACGGGGGAAGACTACCTGGACCGTGCAAAGACCCCGGAGTTTGCCTTCGTCGTTATCAAGGACCGGGTGCAACCGATCACGAATCTGGAAAAGAACGGCGACATTCTGTACCTGGCTTTCGGGGAAACAGGCGTTACCGCCCAGGTCACACCGACAATTCAGGAGAATTTCTTCCTCTTTCGGGTTACCGATGTAAAGGGAACAGACGTCGAACGCTTTACTTTGTTTAATCTATCTCTTGTTGAGAATAAGCGCCGGGAAGATCGATTTACAGGCTGCTCGCTCGCGCTCAATTTACAGACCGATGTTCCCGAAATTCCGATGGACAATACGCAATTGCGCGCGATTTGCTGTCCGAAATTCGGCATGGAGGGGGCGGAAGCGGCGCTGATTCTGTGCCCTTACCCGGAGTTGCGTTCCATCATGAAAGAGGTCGTTCTCCAGGCAAAGGAGATTCCCCGATCCGACATCGGAGGACCGTGGGCGCTGGATGCGCCGATCAATCGGGGTTCGTACCTGTTCAATTTCGGAGACCTGTCGGAGGATACCGTCGATGAATGGATCGCGCTGGCACGGCAGCTAGGAATCAATCAAATCGACTTTCACGGCGGCAGCTCGTTCCGATTCGGCGACTGTTTTCCGAATCCAAAAACCTATCCGAAAGGAAAAGAGAGCCTGAAAGCGGTTATCGACCGTTTGCATGAAGCGGGCATTGCCGCCGGGCTTCACACGTATGCTTTCTTTATCGACAAAAACTGCCCTTGGGTGACTCCTGTTCCGGACCCGCGACTGGCGAAAGACATTTACTTTACACTTGCCGACGACCTGACCGACACGGCCACGGATGTTCCGGTGATTGAGACTACGGAACAAATGTCTACGATTACCGGATTCTTTATACATAACAGCGTCACGTTACAAATTGATGATGAGTTAATCAACTACGCGAACATTCGGAAATCGCCGCCGTACGCGTTTACGGAATGCACCCGTGGGGCCTATGGGACTTGTATCGCGCCACATAAAGCAGGCGCAAGAATCGGCCATCTGAAAGAATGCTTCGGGCTGTTTGTACCGGATGCGGAGTCGACTCTGTTGGCGGAGGTCGCGGCAAAATCCGCCGAGACATTTAATGACTGCGGATTCGATATGATTTACCTGGATGCCCTGGACGGCGAAAGCATCCTCGGCGGCCCGGAGTATGCCTGGCATTACGGCTCACGATTTGTATTTGAATTGTGCAAGCGACTGAAGAAATCTCCCCTCATGGAGATGAGTACCTTTCACCATCATCTGTGGTACGTTCGCGCGCGCATGGGAGCATGGGACCATCCGACCCGAGGCCATAAACGCTTTATCGACATTCACTGCAAGGCCAACGAGGAAGTCAAGCGGATGTTTCTGCCTCCTCATCTCGGCTGGTGGGCGATCAAGACCTGGACCGGGGTTCAGGGCGAACCGACATTTTCGGATGATATTGAATACTTGTGCGCCAAATGTATCGGCCATGATATCGGGTTCTCGATTATGGGGATTAATCCGCAGAATCGGGATAAACCGGTTTATCAGAGGCTGGCAAATATCATGCGACAGTATGAGGATCTCCGTCACGCGAACTATTTCAGCGAATCGGTAAAGGAGCAACTCCGCGTTCCGGGGAATGAGTTCACTTTAGTGGAAGAGTCACAAGACCGGTGGCGATTCGATCGCATGGAGTATCATAAGCATAAAGTAACGGGAGTGGACAATGACGACACTCATTGGCAAATCGAGAACAAATATCAAAAGCAGCCGTTGAGGATCCGCATCGAGGCATTGATGTCCGCCGGGCCATTGGATGCAACGGATGCGGTTATGCTGATTGATTTCGCATCAGGGGAACCGCTTCCTGAGCGGAAGACGGCTGCCGGCGTCGAATTCAATATCACATCGGGCGGAGGGGTAAAGAAAGATAACCGGACCTGTAGTCTTCTTTCAGTAAAGAATACCGGGCAGCCGAATGCGAAAGCCGCCTGGGCCATGGCCGGGAAGACCTTCGATCCCCTTCTCGATCTGCGGGGAAAAGATGCGTTAGGTGTGTGGATATACGGCGACGGCAAAGGGGAAGTATTGAATGTCCAACTGCGGAATGCGGAGCATCTCACTAATCGCGGAATGGGTGAACATTATGTTATTGTCGATTTCACGGGTTGGCGGTACTTCGAATTGGTTGAATTGGAATCGGAGCGCTATGCAAACTACACATGGCCATACGGTTCCGACTATTCAATCTATCGAGAGAACGTGGAATTGGAATTCACCAAGTGGGTCACTGTCTACTGTAACGATGTGCCGCAGGGGGCGGAGATTCAGTGCGGCGTGGGCCCGGTAAAGGCGTTACCGTTAGTTCCGATCACTTTGAAGGATCTGTCCATTACCGTCGGCGGGATGACAATTACATTTCCCGTAAGGTTAGAGACGGGCCAATATCTTGAATGCTATTCTCTCGCCGATTGTAAACTGTATGGCAGGGACGGAGAGTTACTTGGTGAGGTTAACCCTGAGGGGGACCTGCCGGATCTCCAGCCGGGCAAGAACGAGATCGAGTTCGACTGCAAGTGTCTGAGCGATGCAAGCGCACGGGCGCGGATCACCGTCATGACGAAGGGTGAAGCGATCAAATAGACGGAAAGAAACCCCCGGAAGCGGATGTTTCGTAATGTTGCGCCCGTCGGTGCAGCTCCGGTTCAAATGGACGAAACGTACCAGAAGATGAAAGGACTATCAGAGGCGGACGGTCTCCGAATCGGTCCTCGACATCAGCGGGGACTGGAAATCGAAGAAGTTGGGGTTGCCGGAGTTGTTTCGGAGGGGATAACGATGTCTCTTCGGTCAAGAAGGATTCCCTCGAAACGGTAAAGATCAACCAGCGCTTTTTTCTGCTCGATGCGGGCGCGGATTTCGTCGAGGTTGGACTGGATCAGATCGCGCTGAGCGACAAGGACCAGTAAATTGGTAGATTTTCCCACGCGGAATTTCTCCACTTCCGCCGTATGTTTGGCCTCTTGGAGACGCGTGGCGGCCTGGGTGGCCGTGATCTGGCGATTCGTGCGTTGCACCTCTACATAGGCCGTGCGAACATCCAATTCAATCAACTGTTCCAGGTTCCGCAGGGCCGCCTTGCTTTCTTCTACTCTCAGGTCGGCGCGATGATGACGCGCCAGGTCGGCGCGGTTTCCAAAGGGATGCTCGAACAGAATCCCACCGGTCAGTTCAAAATTCGGATCCTCCAGCCCCCGAACGGAATCGTCAAATGTCCGCGCGTATCCGGTTCGTCCCAGTGTGATAAAGAAGTCCAGTTTGGGCAGCAAACCATTGCGTGTTCGAACAATCTCTAACTCATTTTTCTCCAATTCGATACGCGCCTGGTTAAGATCGGGCCGGTTCTCAAGGGCAGTCCGGATATGCTCGTCGATGTCGCCAAGAATCGGCTCTTCCCGGTTGGGGGAGTCCACCAGGTCGATCGGCAAGGCCCAGACATTCTCCAGGGGAGGGTTCAGGGATCTCAACAGGAGTAGAGTAGTCTTCTCAATGGCGCTTTCCGCGTCGATGACATCTTCCTCGCGCAAGGCCACTTCTCCCTCTGCCGCGGCGATGTCGATTTCCGGCAAAGCCCCCACTTCGATCCGGGTCTGAGTTTCCTGCATCTGTTGCCGTGCCAGATCCAACGATGTCAAATGAATTGTGAGTTCCTCGCGGGCCAGCACAAGGTCCCAGTAGTTGTCCTCTACTTGCGCAGCCAGTTCGAGCACAAATCCCCTCAGTTCCTGTCGGGATATCTCGGCATTCTGCCGGGCCTGTCTCACACCCACAAGATTAACCTCTTTCCCCGCCGCTTCCATCAACGGAACATTGACCGTGACTCCGAGCCGGGTAGAAAACATCCTTCGGTAGACGTTCGATGAACGTGATTCCGTTGAGGCTTCCAGTCCGACATCCCACCCCCGAGTGGTTCGTTTGTTGATGCCCACGGTAGAGGTTCGCTGGACCGATTCCACTGCGGTAAACTCCCCGACTCCCGAAGTTCGCTGTCCGTGGGTCTCCGATGAAGACCACTCCGCATTCAAAGAGGGATCAAAACTTCCTTCCTCTTCGGGGACAAACGATTCCAGGATATCCGGTCCGTACCGTTCCACGGCGAGGGCACGATTATTTTCAAGAGCCATAAGAATGCTGTTTGTAACGGTGAGGGTCAGGGTCGGCGAGGCGATTTCGGCCCCGGTCGGTGCGCCAACGCAGGGTACAGAAACGGCAAGAAGGCCGGAAAGAAGGGACGCGATCAGGAAGCGCATGGCAGGCTCCTCGGTCGATTTTCAATTTGTAGCATCCGGTGTCTTACCCCTTTCAAACAGCGAGTAAACGACCGGAATGATTACCAGTGTGATCAGCGTGGAACTGGTCAGCCCGCCGATTACCACACGGGCCATGGGGGCCTGAACCTCACCGCCTTCCCCCAATCCCAGAGCGAGCGGCATCAGTCCCACCACGGTAGTCAAAGTGGTCATCAGAATCGGGCGCAGCCGTCTTCGACCCGCTTCCTCGATCGCTTCCCCCAACGGCATTCCATCCCGTCTCCGCAAAAGATTCGTATAGTCTACCAGAATGATTCCGTTATTTACCACAATCCCGGCCAGCATGATGCAGCCGATAAACGCCTGAAGGCTGAAAATCGTATTCGTCAGCAAAAGAGTCAAAACAACGCCGATAATCGCCAATGGAATCGAGAACATCACGACGAACGGGTCCACGAGAGATTCGAATTGGGAGGCCATCACCATATAAACAAGGACAATAGCCAACCACAAACCGAACATCAACTCCCGAAAAGACTTCTGCTGTTCCTCATATTCCGTCCCGGGTATGATCTCGAAGTCCTGAGGTTTGGGTATGTTCGCAACCCGCGCCTGGACCTCTTTCATCACAGATACCAGGTCGCGCCCGGCGATATTGCCGGCCACACTGATAATTCGCTGCTGGTCCTCTCGCTCAATGCGGACAGGACCCTCCCGACGTTCCAGCCGGATGACATTTTTTAAAACGATGCTCCGGCCGCTTTCGCTCGTCACCGTCATGTTCAAAACGTCCTGTGCCGAAAGCCGGTCTGTTTCCTTTAGTCGAACGAGGATTTCGTATTCATCTCCGCCTTCCCGGAACATGGTAGCGTTGGTTCCGGAAAGACAGGTTTCAATATCGCGGGCGATTTTGGAAACGGACAGCCCGAGGGTGGAGGCCTTTGCCCGGTCAATACGGACCACTTCTTCCGGCTGACCTTCCTCCCGGCTGATCAATACATCGGTGATTCCCTCGACTTGTTCCATCTCTCGTTTTACCCGCAAAGCCAGGTCGCGGGCAATATCAAGGTCATATCCCCTGACCAGAACCTCGGCTTCCTCTTCTCCGCCGGACACCATCCGCATCAGGAAAAGTCCCTGACCTTCCCGCACTCGAATGATTGTGCCGGGAATCTTTGCCAGGAGAGGTCGAAGAGCCTGCCCGACTTCCGAACTCGATCGGGTGCGTTGAGACACCGGCACAAGGGTGATTCGGACCTCCCCGGTATGTCCTCCGCTGCCCATCGATCCCCCTCCTCCTATTCGGGAGTAAATGACCGTCGCTTCCGGAACCGCCTCGCGCACAATCTGCTCGATCTTTGCAAAGGTGGCGTCCAACACTTCCAGGCGGGTTCCGACTGCCATCTCTCCGTTGACACGAACTTCACTTTCATCCGCTTGAGGCATGAATTCGACACCAATGTACCGGATCAGCCAAAGACTCACGACAAACAGCGCCAGCGCGACAAACAGAACCGACTTGCGAACGCGAAGAGCGGCACGAAGAAGAAGCCCATACTCGCGCTCCACAAAGGCCATCAGTTTTCCCCCGCCGGTTTTGTCTCCCGGACGACCCAGCGTGCGAAGAAAACGACTTCCCATCAGAGGAATCAGGGTAAGAGCCACAACCAGCGAACAGAAGAGCGCAAACGACACAACCGCGGCCATCTGTTTGAATGTCACCGCTGAAATCCCCCGGATGAAAACCACCGGAAGAAATACAACCAGCGTGGTCAGGGTACTGGCCGTAATAGCCATGGAGACTTCCGACGATCCGAGTTCGGAGGCCTCCCGTGGGGATAAACCTTTTTCCGTGTAACGGAAGATGTTCTCCAGAACGACAATGGCATTGTCTACGAGCATGCCCACCCCCAATGCCAGCCCGCCGAAGGTCATGATGTTCAAGGTGTATCCGCAGAAATACATCAAACCAAAAGTAGCCATGATCGAAATCGGAATCGCGAGGCCGATTACAACGGTGGTGCGCAAACTATGCAAAAAAAAGTACAGGACAACGGCAGCCAGTGTGGCGCCATACAAAGTAGAATCGCTCACATTCTTAATGGCGCGCTTGATATAGTCGGAAGTATTCATAGTTGGAAATACTTTGACCTGCGGAAGATCGATATTGATCCGCTCAACCTCTTTCAGCACGGCATCGACAACCTGCACCGTATTGCTTCCGGATTGCTTGTTGATATTCATCCGCAGACCCGGAACCCCGTTCAGCCGCACGATATGGGTGATTTCCTCGTAAGAGTCCTCTACCGTTGCGATGTCCTTCACCAGAATCGGAACGCCGTTGCGAACATGGACAAATGTATTGCGTATCTCATCCAGCGTTTCAAATTCCCCTTTTGTTCTCACCAGAACGTCCAGATTCCCGTCTTCCACTGTTCCCGCAGGCAGATTCAGGTTTCTGGAGCGGAGAGCCTCCAAAACGGTGTCCAGCGAGAGGTCAAGCGCCGTCAACTTTTCCCGGTCAAGGTCCACGTGGATTTCCCGCTGCAGCCCGCCGCGAACATCGACGGCGGCCACTCCGGGCGCACGTTCAATCCGGTACTTGATCTGGTGTTCCACCAAATCCCGCATTTCCACCGGGTCTAATGCTCCGGAAACTCCCAAATATAAAATCGGGAATGTGGTTACATCGAATTTATAAATAGCGGGTGTTTCCGACTCTTCCGGCAGCCGTCCGCGAATGCGGTCCACACGATCACGGACATCGTTGGCCGCGGTATCCAGGTCGGTTCCCCACACAAAGCTCACGCGGACCGAGCTTTGCCCTTCCGATGAGGTCGAACGGATTTTCTCCACCCCCTGAACCGATCCGACCGTCTCCTCAATGGGACGTGTAATGAGCTGCTCAATTTCCTGGGGACCCACATGCTCATAATCCGTGCGAATCGTAATACTGGGATAGGTAACATCCGGCATGAGATCAATCGGCAGTCGGACAAACGAGACGGCCCCGAACAGGATCACCATTAAGAAAAACATGGTTGTCGTGACCGGAAAATTGATGGCGAGGCTGCAAATCTTCATGGCGGACCGCCCTTAATTAAAAAGAACCGATTTCCGGGGTTGCACCCAGAATGATGGGATCCCCATCATTGAGAAGATGTTGGCCGAGCACGATGATGTCTTGTCCCGGTTGGATGCCGGTCACTTCGGCCAGGTCTTTCGCCGATATTCCCACTTTCACTTCAACAAAATGTGCCTGTTTGTTGTTTGCGGTGGGTACAAATACTCCCTGCTTCGCTTCCCGTTTCACCAGAGCCCGATTCGGAATCAGGGTAACTCCCTGATGCGTACTGAAGTGAATCCGCACCCGTGTGAACATCCCGGGTTTCAGCAACAGGTCGGGATTAGGAATCTCGATTTCTACTTCTGCCGTACGGGTATCCAGGTCCAATACCGGGGCGATCCGCGACACATGCCCCTCGAATTCGCGATCGGGGTATGCGTCCACGGTCAAGTAGGCTTTCAGATCGGGCCGGATTTTGGCGTAATCCTGCTCGACCACGTGGATAACTGTCTTGACTGTTCGAATGTCGGCCAGGGAAAGGATGGGAGTCGAGGAGGAGATCATGGTTCCTTCATCGAAAAACCGTTTCCCGACAAATCCGGAGATCGGCGCCGTGATTTGCGTGTACGAAAGCCGCGCTTCCTCCACACGAAGGGCGGCTTCCTGCTGAAGGATGTTGGCTTCCGCAAATCTCTTGCGGGCTTCCAGAGCGGAGACCTCCGATTCCGCGGCCTCCAGTTCGGAGGCCGCGGCAACTTTGCGTTCCCGTAATGTCCGAACGCGCTCCAACTCCCGCCTTGCCGTCTCCAGGTTTGTCTGACATTCTTCCAGGCTGGCGCGTGCGACAGCCAACCTCGCCTGCGCCTCTGTGACCGCGTGACGGGCTTCGCTGTCGTCCAGTGTTGCCAGCAACTGCCCCTGCCGGACTTCGTCGCCCAAGTTCACTCGGATGGATTCGATTCGCCCGGCAATCTTGGGAGAAACCTGCACTTCGGCAATGCCGGCCAGCGTTCCTGTGAAGATGGCCACATCATCAATATCTCCCTGAATCGCTTTCGCGCATTCCACCGCGATCGGGACTTGCCCCCGACCGGCCATTCCATTCTTTGGCGAAGCCTCCATGGTAACAATTCGCCACACCACGCCGATCGAGATACTCAATAAGACCACACTGACCAGAAAGCGCCTCATCGATTCTTGCCTTGTACTCCACGTTCATCCATTTTGAACCCGGATCAAATCGCAGGTAGTCTCCCGAATACTCTTGATCGCCTGAAATCCGTCTCCGGTCTGATCGATCTCCGGAGTTCCCGATTCCTTGAGCGCCCATGCCGGAACGGGATCAAGCGCTATCAATGCTCGCATTGCCGTCACTCTCGCTCCTGTTTGCCGCGATAGTGATTCGTATCGAAAACGGACCGAGCTCGCTTATGAAGGGCACTTCCACCCAATTCCGCAATGCGGGATACTCCAGACTGAAATCGCTTCCCCGAATAACGACAGGCAAACTGAGCACAATCGGTGTCCCGGCTGCGTGAGCCAGCTCGGATAGGGCGCCACCTGCGACAATGTTCACGCATTCCGCCACGGTGTCCAGAACCCTGTCGTCCACTATGATAATTCGTTCGTTATAGGCCCGGCTTACTATCGCCAGAGCCGTTCGTGCCGGGAATGCCATTGCTACCAATCCACGCACGCCGCCGCTCAAGCCGGTCAGCGCCACAATATCGAAATTCGGTGGAAGACGGCGTTTTAATGCCACTTCCCTCCTCTCCACACTGCATTTGAACAAAGTTTGGAACAGATTACTGACGCTGCGGATGAACGGATTGACGTACTCAGCGCGAAACTCGTGTTTCGTGGCCGTCATTCCACTCCCGATTTCCATGGGTCTCTCAACTTGAGCATCCCCTCCTGAGGAATTCGGCTGGTCCATTTGGGGTAAGTGGGTGCTTGTTTTGTTGTTCCTCAATCTTTTTAGAAAGATACCATTCTTGATCGATTATGACGAGACTCCGTTCCCCTGTTTTTGTTCCCGCACAATAAAAATGTCAGGGAGTTTGCACAATGAAAATGTCATCCCCCGGAAGCAAAGTCGAGATCCGACAGCATCCCGACAGGACAATCCGGGTCGTTTACCCCACACCGGGGTTCTGCCCCTCCGTCGGATGGTGGAAAGAACTTCTTGTTCTCACCCCCGCCGCTGCCGTACCGCCTCAAAAAGCAGCAGCGCTGTTGTCACAGCCACATTCAGCGAATCCGCCCGGCCTTTCATGGGAATGCGAACTGTTTGATCTGCATTCTCGCGCCACTTTTTATCCAGACCGGCATGTTCTGTGCCGACTGCGATTGCGCAAGGCTTTCGCCAGTCCACGTCCCAGAACTCGCAGTTTCCTTCCGGGGATGCGGCCAGAACGCGAATTCGATTTTCCCTCAGCCAGGAGAAGGTTTCCGCAGGATCGGCTTTTGCCAGTTGGACTGTAAACAAAACCCCCGTTGAGGCACGAACGACATTCGGATTCGCCGGGTCTGTGATCCCGTCACATACCACAACTCCGTCCCCACCGGCCGCATCCACGCTTCTCAGAATCGATCCCAGGTTGCCGGGTTTTTCCAAACCTGTTGCAATGACAACCAGGGGAGACTCTCCTAACCGAAAGTTCTGAAGCGACCAGGCCGGTTGTCTTGCCACCGCCACAAGACCATCGGGGTTCTCCCGGTAAGCAATCTTCTCCAGAATCCGTGTGTCGATCTCCAGAATCTCCGCGCCTGTTTGTGTGGCCTGTCGGATGATTCCCTGTGCCTGTTCATTCTTCGTCAGTTCCCTGCAAATAAAGAGTTGATCGATGCGAATCCCGCTTTCCAGGGCACGCGCAATCTCGCGGGATCCCTCGATCACCATCAGGCCCAGTTCATCCCGATGCCTCCGGTCTTTCAGCTTCACGACCTGTTTCACGAGGGGATTCTGAACACTGGACAACGTTTTGAAATGATCCCGTTCCATTTCGTCGCTCTCGGAGATTTCCGTCAATCACACACGCTCTGTAATACTTCCCGGAACTGTTGTTGAGATTTCGCCAGAGAAAAATGGTGGACGATCTGTTCGGACGCGGCGTGCCTAAGTCGCATTCGCATTTCGGCGTCGTTCACCAGGTGCGTTAGCGATTCCCGCAGCGCCGATATATCGCCGACGGGA
Organism: Candidatus Omnitrophota bacterium; assembly: GCA_029570205.1. Taxonomy (GTDB): domain Bacteria; phylum Hinthialibacterota; class Hinthialibacteria; order Hinthialibacterales; family JAKPRU01; genus JAKPRU01. The sequence continues at coordinate 34,372 of JAKQSI010000111.1, read as the reverse complement.
ACAGATATCCCGCACCGATCCCGGTCAAACAATTCCTCCACTGCGCCGGTTTGTGTCGCGACTACCGCCTTTCCGCAGGCCATCGCCTCCGCTGTCACACGCGAAAACGACTCCGAGCGGGAGGGAACCGCTACCACATCCACCGCCGCATACGCCGCCCCAATATCCTCCATCCAATCCACAAAACGAATCCTGTTCGAGGAGAGAAACTCCGATGCCCGCCCTTTCAGATTCTCGATAAATGAGTTCTTTCCCGATCCGGCGAAAATCAACCCGATTCTCTTATCCTCTCGCATCAGGGGCAGCATGGCTTCCAGCAGAAGGTCCTGACCTTTCAGGGGCGAAATGCTCCCGATACATCCCACCAGAACGGCGTCCTGACAAGGCATCCACTGATTTCGCAACCGCGATCCATCAACATGGGGATTGAATCGCTTTGTATCGATTCCGACCGGCAAAAGAATTGCCCTGGGCGGATCAACACCAGCCAAAATGGCATGTTGAAGTTGACGGTTGGAGGGGCAAAGCACCCGGTCCGCTCGATGAACTCGATAGGCTTTGATATGCCGTTGCCGGATAGTCGAGTCTTGTATGAACACCAGGCTGGGACACCCCCGGTTGACCGCTGCCTGAACGGCATAAGGCGCGGTGCGAAAATCCCCGGCGATTACCACTCGTGCAGAAACCCGCCCCGCCAGTCTTGTGATTGAGCGAAGGCACAACCGATTTCGTATCAGGTCCCGCATTTTGCGCCATGCAGGAAACCGGATCGACTCAATGTTTGTTTGGAGTCCCGCGAGTTTTTCGGAGAAGGGTCCATCCGGCACGGCCGCCGTTACCTGCCATTGATCGGTTGGAAGACCTTCAATCAAATCGAGGAGAGTCTGCTCGGCTCCTCCCCAGCCGGCGCGATGGATCAGAAGGATGGGGCGAATCATGAGGCTCCGGCGGAGGCGATTCCGGAGGATTCCTCCTGTGGCCGGTCCCGCTCCCGGCTCAGGACGCGCACCGCCGCATCATAGACCTCATCCGCCGAGATATCGGTCAGACATTTCCGGTGAATGCAGGACAGATTCTGAATGCCGCAGGGTGAGCATTCCACGTAATTGCTGACCGCCACGGAACGGGCCTGATAGGGACCCGAACGCTGCGGATGTGTCGGCCCGAATACCGCGACCACCGGTTTCCCCAGAGCGGCGGCCAGGTGCATCGGTCCCGAATCGTTCGAGATAAGCAGGTCACAAAGATCCAACAGCCCCGCCAACTCCTGTAATGTGAGGCGCTTCGCAATCAAAACCGGCTGCGGTACCGACTGACGGATTCGCTCACCCAGGTGGTCTTCGCCCGGACCGCAATGGACGACAATCTGCGCACCGGCTTCCTCCACCAATCGAGCGGCCAGTTCCCCGAACCGTTGGACAGGCCAGCATCGTTCCGGCAGACCGGCCCCCGGTTGCAGAACCACCACAGGTTTCCCCGGTTCCAATTCCTGATCCAGCTGGGTCTTTACACGCATTCTCGATTCGGGATCCAGCGCAAAGCGATATTCCGCGCCTCGGGTCGGTATTCCTACCGATGTAAGAACATGAAAATGCCGTTCGATATTGTGCATCTGTTCCCAGCCTGCGCACGGAGCGGCCTTCCAGGTCATCAGGTAACGAGATCGGTATTTTGAATCCAATGAAACTCGATATCTCGCGCCGGACACATAGGCCAGCCAATGCGTGGATGGATTATTATGAAGATCGATAGCGAGGTCGAAACGTTCGCGATGAAGGTCCAGCAGAAGTTTCCCCAGCTGCTTGATGCCCTGCAGGGATGGGCGATCCCGCCAGAGTTTTTTCTCAAAAACAAAGATTTGGTCGACTCGGCTGTCGTGCAAAAGCAGTTCATGGCTCGGGGGAGACACCAGGTACCCGATCCGTGCCCCCGGAAGCGCATGGCGCACGGCATCCAGGCACGGAAGGGTCATCACTACTTCGCCGATGTCATTCAGGCGGATTATTAAAACGGATGAAAAGTTCCCCACGATTTTCAATCGCTTTGGCTTTGTCATCGCAATTCAATCGCCTCACCGTCCCATAATATGAACCTGATTATACAGCTTCAGAACCGCTTCGACTATTGCTTCCGTACCGATTTTTTTTATCGCGGATTCTCGACCGGCTTGGCCCAATTCCATTCGCAGTTGTTTATTTTGCAACAGATCTCCCACCGCATCCCTCAGAGAGATTGCATCGTTCGGGAGGACCACTATTCCGTTCTCTCCTGACGTCACAATTTCTGAAACCCCGCCCACATTGGCGCTCACTACGGCACACCCTGCCGCCATTGCTTCCGCCAGACTCACCGGATACCCCTCCGATTCCGAACAAAGCACATAGACATCAAAGGCCGCCAGGAGCCGGGGCACATCCTTCCGGTGGCCCGTAAAAATCACCTGATCCCGAATCCCCAACCTTTCGGCCCGACTCTCCAACGGTCCCCGTTCCGGCCCGTCCCCCACGAGGACCAGGCAACATGTCGGATGGCTTTCCAGAACCGGCTTCAGGGTGTCCAGCAGCCAATCATACCGTTTCTCCCGCGTGAGTCGCCCAACCGTGCCGATGATCTTCCGGTCTTCCGTCAAGCCCAATTCTTCCCTCACGGTGGTATCCCGCCCGGTACTTCCAAATCGGGACAGGTCCACTGCGCTGTGGATCACCGTCACATTCTCTTTCGGCGCTCCGATCCCAATCAGGCGGTCCCGAACACATTCTGCGACAGCAATATATTGATCCACGCCTGCGCCATATTTCCATTTTGTCAGGATATGCCGATGGATGGGAAAGGATACCCGTCGATGCACGATCACTTTCTGCCTTCCGGTTCGCGCCAGCAGGCAAACGGTGTGCGCCTTGGCATCATGCGCATGAAGGATGTCCGGCTGGAAAGCCCTTACCAGCTTCCGCATCTTCCAGATCGACGGAACGTCCCATTCCGACCGAACGTTCAGGTGGATCACTTCGACTTCCCGTGGAATGCCGAGGCCCGGAATCGGCGATTCTTTCGGACAAATCAATGTGCAGGCAACTCCCCGACTGACCAGGCCGTTCAGCAGATAGGAAATCTGGACCTGTCCGCCTCCATGACGTTTCCCGGAGTCCACATGCCAGACACGCAGGGGGGCCTGTTCACTCATGTTCCCCCCTCGGAATCAGCCACCCATAGTCCGGGATGGGCATAATCCGCCCATCCTCGCAAACAATGTGAAACATACCGGGAACAATCCCACCGAGAACATCCACAACAACCGGCTCATTCAGTGGCGGATAATCGTGCCCCCGATAGGAAACTGTTCCGTCACTTTTGACAACACTGTGCAAGCCTCCGAATCGATCCACATATATCAGAACATTCGGCGAGGCCAGAAGGATCGCGCGCGCTGTGTCTTGTTCCGGCCAATAATGACCGCTTTCCGATTGCCCCTTCAGGTCCTCATACCGGATGGGGGTTTCTCCTCTCGGATGAACACCCCCGAATCGATCCAGAACATAATGACCTTTTCCGTCAGGGGTTGAGACAATCGACACCGCGGGTTCAGTATCTTTCCAGGTGGGATATCCCTCAAGCAGCCTGGAGCCTTGATGAGTAACATTGTAAACCGCGCCGTCCGCCCGAAGCGCGAGGAATCGGTTTGGCGATTCGGTTCCTGCTATATCTCGATAGGTTGATTCAGGAAGCCATAATTTCCACAATTCTTTCCCCTGTTGGTCTGTGATGAACACTCTCCCCTTTTCCGAGATCAGGCCGATTTGCGATCCATCCGCGCTGAGAGTCAGGGCGATCGCCTCTTTCAGCGGCGCCCCAAGGTCTTGCGCTCCGGACCGGGTCAACGCCCACAGTCTCCCTCTCTCACCCAGCGCCAGAATACGCCCGTGCGCGCCATCCCATCCGGAGGAATAGACGTGAGTCCGACGATGCACAGGGACATGTCCCCCAAAGGCCAGCATGAGAGGCAGCGCTGTCGGTTCCAGACCGGACCACCCGGCCACCCGGGCGGAAACCGTTTCCGGCCCCCCGCCGATGAGACAGCCGCGCAACGCAGTGACAGCTTCCGGCATCCTGTTGTTCCCCAAATGCTCCAAGGCCTTTTGGGTTGCCTCCAGACAGTGGATATTTACAAATAAATCGGCGCGGGGCGATCTTGCCGAGGAAAGCGTGTGATACTGCCCATACCAGACCATTCCCCGCGCACAAAGAATCACCGCTCCCGCTAACGCAATGCGTTTCGCGATGCGGTTTCCTTTTCCCTGCAGAAAGGCGGGAAGAAGCCGACGATAGCAGGCCATGAGAACAATCACGGCCACAACGGGCCGGATTCCCCAGGACTCCTGTCCCGTAGTCCAACTGTAAAAAACGCAGATGAGGGAAAAAATGAGAACCAGCACAGAACCAACCATGAGCACGGCATCAACTTCTGTCAGCCGACTTCGGCTCCGCATCCACTCCCGAACCGGCCTCAGGCAAAGCGCAAACAAAATAAGAACCGCTGCCGATGCCGGCCAACGATTCTCAACGATTCCCGGCAGGAGAGACCCGACTAGAAGCCCGATCCCCAAACCCGATATCGCCGCACCGAGGGATGGAATAGAGCGGGAAAAAGACACCAGGCACGGCGCCAAAACAGCATAAAGCGCCGGCGCATTCACGATGTCTTCGAATGCAAAAAGAAGAATGTCACCGAAAGACAAATGCAAGATGGTTTCACCCTTTTCCCGAAAAGGTTAAACCATCTTATGCCATTCCACATCAATCCGTAAGGAAATTCCGTGCCGGACTCCGCTGTCGGAATCCTCTTTCACCTGCCTGACGTGTTACGGCCGGGGAGGTCCCGAAGCAGACAGCATTTTACTCAGCGCGATCTCCCGCATCTCGTACGCCGATTGCACCCATGAAATAAGATGCTCTCTTGGTGAAGGGCCGGCATGAGCAATCACCTCATCCAGCAACGCCACAGCCCTGGCATAATCCTGCCGCATCATGGCAATTCCCGCCAAGTCGATTCGGGTCGTCGGCTGCACCCCATCGAACGGAGCGCGATCCAGGATATCCAGATAAATCTTCTCCGCACCATCGAGATCGTTATACGCCTGAACCAGATATTGCGCAAAGGATCGAGCGGCAACCGCGCCCGCCAGAGTCTGAGGATAGTATTTTTCCATTACTTGCATGCTCACTCTCGCCGCTTCATCCGGTTTCCCGCGCCAAATCAGGGAAATGTGATGCATGTTCATCAGCGATGCCAGTTTCTCTTCGGGAAGACCGGTACGGATATTCTCGTCCGTATACAGCTCACTTTGCAGCAAGTATCCGGTCAGTTCCGCAATCAATTTTGTTGTCTCCGGAGAGTGACCCATCCCGTATGTGATCTCAACCGCCTTCGTCAAAACACGCTCCGGGTTGTCTTGATTCAGATCCATAAACTCCCGAAAACAGGCTCTTGCCGCGTCGAAATCCGCTGCCTCATAGAAAAGCGCGATGGAGGCATACATCGGAAAATCTTTCGAGTCATCGTACCACGCTTCCGGGAATTTCTCGTTCCGCATTCGGTCATCGAGGCGGTTGATTAGAGCCAAAGCCTCCCGGTAGCGTTTGTCCGATGTCAGGCACAATGCCTCTGCAATCCACTTCGCAAGCGGTCGGCCTTTGGACTCCTGGAGCTGGGGGTATACCGCTTCCATCGCCAACGCATCCTTGTTTTCCTGTTTCATCCGTTGGAGTTCCCGAAACATCAGAACCAGATCGCCATCCAACTTGAAGAATTTCCGGAATTCATCGCTGACCTGGTCGCTGGTTACGCGCTGGTATCGGTCGATGGCCATGACGGCATACTCGCCGTTGTCTTTCAGACTCTCGTAATAGAGTTCATAAGCCTTTTCATCCCATTGTTCCATAATGGCGCGGGCGAAGATATCGTACGCCTCATCTCTCTGCCCGATCTGTGCGAAAATGCGAGCTCTCGAAAGGGTAGCCCGTTTAGATACGGTGGAGTTGCCGGAAGATTTTTCGATCAACCGATCAATGGCTTCCAGCGCCTGTTTGCTTCGTTCCGGCGTTCCACAGAAACGAGCCAGATCCCACACCGCCTCCGCCAAAACAGCCTCTTCCTCGGAACTCTCCATTGTTTCGAGGGCACGGTTGATCCGATCCTGCACCGGGAGCCGTTTACTTTCCAGCATATACATTTTCCCCGGATCAGGTTGCTCTTCCGATGCCCACAGTCCGATCGGAGCCAACAACGCGAAAACCAGAATCAGAACGGATTGGATCATGATTGTTTTCCTCCGATGGCGGATGGAACCCGCACTTGTTTTATTCTTCAACGAAGAACCGGTCCGCACGGTTATTCCGACACAGATATAATATAGCCCTTTTTTCGCAATTTGCCAGTATCAAAAAAGCCCCAGGTAAATCCCCTCCACCCTCTCAGCGGCAATCTCCTCAGTATAGGTTGTTTCGACAAGTTTTCGTCCGGCTTTGCCGAATGCCACCCCCATCTCCGGCGCCTCCAAAATCTTGAGTATCCCTTCTGCCGGTGCATCAGAATCCCCAGGAGCGACCAATATCCCTGTCTCATTGTCTCGAATCAAATCAGGAAGACATCCTACCGTAGTGGACACCACAGGTTTTCCTGTTGCCATGAACTCCAGAGCTACACGGCTGTTTCCCTCCGATCCGACCGAGGAAATCACCCCCACCGTACTCGCCGCCATGATTACCGGGATATCCTCCCTCCTCCCGGGCAAAAGCGCCCGGTCTGCAATGTCCAGCTCGGCAGCAAGGTTCATCAAATCCTCCCGCCGAACCTCATGCTCTTCTCCGACAATGACCAGGCGAGCGGCGGGGAATGCCCGGTGAACCTTACGAAATGCGCGGACCAGCACATCATACCCCTTGACCCGATCCAGATGCCCGACGGCCACTACCAACGGAACATCCATGTCTACGCCGAGTTCTTGTCGGAACGGTTCCCCGGATATCCCCGGATGGAACCGTTTCGCGTCAACCCCACCATGCAGTACGGAAATACTCTCCGCCGGAAGAATCCCGGATGCGGCCAGTCCATCTCGAATGGCCGTTGAGGTAGCGATTACCGCGTCGGTATTTTGATATAGCCGGCGGTTCAGAATGTGCGGTCGGATACGTGTGGTGACATGCCGGGTTCGAACCACCCGAAGATATGGATACCGTCGCCGGAGCAGCATGGCCAGCCAGTGTTCCTTGGATCGGTGAGCGTGAATGATGCGCAATTCAGGATTGTCTCTGCACAGGCGGTCCAGCGTTCCCAGATCTGCCAGGTCGTATCGCAACGAAATCCCTTTCACTAAATTGAGCGGGAAAACCTCCGCGCCTTCCACCTTTCTCGCCTCTTGCAGCATCCGATCAATCGGCTTCCCTCTCTTGATGCTTCGACAGCCGATCAGGACCCGGTGCCCCCGTTCGATCAGCCCCCTGGACAGGCTGAAAACATGCCCGGCTTCTCCGGTCATGGAGCTGCTGCTTGAGATCTGAAGGATGGGAAGAGGCATTGAATCCATAGGAAATACCCTGGAGTCTTTTTCGCTTGTGTGATCGTATCATTTCGGTTTATGCTCTGAGGAGAAGACCCTGTCCTGTGAGGATCCTGCGTTTCCGGGTAGGTAATAGAAACCATGCAAATGGCCGGGTATCGTCGAAATGACTTCCGCTTCTGGCTGGGGATTCTCTTGTGGATTCAGCTGGGAGTTATTCTGTTCACCATACCCGCCGGGCGAATTGCCTTCGAGTTGTTCGGGCAGTCAGTCTCGTTTGGCGGGAATGCCTACAAGCTTTTCACGCCGTTTCTAATAACGTGGTTTGTGTTCTGGTTTCTCGGAAGCGACTTGCGCCTGCGTCCGGGGATTTTCCTTGCTCCATTGGCAGGGCTGGCGCTTGTCTCGCTTTTTTCCGGTGTGTCGCCGGGATACGGCTACGAGTCCCTCAAAGATGCGCTGAAATTGATTCTGTGTATGGCTTTTTATTGTGCCCTGGTCAATTTTCCGTTTCACGAACGTGCCACACGGTGGGTTACAGGCGCTTTTGTCGCCGGGAATTTATACCTGGGGATGGTGGTTTTGTTTGAATGGATTGTGAGCGGGCAATTCCGCGCAGAGGGCACATTCGGCCATCCCAATCTGCTGGCGGCTTATGCCCTGCTTGGATTGCCGATGCTTCTACTGATTGCCCGTCTTTCGAGAGAGTGGTGGATTCACGTGGGCATATTCTGTGTGGCGGCGCTGATTTTCCTGGCGGTTCTGATAACGTTTTCACGAGCGGCTTACCTGGGGCTGTTTGTTTCTCTTATCTGTATGTGGCGGCTGGGTGGACGTCGGGCGCTGATGCATCTCTTGCCGCTGCTGTTGATCGCGGGACTTGTCGCGCCTTTCTTTGTCGGACCGGCCATGGGGCGGATGAAGGAAACCTTCCTGGATATCTCCGGCTCCCGTCCGCAATCCCGCCTGGTGATTTGGGACCAGATGATGCGTTATGCTGTCCCGCATCTTCCCGCGTCCGGCTGGGGCGGCGGGAATGCGGTGAAGGATCGTGTGTCATACCTGCAATCCTTTCGTGCGGACCGGCCCCCGTACCCGGAAATCAACCATGCACACAACCTTTTTTTTCATGTCTGGCTGATTTACGGTCCTCCCGGACTTCTGGCCCTGATTTGGCTGGCTGTTCGCTTTGTGCGATTTGTTCCGCCGCGCTCGCCCTCCGGCACGTGGGGCCGATATGGAGAACACGCTTACTTTTTCGGGGCTGCCGTAGGATTTACGGTTTTCTGTTGCTTTGACACGCTGCTGTTCACGCGAAATGTGACTCCTGCTCTTGTGCTGTTCCTGGGGATGCTGGAACGCCTGAGGACGGAATCGGATTTTCCCCGTCTGGTTGAGACCGATCAACGTCTGTTCCCGGAAGAGAAACCGTATGTCTCGCCTCCCAGAATTGCCATCCCCTCACGCCCGCTCAGGATTCTGCACCTATATGGGAACGACCGTTACACCGGTCCCGCCGGAATGGTGCTGACCGTTTGTTCGCTATTGGCAAAGCGGGGACATCAGATCGGATTCGCCTCTCCCGTGGGACCGCCACGGTTTCGTTTGTCCAGTCGAGGCCCGGTTTTCACCAGTCGCGAAAAGCAGGGGCAACGAGGATTAGGCGCTCTGGCTGAGAAGCAGGGATTGCTTCTTGTGCCGCAGATTCGCCTGAATCGGCATTTGAACCTGTTCGATAACCTCTCCGATATTCGTACGTTACGCAAATTCGTACGCAGCGGCGAGTGGGATATCATCCACGCCCATTTTCCCCACGATCTGGCGCTTGCCGCGTTCGCCTGTGCCTCCCGCCCGGCAGGCGCGGCTCTTGTGGCGAGTATCTTTAAAGATCAGCCGCCGCCGAGAGATCCGCTCTCCGATTACATTTACAGGCGTGTCAAAGGGGTCCTCTGCGTCTCCTCGGCGACACGCGACCAAATGATCCATGAGCGGATGATCGGACAAGAAGCCTGCTGGGTTCTCCCAGGTCTTGTGGATATCGAACGGTTTCATCCCGGATTGGACAGTGAATCCGTGCGCCGCCGATTCAACATTCCCACAGAGGCTCCCGTGGCCGGGATGATTTCCCGGTTTCAACCGTACCGTCGCCATGATCTGGTTGTAGAAGCTTGGGCGCATGTGGTTCGAACCCGTCCGGATGCGCGTCTCCTTCTGATCGGACGCGGTGAAAATGAGGAGCAAATTCGTCGCCTGGTGATCGAGCGGGGCCTGACCGATTCCGTCATTTTCGGCGGATATCATACGGATGATTTCCCCCAGCATGTTGCGGCGATGGACCTGTTGATTTATCTGCGTCCCGGTTCCGACGGCGCCTGCCGAACCGTATTGGAGGCAATGGCTGTCGGAATACCCAGCCTGGTTTCGCCGATCGGCGCTCTGGTAGACCTGATTGAGGATGGAGTAAACGGTGTGATCTGTCGTGATGAACGACCAGACGCACTGGCGCGGGATATTCTTGACCTGATTGCATTTCCCGAGCGATTGCGGGAAATGGGGCGGCACGGACGGCTGCGGGCGGAACGGCAACATACACCCGAACGGATCGCCGATCTCTTCGAGCAGTTCTACAGCGCCGCAATGGCCTCCGGAGGGACTCCAGCCGATTCCGCATAGGCCCGACAAAAACGCGCTTCCCATTCGTTGTTTGTGCAACATCCCCGGCCCGACCGCAAGATTTGATACACGTTCTTCCGGCGGTGATACATCAGCAGAGGGAGCGGAAACCAGCCGCCATCCACATCAATTGCGTACAGTGTGTCTTCGGATTCATCCAGGAGAAAATTGTGCAGGTTCGCATCGTGGTGGAAAAATCCAACCGCGTGCATTTGCGCAAGAAGAGAACCGAGTTTCTGCGCGACCGGTTCCATCTTCTCCGGTGACTCCCGGATGACCGTATGAAGGTTCCGGCCCCGCAACGGCTCCAGAATCAGGTAATTCGAAACCGGCCCCAGCGGGAACCACGGCGCGACCACCCCATAGGGTTCCGGCGTCGGGATGCCACACCCGCGCAGTTTTAGAAGGATTCTTGCCTCGCGTGCCGATTTGACCCCTACCAGCCAGGACAACCACTGCGTTGTCCAACGACGCGACAAATAACGCTTAATAAAAACCGGCGATTCTCCTTCCCAGAAAAAGACAAACCGGGATTTGGACTTCTTGATAACCTGTGCCCCTGCCGATGTCCATGCCGCCGGATCGTTCTCCCAGGGGAGGTCCCGCAACCATGAATAATCCCTGTTGATGAGACGGACGGAATACGGCACGCCGGGTTGTCTCCTTCTTTCTTTCGGTCTTCCAGCTGGTATCATACACAACGGCAGATCGCTCAATATGGCGCTTTGCTCGTCATACCCCGGATTGCGGCTTTCGCCGGAATGACGGATCGTAATACAGGAGCGGGGGCCTCTAGCCCCCGAAAGGAGCTTGGACATTTTGCGGGGGTGTCTCGCCCCCGAAGGGAGATGACAACACATGCCGTCCATCAAACAGGCCGCTCTTGCGGGTCAATGGTATCCCGGTAATCCACGGGCTTTGCAAACCGAAATACGGTCCTATCTTTATCAAGCAAAGGCGCCCGAGACCTCCGATGAGATTCTTGCGGTTCTAGTGCCTCATGCAGGTTATACCTTTTCCGGGCCAGTAGCGGGATATTCGTATCGTGCCTTGCAGGGCAGAGGAATCGACACGGCGATTATTCTCGCAGTCTGCCATAGTGGTACGGCGGAAGCCTCGATCCTGGACATGGAAGCCTGCGAAACACCCCTGGGGCGAATTGATATCGACCGCGATCTGGTAACGGAGTTGCGGCAGGCCGTTCCCGATTTGCCGTACATCCAGGCTGCTCATACAGGGACTTTCGGCCGCCCGGAGAACTCCGCCGAAATGCAAATTCCATTTATTCAAACTGCTCTCCCGGGCGCGCGTTTCGTCGAAATCCTGATCGGCGGGCAAGACCCGGAATTGGGCAAACGGATCGGGGATGGGATTGCGTCCGTTCTGCAGAATCACCCTGAAAAGAAGGCCGTCCTGATTGCATCCTCGGACATGACTCACTACCCGCCGTACGAAGATGCGGTTCGAATTGATCGACAGGCTCTCCATGCGCTTGTCACTCTGGATGAAGAGCATATTCGACAGCGTCTGGCGGAATTGGCGCGTGAACCGGTACGGGGTTTGCGCTGTGTTCTTTGTGGCGCCGGCGCGGTCCTGGTGGCTTTGCGTGCTGCCGGGAACCTGGGGGCGGATCGCGCCGAAATCCTGGCCTACCGCAATTCCGGGGATTCCACCTACGGTTCCAGAGATGAGGTAGTGGGCTACGGTTCTTTGGCCGTATATCGCTCACGGCGGAAGCAAGATTCAACGCCGGCAGAATGATCTCTCTTGAAAGGGGGAAGAAAAGCAATGTCGGAGAAAAGTTCGTTCTTGACCGAGTCGGAGCGGCGGCAGTTGCTGAGAGTTGCCCGAGATGCGGTCCGGGTAGCCGTAAGCAGCACGATCTGTGAATTCGCGGAGCCTCTCGGAAATCTGGCCAGAAAATGCGGTGTTTTTGTTACACTTCACCGTCAGGAAGAACTTCGGGGTTGCCTGGGAAGGTTTGAACCCGATGACATCCCGCTTCTGGAATTGGTTGCCGTCATGGCACGAGAGGCGGCGCTTAATGACAGCCGTTTTCTGCCGGTATCGTCTGATGAAATCCCGGAACTGGACATCGAGATATCCGTCTTGACACCGATGCACCGCGTCCAAAATATCGAGGAGATCCAGGTAGGCCGCCATGGTTTGTATATCGTGGGGAAATCGCCTTTCGGAGGTCAACGGCATGGAACCTTGTTGCCGCAGGTCGGCGCAGGCCAGGGCTGGGACCGTCAGACCTTTCTGGAACAGACCTGCCAAAAAGCCGGTTTGTCCAGAAATGCCTGGAAAAACCCGGAGACGGAGATTTACACTTATGAAGCTCAGGTCTTTGGTGAAAAAGGTATGGGGATTTGGCCGCCCCGCACAGGCAGTTCGTGAATCGTTCCTAACGCTCCAGCGGGACATATCCCGGATGCACTCCCTCAACTCGCACAACCTCGTTTCCAATCCGATAGTCCAACCCGCCCAGATAATGCACCAGTCGAATCTCGTCGGTCCAGCCGTTATTCCAGGCAAACGGCTGAACCGTCACTGTCATCACCTCGGAGATGAAAAACTTCCGGTCGCCGGTGGATTGCACCTGTCGAACCCGGCATTCGATCTGACCGAGGCAATCCGAAATCAGAAGTGCGCTGACATCGCGGGCACGGTGAGTCACCAACTTCAAATGGCGAATCTTATCCACATCCATCCCACAGTGAACCCCGCAGAAATGAATCTCTTTCAGCATGGTCTCGTCCGGCACCCCGAGAACAAACTCCCCGGATTCCTGCACCAGGTGGCATGTGTACGAACTGGGGGTCAACGAAACCCCGATCAGCGCCGGCATGGAACTGAGCGGCACATACCAGCAAACCGGCATGACATTGGCTTTCAAGCCGACACGCGAGGACAGCAGCAAAACCGGATGGGAATAGAGCAATTCCGTGCATTTCTGGGGAGAAAGTTCAAGCATGGGACACTCCCGGATCGGCTCAAATTGACCTGCATTATATTCTACAGTAGGGAAGTCTGTTGAAATAGTCGGTTCCTTACGCTAAGATTGCACGTTTTCACCTGTCAAGAGGGCAGGGACTCTTTTTGTTTGTCATCAGGCGGAAGTATGGCCGAGACCGAAACCAGCACAGACATCACACTTACTCGAAACCCATACAAAGTCCTGGGCGTGGACCGTCGGGCCACGGAGGAAGAGATCAAAGCGGCTTATTTCGCTTTAGTTAAGAAGTATTCGCCGGAATATCATCCCGATGAATTCATTGAAGTTCGTACTGCCTACGATATTCTGAGGGATCCCGCTTCCAGAGCACGTGAGGATATCTCCATTCTTGCGCCTTCCCCGCGTCTCCGGTATTCCGATTATCCGGATTACCCGGAACAGCCGTTGTCCCATTTCAAATTAAATCAGCAACTTTCAGCCATTTTGGGGAACCGGAACCTCGATCAACTCTCTGACCAGGAACGTGCAAAGGCCATTACTATCCTGCGGGGGCGTTCACTTTATCTGGCGGAGCATGGACGGTGGGAAGAGGCGGAAGAAGACTTCAAGACAATTCTGCGCTATCGGCCCAACGATACGGAAACCATTCATAACTGGCGGGCGATGCGCTGGAAACGAGGCTACGACCTTGCCGTGGCCGGACACTGGGAGGAAGCCATCAAGATTTGGCTGCCGCTGGCCGAGGAAATGCACGACGGGGAACTGTTTCAGAACCTGGCAATCGCCTACGGCAAAATAGGAGATGAGGAAAATCAGGATAAATGGTGGAAGAAGGCCCTGGAGTCTTGGCACGGAGTTCTCCGTCAACATCCTGACGATGAATATTACAAGGCGCTTATTCTGGCGGCACACAAACAGAGCGGCGGGCGGTTTCTGGGCGGAACCACGAACGTTTCTGAGGATTTGGTGGGCGCATCCGGCAAAGACTTGGGATACGCCTGTATGCAGCGGGGCAATTGGGCCCAGGCGGTCCGCGCTTTTGAATCCTGCTTCGATGAGTACCGCGACGATGTCGATTTCCTGTGCCAGCTCGGATGGGCCTATCTCAATACAAACCGGATTAACGAGGCCTTTCACATGTGGAACCGCGCTCTGAAAATCAGCGGCGGCAAGGACCAGGTGAAGGACCATATCATCCGGGGAAATATCACAATTGGAAAACGTCTTCGCAGCCAAAATATCCACCAGCAGGCCCTGGCGCACTTCAAAAACGCGCTTCGTTTCGACCCGACAAATCTGGAAGTACGCCTGCTGATTGCGGAAACCTATTTCGAGATGCGAAAATTCGCCGCTGCGTTGAAGGAATACGAGAAAATCCTGGAGCTCGACCCCAGGAACAAGGCTGCAAAGCAGGGGGTCCGAGAGGCGAAACGTCTCGGAAATCTGCGTTGATCGAGCCGAAAAACTCGCATCGTCGAACACCTATAGAGCAAGGAAAACTCAATGCCCGGTTGGAAACTCGGCAAGTCTGACCGTTCCGACCTTAAGGAAATCTTCCCGATCGAGGAGATGCCCCTGGAGGTTCGGAGCGACCGCAAACGGGATGTCCTCTCCGCGTGCCTTGAAGCGCTGGAGCGGGGCGAAGTGCCCAAACGGGTCGAGCGCAGGAAAGACTCCAAAGAAGACCTGATGCGCCGGATGATCCCGATCCTTGACGCTTTTGATAATATTTTGAAGTATTCCTCCAGCCTCAATCTTGAGGAGGACGAAGTTCTTGCCAATTGGTTCAAGGCCATCAAGGCGGTTCATCGACACTTGCTGTTAGCTCTGGAACGGGAGGGGCTGTCCGCGATAAAATCTGTCGGACAGAAGCTGGATCTTACTCGTCATGAGGTCGTGGATGTCAGGGAGGACCCTTCCGTGGAAGACAACACCATTGTGGAGGAAGTGGAAAAAGGATATCAATATAAGGGCCGCATCCTCCGTGATTCGAAAGTCATTGTTGCTCGGTCTCCACGTGATTAAGGTCTGTCAATCAGTCAGTCCCGGAGCATTTCCCTGCCCGCCATATTGGGCGTGAGGAAATGCCTTCCTTATGATAAATTATAGATGGGACGCAATAGGCTATGCGCTTTAGGAGTAGCGTATGGGAATTATCCTGGGAATCGATCTTGGTACGACAAATTCTGTCATGGCGTATATGGACAATGGCAAGCCCACCATCATCCCCAACGATCTGGGGGATCGGCTGACACCTTCTGTTGTCCACTTTACCGAGGACGGAGACATCCTTGTTGGGAAAAAGGCCCGACGGGCAGCGGCCTTGAACCCGGATCGCACGGTGTTCTCCATCAAGAGACGGATGGGAACGAAGTATCGTGTGAATATCGATGGGATTCAACGAACGCCGCAGGAGATTTCTTCCATTATTCTTCAGAAACTGAAGACGGATGCAGAGAACTACCTGGGACAATCCATCGAGCAGGCTGTGATCACCGTCCCCGCCTATTTCACCGATGCTCAACGTCAGGCCACCCGTGATGCTGGGATGATTGCCGGGTTCCGGGTCCGGCGGATTATCGACGAGCCGACCGCTGCGGCAATCTCCTATGGCTTGGACAAGGAAAGCGACCAAATCCTGATGGTGTACGATTTCGGCGGTGGCACGTTTGACGTGTCCATCATCGAGATGGTCGGCGGGGTTTTTCAGGTCTTGTCCATTAAAGGCAACAACAAGCTGGGTGGCGACGATCTGGACGAACGAATTGTGGAGTTTCTCCTCGGCGAAATCAAACGTCAATATGGAGTCGATCTTTCCAAAGACGCCAAAGCGATGTTCCGTCTTCGCGATGCCGCTCAGGAAGCAAAAATTGAGCTGTCCAGTATTACTAAGACCCACATTCTTGTCGAGGCCGTTGCCATGACGCCCAAAGGGCCGATCACGGTGGACACTGAACTCACACGCGCCAAGTTCGAAGCGCTGACAAGAGATTTGCTGGAAAGCACCATTGGTCCTTCGCGGGACGCCATTACCGATGCGGGGTTGCAGCCTGAAGATGTCAGCAACGTGCTGCTCGTGGGCGGAACCACTCGAATTCCCTATGTCCAGCAACTGGTTCGTTCCCTCATCAATAAAGAACCACGCAAGGATGTCAGCCCGGATGAATGTGTCGCCCTGGGGGCGGCCATCCAGGCGTCCATTCTGGCTCCGCTGGACGAGGAGTTGGAATTGACCGCAGCGGATGCCGTGCAGACGGACGGGCCGGTGATTGTCCACCTTACCCCGTTCTCATTAGGGGTGGGATTAGCGGATGACCGGTACGGCGTTCTGATCGAACGAAACTCAACTTATCCGACCGAGGCCCGTGATCTTTTCACGACAACACGCGATTTCCAGACCGCCATTTCATTCCCGGTTTATGAAGGGGAAGAGCCGGTCGCTTCGGCCAACACGTTCCTGGACATGCTTCGCATTGATGGGATTCCACCTGCTCCGCGTGGTGTGCCCCGGATTGAGGTGACATTCCGACTCAATCAGGATCGGATTCTTGAAGCAACCGCTAAAGATCTGACGACCAACAAGGAAGTCAGCGTCACCATCCTCTCCACCGATAACCGACTTTCTCCGGAAGAGGTGAAACGGTTGACCGACGAGGCCCGAAAGCGGGTCGCGGAAATCACGAAAATGCGCCAGAGAGACAACCTGGTGAATGAAGCCGAAAGCCTGATTTACCGCGCCGAGCGAATGTTCGGTGAGTACGATGATGCTCTATCGGAAAGCGCGCGACGCGTGGTGGATGAACTGAAAACGGCCAAAGAGTCCAAGGATCATGACCGCATGGGCGAGATCATGGGAGAGCTGAACGAACTGCTCACCCGAATGGAAACGGCGGATTACTGAGTCATTCCTTCTGCCCTTCTCTTGTCCTTGGAATCGACAGCAGAGATACGGAACATGCCCCTAATTTCCGCCGCTGAAGATCTGACCAGCCGGATCAAGGGGCCATTCTCAACCATTCTTGCTGATCCCCCCTGGCGATTCGACAACCGCACCGGAAAGATGGCCCCGGAACATCGGCGGCTTCTGCGCTATCCCACCATGACAATGGAAGAAATATATGAACTGCCCGTCAATCGTATCGTGGCAGCACGCGCTCACCTGTACCTTTGGGTCCCCAATGCCCTTATCTCGGAAGGGCTTGAGGTAATGAAACGGTGGGGATTCACGTATAAGACGAACCTGGTCTGGTACAAAGTGCGCAAAGATGGCGGGCCGGACGGTCGGGGTGTAGGGTTCTACTTTCGCAATGTAACGGAGTTGGTCCTCTTCGGCATTCGGGGCAGTATGCGCACGCTCACGGCCGGAAGAACACAGACGAACATCCTTACAGCGCGGAAGCGGGAGCATTCCCGCAAGCCGGATGAACTGTACGACATCATTGAGGCGTGTTCCCCCGGTCCGTACCTGGAACTGTTTGCCAGGCATCCGCGCAATGGCTGGGTACAGTGGGGAAACGAGGAAGTGGAAAAGCGTTGATTATGAACTTCCCAGATGTTCAGGATTCCACCCCGGGCGACCCTGTTTGATAAGCCGAAGCGGAAATACGCATGAGACCGGACGGGCCTGAGGATTTCTGCGCTCGGCATTCATCAGAGAATATACTTCGACAGGTCCGTATCGCCCACAATGTCTTCCAGTTTCCTTTTTACGTAATCCGAATCGACCACGACATGATGGGTCTCAATGTCGGGGGCCTCGAATAGAACATCCTCAAGAACCTTTTCCATAATGGTGTGCAACCGTCGTGCGCCGATGTTCTCGGTTTCCTCATTGATTTCAAAAGCCATTTCGGCCATGGTGGTCAAGGCATCGTCCGTAAACTCCAGCATTACGCCATCCGTTTCCACAAGCGCAATGTACTGCCGGATCAGGGAGTTTTCCGGTTCGCGCAGGATCCGTTCGAAGTCTTCTTTTTCGAGCGGGTCCAGTTCCACCCGAATAGGAAATCTTCCCTGCAGCTCGGGAATCAGGTCCGCCGGGCTGCTGCCGTGGAATGCCCCGGCTGCGATGAACAGGACGTGATCGGTTTGAACCATCCCGTATTTTGTGAAAACCGTCGTCCCCTCAACCAACGGAAGAATATCCCGCTGAACCCCCGACCGGGAAACATCCGGCCCCGATCCGCCCTCTCTGCCCACGATCTTGTCGATCTCATCCAGGAACACAATGCCGGTCTGTTCCACCTTGTGAATCGCCTCTTTGACCGCCGCTTCCATGTCGATCAGTTTCCCTGCTTCCTCTTCCAGAATAATGGATTGAGCCTCTGAAACCTTCATGGCCTGACGCCGTCTGCGAGTCGGCAGCATCTTGTCCATCATCTCTTTCAGGTCGATCCCCAACTCCTCCAGTCCCGCGCCGGAGGGGAATCCGACCAGCACATTCCCTGCTTTCTCGGTTACCTCAAAATCCACCATTCGATCGTCGAGTTTCCCTGCCCGGAGCATTTCCCGCAGGCGTTCCCGACTGGCTTGCAGTCTCTGTTTCCCGATGTCGGTGAGGTCGGCTGCTTCCTCTTCCATCACGGTCCGCGTTCCCCCCGGCATAAGCAGGTCCAACAGACGTTCCTCAGTGGCCTGTTCGGCCCCCACCCTGGACTGCTCGGTTCTTCGGGTCCGTTCCCGTGTTACCGCCATCTCCACCAGGTCCCGGATAATCGAATCCACATCCCGGCCCACATAGCCTATCTCGGTGAACTTGGAGGCTTCAACTTTCACAAACGGGGAGTCCTCCAGGCGGGCCAGACGGCGGGCGATTTCGGTCTTTCCGACCCCTGTCGGGCCGATCATAATGATGTTCTTGGGATAAATCTCTTCTTGAACGGCCGGGGAAAGTGCGCGACGACGCGCCCGGTTCCGCAACGCAATGGCAACCGCCCGTTTTGCCTCATCCTGCCCGACGATGTACTTATCCAATTCCGCAACGATCTGACGCGGCGTCAGACCTTCAATAACGCCATGAGAGGATACTAATTCAAATCGAACAACGTCTTGATTCACAGTGTATTCAGTCCTTTGAGTTCCGTTTTTTCGATGGGGGTTCCTCGGGAAATTTCGGCAGCGCTTCCAGCACAAACTCCTGGTTGGTGAATACGCAGATCCTTGCGGCCAAGGCAAGAGATTCCCGCGCAATCGACGCGGCATCCATATCGGTAAATTTCAGAAGCGCCATAGCCGCCGCCTGCGCAAATGGGCCGCCGGAACCGATGGCAATCACATCCTCGTCCGGCTCGATCACATCTCCGTTTCCCGAGATCACGAGGGTGTTCTCTTCATCGCATACAATCAACAGCGCCTCCAGGTGACGCAAGGCACGGTCCATCCGCCAGTCTTTTGCCAGCTCCACCGAGGAGCGCACCAGATTCCCCCGGTACTCATCCAATTTCGCCTCGAACTTCTCGAATAAGGTGAATGCATCCGCGCTTGCACCGGCAAATCCAACCACAACACGGTCGTCGTAGAGACGGCGCACTTTCCGCGCATGGTTCTTCATGATCGTATCGCCGAGGCTGAGTTGCCCGTCTCCGGCGACAACAACTTTCCCGTTCCGGCGGACCGCCACAATCGTTGTAGAACGCCATTTTTGATCAAAGTATGACTTCATGGAATAACCTCATTTCCTCTACTGTTTATGATACGGTTGGCCTTCCTTCGGGGCAATGCAACCGGACACCTGCCCGCTCATCGGCTTCGCGTAACTCCCACCCTGCCACACGAATCCGCCAATCGACAACGGCTGCAATGAGGCGAAATCGGGACACATAAGTTCTGCCCGAATGTCACCAGCAAATCATTGAACTCAATCCAGTATTGTTCGGGCAATTTCGACCTCAACGCGAATTCCGTCTCTTTCGGCGTCCGTGTTTCCACATATCCCCAGCGATTGGGAATCCGATGCACATGGGTATCCACGCAGATTCCAGGCAATCCATGCCCCTTGGTCACCACAAGGTTGGCCGTTTTTCGCCCAACCCCGTTCAGCGTCAGCAGAGCATCAATCTCCCTGGGAACCTCCCCTCCGAAACGCTGCAATAAATCCTGACATATCAGATGGATATTCTTTGCTTTCGTGTTGTAGAAACCCACCGGATAGATAACCTTCGCGATTTCCTCCGCGGGAATCCTCCGCATCTCCTGCGCAGTCTCTGCCATCGCGAAAAGGCGAAGGGATGCCGTACGAGTGACCTCATCCTTTGTCCGAAGGCTCAAGAGGCAGGAGATCAAAACCTGGAACGGGTCCCCGCGACGTGCAATCCGCGTGACAATCGGCTCACGCCATTCCGCGACCATCTCACGAAGCATTCGGATCGCCCAATGGATATTCCGATTTGAGATCATTTTTCAGACGGCTCGGTTTCTTCCCGCCCCGTGATGGATTTCAACGCATTAGTCATGGTCCATTCCCTGACCACAACACCTTGAGGTCCACAAATGCAGTTATGGTAGATTTCTTTCACAAGCCCCTGCTTTGGATCCCACCATGCCTCTCGAATCGTGATGATTTTGCAGGTCCCCCCTTGATTGACAGACTCGGACTCTGTTCGCTCCATGATTTTTCTGCAAGACACAAATATCCCTGCCGGAACCTCAACCGTCTCATCCGGTAGACGTTTGACCGCACGGGTGAAGGGCGAGCGGCTCCGTTCCTCACCGCCCGGCAGACCGCGCACAATCAGTGTGTGACTTGTTTTCCTTTCCTCTCCAACCTCTAATTCCGCATACGGATTCGAAATCGGAGGATCGAACTCGATCCGCTCCTCGAATGTTCCCTGAGAAACGATTTCCTGTATCCGATTGAAATCGGAATCAAAAAATAATTCGCGTTTTGCCCCGAGGGAGGCCGGATCGTAGTGTTCCTGGATGACCCGGCAATCCCGATCCGCTACTTTTTCTTCTCGAAGCACAGTCAGAACATAATGCCCGGTCGCCTTCTCTTCAGGGAACGGCATTTCCGTCTCATGTTCGTAAGTCCGGATTTGACCGATTTCGTAAGGGAATCCGGCGGAAAAAGATGCGCCGGAGAAAACACCAATGCCAACGACCAAGAGCAACATCAACATCTTGTTGTATCTCCGATCTCCAGAATATTTACTGCACACGCCCCCGTAGGGTCCCAGACAAAATGCGCCCTTTCCGGCGTCCCATCTCCCTCCTCAAAAATCACCAGCGTATTCCGTCTGCTCAACCACGGCCCCGGGACGTAGTAATCGAGATGCCCGTTCATAGTCCAATAGCGCCCCAGGTGTTTTCCATTAACCCACAGGACACCTTTGGTCAGCCCCTCCAGACGAATACGCAACGGCGATGCAGCGGAGGCGCGCAAAGTGTTCTGCTCCACAGAGAAATCTGTCTTGAACCATTGCAGCCTTTTGTCCTGCCTTTCCGAGAGAGGTACCCAATCTCCTTCTCCTTGCGGATAATTCCGCTGTTCGCCGATCAAGCCATGTTGAAATCGCCAGAAATGCAGCTCTCTCGAATCGAGATACACGGGACCGAGTAACCCCTTGTGATCGTCGTGCATTTTCATTCCGTCTTTGCGCACATCGCTCAATTGCCAATCGCCTTTTACATGTCCCAGATTGTCGGAGAGGATGGCGATGACATTCTCTCCTTTCTGCAACCGCACACGTACGGAAGCGGACGGTTGAACGCGACGGTCCTCGGGCGGTTCCAGCGTAGTCAACACCTGTTCGCCGTTAATGAATACCAATGCGCGATCCGCCGGCGCCGTCAGGTGCAACTCTCGCTCAGCCGGCTGATCCTCCTGTACATGGCATCGGTACCAGGCATAGCCGTGATGGCTGCCTGCAAGATCGCGCAAAACCGGTCGGTAACTTTCCATCCATTCGCTGTCGTCGATTCTCGGAGAAAGTTCCGTATCCCGGGCCGCACACATCCACTCGCCGAGAACCGGAAGTAAAAGATTACTGTTTTGAGGCGTCATCGCTACGGAGCCTTCCGGGGTAATCAGCCAGGCTTCCGTTTCATCCGGGCCGAAGTGGACTTCAACCCGCTTTCTCTCCTGTCGCGCATACCGCCCCCCGATCACCACTCCGTCGGCTACCGGCCAGACACGGTTATCCAGGTCCGGGGAAACCAGTAGCACAATAAGATGTTCATTGTCGTATTTGAAATCCGCCCGGGCGTACTTGTTTCCCCTGAGTTTTCCCTCCAATTCAATCCTGTTTCCCCTGCGGGTAACCGGCAAATTACCCGTAATGTCAACTTCACGTGGGATCTGCAGTTGTGCGAAACCGTCTGCGTCCTCCAGAACCAATACTTTTGCCCCCCTGAGTTGAAACAAACCCAGAACCGGGAAACGGCATTCCAATAAGGTTGCGCGGTTGCCGAGATCCATGTTGCCGAGAACGGTTCGAAAGGTTTGCGGGGGAATCTTCAAAGAAATCCGGGACAGTCCGACCGCCCGCAGGGGTGGCTTGCCGATTGTGTCGCCATCGTTTTCCAGGAATAGGAATTGTGACTCCCCATTGAGCCGGCGACGAACCAGAATGTCCGCGCTTGGGGGAATGAGCAGGTCGGTATACTCCAAATCGGATCCGGCCAGGATTTCCGAAAATGCCGAGGCAAGACGGGCCGGTCGCGCCAAGGCACGGAACTTATCCGTTACCCCTCCGGCTTCGGATAACGGCGCGCCGAAATCGTAACTTGTCGTCTGCAAATACATGGTATTGTAGCCGAAATGAGTCCCCCCATGCCACATGTAATAGTTATATCCCGACGCACCGGCATACAGAAACCGCCATGTTTCTTTCTCCACAACTTCTTTCGGGTAAGGATTCCAGTCTGCCGGATTATGCCACGTGGAGTACCAGCCCGGATAAAACTCGGTTGAAAAAATGGGGGCATCCGGTTGCTTGTCCCGGAATGACTCTACTTGAAGCGAGGGATAATGGCTGTTGATACATTCCAGCGTCCCCTTGTGAGAACCTGCGCAGGTAATGAGCGGGACATCAATCCCGTTCCGATGTACGAGTTCCTCGATATGGGTCAAATATGCCTCCGATTCTTCCTCGTCCAGGCAGATGTTTCCCAATTCATTTTCTATCTGAACGAGAATCACGCCGCCCCCGCGCGTGTATTGATGTTTCGCGATGATGGGAATCAGGCGGTCAAACCAGCGGTCCACGTATTTCAGGTATTGCGGTTCATATCGGCGAAGAAGAAGGCCCGGTTTCGTCAGCAACCATGCCGGGAATCCCCCGAAATCCCATTCCGCGCAAATATAGGGTCCGGGCCGCGCAATCAGGTAAAATCCCATTTTCTCGCAAAGCGACATGAATCGATCCAAATCGGCATCGTCTATAAAAAAGTAATCTTCCTCACGAGGTTCGTGGTAATTCCAGGGCACATAAAACTGAATGCAATTCAAGCCGAACGATTTCGCTTTCTCCAGTCGATCCGCCCACAGTTCATGAGGTACACGGAAATAGTGAATCGATCCGGAAGTCAGGAATACACGTTTCCCGCTCAAAATAAAACTGCATCGATCATATTCTACTGTTCGATGTTTCTTCATTCCGCTCTCCAGAAGTTGTTATTCGTTAGAAACCGCTCCGCACACCGGATAAACATTTCGACGGCGATGGACATGGCGTCCTCATCGAAATTGAACCGTGAACTATGATGTGGGTAGATACACCCCTTTTCCTCGTTTCGCGCGCCGACGAAGAAGTAGCATCCCGGTACACGTTCCAGGATAAAAGCCATATCCTCGCCGATCATATCGAGATCGTGCGCAACAGCCTGGGTTTCGCCGACAATCTCCCCAGCGATTGTCCGAACAAACCGGCTCATATCCGTGTCGTTAACTAAAGGCGGATACAGGTAACGGTAATCGAGTCGGTAGTCGGCTCCGGCGGCCTCCGTAGTTCCTTTGACTACTCGCCTGATCCGTTCCTCCATAGACTGCCGCAAGGCGGTATCATACGTGCGAACCGTGCCTCCCAATTCGACGCTGTCCGGGATCACGTTGAATGTCTCCCCGCCTGCAATCCGACCGATGGTGACAACCAGCGCTTTCGCGGGATGGCATTCGCGGCTCACCAGTGTCTGAAGGGCTTCCACGACCCGTGCCGCGCAAACAATGGGGTCCACCGTCTCATGGGGCATCCCGCCGTGACCGCCTTTCCCCAGAACGGTGATCCGGAACTCATCCGTGCTCGCAAATACCGGCCCCGGTCGAACGCCGATCTGCCCGATGGGTAACATCATCGCCAGGTGCAGCGCCAGCGCCGCATCCACCTTCGGATTCTCCAGGATTCCCTCTTCAATCATCGGCAATGCGCCGCCGGGTTTCTCTTCGGCCGGTTGAAAAACCAGTTTCACATTCCCCGTAAGTCGATCCTTCTTCTCCGCCAGGACACGCGCGGCTCCCAGAAGAATTGCCGTATGCCCGTCATGCCCGCAGGCGTGCATAACTCCCGGAACCTGAGAGCGATAGTCGATTTCGTTTGCTTCCTCAATCGGCAGAGCGTCCATATCCGCCCGGAGCAGAAGGGTTCGCCCCGGTTTCTTCCCTTCGATCAAAGCGACAACTCCGGTCCGCGCGATTCCGGTCTGCACAGGCAATCCAAAGTCCCGCAGATACGCCGCAACAACTTCCGCCGTCCGCTCTTCCTGAAATGCCGGCTCCGGGTGACGGTGGAAATCACGTCGAAGCCGGACCAGCTCCGGGGTGAGATTTTTGACTTCCTCTGAAAGATCAGGCTGTTCCATTGCAATGTCTCAAAACAGTTTGTTGTTGAATGGTCAGACTAACATATTCACAGGGTGCGTTCAAACTCATTCAACGGCCTTCAAGGCTTGGCTCCCGACGCTTTCGTTTTGCATCCTGCTCACGCCGAAAAGCGCGCGGATTCGGCTGGTCTCTGATTTGATTTCTGATTGTCAATGCCTCTGGTATGGGGTTTGCATTTCTTGAACATGACCCGGTATTTCCAGGGTTATACCGGCAACATTTGCCGGGGATTTCTTGCATTCAGGGGTTTTCAAGATTTGAGGAAGGCAAAAAAATCATGGTAACCCTATTCGGTATCCTCAATATAGGCGCGCGCGGGTTGTTTGCCTCACAAGCAGCCATCAATGTTACCGCGAACAACATATCCAATGCCTCCACTGAGGGCTATACACGCCAACGAACAGTGCAGACTTCCTCTGCGCCGATCAGCACCGCGGACGGGATTTTCGGGTCCGGTGTGGACGTGGTTACTGTGGAACGGATACGGGATGCTTTCCTGGATGGCCAGGTCCGAAGCGCGAAAAGTGGAGCGGCTTTTTACGAGGAACAGGAGAGTATCTTCCTCAGAATTGAATCTATTCTGAACGATACCCTCGATCCGATTTCCGATTCTCTTGAAGAGTCAAGTTCCGGCGGATTGAACAACCTGATTTCTCGGTTTTATTCTTCCTGGCAGGATCTCGCCAACTCCCCCGAGGCCTCGGAAGTCCGCAGCGCTGTCCTTGAAAGCGGAGCCACTCTTACCGATACGCTGAATCTGATTGCCAAACAGTTGAATCAAGCCCGAACCGATCTCAACAATCAGGTCCATGACCTGGTCGATGAAATCAACCAACTTGCCGTCAATATCGCCAATCTCAACGGCCGGATTTCCGTGGCCGAAGTCGGCGAGTCGTTCTCGGCAAATGACCTGAGGGACGAACGCGACCGCCGGCTCGACCGTCTTGCAGAGATCGTTCCCATCCAGGTCACGGATATTGGGGAAGGACAGGTCGCCGTGACCCTTCAGGGTGTGCGACTTGTTGATGGCGTGCAAACTAACCAGTTGGTCACCCGCACCGGCGGCGGGGGTCCCGTTGAAACCGACAACATATTCTTTGAACGCCAGGGTCTCCAGTCGCTGGATAAATACTTGAAAGACGGGCAGTTGGGGGGAATAGTGGACGCGCGGGACCGTATCCTTCCGCAGCTCCTTGCGGACATGGATACGCTCGCCCGAAGCCTGATTCAGGAAGTCAACCGTATTCACAGCGCGGCCACCGGAACCGCCGGATACCAGGAACTTACAAGCGAATTCGCCTTTCCATCCGGATCGACTTCGCCGACCTCTCCCAAAACGCTGGACCAACTTTTTAATTATCCCGCGCTTTCCCCCAGTGCGCCGATCACCGATTATCCGTTTGAAATCCAAGACGGTGCGTTTACCATCCGCGTGGCCACCCAAAACAACGAAACCCGTGGAACATTCAATGTGAATGTCTCCACGGATGACAGCCTGTACGACATCGTGCAACGCATTGACCGCGCGGACGGGGTTGTTTCCACAGCCTATTCTGTATACACGTTTGACCCTGTATATGTCGCCGATGTAAAATCGGTCTTGAATTTCGACCCGGATGATGTGCTGCCCGGCGGGCCGCCTTTGGCTCTCTCTGCTCTGTTTCCGGATGCGCCGGTCGGATTCGATGCCGGTCCCTTTCAATTGGAGATTCACCTGAAAGATGCTACCGGAAACGACATCGATGCCGACAGCACAACTCCCAATGTTGTCGATCCCTATGTTATTACCATCAACTCGACCGATACGATGTCCGACATTGCAGGACGAATCGCCACCGAAACCGGAGGAAAAGTCGCGGTGGCGTTTGTTCCCGATCCGAAAGACCCCAATCGTGTTCTCTTTCGACTCCAGACGACAAAATCCGGGGAAACGCTGTCCATTCAGGGAGATACATCCGGGATCATGCGCGCCATGATGATCCCTGTCACCGATCCGACCGTTGACCTGGTGGGAGGCGTTTCCACCAGCACAAAGGGTCTATTTGCGGCAGGGCAGCAGAACACCGACTTCATCACCGCCGGGAACCCGAATTTCAGCGCCGTTTTCCCCGGCAATTCTCCTTCCGTGATCGGGGAAGGATCCTTTGATGTGGTTGTGGTGGATGCGCGGGGAAACATCCGGGAAACCCGTACCATTGCCATTTCCGACGGGGGAATCGAGACGATCAACGGTGTTGCCGCACAGATCAACGCAATGGCGGACCTCGATGTCACCGTTACCGCCAACGGCGAAATGCAGATCACGGCAACGAACGACTCTCGCTTCTTCTTCCGAAACGACAATACCGGGTTAATCGATGCGCTCGGTCTCAGTAAAATTGACGGGCACGGGCAATTGGGGAGTTTGCCGTTTCAGTCCGGGACCTTCGAGGTCGTTGTTGCCGATTCCAGAGGCAAAGTGACCGATATTTTCAACGTCGATGTCGAAGCGGATCCGGTCACAGGTGCAATGTCCCTTTCGGACATTGTTCAGGCGATCAACGATGCCGCCAATGAGGTTGGCGCTCCAATCCTCGCGTCTCTTGCCCCCAATCCGTCCGATCCCACACAGTATTGCCTGAAAGTGGAAGGCACGCGGGGGCATCAATTCACATTCCGAAGCGATGACACGCTGTTGCTGGCGGCTCTGGGTTTTGCGGATGGACCGGTCCTGGACGCGACCGGGGACAATGGCATCCTGGCGGCAAGCCAAGTCACCCAAATCGGCGACAATATCGGACCGACTGTCTCTGCCTCCATTAACCAGGACAATCAGTTGGTCCTATCTGCTACCGGAACGGATGAGATTTCTTTTCTGGAGGATAGCAGTCACTTCCTGGCCTCCGCCGGATTGAACACTTTTTTTCTGGGCTCGGATGCAGCCGGCATTCGGATCAATGACAGGGTTCTTTACGATGCGCAGCTTCTGGCCACCTCAAAATCCGGGGCGACCGGCGACAATCAGGCCGCGCTTGCAATTGCAGAACTGAGCGATTCCGATGTTCTGCAAGGGGGGAGTCATGGTGACTACTACCGGTCCACGATTTCCCGCCTTGGACTGGAAGGTGCAAAAATCAGCCAGTTCAGCGAGGTCAACAGAAGGTTGCTCAGTGAGTTTGAATCAATCAAGGAGCAGACTTCCGGCGTATCCATCGATGAGGAATCCATCAATCTGATCCGCTTCCAGCAGGGGTATCAGGCCTCCGCGCGTCTCATCACAACCGTCGATGAGTTGATCAGTCTCGTCATCAACATGGGGGCCTGATCATCCGATCCGCGAAAGCATCCTGTTCCTGTGGAGCAGCCCGAACCGGATCCGCTACGGGGTAGCAGTATCGGGCAGATCGATTTGTTCGGAGCCGGCCTCCGTGATGCTTTCTTTCACCAGTTCCCCTTTAGCGTAAATCTGCGTTTCCGGTCGTTCGATGATTTCATCAATCCACCGGTTGAACTCTCGATTGAAGTTCTCACGATACAGCACATTGGCGATGGTAACCCGATCATGGACCAGGACGATGTGGTATCCCAAATTCGTACGGATCGGATCGCTGGGTTTCCCGACCGATAGATCGAACAAGACCTCGAATTCGGGGAAAATCTCGCTGCGGCGCAACCTGCCCAGACGTCCCCCATTTTTCCGGGTTTCTTCCTGTTCCGAGCATTCGCGGGCGAGCGCCGCAAAATCTTCACCGGCCTTTGCCCGCAATGCGATCAAGTCGGCTTTCTCTTTGATCTTTGCTTCCTCCTCCGGAGAGGCGTTTTCCGGGACCTTCAGAAGGATATGACTCAGTTGAATACTCTCGAGTTCCTTCCATTGGCCGGGATGTTCCGCCTTGAATGCCTCAACGTCTTTTTCCGTAACCTGAGGAACTCTTTCCCGAACAACCCGTGGCGCAATTTCCCGAAGCCAGTATTTCCGACGGGCCAGATACAGACAGTGCGCTTTCAGGCTTTCCTCCGTGATGCCGCTCTTTTCCATCTTCTCGCGCATTTCCTCTTCCGAAGAGAAAGCGGCGCGAAATCGCTCCACTTCCTGATCGGCAAGGTAATTGATTTCACGCTCCGAAACACGACTGTCCACTCCGTGTTCCTTGAGGATTTTTCGACATTCCTGGGTCAGGAGGAGATCCTTGATCCGTTCTTTCAAGGCACGCACTCGCAATGCCCGATATTCCTCATCGGTCATGGATTCCAGGGATCGGTTTGTCCCATAGAACCACATTGCCCGCATGGCATCATCCAGTTCAGTAGCAAAAATAACCTCCCCGTTGACTTTCGCTTCAATCGTTTCGAGTACCTGTGACGATACCGAAACCGGAAATAAAGCTACACAGAGAACCCATGGGGCCAATCGAAACGGACGCATCGATTCCTCCTGTTGAATCGGGATTTTCCGGGCGGTTCGGGCCGGAAATCCTACTCGACTTTTACTTTGCGGGCACGCTTTCCTTTGCGTTCACGGGCGCTTTCGAGAGACTCGATCCGGTGGTCGATCATCCCCCGCAGGCCGCGCAGAAAGGAGATCTTCGACTGCCGAAACTGATCGATGGATTCCCCCGGAAGATCAAATATCAGATCGAACAGCGCACCGATAGGGCAGGATAGCGAGCGGCAGCCTTCTGCAGAACGGGATTCATCCTCGTTTGTCGCGTTCATCGCCGACACCTCCCATCTCGACTTTGAGTTCCCCCTCCCTCAGGACTGCTCGTTCGGGGGTCAATCCGACGAACGTCCTGGGAAGGGTAACGTGTTTTCGGAAATTTCCCACCTGAACGACCAAATCGTCCCCCGTGGTTACCATGTCCACCTCTCCTTTCAGAGCGAAAGGCAAACGGATAATTACGGTCCCCCGTCCATCCTTTTTTGAAAACCGGATCGGCCGTTCCCGGACGAAACGGTTTGTCGGATCATTATTATCATACAGCCGCTTTGCCAACCTGTCCAATCCTTCTTTACCCAGGATTTCGGACTCAAACGCCGGGACTTCCAGGGCCGGCACCGGAGTAAACAGTTCCCGGATTTCCTCCACATATTTCTGCTGTTTCTCGCGCCATTTACGAAAATACGACAGATCGGCATCCTCGGGCAGGATACGGTTGACAATCACCAGGTCCACACAGAGTCCGTACAACGCAAAATACATAAACGCCCGCTGAGTCTCTTTGATAACCATTTTTTCCGGATTGGTAACCAGGCGAACACTGGTTACTTCCGGATTACACAAAACCCGATCGATTCCTTCCATCTTCTGAAAGAGACTCTCCAGGTTCTGGAAATAGCGATCTTCCGGCAGCGGTACGGAAGAAACTCCCCTCAGGATGGGACGCACGGTTCGGATGAGGTTTCGCTGTAACCGGAAAATCTTCTTCATATACCATTCGAGCGTGGTGGGCATACTGACAAATCGCACCGACTCGCCGGTCGGCGCGCAATCCAGAATCATCACATCAAACTGCTTTTGTTTGAGATAACGGTTGATATGGAGCAGACAGGATATCTCCTCCATACCGGGGAAAATGGCAACTTCCTCCGCAACCACATCCTCAAGGCCCGACACATTCAGCAGGCCGGAGATATAAGCATGGACCTCCTGCCAGTTTTTCGATAATTCCTGTTGAATGTTGATTTCCTGAATCCAGAGGTTATCGGCTACTGCAACCGGGTCCCCCTTCGCGGTATCGTAAAGAGAACGCTCCAGATCGAAGGCATCCGCAAGCGAATGCGCTGGGTCGAGCGACATCACCAGCGTATTGTATCCTTTCGATGCGCACTGCAAACCCGTGGCTGCGGCGATACTGGTTTTCCCGACACCGCCTTTCCCGGTATAGAAAAGAATCCGCATGATTCCATCTCCCAATATGAAAATCTTTGTTTTACTGTTACTGCAACGGCTCAAACCCCGAATATGTCATGCACGTTTCCACGGAAAACCACGCCCAAACCCGGACGACCCGGGAATCGAACCTGTCCCTTCTCAAACCACACACCATCAAATGGATCGTCTGCCAAAAGCGCCGCACCGTCCAGATCGACAAAATCCGCGAACGGTGCAAGATGGGCCGCCGCCGTTATCCCCAGCGAACTCTCCAACATACATCCTACCATAATCCGCAAGTTGTGCTCGCGAGCCAGATAAATCATCTTTCGCGCTTCCAATAGCCCCCCACACTTCGCCAACTTGATATTAATGCCGTCGCACGTACCGAGAATCCCCGGGATATTGCGGCTGGTCCGCACACTCTCATCCAGAATGATCGGAATCCGTCCCTGGTTGATCCGATTCAGTTCCAGCAACCCTTCCCTGTCTCCGCGCGGCAGCGGCTGCTCAACCAAATCCACATTCCAGTCCCGAAGGCGTTCGATCCACCATCGGGCGGTCTGCCGATCCCATCCCTCATTGGCATCAACTCGAAGAGTTTTGGTTGTGGCCTGACGAATGGCTTTCAGTCTGGCCACATCGTTTTGACCGCCCAATTTGATCTTGACGATGGGAAAATCACCGCTGGATTCCAATCGTTCAACCATTCGTTCGGGCGTATCCAGCCCGATGGTAAATGAGCTTGCAGGGGCGTTTTTTGCCTCAATTCCCCAGAGCCGGTACAACGGCTGTCCTTGTCCGGCTGCCCAAGCGCTGTGAATGGCCATATCTATCGCCGCTAGTAAGCACGGAAAATCGGCTAAAACCGCCCCGATTTCCTGAATAGCCTCTTGCGGGCGCTCAACGTAAAAATCTGGTACACGAATTGCTCTCGATCGGTTCAGGAGAACTTCGCCGGTTTGGCCGAGATACGCCACCGGCGCAGCCTCGCCGATATGATCGGAGAGAGAGACAAAGAGATTCTCAACAAAGGTCTTGACACCCCGCGAGATACCGAAAGGAACCCTGGGGTGGAGCCGGCGCAAGACAGCTTGGATTGGTTCTGAATCGCACATAATCACTTATCTTTTATCCATTGAATGCAATATAATATGTTTTGGGCGAAATGAGAGGACGTACGAGGTGCAGCCGTGCCATCTTTGCAAGCCAAAGTACTCTTCGATCGCGCGCTGATTCAGTTTCACAAGAAGAAGCCCGATAAGGCCGCCGAACTGTTTAAAGAAGCCGTTCTCGAAGACCCCTCTTATGCAGAAGCGCTGTACAATCTTGCCTGCTGTTATGCCATGCTCGGTCAGCGGGATGATGCCATTGTATACCTGGACCGGGCGGCAAAACTGGATCAGCAGTGTATTGACTGGGCCAAGGAGGACCCGGAATTCGATTCTATCCGGGACGATGAAGCCTTTCAGAAAATATTGCATGTGAATGACTTGGCCGGCGAGAGCGGGACATCCGGCAATTCGGATTTGTCGGCCCTGATCGAGGGGGGTGGGGAAAACAGCGGCGGCTTCCAACCGGTAAATCCGGATGAACTGGAGCATGTCGATCAAGCCACTGCGGGAGAGAGCCAGGAGGGAGTCCCGCCTTCCACACCCCGGAACAAGCGGGATTCGGAAGAACTTCCCCCCTGTGCGCAATGTGGCGCGCTGGTGGTGGAAATGCGGATTCAGCGATTCAACCCGTTTCTTTCTCTCGGCATTACAGCCTGTGGAGTGGTTTTGACCATTTTGCTGGGATGCCTGGGATTTTTTCTTTCAATTGTGATCGGGATTCCAACCGTGATGCTGGGATTGTGGATGTTCACACGGATCGACAATACGTGGGTTTGCCAGAATTGCGGGGCACGAGGCGCGGCTGCCGGTCAGCCCCCAGAGACCGCGCGCCGAACCGGAACGGCGGACGGTGGCTCCGGTAAGTCCCTGGAACGCCAGTCGGGCTAATTGCGTCCGTCTCTTCTGAAAAGTCAGCCGAAAATCCGGTCCCGTTCCCTCTGGTTGTATGCCAGTTTCTCTTGTGGGGTCATCCGACTCCAATCCGGTTCCGCACTTGGTGAAAGCGCTCGTGAGGGAGTTCCGTCCGAGGTGGCTGGACTTGCAGAGGTCGTTTTCTCTCCAACCGATCCCGCTCGACGACTCATATCGACAATAGCCGTCCCGGACCCGCCATAGCTCATGATGCCCGACGTCAGCGCCAAATCGTCTTCCAAAGACCGGCGGGGCTTGATTCCCATTCCCTGAAGGACGGCGTGGTAGGCCGGCACGGCCTCTTCAGGTGAGATCGCCCCATCTACAATCAGGCGCAAGAATCGCACAAAAGCCAATTGATGCTCCGCATTATTGATTTTCCTGCCGAACAGGGCGACACGCGCACCGTACTTCCGGGCCTCGTGAATCAACTTAAACGCATCATAAGTCGTTCCCGCCGAGCCGCCCAAAATCCCCACAATCAGGTGAGGATCGTAATGAACCAATTCCTCCATCGCTTTCGGGCCGTGATACACCATTTTGAGAAACAGCGGACGTCCGGCTTCGGTTACCCCCGCCAGGCTTCTCGTAATCATGTCATTGACAAACTCTCCAAGTTTGTCGGGAGACAGGCCGATATCCACATTCGGATCGAAAATCTCCAGGAAATACCGGAATCCCTTTTCTTCCGCTTCGAGGCGAAATGCTTTGAACGCCTTGAGAGTTTCCAAATCCCGCTCATGATGATTATTGAAGGTTACCGAATACAGGCCGAGGTTCGCTCCCATTCCACGTTCCGAGGGAGCGCACTCGTATTTCCCGCATTGCGCGTGGTCGATGGTTGTGGTTCGAAACGGGCGTGAAAACTCGTTGACATAAATGCCGTGACGGGCAATATGAATGTCTGTCGTGTCGTTTGTGCGCACCGCCGGGGTCACAGGGGAATTGTCGAACAGACGTTCCCGGATGGTCAGGATCTCGTTGCTGCTTGCCGACATCAGCATAATGTCCACGGCTGCCTGACGAGTCACCTGACGCATCATTTCCCGGTATTCCGCTATACTCCGAAAACGCAGCTCGCCGTGATACGATTCCGGTGAAACACCGCCGGACCGAATCCCGAACGCCATGTCCGCATCCTTCGCATCCGCCAGAATGAATGTCTTGGAATTGGGATTGGCATGGATCTCCGCCAATTTACAATCCAGGCTTTTTTCAACCATCAGAACCTCTTATTTCATCTTCCGTAAATTGCATCCATATTGTATTTCAGAAGATTAGACGCAGCGTCCGACAATGACAAGTCCAGAGGAATCTTCGCAAGGTAGCTGCCAGGCAGGGACGCCTGGCCTACTGGTAGGACAGGCCTCTGTGCCTGTCGAAAGAAGATAAACGGTGGGACAGGCCTCTGTGCCTGTCGAAAGAAGATAAACGGTAGGACAGGCCTCTGTGCCTGTCGAAAGAAGATAAACGGTGGGACAGGCCTCTGTG
>JAKQSI010000097.1 GCA_029570205.1 Candidatus Omnitrophota bacterium | reverse complement strand
GCGCTCGGGTCGCTCTCCAGCGGAGCCCTATCCTCCGGACGAGCAACAGCCAGTATACCTGGATTACCGGACCAGAAAAAAAGGGCGAGCGATCCAAAACCTGGCATCTCGGACAGAAAAAGTGTTACCCATGTGACCGGTTTAAAGTGTTACCCATGTGACCGGTCGTTCAGGGTTGGGGGTGACTGAAGGACGCCGCTTTCCCCTTGCTCTTGGGGAGGACAATTCCCGGAGAGAATGAAACATGTCTTTATTCTTTCGCATATTGGATCGCCTGGGAGTTGGGATTGTGCTGCTCCTGCTGGGAGTCCTCCTTGCATTTCAGACGGAGTATTTCCTGACCTGGAAAAACCTGTCGAATATCCTGACCCAGACATCGGTCACGCTCATCATGGCGGTAGGGATGACCTTTGTGATCACGACGGGAGAGATCGACCTGTCTGTCGGGTCGCTATTAGCGCTTTGCGCGATGGTCAGCGGGATACTGCTGGAAGCCGGGCATTCCATCCCGACGGCCCTGGGCGCGGGAATGCTTACGGGCGCAATCAGCGGGCTGATCGCCGGTGGAATCGTGGTAACTTGGGGACTGCCTTCATTTATTGTCACGCTGGGCCTTCTGTATATCGACCGGGGGATGGCTCTTCTATTGACAGACGCGAAACCGCTGTACGGATTCCCTGAGCAATTCACGGTTATTGCCAAAGGTTCTCTGCTCGGGCTGCCGTTTCCCGCGCTGGAGGCATTGGCAGCGGTGGTTTTGGGCCAGGTTGTACTCAGTAAGACAGCATTCGGGCGAAAAGTTGTCGCTGTGGGGGGGAATCCGGTGGCGGCACGATTATCCGGTGCTTCGGTCGGCAAAATCAAAATGGGCGCGTTTCTCCTGTCGGGTTTTTGCGCGGGAGTGGCATCCATTATTACTATTGCGCGGCAGGATTCCGCGTCCCCGATTGTCGGCGAGGGCCAGGAACTCGATGTTATCGCGGCGGTAATCATCGGCGGTACGAGTTTATTCGGCGGGCGGGGAACTGTAGTGGGGACTCTGTTCGGGGCGCTCCTGATGGGGGTATTGCGTAACGGGTTGACTTTGATCGACATTGCGTCTGTTTGGCAGAAAATTGTGATCGGGTGTGTCATTGTCGTTGCGGTGCTTCTCGATTACTATCGCCGTAAACTGACCTGATAGACAACTTCTGCGGAGGTGTTCCGTCGTGAAACGATTCTTGATAAAACTTCTTCACAGGCTGGAAGCCTGTGCCACCCGATTATTGGGATCTTCTCTGGGTGGCACCGGCATTTTGCCGGTGTGCCCCGATTTCAGATTGCTTCGTCATCCAAGCACCCGCCCTGCCGGTCTTGTGCTCGCCATCATTTTATTTTGCGGAATAGCGCTGTGCGGCTTCAGTAATGAAGCTGACGCAAAGAGTTATCGAATTGCTCTGGTGATGAAAGCGGTCACCAACCCCTTTTTCCACGCCATGGAGGAAGGGGCGAAAACGGAAGCAGAAAAACTGGGCGTCACGCTTCTTCCGGCCTCGGTAGAGCGGGAAACGGATATCGACAGGCAGATCGGCCTGGTTGAGGATTTTATTGTCAAGCAGGTGGATGCCATTGTGATTGCTCCCGCCAGCTCGCAAGGTTTGGTTCCGGTTTTGAAACGCGCCCAGTCGGAAGGGATTTATGTAGTCAACATTGATAATCCGCTTGACAAGGATGCCATGAAACAGCAGGAATTCACCTGCCCGTTTGTCGGTTCGGACAATCAACTTGGCGCGTGTATTGCGACTCATGCCCTGGTCGCAAAGATGGGGGCAGTGGGAGAAATCGCTATGCTGGAGGGTATCCCCGGTGTCACTAATGCGGAACTGCGCAAAGCCGGATTTCTCTCTGTAATCCAGCCTGTGCCCGGAATCAAACTCGTGGCAAGTCAGACAGCGAATTGGGAGACCGAGCAGGCATTTAATGTGACATCGAATATCCTGACCGCACATCCCAACCTGCGAGGCATATTCTGCGCAAACGACAACATGGCGCTTGGCGCAATTGCGGCTCTGGAGGCAGGGGGCAAAACGGGGGAAGTTGCGGTTACAGCCTACGACAACCTGGAGGCCGCCCGTGAGGCGATTCTCGAAGGAAAAATGTTTGCCACGATTGAGCAGCATCCCGAACGGATGGGAGCGTACGGTGTGCGGGTTGCGAAAGATCACCTGGACGGCAAACCCGTGGAGGATTACACCCGAACCCCGCTGGATCTGATCGACTATCAATACCTGGTTAAGGTTATGGGGATGGCGGGAAAGAAATAGACAAGGTGTAGGGGCGACGCATGCGTCGGCCCCTACACCGATCACAGGCTGGAAGCCTGTGTCACCCGATTCTTCCGCTGGATTCCGGCTTTCGCCGAAATGACGGCCGTAAGGGGAATTCATAAATTGCCCCTGCATCGGCAGATGGCCGGAGTTGGGGAGTTTCCGGGTGATGCCGTCGTCTAGTGAGGCTATCTGTTGATTTCCTTTCGGCGCTTTCTGTGGGTTTATGTGGCCGTTTTCCTGGCGTACGCCGTTCTGCGCGCTCACACCCTGCTTTCGCCCATACTGCACGATGAGGGGCTTTTTCTCACCGGAGCGCAGATGTGTGCCATGGGGGAGCTGCCATACCGGGATTTCTGGGATCATAAACCGCCCGGGATTTTCTATTTCCATTCGATTCCGCTGCGCCTGTTTCCGTTCAACCGACTCGCGGTGAAGATTCACGAAACGATCTGGATTGCTCTCTCTGCGAGCCTGTTCTGGATTCTGTGCAGATGTCTTTTTTCGTCGGTTACGGCGACAATCATCCTGGCCTTTTATATGTTCTATACCGGCGCACCCGTGACTATCCGTTCCGGCGGTCTGACCGAGGAATTGGCACTCCCGTGGCTGGCGCTTGCCTATTTCCTGGTTCTTGTACCAATGAAACGATGCGAGACGATCTCCACATATCTTCTCACTCTCCCTTCCGGTGAGGATCGGGGTAAGGGAAGCGGAGTTACCTTTCTAACGCTCATCCTCGCAGGCCTCTCCCTCGGCGTTGCGGGCCAGTTCCGCCAGACATTCCTTCTCTCGGCGCTTGTGTTTATGTGGGTCCTATGGAGAGAAGCGGCTTGCGAGGGAATCTCACCCAAGGTGCGCCTGCAACATATCGGCGCGTTCTTTCTGGGGCTGATCGTCCCGGAGATACTGATTTCTCTCTATTTCCTTTTGCATGGGGCATGGTGGGTCTATTTTGAGACGAGCTATCTGTTCAATCTCGCTTACATCCATGGAGGTGATGCCCCGCCGGTTGGTCGGCGGACTTTCGTCCAGGTGTTCCAGTTCCTATTGAACACAGGACCTTACCTGGTCGCCCCCATCCTGGCGCTCGGAGCCTTGGGGAGGTTGCAATTCCCGGCCGGGAGATTCCTCGTTCCGTTGATTCTGCTGTTCGGATTGGATTTGTGTTCTGCCGAACTGAGCGGGGAGGACTATGAGCATTATTATGTCCAGGCCGCTGTGTCATCCTGTTTGCTGATTGGCCTTCTGGCGCAATCCGTAGAAATAGACATTCGCGCTCGAAAAGCCACAGGGATTCGGCTACGAGTCGGACGCATGGCGCTAGTTGCTTTTCTTGGAATACTCACCGCAACCGCCGCGTATGGATATGGGAGAGATGTAATCCGCCTGATTCAAATGCAGAAGCGGGAACACGGGCCGATTGTGTTGCAAAAGGCTGTCGCGGATGGAATTCGTCAATTAACTCTACCGGAGGATCGAATCCTTCTGCTGGGAGGGTCGCCTAACTCGGTTTATTTCCTGGCGCATCGCCTTCCAGGTTCGCGCTATTACCATAATTCGCCCCTGTTTAAAGCGAAACTGCGCGAGTTCATCCCGGAACGATTCCATGAGGAATTCATGTTGGACTTGCGCACCGAGAGGCCGGTGGTTTTGATCCTGGGCGCTGCCGAGGGGGAAAGTATCACGCGGGGGATGGACCTGGTTCGCGAACGGGCCCCGTTTATGCTAGACTACCTGAGTGAGAACTACATCCCATTGGAACAGATCACCGACAAAATCCCCGCTGAATGGACTTGGTATGGCGTGTTCTGCCGTTTCCTGATCCGCAAAGACCGAGCGGATGATCTAATCGAGTCGTTTGCATACGAGTAAAAGAAAGGCGAATGACATGACTGCCGAATCGGACACGGAATCTTCGCAAGAGCAGAGACATCATTCCTCCGCTTTGAGGTTCGTATTGGCGCTTGGGGTTGTCAGCCTGTTTGCCGACATGACCTATGAAGCGGCCCGAAGCATCACCGGGCCGTATCTGGCGATCCTGGGAGCGAGCGCGACCGCTGTCGGGGTGATCGCCGGGCTTGGTGAATGTATCGGGTATGGGTTGAGAATCGTATCCGGCGTCATCAGCGACCGGACTCAACGCTACTGGCTGATCACGATTACCGGATACGCGATCAACCTGCTGGCCGTGCCTGCGCTGGCTCTCGCAGGAAATTGGCCCCTGGCCGCGGTCCTTATCATGGCAGAGCGGTTCGGGAAAGCAATCAGAACCCCGGCCCGGGACGCGATGCTTTCTCATGCGGCTTATGGCCTCGGTAGGGGGTGGGCGTTTGGCCTCCATGAAGCTATGGATCAAATTGGAGCGATCATCGGTCCGGGAATCGTAGCGGCGGTTCTGGCCTGGAAAGGCAGCTATCCGTTCGGGTTTGCTGTGTTGCTCATTCCAGCTGTCCTGGCATTGCTGGTTCTTGTCGTCGTTCGGATCACTTACCCCGAACCGCAGAACCTTGAACCGACTCTGAAGGCAATCGAGATCGGCGCGCTTCGCCCGATTTTCTGGCTTTACCTTGCTGCCGCCGCCTGTATCGCGGTGGGATTTACGGATTACTCGTTAGTGGCTTTTCACATAAAGAAGGCGGAAGTCCTCCAGGATAAATGGATCCCGTTGATCTATGCGGGGGCCATGGGAGTGGATGCCTTGAGCGCGCTCCTTGTCGGCTATTTGTATGACCGGAAGGGCCTGCCGGCGCTGTTGACGGTTGTGGTGGTGTCGGCGTGGAGCGCTCCCCTTGTTTTCCTGTCCGGCAGCGGCGGTTTGATTGCGGGAATGGCGCTGTGGGGTATCGGTATGGGCGCACAAGAATCAATTATCCGCGCCATTGTGGCGAATCTGGTACCCCCAGACCGCCGGGCAACCGGATATGGGGTGTTCAACGCAGGCTTCGGTTTGGCCTGGTTTGTGGGAAGTGCGGTGATGGGCATTCTGTATGATCGCTCTCTGATCGTCCTGGCTGTTTTTTCCGTGGCCGCTCAGTTGACCTCATTGCCGTTGCTTCATTCTTTCCAGAAGCGGTTGACCCTTGATCTGTGAGGCAGGACAGAGTTGCCGACATGTTTTCTTGCGGGCGGAAATTGAGGATTTCTTCCGGTCGTTCGATAACGTCCGTAGTTATTGCAGGTCGGGTCCCATGGGATTAACCCAATTCTATTTTTCTGCCATAATTTGCGGTGTCTCAGGCGCCGAGTATCCGGCATCTGAGCAGATTGAAAAGTAATCGGAATGGAGAGAAAAATGGAATCCCACTCAACAAAACAACGCTTTGTCCTGCCGTGGCCGGAAACGATGCAATCCTCCGATAATCAACCGGTAGAGAAGAAGGTGCGGGTCTATCGTGCTCTTGTTATATCTTCCTTTTTCCTGCTTTTGATTTTCGGGATGTCCCAACGTCCTTCCTGGGCAAAAACGATTGATTTGAGCAAGGCCGTGATCCTCGTGGGAGAAAACGAAGCGGAATCAACGGCGGCACAGGTTCTCCGGGAAGAAGTGGAGAAACACACGGGGATCCAATGGACCGTTGTAAACACGTGGCCCGTCGACCGACCTGTTATCGTTCTGACCAATCGCACACCCGGTGTGTTGGACGGTCGGAATATCCTTGCGCGTGAGGGGCAGAATCTTCCTGAATGCAGACCGGAAGGATACCGCCTGTGTGTGGACACATCCCAATCTTCCGTGCCCGTCGTATGGCTGATCGGCGCGGATGAGCGCGGTGTTTTGTACGCTGTCGGCGCTTTCCTCCGCCACCTGGACTGGGGCAAAGACCGGGCGCTTTTCTCTTCCACATTGGATATCGCCACCGCACCGGCGTATCCCATTCGCGGCCATCAGCTGGGTTATCGCGCACAGGCGAACTCATGGGACGCCTGGACGGTCGAGCAATTTGATCAATACATCCGGGAACTCGCCTTCTTCGGGATCAATAGCGTAGAAAATATTCCTTTCGAGGATGATCGCGAGACGCCCGTGATGAAAGTGCCCCGCCGTGAAATGAATCGGAAAATGAGCGAGATTTGCGCGCGCTACGGCCTGGATTACTGGGTCTGGACACCTGCGGAATACGATCTCCGCGACAGGAAAGCCCGCGCAGAGGCGTTAGACAAACACGAGGAACTGTACCGAGACTGTCCTGAACTCACCGGGGTGTTCTTTCCCGGTGGCGATCCGGGGCACAATCCGCCGGAATTGGTGCTTCCGTTCCTCGAAGATATCGCCAAACGGTTACTCCCGATTCATCCGAATGCCCGCGTGTGGCTTTCGCTGCAATGGTTCAATGCCAAACAGATCACTGAAATTTTCGATTCCATCAACACGCAGTCTCCTGATTGGCTGGGCGGACTGGTCGGCGGCCCGTCCAGCCCCCCGATTCCCATAGTCCGCAAGATGCTGCCTGAGAAGTACAAGTACCGGCTCTATCCGGACATTACGCACAACAAAATCTGTCAATACCCCGTTCCCTGGTGGGACCAGGCGTATGCTCTCACTCTCGGACGAGAGGCTATCAATCCCCGTCCCACTCAATACGCTTACATTCATAATTGGTTTGCTCCATACAGCGACGGATTTATCTCCTACTCGGATGGGGTGCATGATGATGTAAACAAAACGATCTGGAGTGCGCGGAGCTGGGACCCGGAAACAAAGGTCCGTGATATTCTGGTGGAGTATGCGCGTGTGTTTTTCGATCCCCGTGTAGAGGAAAAAGCGGCGGATGGAATCCTCGCTCTGGAAAAGAACTGGCGCGGACCGCTTATCCACAACGGATCGGTCGAGGGCACACTTCTCTACTGGCAACAACTTGAGAAAGAAATGCCCGACCTGGCGGGCAATTGGCGTTGGCAGATGTGTCTTGTGCGTGCGTATTACGATGCCTATACGCGGCATCGTTTGATTAACGAGATGCAACTGGAAGAGGAGGCCAACCGCATTCTCGCCGACTGCGGTCAACGTGGAGCCGATGCGGCT
This sequence comes from Candidatus Omnitrophota bacterium, assembly GCA_029570205.1. Taxonomy (GTDB): domain Bacteria; phylum Hinthialibacterota; class Hinthialibacteria; order Hinthialibacterales; family JAKPRU01; genus JAKPRU01. Next base: position 8,547 of record JAKQSI010000097.1, on the reverse strand, counting down.
ATGACGGATGCCATGACGGCGCTGAACCGCGCGGTCACCGATCCTGTCAGCCCGGAATTACGAGCGCGAATAGTCGATCTTTGCGAACAACTATTCCAATCCTGTGGACTTCAGACGAGTGTAGAGAAATATCACGCCAGCGGCGCGGAACGAGGCGCTTTTCTTGATTTTATCGACTACCCGTTGAACAACCGCTGGTGGCTTGAGGACGAGTTCAAGAAGATTCGCGCATTCAACTCCGAAGAGGAGAAATGCCGACGCCTGGATGTGATTGCCTCCTGGGAATGCCCCGGCCCCGGCAGCTACTATGATGATGTCGGAAACACGGCGAAATCGCCTCATGTATTACGCTGTGAGGAAGTTACAACCGAACCGGGAGAAGAAGCGCACCCGGAACCGACATTCTGGTGGTGGGACGAAGGAAAAAGTCGGGCACGACTATCCTGGCAGACCAGCATGAATTGGCCGCTGGGCGTTGTCTACGAAGGGTTAGACCCCGATGGGACATACATGGTGAGACTTACAGGATACGGTCAGTTGCTTTTGAAAGTAGATGGCGTCCGCGTCAATCCCACCGTAGACGGTAAAGTTGAAATGGGCGAATTTAAGGAGTTTCATGTTCCGCGTGAATCCGTTCGCGACCGAAAATTGGTTTTAACCTGGGACACGCCCACAGGCGAAGAACATTTGAACTGGCGTCAGCATTCGCGACTGTCGGAGGTGTGGTTGTTGAAAGTGGACTCCCACGGTACGACTTCGGCGGCGAGTCATGATCCACAACCGATTCCAAAAACTGAGGGAAAGCACAAAAAAATGAAAATCATGCTGATGACCGACATGGAGGGATGCGCTGGGGTGATGAATGTGGAGGATTGGGTAGGACCGGAGGGTCGATACTATGAGAAAGGAAAGCGACTGACTACGGAGGAGGCCAATGCTGCGATTGAAGGGTTTTTTGAAGAAGGAGCGACGGAAGTCATCGTGGTGGATGGCCATGGCCACGGCGCAATCGACCCGGAACTTCTGGACGCGCGTGCGCAGTTGCAGCGCGGGCATACAAGTCCGATATGGCCTTGGGGGCTGGATCGTTCGTTCGATGCCTACGCCATTGTCGGCCAGCACGCCAAGGCCGGGACCTCCTACTCGCATATGACCCACACGGGAAGCCATAATGTAATCGACTATACAATTAACGGACTGTCTGTGGGGGAATACGGACAAATGGCCCTTTGCGCGATGGAACTGGGTGTTCCCACTATTCTGGCCTGTGGTGAGGAGGCTTTTACGAAAGAGGCGGAAGCGCTTACCCCGGGCGTGGTTACTGTGTCGGTCAAACGCGGTCTGCTCCCGGACGGACTGGAGGATCTCAGTACCGAGGAATACCGTCGCGCCAAGCTGAGCGCTGTGCATCTCTCGCCCGCCCGAGCGGGGGAGTTGATCCGCGCCGGTGCGATCAAGGCGATGCGCAAGCTGGCCGAGGAACCCGAGTCCTTCCGGTATCCGCAGATGTCTCCGCCCTATGTCGGCATTGTTCGATATCGCGCCCAGGGAGACAAGCCGCCATACACAACGCGAGGAGAACATCCAAGCAGCGTTGCCGGTCTGCTGAACTCCGGGTTTAAACGGGTAGAATGAAGCGACCCGTACCCCAAATCTCGCTCATTTCGGATAGGGCAGATTGAACACTTGCGCCGGGTTCCATGTCCGTCCGAATTTGAAGAACGTGCCCGTGATCTTACAGAAAACAGACATAAGATACCATATAAGGATATTGACAATCGATATAAGGATATTGACAATCGATGCCGTTTGAACGAAAATTAAGCCAGATTCGAACCATCGGGAGGATACATCATGCACCACAAATCCGGATTTACGTTGATCGAACTCCTCATCGTTGTCGCGATCATCGGAATACTCGCCGCCATCGCTGTGCCCAATTTCCTGAATGCACAGATCCGTGCCAAGGTCTCCAAATGCGTCTCGGAGGAGAAAGCGCTGGCGGAAGCCTGTTTTATGTACGCATTGGACAACAATATGAACGTCATGCACAGCGATTACTCCAATGCTCATAACGGGCTAACTACGCCCGTTGCATACATCTCACATCCGATGTGGGACGTATTCAAGAACACGCCGGAAACGAGATCTCTGCACGGCGGGCTGATTCATATTGAACCGTTTAAATGGTCCGAGGATACTGCCAAGCTGCTTCCCGGCGTAGGAGAGAGTTTTCGCGGTTCCTCGGCGGCGTTGCTGATGGGTGTAGGACCGGCTCATGCGTACGGTTCACCGTATGATGCCAGCAACGGGGTCCAGAGCGTGGGCGGAATTTACCGGTTGGTCCCCAAGGGCGCTTCCGGGGTGGGCAGAGAAGAAGTTCGAACCCCGCTTTGATGTCATCCACAACAGTAGTTTGAATTGATTGGACTTAATTCTCTCACACCCGTCCTCTCCCGAAGGCAACGTCCTTGAGTCGGGGAGGGTACGTGGGTAAGTATTGATGTCTTTTTCCCGGCTCAGGAGTGCGTAATGAAGGGTCAATTCATCCGAAGGGATTTTTTGGAAATGGGCACGGCAGTCGCTGTGGGGTTGACTGCCAATCGCGGGTATGTCGGGCCGACTTCCTGCGAAGCGGCGGATAACCCGAATCGGACCATTCGGATCGGACTCATCGGATCGGGCGGCAGGGGCCGAAGCCTCCTGGGCTGCGCACACACGCTGCACGGTGTCGAAGCGCGGTTGTGCGCCCGGCCCCTTGGGTTCTTTCCTCATTCTTCCTGCAGGGAAACCCGTTACCCACCCGGGATTTCAATTATCCAAGATTAGAGATGCCACGGGCTGCGCATTTCGCGGGCCAACATGCGATTGGCCTCTCGGTCATTCACAAATCGTTCCTTTTGGGGATTCCACTCCAATTTTCGTCTGAGCAGGATTGCGATCTGGCTCAGGCAGCTGATGGCCATGGAACGATGTGCGGTTTCCACGGGGCAAACGGTCTCTTTCCGTGTCTTGATACATTCCAGGAAATTGCCCTGATGATCTTTGCTTTCGTACAGATGAATCTCATTCGGGCCGATCTTTGTCTGAATCAGATTCTCAGGAACGGATCGGATGGCAGATCGGCGCACATGCACCCAGCCCTTCGTGCCGACAAATCGAATGCCATGTTCATACCGGTTCTCATCGGCGAAAATGCAGGTTACACCGTTCCCATATTTCAACTCCACAATCCACGCCGTTGCGGTATCGCAGAGACCGCCTTTGGGGAACACGCCGACACCCTCAATTTCAACCGGGCCGGTATCATCGGTTCCGTTGCCCCATTGGGCGATGTCGATATGGTGAATACCCCACCCGGAAATAAAACCGAGAGAATAATCCGAAATGTAATACCAGTAAGGAGTGATGCACCGCTTTTCGGTATACGGTTTCCAAGGCGCAGGGCCGAGCCAGAGATCGTAGTCGAATCCTTCCGGAATGGGCATTTCCGGCTGCATTTCGAGTTCCCCACTGGCGGGAGAACCGACTTCGATCACCCTCAGCTCGCCGAGATACCCGTTCAGGGCCAATTCGCAGGCAAGTCGGAACTTGGCATCGGAACGCTGCTGAGTGCCGTGCTGAAATACCCGTTTATGCTTTTTCACCGAATCGCATATCGCACGCCCTTCGGCGTGTGTCAGGCTGAGCGGTTTCTCCACATACATATCTTTACCTGCCTCGGCGGCGGCGATGCCGATCAGAACATGCCAATGATCCGGTGTGGCGATACAGACCGCGTCAATATCGTCGCGAGCGAGAAGGTCACGGAAATGGTTGTAATCCTTGCAGCCTTTTTGTTCGTAATACGTATCCACAATTTCACAGGCTTCCAGCCTCCGGTTCCGAAACGGGTCGCAGACTGCTACAACCTGTGCCTCGGGATGTTTCAAAAAACTTTTCATCACGTCGGTTCCCCTGCCCCCGACGCCGATCGAACCAATGGTGATTCGTTCACTGGGTGCGGGACGATCTCCTGCTCCCAGCACGGTGGAAGGCACGATAAACGGCGCGGTCAACGCTGTAGCGGTAATGCCTTTCAAAACAGACCTGCGGCTAGATAAAAGTTTGCTGAGATTTTTCATAGTGCACACCTGCCGACAAAAAGATTTTCGAAACAGGAATTGTTTTTCCAGGGCGGAATGCTTGCACTCCAATCGCGTTTTGTCAATCGAAAAGGCGCTCTTATGCCGCGTCGCTGGTATCAATAAAGGTGTCCATCACGCCGCTTTCTCTCACCGGCATGATATCCACCAGTTCATAATCCGTTGTGCCGTGACCCAGCCTCTCACATTCTCTGACCATGATGTATGGGTCTTTGTACGGCCCATGAATCTGCTGAAACGGATGCCCCGCATTCGGCTGATGTTCCATGCAGCGGGGGAGATTCTCCGGAATCACTTTCAACTCGGCGACCTTATCCAAAACGGCCGTTTCAATGGCAACCGGATCGTCCGACCCGAACACGCCGATATCCGGCAGAACCGACATCCCCGTAAATCCGAAACAATCACAGACCGCCGTCAGCTGATTCGCGACACTCAGAAACACCCGCTTTTCCGGGGCAAAGGTCGATAATACAATGTCCACCGCGATCGCACACGCCTGTTGAAATGCTGCAAACGTATCGGGCCGAATCTCCAGGGAGCCTTGCGGGGCGATGTTCAGGCAGCGTTTGCATTGATTGCAGTTCTCAACGTGCAGATGGAGTTCTCTCGGATCGTTCCGGTCTTCGATAATCCCGTTAAGCGGGCAGCCCTCGATGATCTTCTTTCGGATCGCATCATCCGGGCACTTTTCCGCAAACCAGTATTTTTTGTGATGACTGGTATCGTGAATCTTGCCGCGCGTTTCATAGACAAATCCCCCAAGCGCAAGATTTTTCATGCACCCGCCGAAGCCGCAGCTCGGATGCCCCTTGATATGCGCGAGGTCGATCAGGAATGTGGCATCGTGCATGAACCCGCCCATTCCCCAGCGGTCGATATTCATAAACGGACGTTCGTACCAATAGACATACTTTTCATTCGGCCCATCCGTCGGAACGATGGGGCATCCGACCGTCTCCGCCGTATACCCACGGGTGTGTGCCGTCAACACCGCCCGGGAGAGATCACACACAAAGGGTTTCCCGCCGCCTTGTTTCACGGCGTCCACCACCCTCCGCACAAAAACCGGATGGATCGTAGAATAACCGACATTTCCTCCCAGGTGCATTTTGATCGCAACCACCTCATCTTTCACGCGATCGCGGATTTGCAGTTTTTCGATGATGCGCTCCAGCTTGAAAGGAAGCGTTTCTTCGGGAACAAGTTGCGCCTGGCGGGCGCTTCCAAAATAGACTGTTGATGCCATTGTTTGTTTCTCCATGATGAAAGATTAATGCCCTCTGCCAGGAGGATACCGTACAAAGTCGGATCATCGAAACAGGAAATCCGAAAGGGAACCCCACGCGGGATGGCACGGCATTTTATGCCACACAATATATCCAATCCGGCCTCTGTCTCAAAAGTCTGCCGGCGGGAATGGAGAAAACGTGGGGCGCGTAATTGGCCCGGGATTGACACGCGGCATTGAAATGCCGGGCTATTTTCGGGCGTCCTTCGGACAGCAGGATAATAGCCCGGGCATTCATGTCTGGGTCGCAAAATTATTTCGAAATCACCTGAATCTCCTGCCCGCATTGGGAGCAACGAATGCTGTTGCCCGAGAACTTGGGACTGATCTGAATGTTCTTGCCGCACGAGCATTGCACAGACTTCCAACCCGTTCTCTGCCCCTGAAAGACCACCGGATCGCCGGTTGGGGAGTCGGTCAATTCGGTGAGTTTCTGTGCCTCGGAAAGAGGATGTTTCCGCCCACAGCGGGGGCAGACAATCTCCGGTCGATTGAATTCGGGAGGAATCTTGATCCGCACGCCACAAGCGCATGGGATCAGCAGGAAATTCAAGATCCGCCCCAGAAGATCGCCGACTTCCTGTGCCTGTTTCACCGCATCCTGCCGATTCCCGATGTCGGCAATGGGGGCGCGAATAGGAATTCGCTCCCCTTCCGATTGAAGCGTTTCCGCGCCGATACAACGTTTCCTCTCGCCCCAGACTTTCGCGTAGGCTTTCTCGTAGTCCAGGAATCCCGCTCCCCCGGCCATACTGCGCAGAATCTGAATGCGCTTCTCCGTGGGAGGATGAGTAGAAAACAGGCTGAAAACCGACCGGCCCTGAAGTGGATTGACAATATACAGCGGAGCCAGCGCCCGACTGACTTTCAGCGCACCGAGCATACGACCCGATATCTTCTCCAGCGCCGAAGCCAGCCCTTCGGGATATCGCGTCAATCGTGCCGATGAGGCGTCTGCCAGGTATTCCCTTCGACGTGAACAGGCCAAATACAGCAGCCGCGCACAAATCGGCGCAAGAATCGCCATCAGGAGCGCCACAATCAAGAGAATGGCTTGCAACTGCCCGCCGCCGCTATCCCGGCTGCGAGAGGACCGCGAAGACCGGACCCGTCCTCCATAGAACACGGATCGGACAAAAATATCTGAGATCAAAATAATGCTGCCGAGCATCACCGATGCGATGGTCATGAACCGGACATCCAGGTTGCGGATATGCCCGATTTCATGCCCCACCACCCCTTGCAGTTCGTCGCGATTGAGCCGTTTCAGAAGTCCCGTGGTCACTGCCACCGCTGCTTTTTCGGGTTTTCTGCCGACTGCAAACGCATTCGGGATGTGATCGTCGACGATATACACGGCGGGCATTTTCGGCAGTCCGGCGGCAATGGTCATCTCCTCCACGATATTGTACAGTTGCGGCGCGTCCCGCTTCTCGATCTGATGGGCATTGGAACTCATCAGGAGAATCTGGTCTCCACCCGTCAGCGCCACAAAGCACATCACCATCCAGATTCCCACGGCTGCAATTGCGCCGTATGCTCCCCCTATCTGCGGATCGACACTCATCCCGATGACAAATCCCAGCAATACCAGGAGGACCCCCATCAGAATGATGAGCGCCATGGATTTCCGCTGGTTGCTTCGGATGGCATCCCACATGGCCGGTCTCAGAACTTCACCTGCGGCGCTTGACGTTCCGCGGCCTCCTCTACCTCAAAGAAGGCCTCCTGTGAGAACCCACCAATGGCGGCAACAAAATTGGTCGGAATGGTCTGAATCTTCGTGTTGTATCGCATTACTGTGTCGTTATAGAACTGACGGGCAAACCCGATTTTGTTTTCGGTGGAGGTCAGTTCCTCTTGCAGGGCCAGGAAGTTTTGATTCGCTTTGAGATCGGGATACTGCTCCACCAGCAGCATCAGCCGTCCCAGCGCCCCGGAGAGCTGCTGTTCCGCCTTCATGCGCTCCGGCACGCCCGTTGCGGCAACCGCCTGGGACCGGGCGCGAATAACCTCTTCCAGGGTTCCCCGCTCGTGGGCGGCGTATCCTTTCACTGTTTCCACCAGGTTCGGAATCAAATCGTGCCGACGTTTGAGCTGGACATCAATCTGCGCCCAGGCATTCTTGACCTCGACCCGCAGACGAACCAGCCCGTTGTAAATGATAATGAATGCCACAATCAACACGACAAGAATTACGCCGATTCCCCACAGCGCTCCAATTGCCGATACGGATGCCGTCATCTGTCTATGCTCCTTCCTGATTGGTTTGAATTTCCTGCTGTAGAAGTTCCGACAAGAATTGGGCGACAGCGGCCTCTTCTCCCGAGGCAAAACGACTCACCAGAGCCTGCAATTCGCCTCGATCCAGCCAAAGACCATGCCCACGGCGGCAGCGCTCAGGTTCCACATCCCCCACCTGCACCGTTTGAAGAATCTTGCCGCATCGGGGGCAGGCTCGTTTCGTCTTGCCTTTCGGGGAGGCAGATTCGAGGGCCGCCGACAGGCCGCCCGGCTCTGCACCCGCGCGTTCTGCTATCAACTCCAGTTCCCCTGCATCCAGCCAAATCCCGCCGCAGACCACGCAATAGTCAATCTCGACACCCTCCAATTCCAACACAATAAGCGGTTCCTGACAATGCGGACACATATTCCCTGCCTTTTTTCGATCCCCTTGGGGTAAGAATAAACCGCCGATGGGATTTCTTCACAAGAGTAAAACATAAACTCTCACAAGGCCAGATCAGACACTTGTGTCTTGTCCAGGTTTTTCGATCTTCCCGACCCACTCGTTGAAATGGGGACACTTGTTCCGAAGAGTGACGAGACTGATCTTCGCGGCCACAAGCGGGCCAGCCGATTCAGTTTTTGCGGATCGGCCGGCAGAAGCGCCTCGAATTCGTAGAGCTGGATGTACGGGACAAAAACGGGGAGACTTAACCCGCATTTCTCACAAGCCTTTCGGAAGAAGGGTGAGACCGGTTGGATATCGCGAGAATAATCGCGGCGAGTGGTTTCTTGAAGAGATGAGACCATGCAAGTCAGGATGAACAGAGAAACCCGCACCCCAAAAGGGCCGGATGGGGCTTCCTGGAGAGAGCAACAGACAGA
>JAKQSI010000089.1 GCA_029570205.1 Candidatus Omnitrophota bacterium | reverse complement strand
GTCTCTGCCTGGTAGTAGGCCAGGCGTCTCTGCCTGGTAGTAGGCCAGGCGTCTCTGCCTGGTAGTAGGCCAGGCGTCTCTGCCTGGTAGTAGGCCAGGCGTCTCTGCCTGGTAGTAGGCCAGGCGTCCCTGCCTGGTAGGTAAAGAAGGGCTGGAATCATTCGACAAACCGGTCATCGGGTCGAGTGAGGCTGATTCGACCGGCGTTTTCGAGGTCTCGGAGGACTTTCATGATCTCCTGTTGCGCCTCGCCGACTTTGGATCGTGGCTGCGGGCCGAGACGTTCGATCTCATCGGTCAGCATTTCTCCCGCGCGCTCGGACATGTTGCGCAGGATTTTCTGCATAAGGTCGGCGGGCGCTCCTCTCAGCGCCATAGCGAGCAGACTGCGGTCGATGTGGCGCATCGCCGCCTGGATGGTGCGATCGTCCATGACAGCCAGGTCATCAAACGTAACCAGTTTCTCCCGAATCTTCCCGGCCACTTTCGGCGCGCGTCCCTGGAGGGTTTCGAGAACTTTCTGCTCGGTTTTGCGATCCACGTGGCCTAGAATACCCGCCAGCTTTTCCACGCCACCCGGTCCTTTTTTCTTCGTGTCCATGTTGTTTTTCCTCCAGGAAATTGTCAGCCCGGTAGGACACGCGTCCCCGCCTGTCGAATACAACGACTATGCCAGTCTATCTGTCATGGCAGGCACACGGGCTTGTCTCTATGGAATGGTGGTATAGAGGGCCGTTACACCTCCAGTTTCCATGGTTCACGGTACTCCTTTGACAGCAGGCGGTTGGCCTCTTCTACATTGATGACCCGCTCCTTCTCGCGATCCCAGACAACCCGCTGGCGGGTATGGTATGAAAGATTGCCGATTTGCGGCGCGGAGGTTGCCCGATGACCTCGTTCAATGTCGCAAACCGGTTGAGCGCCGGTTTTAATGCAATCGAGGAAATGACGCAGGTGGGGTTCCTCGATGGTTTTTCCGATCACTTTCTGCGCCTCCATGCGGTATTCGGTCTTGCTGCCTTTTTTGCGTTCCGGAAGAATCTCGAATCCGTCCATGTTGACGATCAGGGTTCCGTTGATTCCGTTGAACTCAATCCCATGTTCTCTCCCGTTGGGGGAATGACCGTTGCAAAGACGATACGAGTATTTCACAAGGACTCCGCCCGGATATTCCCATACCGCCTCGATGGTGTCGGGCGTTTCCCTGTTGTCGCTAACACCGTACTTGCCGCCGTACACATTCGCCGATAGGGGGGCATCGCAGTCCAATGCCGCATGAATGATACCGAAATAATGGACCCCCCAATCGGTCAGTTGTCCGCCGGAATAGTCCCAGAAATAGCGGAAGTTATAGATGCAGCGGTTGGGATTGTAAGGCACTTTGGGGGCCGGTCCGAGCCACAGATCCCAATCGAGTTCTTCCGGCGGATCGGTATCCGGCGGGTTGCCGATTCCTTCCGGGGCGATATTGTCGAAATTCCAGCAATGGACTTCGGTGATTTTCCCGATATCGCCCCGACGGATGATCTCAATCGCTTGTTTGAAATGAGGCGCAGACAGGAACTCCGCGCCGACCAGCACAACCCGATCGTATTTCTGTGCCGCCTTCACCATCATCCGGCCCTCCCGGATGGTCAGTGAAATCGGCTTCTCGACATGGACATGTTTTCCGGCCTGGCAGGAGTGAATCATAGTCAATGCGTGCCAATGATCCGGGGTTCCGATGGAAACGGCATCCAGATCTTTTTGTTCCAGCAACTTGCGATAATCGAGATAGGACCTGGCTTTCCCTCCGGTGGCATCGAGCGCGCGATCCAGGTGGGGCCGATAGACATCGCAGACCGCGCCGATCTCGGCATCCTCGAATCCCCGAAGAACACGCATATCCAGGAGTCCCCGGCCTCCGACTCCGATACAACCGATCACGATCTTGTCGTTGGCTCCCCGAACATTGATAGCGGGACCTGCGGCGAGCATGGCGGAAAGACTCATTGCGCAACCGGTCCCATTCTTGATAAACGATCGGCGTGTTATTTTGCGGGTCATGGCTGGTCTCCTGACTGGAACGGAATGATAATCCTTACAGGGATGCACTGTAGCGCATCACCGGGCAGGGAATCAATCACAAAACTCTCAGAAAAGGAAGGTTCTCTCATGGATCGCAGGACTTTTCTTGGAACCGTCGCAGCCGCAGGATTCGGAGCGGCATTCGAGGCGCATTCCGCCGGGGAACCCGGGCAGTTTGCCGGAGTTGCCGCGGGAACATTCGTCTGGACTCAGGTACTGGGCAAACAGGGCAAAGACCCCAGGGAAAATCTCGACCTGATATTCGAGGAAGTTCATTCCGCCGGATACGAAGGTGTGGAGACATTTGCGGATTATGTGGCGAACCCGGTCCAGGCCACCCGTATGACTGGACTCCTGGACGAACATCAACTCAAATTGACCGGCCTGTATCGGGGTGGCGTTTTTCACGAAGAGGAAAAGGCGAAGAAGACAGTAGATGAAATCGGACAACTGGCCGAGATCGCACTTGCGTTGGATTGCCTTCATATCATTGTCAACCCGGACCCGCTTCCGGATCGGGAGAAAACAGACCAGGAATTGGACATTCAGGCACAGAATCTCAACAAGGCCGGTGAGCTCGCCAAGAAGGCAGGTGTATGCCTTGACGTTCACTTTCATGCACCGGAGTTGCGAAACGATGCGCGGGAGCTGCGTTGGGACATGGACAAGACGGACCCGGCCCTGGTTTTTCTCTGCGATGATGTCCACTGGATGTACCGGGGCGGGGTCGATCCTTATGCCCTGCTGGAGAAGTATGGTCCACGAGTGCGCGGAACACATCTGAGGAACTCGGTAGGCGGTGTCTGGTCCGAAGAACTCGGCCCGGGGGATATCGATTATGCACGAATTGCCGAGCGGCTGAAAAAAATCGGCTACACCGAGTGGCTGACAGTTGAGCTGGCGATAGAGGACAAGACCCCCCAGACTCGCCCCCTGGTGGAAAGCATGAAGATGAGCCGGGAATTCGTTCGGCAGACCTTTGGAGCTTGAAATCCCAATGGAGCAGCCGGTGCGTACGCTCGCCGTGGATATCGGAAACACCCGGATCAAGATCGGTCTGTTTGTCGGGGAAAACCTGGCGATCGCGGAGGATTTCCCTTCAAACGAGGAAATCTCGAATGAGATCCTCGCTTTTTTGGATCAAACCGAACCACCGGATCAGTGCATCATGTCATCAGTCGTGCCGAGTCTGCGTTCCATTGTGCGGGATACCATCGAGGAACGTTGCCGAATTGAGGTAAAACGTGCCAAGTGGCGTGTGAGAGAGTTGGTGCCAATGCAGGTGGATCAACCGGATCAAGTGGGCACGGATCGGCTGGTCAATTCCCTGGCGGCGATCCGCCTGTATGGTCCGCCGTGTATTGTTGTAAGTCTTGGAACTGCAACCACTTTTGAGATCATTTCCGGGGAAGGGGTGTACCTGGGAGGGTGTATTGTCCCCGGGGTCGGAATTGCCAAGGAAGCGTTAAGCCAACGGGCCGCGCTTTTGCCTCCCTACCACTGGAAAAAAACATCGGAACTCCTTGGAAAAACAACACTTCAACAGATGGAAATTGGGCTGTATCAAGGAACGAAATGCCTCGTTCAGGGGATGATCGCCTCCTATCGATATGAATTGGGGAAGGAATATAAGAGTATCGGAACCGGCGGATACAGCCAATTCCTGGCGGAAGATGGCCTGTTTGATGTTCACGATCCGCATCTCGCTCTCAAAGGGCTTTATTTCACCATCCATTTAACCGGTTCAGATTGATATCCCCCCAAATGCCAAAAATCCTTTCTGGAATCGGGAATAATTGTAACAGGATATAAAATAATTACCATTTCTGGTAAGCAACTATTGATACAAAATCAACAGAGTGCTATAATCTATTCAAGGAATTCGGTCGATAGTAATACTATGTATCATTATGTTATGCTATGAAAGAACAGGATTCCGATGAGCCGATTGCTGGTAAACGCACGATTTCGAGAGGCACGGTTCAAGAACTGTGTCGATTGCGGGAATTACCAGCCAGTGGATCAGGATGGGCGATGTCAGGATTGTTTCGAGATCGATCGAGAGCTTCTTGACCGGGCACGTGAATGCCTGAAAGAGAATCCTAAATTGACCATTGAGGAAATCGCGGAGAAGCTGGCTATCGAAGAGGGCCGTGTGGCGGAGTGGCTGAGGAAACATCGGATTAGATGCACAGCAATTCGGAAATGCAAATGCCCCAGTTGCGGGCGGGTTATGGAAAACCGATTCTTCTGCGATTCATGCGGTTACAACAAGCCAAGCCCGCCGCCGGTGCCGCTGCCGAAGGCGACCGTGGCGCTGGAGGAAGAATGGGAGCGTGCGCCGCGCCGTGTGAAATTGCTTCGTGAGGCGTATTGGGAGAGACATTCGCAAATCAAGCGGCCTTATCAGATGCGACGGCTCTGGCTGGTTCCGAAGAAGGGGGTGCTGCTGGAGAGGCCGTGAGGGGTCTGTTTCGGCGTTGTTCTGTACACCCGACCGCGCCACCTGGATTATCTGATCGTGTGTGCGACTACGCCTCTCGATTCTGGTTCGAGGCAACCAAGCGCCAAACGGTACCGGCTACAATCGCTTGATCAGATTGTCATATTCCGCGTGTGAACCGATCCAGAACCACCAGACATGATCACCCTCCCACAGCCCCAAGGCCCTATAGTCGGAGCCAATGCGTACTGAGTAGACCGGCTGTCGTTGGCTTACTCGTTTGAACTGGAGGCTCGGATGGAAGGCATCCGCACACCAAAGAAAGTACGCACGTTCCGCTTGTTCCTGAATCGCTGTCGGGAGATCTGCGGGTTGCTTCCGAAACCTCTTGGTAACACTTCCTTTCACGGCTCGATGCCCCCGGTTGGGAACACCGCATCAAGGGGTATCGTATCCCCAGCGGCGATTTCCTGTCGAACAATTTCTGTCATGCGATCCCATTGCCCGTCAGTGGTCGCAGCAAAACGTGCCGCCCAGCTTTGTTCATCCGCCAAATCGGCTGGAAGACTGGCCGCGATGGCGTCCTGTGCGTCCTCGGGCAGTTTACCGATTTCGGCAATCGCTTGCTCAAGTAGCTTGGTCATACGCTTGTCCTCTTGTCTCCCCAGCCTTCTGAAAGCGGTGTTCAAGTGTCCTTCTCATCGGCTTGGGAGTATTGTTGCCTTCTCCACATTCATTCGAATACCCCAGTGCAGGGGGAAAGGAGTCAAATCTCCGACATCAGCCTCATTCGGATGGCGGTATGCCGTGAACCGCCCTGTGACCCGCACATGGCTGCCGTCTGCCACGGTGTCCAGGACACCACCGGAAAGATAACACTCCGGTGTTCCGTTCCCATCGATCTTCAGGGTGTATGCCGATGTCCACTTGACATTCCGACGAATGACTCCTTCCAGCACACTCCGCTCACCTGGTTCACCCGAGATATCCTGTTTCTTGGTCTGTTCGGTCAGGCGGTTGACAGCGATTGTCAGGTAAATCAGATCGGTAATCACAAAGCAGCATACAACAACAAAGGACATTTTCACTGCTGTTCTCATCGGCCAATTCACCTCCTCAATGCCGCTACAACCTCAAATAGAGAATATCACATTCACAGATTTCCCACCAATGGATTTCTCATTCCCTAGCCCTCCCCAGCCCATTCATCCGATCCGTCCAACGCTTCAATTCGTAAAACTCTTCGGCGGTGTAAAGGCGCGAACGCCAGGGGGTTAACGAGTCATTTTGCAGAAGAGGGTCTGCCGCCGGGTCAAACCGAAAGTCTTCCCGTGCCCCAAACAGCGCGGTCCTTGGAGTGGGTGAATACATGGCGAGACGGATTTGCGATCCAAGCCGGCGCACAAAAGTCGCGGTTCTTCGGAGCGATTTCAGGTCCTGCCCCGGTAGGCCCGCCAAAATGTAGGTTCCGATTTCCTCGGGTGTGAATCCCGCTTGTTTCAGGTTTTCCATTGCGGTGGCATATTCGTCGTTGGTGACTTTGCCGCCGGAAGCGGTCTGAAATCCGGCATCATCAGACTCCAGTCCAAGGCGCACCGTGCATACACCCGCGCGGTGCATCAGGTCGGCCATTTCGCGGTCGATATACCGCGCATGAAGCGCATTGGGCGTATGAAACCGGACCGGCAGTTTTGCACGGATGACTTGTTCGAAAAACGGTTTCGCATACCGCTCAGGATCGAACAGAAGCGCGTCATCCAAGAAGGCGATATCGGTAAGTCCCTCATTTGAAATGCCTTCCTGAATTTGGCCGATTACCCACTCCGGCGGGAATGGAACGGATTTGGGTGCCAGATGCTCGGCGGCGCAATAGGTGCAGCGGAAAGGACAGCCGGTACGTGTCAGAATCGGAATCGAACGGCGGTCCGGCAGCAGATCGAAGGCCGGTTCAATCGGTTCAGCGGCGGCATTGCGGGTATCCTCCGAACCGGGATTTCCCAACGCATCGGCGGCGGTATGAAGGACGGATTCCCAACCCGGCTCTGTTACAACCTGGTCCGCTCCGCTGTTTGCGCAGGCATGTTCCGGGCACAGCAAGGGATACACCCCGCCCAGAAACACAGGAACAGAGGGCCATATCTCCTTGCAGAGTTTCACCATTCGTTGCGCGCCGGTATACCAGTAGGTCGCCATACAGGCAACGAAGACAATATCCGGCGGGTGTTGTGCCTGAAGCCATTGCCTCACACGCTCCAGCGGTACGCCATGTCGTTTGAACCGACGAGGAATGTTCTTCAGAATTTCCGGGTGGGGGATTTCCTCCCGGTACAGGTGTCCGCAGTCGTATCGGTTGAGACGATGCCGTTGAGGTAAAGGAAGCCCCTTCAGGAGCGGGCTGCGACGATTCAGGCAGTCCAGCAAGTCAACATGGACTTCGAGCCGTCGCAGAACTGTTGCCAGGCGCAGCAGTCCCAGCGGGCGCATCCAAAGGTCGAACGCGCTGAAATCTTCAATCCATGGGCGAATCAGCAGTGCATGAATCGGCATGAATAATTCCGCTCCGTCCTCAAAATCGCTATCATCATCCGATTGACGATATGAATGCCTTCATCAGGATAGTCCAATGAACAGAGTTTCCATAAGTCTCTGGCTGTGTATCGCGTTGCTGCCGGCGGCAGGCTGCGGGAACTCTCAGCCGGACGAGCCATCGCAAGTCCTGGAGGAGGATGTCAAGGCGCGCCTTGGCATCCCGCCGTACGCTTTGGGACCACTTCACACGGCGATCCTTCGGATCGGCGATGTCACAGCGGAAGTGGAATTGGCGTTCGGCGAAAGCGAACAGACCCAGGGCCTGATGTACCGCACAGCTATGGAAGAGAACCACGGGATGCTTTTCGTCTATAGGGAGCCGGAGTTTCTCTCGTTCTGGATGATGAATACGCGCCTGCCGCTTTCTATTGCGTTCATCAAACCCGATGGGACCATTGATGTAATCCGGGATATGAAACCGCTGGATACCTCAGTGCGGTATCGTTCCAGACATCGGTGCCAATTTGCCCTGGAGATGAACCAGGGCTGGTTTGACCGGAATGGAATCAAGCCCGGAGATCGTGTGGAACTGCCTGAAGAAGTGAAGAATTATTTAAAAGCAGGCTCGGACTGAATTCCGGGATCTTTGTCTACTCTGTTCAGAACTTCTTGACGGAGACACGGGTCGAGTCGTATGATGCTTACGTGGGAGGGAGCATTTCACGCTGAGGATGAAACGTGGCGCCGGCATACATCTCCAACGTTTCGTGCGGAATCCATAGCGAGGAACGTGGCGCGGTGGCTTGGTATTTGAAAAGCAATGGTGTCCGGAGGCGATTTCGAGTTTATCACGGTCGAAGCACAACGTTGAACGATTTTCTGGGGGCGCTGAGGACAATCCGCCCTGTCCCGCCAGGGTCCGAGGGACCTGCTGTAAATGGGATGGAATCAGGTAGAATAAGTGAGGTCACCAGCCGGGTGAATCATTCGGGAATTGTCTCGACAAACAGTTACCTCCCGGCGACCTTGATCGCTGTTCTCCATGAGAGGAATATCCTTTCGCAAGAAGAAGTAAGGCTTCTTCTCGAAAGTGGCGCAGACTCAGTCGCGGAGGGACATGCATGATACCTATCGAACGGGAAGATGTCGGTGACGTGAGCATTCTGAAATTGTCCGGTGAGCTGGATTTCGAGAATACGGTCTGGCTGCGGGGGGAGCTCCACGGTCTTTTGAAGGAAGGGCGGGTCCGCATTCTGCTGAATATGAAAGAAGTGGACCTGATCTCCTCTTATACCGTGGGGGTGTTTGTGGCATTTGCCCGGGATTTGCGTGAGCGGGGCGGCGACATCAAATTTCTCCATTTGCTGCGCCGTGTGCGGGATACGTTCGCGGCAACGAGGATCGACCATATTCTGGATATTTTCGAGGATCGCTCCGAAGCAATTGCCGCCTTCAGCAAATCGTGATGAGATTGTGGTGTGGATGGGTTCGAAGGAGGTGAGCAGATTCCAAATCGGATTCTCAGGAGGACATTATGGGGGAAGTACGTTGTTGCTTTTGCGGAGCGCCGGTTAAGAAGAAAACCTGCTCCGAAACTTTGTGCCCTTCCTGTGAGCCGGAGGACGACCAGGTCCTCGTAGAAGTGCTCATGTATCTCAAGAGCGCAAAGGGGCGGCTTCGGCATATCTATGAGATCTGTGCGGAAGTGGAGGGGGTTACGGAGAAGCGAATTGGGCGCTGGAAACGTCTGGGGTGGATCAAAACACGGGCGGACGGCATGATCCAGATTGACGACGGACAGACCCCGGAACTCGACAGTCACCTGCGAAAATACATTCTCAATAAAATGGGCATGGAAGAAGAGATCGAGACCGGCACGGAGGATCCCGACCGGGGAACCAGCCGTATGGTCGTAGTCGAAAGGCTTGGGCTGGAGGAGGAGGACGACAAACTCTCTACACCGGATTTCCTGCGGAAATTGCGCGGAATAAAAAGTCCCTCACCCAAAGAACAGAAGGAGCCGGACAGGTTGATCGATTAAAAGGCTGCGGGGCGCTGGGATAAATAGGAAGAAGGAGGCCAGGGGAGGGAGAAAAGAAAGACGAGCGGTTTGAATGTCTTGCGGAGGATTACGAACCGCCCCATGAGGTGTGCCGCGCTCCAGTCGGCGCCCGGTTTAGTTGCCGATAATTACCAGATCCAACCACTCGGCCTTTTCGGGAATCCAGACGCGTTTTTCCCAGAGAACCTCGTATGGAACGGAAAGACCTTCACCGACAGATCGTTCCAGGTATTTCTCCGGCAGGACGACAGAGGCGGGACCCTCTTGGCGAAGGAATTGCTCCATTTCCTGTGTGTCTGAGAGTTTCGTTACGTGCTGCCCCAAGTAAAACGGGAAAGACACTTCCTGATATCTTCTCATGCCGATTCGTGCCTGGGACAGAGACTTTTCCCCATAGTACTCTTTGAGAAAGGCCGCGACCTGCCGGGCGGATTTCGCTTTATCCAGTCGGGGCAAAGCAACACTACAAAGCAACGCGAAACACAAAACGGTTACAGCAGCAAGTTCCCCCATTGCGCGGTGATCCCGGTTGCCTCTCAACAACCGTATTCCCCGGATTGTTCCGAGTGCGACAACCAGAGCGGCCGGAAGAAACCAGGGGGTCTCGTGAAGGAAACCAAGCCCCGCCGGCGCTCCAAGAATAACTGCCGCCAATATAGCCCCCCCCACAATAAATGAGGTCTGCGATTTGGAGCCTAAGCGCCGGATGAGCGCATCCCCATTGCGGATTGACTCACCCAGAAACGCCCCTAGAACAATCGCCAGGGCCGGAAAGAGGGGAAGCATATAGTGCGGCAGCTTTGTGCTGACCAGGCTGAACGCCAGGAATTGCGGAATAATCCACCCGCCCAGGAATGCCGCACGGTTTTCAGACCGGTCTTTCAAGATTCCGTTGCGCAGGGCCGGAACGAAGAAGATGCTCCAGGGAATCATTCCAACAAAAAGCGCCGGGATATAGACCGGAAGGAGCAGAAAATAGGCGATCCAATTTCCGCCGCCATGCCCCTGCAAGGGCGAAAGAATCGGTTCCAGCGTGCGGACCCAGACGAGTTCGTGAAAGTAGGCGCCATGGGTGATCCACAGGGCCGGACCGGCCCAGATACCCACAACGGCGGCTGTAATCAGAAAACCGGAGACCGGGCGCAGTTCCTTCAGGATCTGCCACTGACGGGAAAGCAAAACAAAACCGCACGCCGAGATCACAGGAAGAACAAACCCCAGCGGACCTTTCGCCAAGACCCCCAAACCGCACCCGATGTAAAACAGAAGCCGGCCCTTACGGCTCCGAGTTTCCAGGAAATCCCAGAATCCGATCATGGCAAGAAGCAAGGTGCAAACCAGAGTTGTATCCAAAAGCGCGAGACGCATGGCCCCGGCGAATAACAGGCTGGTTCCCAGGATCACGCCGGCCAGAACGCCCGCAGTCAACGTGTACATCCGCCTGGCCAGAGAGTATGTCATCCAGACTGCCAGCAATCCGGCCAGCGCGGACGGCAACCGGGCAGCGAATTCGTTTTGCCCGAAAACTTTCATGGAAAGGGCCATCATCCAGATGGTCAGGGGCGGTTTCTCCAGCCAGGGTTCTCCGTTGAAATGGGGCACAAATGGATCACCGCGCAAAATCATCTCTCGCGCGCAGCCTGCATAGTATCCCTCGTCCCGGTCGTAGAATGTCGTCCATGGAAGATTGGGCAATACAGAGAGAGCGCACAGGAGCAGCGCAACCAGGCAGATTCGTTTCCCCTGTTGGAATCCCGTTTGGTCTTCGGAAGCAAGCCGGTGCAGCCAGAAGTCACTTTTGGCGATCAGAAGAATGGCGACCAGGATGGGTCCAAAACAAACGAAGAAACTGAAAAATGGCCCCTCACCGTGATCTGAAAAAAGATCCGTCAGAGGGAAAAGCAGAAGGATCGCAAGGTACAAGCGAGGGCGATACCACAGGGACATGGGAATGCGCCGGAGATACCGTTCGACAAGACGCAATGCCGATACTCCGCAGCCGACACCCAGGAACATGCCTGCCACGATATCTGTGGGGTAATGATGGACGCTCAATACGCGGAGAACGGCCACCACAGCGGCAATTGTATAGGGGATCCATTTCCAGGCTTTCGGCAACACAACCGCGAATACCACGGCTGCCGCAAAGGCGCAGGTGGTGTCACCGGATGGAAAGGAGTACTGTCCGAAATCCCAAGCGCGGATTTCCGAGACATGCCGGGTTCCGAGTTCGTAGGCGGGGCGAAGCCTCCCAAAAATAAACTTAAAGACAATAACCGAGATTCCCATGAAGGCTAACGCCGCAAATCCCTCTATCGCAATCCGTTTCCGGCTGCCCACTCCAGCCATCAGGAAAAAAAGCCACAATGGAACCTGAATCTGCCCCAGCTCCTTAACCGCCTCATACCAGGGACCACCAATCGAACTGCGCAAATGTGTGTAAGCCCAGACCGGAATTGTGGAATCGAGGAAAATGTGGGTCAGCCACAAGCAAAGCCCCATGAGGACGAGCGCCGGAACCGCCCACTTGAGGTAACTCTTTCCGCCTTGAATCTGTGCCTGTGCCATGGAAGAAAGAAAAACCTCTGTAGACCGGGGCGCTTCGGAGCGAGCAGACGGATTCGTTTCGGGAACACCCGGTTTGGAATTGAGTTCATAGTGTAGGAGGGATCGACGATTATGGGCAAGACATCAAGGCGTTGTCACTCCTGAATACAGGGGTTTAAAAACAACGGTCTGTTTTTCCTCGGAATCGGACAAATCCAAAACCAATCGGTCGATTTCGATCCCGCTCAGGCTGAGAGCGCGCACGGTCAGCCGGTCATCCTCCACGACAGCTTCGACCAGTCCGTGAGATTCCGAGGGAAAAGGCTCTTCGGTGTTCTGCCCGATCTTGCGCCAAACCAGTTGCTCGCTTTGCAGTTTCCGTCCCAGGTAAACGTCTCCTTCAATGGTCTTGCCGACTCCGTAGAGGGGATGCAGTCGGTTTCCACCCATGCCCGAAGTGATATAGGTGACCCCATCCCGGCAGGTTCGATAATATACGTGGTCATGTCCGCCAAACACGAGCCTTACACCATACTGCCTGCACAGATTTTCGAGTTCCCGGACGGGTGGGATATTTCTTCCCACGGTGTGGATGCTTCGATGCAGACACAGGATGACTTCCATTCCCATTGCCGAATCGAGCGAATCGAGGAGCCAATCCATCTCCGTTGAGTGGGAGACTCCCCCGTTCATGATCTGCTCGGTGAACGACCAGGAGAGAATAATGAAGCGAAACCGCCCGCAATCGAAACTGTAGTAGTCCTTATCCAGACCAAAAAACTGTTTGAAACGGGAACCGTTCGCCCACTTGAGATTCCCCCGGATCTCGTGGTTGCCGATAACAGGCCAGAATGGGATCCGCCGGAACAGCCTGCCATGTTGTCTTGCCAAGCGGTCCCAATCCATGGTCAGGACATCCGCACCCCGGTCTACAATATCTCCGAGATGCACAATGAAATCGGGGTGCAATTGTTCCGCGAAATCGAAAAGCGGCTGGGACTCCGGCTCAAGTTCCGTGTCGCCAAACACAACAAAGCTGAACTGATCCTTGTCCAACAGGAATCGTTTCTTGACACCTGCCATCAATGGGCGAGGATCGAAAGGTTCTTCTTTCCAAGCCTTCTTTAGAATCCGTGACAACGCGTTTGCGCCTGCGGCACAAATCCGTGATGCGATGAGGAAAGCCAAAGTCATCCAATGTCGAAACATAATTTGCTATTTTCGCGCCGGATGATAACGGAGTAATGATGGAAACATTACCGTTCTGCAATCTTTTGCGCAAAAGGGTCTCACGGAAAAAGCTTGCAAACCGGTATGGAGGAGGTGCTATTGTTCGGATTTCTTTCGGGGCAGAATGAGAGAAAAACTGCTTCCGTGCCCGAGAGAGGAATGGAAGGTGATCTCGCCGCCGTGGGCGTGGGCGATTGCACATGCAAGGCTTAATCCCAAGCCGCTCCCCGGATGCGTTCGACTGGAATCTCCCCGATAGAAGCGCTCGAAGATTTTATTCTTATCTTTATCGGGAATCCCCATTCCGGTGTCCTGAACGGTGATTTTCAGGAAGCGACCGCATTCCTCTGCCAGAAGAGTCACCTGGCCTCCTGAATCGGTGTATTTCAAAGCATTGTCGATCAGGTTGGCCAAGGCACGTTGGATTTTACGCAGATCCCCCCGGATTGGTGGGAGGCTATTGACTTCCGCTCGCAGGAAAATGTTCTTTTCCTCTGCAACCGGCTGGAACAAATCTACCGCTTGGCGGATAACGGTCCCCAAATCGATGTCCACCAATTCCAGCCGACCGATCCCGGCTTCTGCCTCTGAAATATCCAACATGGTATTGATGATATGAAGAAGTCGGTCGCATTCTTCGACGACGTTTCCCAGAGTCTGTTCAATATCGGTGGGTGGCGTTCTCAAGGCGATGGCTGTTTCCGAAATGCCCCGGATGCGGGCAATGGGGCTTCGGAGATCGTGAGCGATATTGTCGTTCATTTCGCGCATTTCGATCAACAGTTTTTGAACGCGATCCGCCATTCGATTGAATGCATCTCCCAGTTTGGCGATTTCGTCGCCGTATTGGGCTACACGGACTCGCTCGTCAAGGTGTCCCTGGGTGATCCGCTCGGCGGTGTGAGTGACATCCTCCACGCCTTCCATGGCTTTCCTCGCCATTTTCCACCCGATCAGTGTTCCGAGGGCCAGCATAGCCGTGATGATCATGGCGGCGTTTTGTCGAAACTGGGCCAGAAGTCGTTCGTGCTGGTCCAGAGCAAACCCGATCTGCAGAACTTTGTTCGGACCTATTTCCGACGAAAACACCCGCACTTTCCGGCCCTCCGGTTGTACCACAACGGTTTCCAACACAGCGCCTTCTTCGTAGTTTTCTGTAAACCAATCCGATGGGAAAACCTGCTCTGCCCAGCGAGACATGCCGCAGGAAACCCGCACGTCTCCCGAAGAGGAGGTAAGCCGAAAGAACACGTTATTCAATCCTTCGTCCTTTGTTTCCAGAAGGAACATTTCCCGAATTTGATCGATGTCCTGAGTGGAAACCAGATAGGCCAGTTCATCTTTTTCGTCGAGGATTTCCTCATCAATCTCTCTGCGCAAATATGTGGCAATCATAAAATAAATCCCGTACACACCCGCACAGGAAACCAGCGCGAATAAAACCGCGTAGACCAAGGTCAGGCGGAATGCAACGGAACGGAAGAGACGGTCAGGCAGTGTGTTCCAGGACATATCCCACCCCACGCACGGTTCGGATGATTTCCGTCTCGAATCCCTCGTTCAGTTTTGTGCGCAACCGACAGACACAGGCCTCCACGACATTGGTCTGAGGATCGAAATCGTAGTTCCATACATGCTCCATAATCATCGTTTTGGAGACGACCCGTCCGGCATTGCGCATAAGGTACTCCAGGAGGCTGAACTCACGCGGCTGAATGTCAATGGGACGGGACCGGCGCCAGACACGGTGCTTGAGCAGGTCCATCTCCAGGTCCCCGACCGTGAGCCGGGTCGTTTCGGTGGCTCCGCCGGCGCGACGGATCAGCGCCTGCAAGCGCGCCAGAAGCTCGCTGAACGCGAACGGTTTGACAAGATAATCGTCCGCTCCGCTCTGCAATCCTCGGACCCGGTCGTCCACCTCGCGCCTGGCGCTGAGGAAAATGACCGGCGTGTTGACCGATTCATTACGGGCCTGGCTCACCAGAACCAGGCCGTTCATTTTCGGAAGCATGATATCCACCACCGCTGCATCATACGGTTCATTGCACAACAAATGGAAGCCGGTTTCACCATCGGACGCATGGTCTACGGCATAGCCGGCCTCCTTGAGACCCCTGAGGATAAAGGTGGCGATAGTCAAGTCGTCTTCAATCAGGAGAATACGCATCGAACAACCTGTGACAATATGGAAATGCTTTGCAGATCCTCTCTCAGTTTACGTATACCGATTGAAAAGTGAACCGATCTGAAACGGACTCCGAAACCGTCGCTGAGTCAACAGACACGATGCAGCCTGAATCGCCCCGTTTGTGATAGTATAATTTAGTTACTGAAGCCGTGTTGGGTCGTTTTTGCCTGGAAAGGTTCCCATGGCTGTTCCATCTCGACGTCGTTTGCTGATTACCGCACCCCTGGCGATCATTTTACCTGCCGGGCTGATTACTTATCTCGGTCTCTCCGGGATCAATCTGCTCCAGCAGGCTGTCGAGCCGTACCTGAACGCCGACCTTCAGAGCTACACCCAATCCCTTGACGATTTTCTAAGCATGGAGTTGATGAAGCTGGAGACCGAATTCGACACCGCGATGCGTTTATGGATCAATGCCCGCTTGAAAGAACCCACCGGCATTCAATTCGACAGCCGGATCGAGTTTGAAATGCCGCTTCCATTCACAAAGTTGCTCTTTTTCCGCCTGGGAGATGGCCCATTTCTGTTTTATTGCAGGGAAACATTGCCTGAGAAGGATGCCGGAATCGGGCGATCTCCGGTGTTCAAATCGACCACGTGGAAAAGGTGTGACCCTCCCTCAGACTCTTTAGTGAATGATTTGCGGGAACAGCTGGAAAAGATCGAGCCGGGAGCGACACTTCACGCCGGGGCCTTTTTTAAGGTATCCACGCTGGACGAGACAAAGGAGCGTTACCACGGAACCTGCACCTATTACCGTCCGGATGAGAAACAGGAAACCATCCTTTGCGCAGGATACATCTATGACCTTGATAATTATGTTATCCAGAACGTCCTTCAGCCGGTCCTCTATGATATGTGGCAACGTCATTACACGGTTGCCTCTTATCCCCTGGAGATCCGGGATGGGGATCGTGTCATCGCCAAATCCGGCGAATTTGCTTCCGAAGAAACCGATGCGCAGGGACTGGTTTTGAGGGATACTTTCCCGTTCTGGGAGGTTCGGTATCTGAAGAACGCAGGAATACGCCGATCGCTCAATATCGATGATTTTCGGAACATTTGGATTCCACAGACGATTTGCGCGGCGGCGATTATGATCCTGGCCATCATCGGCTCGATCCGCAACATAGCACGGGAGCTGAATCTGGCAAAAATGCGTTCCGATTTTGTAGCTCGAGTCTCTCATGAACTTCGGACTCCCCTCGGACTGATCCGTCTGTTCGCGGAGACTCTGGAAATGGAGCGAATCGGCGACCAGGAACGTCGCAGCCAATACCTTCATACAATCACTCGTGAAAGCGAGCGTCTTTCCAAGATCATTGACAATGTGCTCAATTTTTCGAAAATCGAAGCCGGGCAGAAACAGTATCAGCTGAACTGGGGTTCCGTGAAAGACATCGTGGAAAGCGTTGTGGATTCGATGCAGTTTCATATTTCCCGAAACAACCTGGAACTGAGCGTCGAGATCGAACCGGATCTGCCCATGGTTCGTATTGACCGCGAGGCGATGGCTCAGGCCCTGTGGAATCTGTTGTCCAATGCGGCGAAGTATTCGGGGGACGGCCGACTGGTGCAGGTACGGGTGTTCAGGAACAATGGGGAGGTGGTTGTGAGTGTGCGCGATGAAGGCATCGGGATTGCGCCTCAAAACTTGAAGCGGATATGCGAGAAATTCTACCGGGTGAACGACCCGCGTGTACAGGAACAAGGCGGAAGCGGGCTGGGGCTTTCGGTAGTTAAGCATATCATCGAGGGACACAATGGACGTCTGGATATTCAAAGTACACTCGGCAAAGGCAGCGTGTTTTCCCTGTGTTTGCCGATTCCGGACGGAGCGCCTGCGCTGACCGGACAAAACGAGGAGAGAGAGCAAGTGCGATGACCAGGATACTTATAGTGGAAGATGAGCCGGATATGCGTCGCGGCCTGGAAGACAATCTTCAGTTTGAAGGTTACGCCACGGTCAGCACCAGCAACGGTTTGGAGGGGCTGCGATTGGCTCGGCAGGACAAGTTCGACCTGATTATTCTGGATTTGATGCTGCCCGGCATGGATGGCCTGGATTTGTGCCGGCAGCTTAAGCGCGAGGGAAGTTCCACGCCGATCATTATGCTGACCGCGAAAGGTTCCGAAAGTGACCGGGTGATGGGGCTGGAAGTCGGCGCGGACGATTACATCACAAAGCCGTTCAGTCTGCGGGAATTGCTGGCCCGGGTCAAAGCGATTCTTCGTCGCTCCGGGGCGCTTTCGAGTCTGTCGGAGTTTCAGTTCGACGATATCTATCTGCATTTCGGCCGGTACGAGGCCACCAAAGGCGGCCGGCCGCTGCAATTGTCGCCCCGGGAGTTTGAGATTCTGCGGCTTCTCGCCGAACATCGCGGCGAGATTGTGACTCGCGAACGATTTCTCGAAGAGGTTTGGGGCTACGAATCCGCACCCTCCACGCGAACGGTCGATAATCATATTGCCAAACTGCGGCAGAAGATCGAGGCCGATCCGGACAATCCCAAGTATATCATCACGGTGCATCGGATGGGGTATAAGTTTGCGCTGTGAGGCAGGGGCGGATTTGGTCCCCCTCAATTCCCCCGTAAACGGGGGGGGGGGAAGAAAAAGATCCTGGATTCCGGCATTTGACGGAATGACGGAACATGGTTATACCGACTATTCCCTGAGCGAATAAACTGTCTCGATTACATATCCCCGCTCGAAGAGGCTCGTGCAGGCGACAACCTCTCCACGCGGATCAATGATAGCCGAGAATCCGGTGTTGGCGGCGCGAACCACCCAGCAGCGATTCTCCACTGCACGAAAAACGCAATGTTGCAAGTGCTGGTAAGGCGCCGTGCTTTTTTTGAACCAGGCATCGTTGGTGATATTGACCAGGAAATCCGCGCCGAGTTCTCGTTGCTGATGGGCCAGGCCGGACAGGGTGGATTCAAAGCAGATCGATACACCGAACTTCACGCCATGGGGTCCCTCAAAAATGGTGATTTCTTTCCCCGGCTCGAAAATTCCGCCGCCTGCCGATTCGATCACCGATTCAATCATTGAAAACGGCCACCATCTCCCCAGCGGGACCATCTCGCCCCACGGTACCAGGTGGATTTTGTCATAGCGTTGAATGGGACTGAGATCGCAGGGGTACTCCTCCGCCTCTTTCATCGCGCCGGGTCGGAATAAAAATGCGGAATTGTAAAGTGTCCAGCGTTCCCTGTTTTCGCCCAAGTCGATTTGATTCCCATCCACACTGCCCACAAGCAGGTACATACCGGTTTCATCACAGAAAGCCTGCAAGCGGTTCACCACTCCCGGCCAGTACCGCAAGGGGTAGGTCAACGCGCTTTCCGGCCACACGGCGAGTTCGGCGCCCTCCTCTCGTGCCGAGCGGGATAAATCAAGGTATCGATTCAGCGTAGCGTCAATGTCTTCTTCAAGTTTCTCATCTAGCGGGTAATTCCCCTGGATGGCTGCGACACGCAGCGGTTGGCCTTTTCGGGTGTCCTCCGGGGCAACGGTCCATGTCAGCCCGCAGACAGTCGCAACTCCCAGTATCAGGATCGCCAGAAAGCAGATCGCCGGTCCATGGACCGGAGGACTCACACGCGACGATGTTTTCAGGAAGAACACGAGTTTCTTAAAGCGATTCGAAATCGGAACACTTTCAAGGAACTCGGAAATGCCCAGATTGACCAGAATCGCCAGGCCGGAAAGGGGAAGAATCCCGGTGACTGAGGTCACGTTTAACAACAGGCTGAACGATCCGAGCGACTGCCCCACCAGGCCCCAGGCAAATGCCAGGTAGCCCACAGAACGAGCCGCTTCCAGAATCATCCAGACCAATGGGAGAAAAATCCATCGAAACGGGGTTGTACGGAACCGCCCGGCAATCGCAAAGAACACCCCCCAATACAGGGCAAGAACACAGACCAGAAGGCTCATCCCCACCCCGGTGGCATGACACAGCCAATAGATCAGCCCGCACCATCCGACCAACCCCGCAAAAAAACCTGTCCAGAACGATTGCCGAAAACTGCCATGGCGTGTGCAGCGGGCAAAAATCGGAACAAGAAAAAACAGGGAGACAAACCAGAGTTCGAAAGGCGGAAAGGCCAAAATGTACAAAGCGCCGGAGACCACTCCAGCGGCCAGATCAGACCGGCTCAGGTTCGGGCGGAGATTCCTTATCATGCGGCGATTGTTCCAGCGGTTCGCTGATGGTGTAATCTTCATCGAGCCAGCGGCCCAGATCGACCATCTTACACCGCTGTGAGCAGAACGGAAATGTCCGTGTTTCCAGCCCTTCCGGAAGCACTTTTTTGCAGGTCGGACAGCGGATCTCCAACATGGTGTAACCTCTGAAACGCAGGTATTTCTTTGATGCTATTTTAACCGCTTTGGCCAATTGTTGACAGGCAGTAGGCCAGGCGTCTCTGCCTGGTAGTAGGCCAGGCGTCTCTGCCTGGTAGTAGGCCAGGCGTCTCTGCCTGGTAGTAGGCCAGGCGTCTCTGCCTGGTAGTAGGCCAGGCGTCTCTGCCTGGTAGTAGGCCAGGCGTCTCTGCCTGGTAGTAGGCC
>JAKQSI010000031.1 GCA_029570205.1 Candidatus Omnitrophota bacterium | reverse complement strand
GCGCTCGGGTCGCTCTCCAGCGGAGCCCTATCCTCCGGACGAGCAACAGCCAGTATACCTGGATTACCGGACCAGAAAAAAAGGGCGAGCGATCCAAAACCTGGCATCTCGGACAGAAAAAGTG
This sequence comes from Candidatus Omnitrophota bacterium, assembly GCA_029570205.1. Classification (GTDB taxonomy): domain Bacteria; phylum Hinthialibacterota; class Hinthialibacteria; order Hinthialibacterales; family JAKPRU01; genus JAKPRU01. Next base: position 20,482 of record JAKQSI010000031.1, on the reverse strand, counting down.
TTACCCATGTGACCGGTCGTTCACGAGGAGGGGGTTGATCCTGCGAAACGAATCACCCCCCCCTCTCCTCAGTTTTCAGCTTAACTTATCGCGGTTTGCCCAGACCTTCTCGAAGGCTTTTGCGTACTGCTCGTTGACCTCCGGCAGGTCTTCGTAAAGAATCGGCAGATAAATGCAGGAGCGGTTGACTTGCTCCGTGCCGGGCAGCGTCTCCGGGATGACCGGTTTGTGATGCCACCATTTTTCCTCGGAGTATATCTTGTACTTGTGCTGCTCCGGGTACGCTCCCGATCCGGCCCAGACTCCTTCCGCTTTCAAAGCCTTTAACAGGGTTTCCCGCGTGATACCCGCTTTGGCTTCGTCCAGCAAAATCATGTTGTTGGCGTAATACACCCGTTCGACATCCTTGCGGCAGAAGGGTTCGGAGAGGCCGGGCAGTTGGGTGATACGGTCGTTCAGCTCCCGAATCCGCTTACGGACACCGGCGTTTCGTTCATCGAGAACCGCGAGTTGTGTTCTCGCAAGGGCTGCCGCGATGGGGTGGATGCGGTATTTCTGGCCGTATCCGGTTCCGTCGTATTTCCGGTTCGGACTGTCTTCGGGGAATTTCGGCGGATCTTCGTAGTGCCCGAATGCCGCGGCGCGTTCGTAGTATTCGCGGGTCTGGTAGCAGCCCATGCCGCCTTCGATGGCAGGCAGCGGCTTGCTGGCCTGGAAGCTGAAGATCGCGATCTGCCCCCATGCGCCCATTTTCTTACCTTTGAGCGATGCGCCGTGCGCGTGAGCGGCATCCTCGCACACGATCAGCCCCTTTTCATCGGCGAACTTGCAAATTTCGTCCATGTCGCACGGAAGTCCCCAGGAGTGCATCGGAACCATCGCTTTGGTATTTTTGGTCAGGTGTTTTGCGGCATATTCCAGATCAAAACAAGCGGTCCGGGGGTTCAGGTCGATAAAGATCGGGACATACTGGAAAAACCGCATGGGCAGGATGGTGGCGAAAAATGTGTACGACGGAACCATGATCTCGCTTCCGGGCGGCAGATCCAGGGCGAAGAACATGGAAGTGAGAGTGCTGCTTCCATTACAGTGTGCCTTGGCGAAAGGAACCTTGTTGTATTCGCACCACTCTTTTTCCAGGACGGGGAGATCGTTATAGACATCGCCGACGCTGCGATCCATGATCTCCCACACTGCCTGTTTTTCCACGTCGCCGAAACGGGGCCATTTGGTAGCGGCGCTGAGCCGGTCGGAGGGGAAGGTGACCGCTTTCGGCCCGCCGTTGAGGGCAAGTGTTTCGTTGGCCGATTGTGCGATGGCCTTTCCGGTGTAGCCTCCCAGGGCAAGTCCGGCTGCGGCCACTCCGCTTGACTTGAGAAACGTCCGTCTCGATCTCTTCTCGCTGAGTTCACGCATTTCGTTCATGGCATCTGTTCCTCGATTCTCGGATGATTTTCAAAACCTTCTGCTATTTCCTATTATAGCCCGAATAGTGGGGAAAGATCAAATTGGGTTGGAGCCCTTTCATATATCACCCTGTCCCCTCTGTATCGCCGATAATAACAGCGTTTACGCAACGCTTCGGAGACTCTGCTTGCTTAACCTCGGCATTTCATCCCAACAGCGCCCATCCAGCTGTCGTCCGTTCCTCTTCTTGTGGAATCCGCCCCACTGTTTGAAAAAGAACGGAATCCCGGCTGAGATTGCACGATCCCTGATCTGCCGCACCCAATCCGGCTCCAGGGGACGAGATTTGGGACCCGACTCGCCGCCAACGATCACCCAGTCGATCCCGTCCAGTTCAGGTTCCGGGATCGCCTCAAGCAGAGGTTCGAACGACACGAATTTCACTTTAGCCCTGGTGTCCCGGAGATGGTCGATTCGATATGCGTAATCTTCACTTTCGACACTGACTCCCATCCACACATTCTCAGGCCAGTCGATTCTCTTGTTTTCTTCCAGCAATCGCCTGGATCGTTTGGTGAGAATCTGAAAGCAATGCTGCGGGCATTGCGCCATCACATCAAACGCGCGAAGTATGAAATCAAGAGGCACTTCCTTGTGAAACAGGTCGCTCATGGAATTGACAAAAACCAGCTGGGGACGTTTCCAGGTCAGCGGGATTTCCAAAGCCTTTTCATGTACCGTAAGCCGAAATCCGTTCCGGTAATGCGGATGCCCGATGACCCGCAGCCGATTCGAGAATCGCTCGGCATAGCAGTTCTTGCATCCCGTACTGATCTTGCTGCATCCCGTCACAGGATTCCACGTGCATTCCGTCCACTCGATTTTCGATTTGGCCATGGGGTGTCCCACGATGATTTGATTCCCTGCCAAGAATACCAGATCATATAGCCGAAGAAGGGGCACGAGAAGGTTGTTCTTGTTTTTCTACTCAAAATCTTGCATCTAAAGTATGCGATGGACTGCCTGACCGGAGAATGGGCAATCTACTTTACAAAGCAGATCTTTTCATTGAAAATGGATTGATGTAAGGCAAATCATCTGTAGCAGCGACCTACGACCGATATGTGACCTAAGAAATGACTCCTCTTCGCGTAGAAACGAAACCCTTGCCGCATCGTCATTGGATGAGTGAAGTCAGCCGCTGGCTTATCAAGGGGCAAAAAGCCAGAGCGTTGCGAGTGCTGGATGATGTTATGGCAGAGGACTTGCCACTGTTTCGAGACATAGATCCTTCCGCTGACGAAGAGCGGCGCTTGGCTTGGCTATACAGGATTGAACTACTTCGGGAATGGGGCAGGTGGTTCGAGGCACTGGCCTGGACCTGTCTCGAATGCGAAATGCATCCGGAAAACGTGGCCGCGCAGGCGATCAAAGAACATCTGAAAACAATCGTCAACCTGAAGCCTTCGTCAAGACAATCTTTGGTGCAGAAAGCCACAATGAAATTGACGAGACACTGGCACGGTGTTGCCGGGATGCGTGAAATCAAGGCCATTCTGGAGAGAGACGTGATTCTGCCGCTGGAACAACCAGAATTGTACGCACGATACAAGATTGACCTACCGAATGGTGTATTGTTCTATGGTCCACCAGGATGTGGAAAAACGTTTATTGCCCGCAAACTTGCCGATTTTTTGCGATTCAACTTCATAGAGATAAAACCTTCCGATCTCGCAAGCATCTATGTGCATGGCGGTCAGGAAAAGATCGGAGAACTCTTCAAAAACGCTCGCGAGAACGCCCCCAGTTTGCTCTTTTTTGATGAATTAGACGCGCTGGTTCCGAATCGAGGCGGGCATTCTGTGGGACATCACTACATGGCCGAAGTGAATGAGTTTCTCGTCCAGTTGAATGAGTGCCGGAAATCAAATCTACTGGTTATTGGCGCAACAAATCTTATCGATAACGTCGACCCGGCAGTTCGCCGTCCTGGACGACTTGACAAGAAGATATTTATAGGTCCACCTGACCTCGAAGCTCGTGTCGAATTGCTCCAACTATACATGGAAGGAAGACCAACTGGCCGAATCGACTGGTTACATCTCGCGGAAGAAAGCGATCTTTACACATCGGCTGAAATATCAGAATTGGTAAACGAAGCTGCACGTATCGCATTAACTGAACGACGTGATATTGAAACCAAAGATTTCCACCTCGCGATGAAAGTCGTAACTCCGTCTCTCACCGCAGAAATGGTGCGGAGCATGAGAGCGGCCTGCAATTGACGCCCCAGAGTAGAAGCGTTCCTTTCAACAATCCTCATGCCACATCCAGCAATCGCCGAATCGCGTCGCGGACGAGGATTTCGGATTCGGGGACGACATGGGACGCGCTCGGTTCATAGCCGCCTTCCGAGAAAGAGCGCTCTGTGCAGATATAAGCCGTTGCGCAATCGCCATACCCGGCCACCGCCACAAACGCATCCCGCCGCACCCGCTGGGCAAACCGCTGAAACTCTACCATCGGCTCACCGGGCAGATGAAGAATATGCACATTTCCGAGTTGCAGCGCGGTGAACTCAATGGGCCGACGCGCCCGATTCCGCCATGCCTGAACCTGTGCCGCCGAATACCGCACATTGGTCGATTGGGAGGTATCGGCCATCCGGGCAAAGCACTCCGGTTCCGTGAACCCCGTGTCGTTACGCGGTGTAAAGGTCACGGGATGTGTGCGCCAGGAAAGGGTTTCCACCGGTGTGTAGGTTGTCGCGGCGATGGAAGCCTCCATTCCGGCGAGAAGACGCTGGGCAAGTTCCGCGCGGGCAGCCGGTTTTCCGTCGTTGTATTTTCCCGCGGCGATATCCCCTCCGCAGCCGTTGAAATAAATCTGGAATATGTTTTCTTTCTTCTGCAATTCCTCTCGCGCGATCCCGGGGAAATCATAGCTCGTGCGCGGATCGCCATAGAAACTCTGGGGATGAGTTGCGTAATAATGTATTCGCACAAGGGGCCGATCCCCCTGGCTGAACGTGATGGTTTTGATGTACGGATCGATCAATCCTTCCGGCAGGGCACGCACCGCCGGGTCCTGGCAGGAACTCATCCGAGTTACCATCTTTCCCTCCGGCGTGATGATCCTTCGGTTCGAGGCCACTCGCTCCACTTTCGCCTGTCCGATACCGATGCGATTGAAAGGAACGAATTCTTTCATCGCTTGGCCGATCGCCTCGGCAATCGGTTCCGCGCCCTTTTCGAACGATTCCGCTGTGGGATGCACAGGTGGATCGTTCACCGTTTCAATCAGCCGCGAGGCATCGCCATCCGCCATGGGCGCCGTGTGCTGGTGGACAGTCTGCACGGCGACACGGGAGACATCTGTTTTCGCCGCTTTTGCGATTCGCGTGCGAAAAACCTCATGGGTTGAGTTGCACAGTTCACACCAATCCACGGCGCATAGTACGTACCGCCTCCCCCCGTCCTGCAGGATGATTCCCTTCGCCAACAGGGGATGTTCAATGGTCTCCAGCGGTTTGTAACTGGAATAAATGGGGGTACCGAGTTCGGGAGTTACATCGGCGCGGAAAGTTGAGATTTGCAAACCTGAACCTCCTGTGCGGATCAGGGTTGTCTGGCATCCCCCCAAGGCTGTCAGGGCGGAAATTGCGAACACATTTTTGAGAAATTCTCGACGAGAACCGGGTTGATGATTCATTGACGGTATGTCTCCTTTGGAAGAGGCACAACGCCCCTTTTGTATGTCTGCATTCCCCTGATTGTCGCCCGAAAAGGCAGGTCATTCAATGGCCCGAATTGTTTATTTCACGATTTCCGATGCCTGGATGCGTTCTGACGGGCAACGACGCTGGGTTGTCTCTGCGACACCGTGGGGGACAGACCCCTGTGCCTGCCCTAATGTCCCGGATTGGAGACATCCCGGAAGAAATGCAGGAATGCTTTATACAGGTCGAAATCATATCGATGCATTCCTTCTTCTTTCATTGTCTGAAGCGCCTGGAACACGGTCACGCGCTTGTGGTAGGGACGGTCGGAAGTAAGATCGTCAAACGGTTCGATGATAGCGCAAATCCGTGCGGCTTCGGAGATCTCCTCTGCGCTCAGGCCAAAGGGGTATCCGGTCCCGTCACAGTGTTCATGGTGGTGCAGAACAATGCGACCTGCCTCCTCGGATATTCTTTCAAACTTTTCAATTCGCTGAAAACCATAGAGAGGATGCTTTTGGACCAGTTCCCGTTCGGATTCGGTCAACTTGTCCGGTTTGGTCCAGATTTCCGAGGGGATGTCAATTTTTCCGATATCATGCAGCAGGAATCCTTGCGCCAGGTCCTGCAAATGCTCACGGGGCCGTTCAGGGTGAAGGTAATGAACCAGCGCGGTTCCCAGCACGCAGATATTCAAACTGTGTGTGTAAATGCCGGGGTCGTGGGATTCGGCCAGGATGAGATGACGCAGCGCATCGCGACCGGTCCCAATCAGGTCTGTCAGCGCATTGCCTACGCAGCGACTGGCTTCTTCCACTCGTCTCCTGTCGGCATCCGGTGTGAAAACGCCGGCCAAGATGGCTTTGGAAATAGCGTAAGTTTGTCGGCTTCGGGTGGCCGGGTCCATATCGGTATTGCCGGCCAGAGAGCGGAGATTCTGAGCGGCAAGCGCTTTCAGAGAACCGGCGAAATCCTGCGGGACAAAAAAAGGACGCCGTCCGCCACTCTGCACCTGTTGCAGCTGTTTTCTGGTGATCGGCAGGTTCTCTGCTTTCAACAGGACAAAGCGTGAGGCCGTGCTGACATACACATAAATCGGGAAATCACAAGCCACTTTAACACTCAGAAGGGATGGATCGACAGCTAGAAGTCCCGCCTGTTGCCCCGCTTCAATGGAAACATGTTCCTCTTGACGGGCAGGGATATAAAGATATTCAATGTCTTCGTCACGTCGTAGATCGAGTTGGGGCGGCATGGATTATAGGCTTCCCTTCGTCTTGCCCGATTCAACAGACTTACAAGATATTATATCACAAATAAGAGTCTTTGGTTAGATTATATAACAAAAAGGAAACTTTTGCAGCATCCTGCACAGGCAATGCATGCCATAACAGAAGAATCTCAAGTAGAGGCTTCCATTCCCAGGATTTACGATAAATATATCACAGGCTTTCTGCCGGGTACAGAGAAACGTGCGGAATTATTGAGAAATATCGCGTGTGCGCGGATCCGGAAGGAAGGATTCACGACCGTTCGGTTTTGCCGAATCTCCTCTTCAGCTTGACACTTCATTCTCCGGTACTTACCGTTTATTCATCACAAGAGAACGGATGAAATGCAGTCACTATGGACATTGATGATTACACAGAACGCGCCCACACCGCGCTCCGGCAGGGGGAGCTGGACCTGGCGGAGCAGTATTTTAACCTGATCCTGCAATATGCACCGGAGCATCCTGCCGGAGCGGAAGGTCTTAAGGAGATTCAAGTCGCGCGGGCGCGGAGAAAATGGAGTCGGCCTGTCCGGTTTCTTGTGGGGATGTGGTGCCGGGTCCTGATGGAATTTGGTCGATATGACCGGGCGATGGATCGGGTGGAGTTGCTTTATCGATGCGAACCACAGCGATTTTCCACCGCGGCGAGCTATGCGGTTTGCTGCGACAAGCTGGGACGAACGGCCCCAGCGCTGGAGGCTTACCGGGCGGCGCTTGCGCTTCGACCGCAACACGTGCCGTTTCTTCGACGTGCGGCCGAACTGGCTGCGCAGGAAGGGCAGCTGGATGAATCCATCGGCTACCTGAGGCGTCTTGCTTCCATGTTTCCGGACGATGAGCAGGTGGAGCATCGTATTCGAGATCTGCTCGCCCGCGAATACGCGCAGACCGGCATTCCGGAAAAGCTGACCGAGCGGCGTGCCAAAATGGAAAAAAAACTGCGCGAAATGCCGGGAAGCCCGGAGTTCACTCACCGTTTGGAGCAATTGGAAGAAGAATGCGCAAAGAACCCCGATGCGGTTCAGCCGCGACTGCGACTGATTGCTCACCTTCGGGAAGCAGGTCTGTTCCAGCGGGCGAACAAAGCGCTTGCGCCGCTGATCGATGCGAATCCAAAGGATTTTCAGGTGCGTCTGGAACAGGCTCGGCTTTGGCGGGCGGAGAACGAACTTCTGCTGGCCTCCAATTTATTCGGGGAACTCCTCGCCGAACAGCCGGATGACAAGAGTCTGGAAGAGGAATACTGGGATTGCCGGGTGGCGTACCTTGAACGGGAGATGCAGGATCACCCTGAAGACGAGTCCCTGAAAACACAGATTCGGCAAGCGCAACAGCAACGCGACAGCCTGCAAAGCGCCCGCCTTGAAAACCAGATTCGAGAACATCCGGAGGATTTCGACTCGCGATTGGAACTGGGTAATTTACTTTATGAAATGGGGCATTACGACAAGGCGGTTTCTATTCTCCAGCGCTTACTGCGAGAGCCTCCTTATGCGGGCCGCGCGCATCTCATTCTGGGGAATTGTTTTCGGAAGCTCGCCCAGATGGAAATTGCCGCCCAGGAGTTCCGGACAGCGATAGAGCTGTTCAAGAATCGCGGATACAGCCATGTGCCGGGTGAGGAACTGAAAGAGGCTTATTACTCCCTTGGTTTGTGCCTGGAGGAGATGGGGGATCGTCATGCGGCGCGGGAAGCCTACGCCCAGATTTATGCCTCGGACATTCATTTCCGCGATATTCGGGAACGCTATGAGCGGCTGTCGCTGACTTAATCGACATTTTTGACTATCGTTCCTCTCGCGCCGGGAGGCCGTTTGTCGATTCGCACGGCATCTGACGGGATCCGAATCATTATCTGTCCGGGGGTCAATCCCTGGTTGATTTTGTGTCGGGAGATTTCAATCGACACGTTCAGATTCCAATTCTCCGAGTCGGTCCTGCTCAGGTCCTGCTCGGTCCTCACTCGAACCGGAAGCATGGTTTCTTGATCCAGCCACAGACTGCGCAATGGTTCGAGATCTTTTGATTCGCCTTTCGGTTCGATGGAAAGCCGATAGGCCACCCGTCCGCTGATGGTTTCTATTTCGACCGGTTTCAAGGTGTGGGTCTGTCGGAACTCCTCCGGATCCACTTTCAGAAATCCGGCCAACAGGAGAATCTCAGGGAACGCTCCGGCCATGTCAATCGACTCAATGGTGACCTGATTTTCCAACGGCTCGTAATGCCAAAGTATCTCCCCATCCGAGAAATACTGGTCTTGCAGTTCTCCCCGTTGATACACCGTGGCCAGTCCCGGTTCCTCGCGGGGTGTTGCCGAATAATAGTCCAGCCGAAGATACGCCCGGTCGGCCTGCCCCGGAAGACGGCAGAACGATATCTCACCCAGGAAGACCGTCCTGGATTTCGTGTCCGTATTTTCCTGCCGAAACGTTGCCGAATAATCACGGACATCTTTCCAGACTTCAGTAGCCTTCTCCAGAACCTGAACGGGCGTGATGGCCTGTACGGAGACCGCGAGAAACAGGCCGGTGATCACCATTGTGCGGATGAATACTCTTGGCATCGGTGCATGTTTCCTTTTTCATTACTGTCCCATATCCGGTAGTAAGATCAAAGGAACATCCTGCGCATTGGCAGGTCAGGCGTCTCTGCCTGACGGTTGACCTCCCTGATGGGGTGATCGGAAAAAAGAATGTGGGGAATCGACGTTGTGAAAATGTCGGGGTTGGAGATTCAGTAAGAACGAATGCGGATATTGTCTTTTTTGTCCAGGCCGATTTCTTTGAGAACACGCATCAGGTCCTGCGTTGCACTTGCGGGGATGCCGATATAAAGAGGAATTATTTTGTGAGTCTTTTGAGAAATACGTGTTGCCAAATCCTTGATTTCCTGTCGCCCGCCGGCGCTGGTGATATCGTTTCCACCCAAGCGCACGATCCCCACGACCGCCTGGCCGTTCGGATAGGTTCCGATGATGTCCGGCCGGCGACGTCCGATCGAATACGGGGCTTCATATCCTTCCATGTAGGCATGGGTTACCGTGATACCCTCCTTTTTCAGTTCACCGACCAGGTTTTTCAACATGCTTCGCTTTTTCAGATCCAAGACCATTAACCTGTCCTCCAAAACTATACACAGGAAAGGTGGATACCGGATACGCACAAGCAACCCATTTTAAATGGAATGTAGCACAACAATATACATTTATGCAATCCTTCCGTTTCAAGCGGACACGGATCTAGGCTCGGAGAACGGCGAAATCAGCCGCGCGTGTGACGGTCGATTGTTGCCATGCGCTTGGTTAAGGAATCTTCCAAGTGTCCCTGCCGCATTTGCGCATTTGAGAAAGGCGACTCCGGTTTCTTCCGGGATTCCTCTTTTTGTTTCTTCAATGTATCCATCAATCCTGGAGAGGGGCTGAATCCGGATTTCTTCAAATCTTCCAGGATCGGCGGCGGGACCCGAACGCTGTTCATCTGGTTGGCTTCCAGCCACCCTTTGCGGATCCAATTCCGAAGGAATTCGGGAGAGGGTTTGACTTTTCCGGGACAATCCAAATCCCGTGTGATCGTCGCTGTGGGGCAGAAATCCGAGCCGAAGCAATGAATGAATCCATACACGAGGAGCAGGATGTCGAGCTCCTTCTCGTGACATCTCTCGCAAGTCAGATCCAGTTCATCGATCTGATGGCTGACTCCACAAACGAAGCATTTTTTCGTAGGCATCGAGAGCTCTCTTCGATTCCGCGAAGATCGTGTTCGATTCCTTACAATTTTATCAAATCCAGAATGATCTGTCGCGATGGAATATCAATCCCTGAAAAAACGGGAGTCGGAGGTTTATTAAGAAAGTCGGCGCAAGGGGATTCGGGTCTTGGAAGATAATGGAGAAGGCAGTGTGAATCGCAGGTCGGTTGAGTGCAGAATCGGCAATCGTTTGCACTCCGCCGCGGGTGGACGGCGGCCGGTGAGAACGCGGAATATCTGAAGAAGAATACGCATTTCGAATCCTTCTCGTTATTGTAACAAACGATGATCGACGGGCCAAGTTATGCCAGAAGCCCCTCGATGTGCATTCGTACACGCGGTCGGCGCAATTTTTCCAGGGCCTGTTCCTCGATCCGTCGAACGCCTTCCGCCGAAAGGTTAAGTTTCTGTCCCACCTGGCGAAGGCTGAATCGCTCGCCATCCTGCAACAAGCCGAACCGCCATGCGAGGACCGCTTTTTCCCGGCGATTGAGTACCTGCATGGCTCGTTTCAGTCGGCTTTGCATCTCGTCAAAGCAAACCCGCTCTTCCGCGCTGGTCGAATCTTCATCCGAGAGGATTCGATCCAATCCTCCTTTTTCCCCATCCTGACCACAAAGCGAGCAGAATGTCGGCGTGAGACGCAACACATCGTGAATTCGTTTTTCGGGGACACACAGGTAATCCGCAATCTCTTCAATCGCAGGTTTGCGTCCCTGTTCCAATTCAAACGTGGTCTCATACGCTCGAATTTTACGGAGAATCTCCACTTTGTTGATCGGGAAATTCACGGTGCGTGAGCGCTGCTCGATCGTTCGCCGGATGTATAATCGAATCCACCAGGAGGCATAGGTGATTAAGCGGCAACCCTTGGAAGGGTCGAATTTTTCCAGGGCTTCGATCAGTCCCAGATTTCCTTCCTGGATAAGATCCTCCAGAGAAACGCCGTAGCCTTTATGCTGGGCGGCCATTTTAATCACAAAGCGAAGATTTGATTCGATCAATCTCCGACGGGCTTCTTCGTCTCCCTTACGAAATTGTTGAATCAGGCGACGCTCTTCCTCAACGGTGAGAGGGGTGTCATCGCTCTGCAACAGAGAGGGCGCAATGCTGAGTTCGGTATCGGCCAGTTTCATCGTTGAGAACCTTTCGGGACATGTAACCTTGCCCTTGTTCCAGTGCAACCGATGTGCCAAGCTGAGATCGGCCGACTGATCGGCATGAATTCGAGGCATTTATTAGAGACCAAGTTCTGTATTATCAATATATTATGTTGTATGATTGCATATATACGGAAAAGAAGATATTGCCGGATTTGAAGGAATTGGGCAGTCCCGGAGTCCTGTGTGCGGCGGAGCTGCGCGGAAAAGTTCGCGGCGGAAGTGCGCGGAAAAGTTCGCACCTATCAGGGAGCCATATATCGGTAGCGTGGTGGGCCAGCCCGCAGACGGGCTTAAGCCCACTCTGCTTATCTGAGATCGCCACGTCGCAGCCCTTCGCAGACTCCGGGCTGCTCCTCGCGATGACGGATTGGGCGCCGCCGCCGCGAGACCGTGCTTTCTTTTCCCAATCACCGGCCCCGCCGGAGCGAGGCTCGCGATGACTGAAAGGGGACGGCTCAGGGGAAGCGACCCTTTCTTAGCCAAATCACCGGCTCGGCCGGAGGGATGCTCGGAATGACGATGTCAACGGGTGAAGAGAATCTTGTCTGGATTGCCGGGCATGAAATTCGAAGCGGCTTCTATCCGCCGAATTTGCGTTTTTTGCGTCGGTATCACCCGGATTTAGTTTCTGTTCAGGACTGTGCGATGAAAAACGAGGAGCGAGTATACGGTTTTCAGCGTGGTCGCCGGGGGATTTGCGCGGTTCGTTTCCATTGTGGGGATGGGTGGTCGCTATGGAGAGAAGACATCAGCCCGGACGCTCCTGTTCAGTCTGCCGAGGAAGCCTGCGAAAAGGCCGACCTGATTTATCTGGTGGGGATCGGACTGGGAGGAACGGCATCAGGCATTTATCGGCGCATCCTGGGTCGGAACAAGGGGCTATTCATTATTGAACCGGAAGGGGAGTTTCTTCTTGCTGCGATGTCGGCTCGGGATCTTCGGGGATTGCTGTCTTCCGGGCAGGTGTTTCTTGCTGTGGGACCGACCTGGGAGGAGCAGCTGTTTGAGATCATGGAACGGCGCCACCTGGCGGCGGCTGCGCTGCCGGTTATCCGTGCGGCGATAGATCCGGTCGGGGGCTGGGAGCAGACCGTTCTTGGTCCGGTTTGCGGGGCCGTTCAGCAGGCGATCACCCGGTTGCAGCCCCGGCTCAAACAGGGGATGGACGAATGGATTGCCGAGACACATTCGCCGGCGCGCCGTCCGGGCAAGGTAATCTGGGCTTTTCAAGACAGTCGTGGAATTGCGCCCTACAGTCTGATCCAGCTCGTTCTGCTGCGGTCGCTCTTTTATCGGCTGCGTCGATTCGGCTGGACGGTAAGATATACGCATTTACGGGACGGGAATTTCTATCCGCCCTATTACCGAATCTGGGAGTTGGTTCGGGCGCGTCCCGATGTGCTTTTCTTTTGCAATGTGGCTCCGTCATTCGAATTTGCCCTCGGTCCCGAACTGTCCGCCGCCATTCGGATTCCCAAGGTGATCTGGCACACCGATGATCCTTTCTATTGCCGACACCTTTACTTGCGGCATGGAGTCCGCGCGGAGGAATTATATCTGGCGGCCGATCTCGGCTGGATTGGTCAGTTGGAGGATTACGGGGCGGCGGGACGGACCGGTTTCCTCCCGGGAGCCGCGACGATTACGCGACCGGGGAAACGCAGCAAACGCCTCGCTTCCGACATTGTGTTTGTCGGCCAGGTCCGGGCGAAATCAAGTTTTCTGGAGGCGCTTTCTCCGGGGCACCGGGACTACTGCGAGCGAATTGTCTCCGAGAAACTCGCCAACCCGCGTGTTTCTCTAGCGGCAATCATGTCCCAGAGACCGTTTCCCGGAATATCCCCCGGCGAGGATATTCTGGACGAGATGCGGCAACGGATTCTGTGGGAGGCCAATACTCGTCACCGCCTGGAAATCGTCCGTCACCTGGAGGACTTGGGCCTCGTGATTTACGGGAATACGGCCTGGCTGGAGCGTCTGCCCGACGGACCCAACAAGGAGCGGTTCCGTGGAACACTTCCCTTTGGAAAACTGGCACACGTGTACCGAAACGCGATCATTACGCTCAATATCCACAGCTTGCAGACTTACACCTGCCTGAATGTTCGGGATTTCGACGTTCCGGCAAGCGGAGGATTTCTTCTGTCGGACTGGCTGCCGCGAGTGGACGATTTTTTTGTCCCCGGTTTTTCGGATGACCTGGATCGATTGCAGGAAAAAGAGATCGAGATTTTCCTGTACCGGAATCCGACGGAATTGAGATGTGTCGTTTCCTATTTTCTGGAGAACCCGGAGGCACGACATCCGATTATTGAGCGCGCCCGACAAAGGGTTATTGAATATCACACATACTCCAACCGTGCGAAGACTCTCGCGCAATTGCTTACGCGGGTGGTTCGCGGGGAGGGCCGGGCACGTTGATCGTCGCCTTCCGGCCAGGTACGGGCCTGCTGCCCGCACGGTTTGGAGACCCTCGTATTGCCGGCTACAGTTCCTGTACGTCTGCCGGAACTTTATCGAAAAGAAAAGGAGACAATTCATGCACTCACAGAACGGATTGCAAATCTGCCGCAGGATGTTGTTTCTTATCGTGGGAATAACTGTTCTCATGTCCTCTGCTTGTCAGAGCGCCAAGAAGGTCACAAGTGAGTCAAAAATGCCTTCCGCGAAGATCACCGGAGTTCATTTTCGGGATTTGAGTATGGATGCCCTGACTCTGCTGTTCGATATCGAGGTGACGAATCCGTATTCGGTATCTCTGCCGCTGGCGAATCTGGAGTATGGGTTAAGCAGCAACGGGCAACAGTTTGTGGACGGAATGGCGGGTTTGCGGGAGTCCGTCCTGGCAGGACAGAGTAAAACCGTTTCGGTTCCGGTGGAGATTGGGTTCATGGAAGCATTGCGTGCGTTGGACCAAATCCGTCCCGGGTCCATTGTTCCTTACAAAGCGGAGATGGCCCTCTCTGTCAATGCGCCGGGCGATCAGACCATCCGATTGCCTCTTACCAGAGAGGGCAGCCTGCCCATCCCATCCATTCCCTCCTTGAGTTTGAAGGAGCTGCGATGGAGTGAGTTGAGCCTGGATGAGGCCAAAGGAACTCTTCGACTGCATCTGGTCAACCAGAACGAATTTCCGGTGGACCTTTCGGGGATGTTTTATCGTCTGGCCCTGGCGGACAAGGAGGTTGCCTCCGCGAAGGTGCAGCAATCGGCGAAGTTTGCGGAGAAGGGTGGTGAAGGAGACCTGGAAATTCCGGTTTCATTCTCGCCCAAGAAGCTGGGACTGGCTGTGTTCCAGATGCTGATGGGCGCGGAAGCCGGATATTCGCTCGATGGGACGATGGATATGCAGACTCCTTATGGCCCGATCCCAATGCCGTTCACATCCGTTGGGAAACTGCCGTTTCGAAAGTGATTGTGTGCCGGAGGATGCCGGGACAAAGTTGCGCCGTGAAGGATTCCGTCAAGAGCAGTCGAACAGGACTTTTTCCGGCTTGACAGGCACGTCGTTTTGTTCGAAAATTGTTCGGATGGGGTTAGAATGCTATCAGGAAAGGTGCAACTGGATGAAACGTGCAGGATTCACGCTGATCGAACTTCTGATTGTTGTGGCGATCATCGGTATTCTGGCGGCAATCGCGGTGCCGAATTTCATGAGTGCGCAGATTCGAGCGCGGGTAACGGCTCAAATTGCGGATATCCGCAACCTGAAAGATGCCTTTACACGGTATAGGCTCGACAATCCCGGAATCCCTGTTCACGTGGATGGCTTGATCGAGCGAAGACCTTTGACCACGCCGATTTCCTATATCACGGTGCTTTACTACGACCGATTCCTGCCGGATTCGGTCGCTCCAGAAACAGACCAATGGAACGGTCTGATTCACGCGGAAGCCTATTGGCTGACGCCTGTGTATGTTCAGAGGGATCTGCCCAACGATTGGGACCGGTTACAGAAAACCAAAGGACTTTACCTGTGGGCAAGAGGCCCCATGACGGGCACAACTCTTTTCAACTGCGGAAGCCAGTATGAGGCCAGCAACGGTGTCAAGAGCCAGGGTTGCTTTGGCGGGTTGATTGAGGGAATGGGGAAATAGGCCGGAGAATGTGCTGGGTGGGATGGCGGGCGAGGTGAGAGAGAAACGAAAATCTCAGCGCAAACGAAGATAGTCGTCTGCGGAGAATCCGGCATCTTTTAGTATCCTGAGCGCCAATCCCCGTCCAATATCACATGCGGTATGCACAGGAATTGTCACAAATATATTTTTTTCAGGATGAGCAAGAGTGAGATGACTTCCGGACTGCCGGTCTTCGATAAACCCTTGTGCCTTCAGGAAACGGATTAGCTCACGGGCGCCGATTTGTGGCAGTCGAGTCATTCGGGAACTCTGACCGTCAATTCAGTCATATAGATAAGGCTTCCTTTTTGCGGGATCTCTTGCCCGTGGGCAAGCAGCGCATCGACGTGCTGCTCAATTGCCTGCCGAATGTTCTGTTTGGCCTCTTCAAGGGTCTTCCCGTTGCTGAAACATCCGGGCAGGGTGGGACTGTAGGCGAGGTATCCGGGGTCCTCCGGTTCTTTCTCGATTAGAATCTCAAATGTGTAGTATTTCATTTCGATCCTGTTTTGTTGTTATTGCCCCCAACGGCAATTCTATCGTTTGTCCCGTTTCGGCGGAGCGGCGGGCGGCCGGCGCCGCATCACCGCTCTGCGCAAACAAATCATCCGATTTCGGATAGTCAATCCATCTCGGCGACCTTCACACGGCGATCTTCCTCGGCGGACCGGATTTCCGCGAAGACCACGCGGGCGGACTCGTAGCTGGTTTCGAAGGTCGCTGTGTCCGGTTTTTTGCCCTGGGCAATGCACGCAAAGAAATACCGGTCTTCGAGGAAATAGGCGCCGAGATCGCTGATATTGATTCCTTCGCCTTTGAGTTTGGGCATGGGGGGCAATTCAGGCTCGAATGGTTTACCGCTTTTGGGATGAAACCGGAGCGGTTTCTCGCGGCTCATATCGTAATCCAGAATGCCGTCCTCGAAATTGGCGCGGTAACTCATGTTGAACGGGAACTCTTCAACGAAATACCAGGCTCCTTCAGAGTAAACCTGCGGGCCGTTCGGATAGATATACCGCGAGACAATCTGCCACCACCCGGCTTTCGGGTCATAAGTTCCGAACGACTGCACCGCGTCCGGCATTCCGGCGGCATAGACCACAAAGTCCGTATCATGTGTGTGCAAATCCAGCGCGGCGGAACCGCTCTGCTCCCCGTCGGCGAACCAGTTTCCCTTGTCCCAGCTGGGACAGGCGACTGTTCGGTGAAATCGCGCGGTGACCAATCGACCCCATCGGGCATCGGTCACAGCCTCCTTGAGAAACCGATATTCCGGCCAGAACCGGATGCACTGACCCACCATGCAGATGCGATCCGTGCGGGCCATGGCCTCTTTCAACATCCGGCCCTGTTCCAGGGTCCGCGCCAGGGGCTTTTCGACAAACACATGCTTCTTATGATTGAGAACGGCCAGGGCAATTTCTGCGTGGCTGGGTGTAGGGGTGGTGACAAACACCGCGTCAATCTCTGGTTTGCTCAGCAGATCCTCCAGCGAGGGACATGCTTCGACCCCCCATTCCGATGCTTTCGCCTTGCACTTCTCCCAATCCACATCCCACACGGCGATCAATTTTGCCGCATCGGAAAGGGCACAACATGAACGGTGCATGTTTCCCATGCCACCGCAACCGACGATACCGATTTGAACAGACATCTTTCCACTCCACAAACAGGATGTTTCAACAAATCCTAGCATAGACGGGAGGGAAAAAGATACCGTACTGAATCCCGCGAGGCTGTGAGGCCCGGGATCCCGACAGGCGGAACAAAGCCCCGATTCGTGGAATCGGAAGCCGGGGCATGTTGAAACCCGATGGGACGTTGCGGGTCGATTTGAATCGAGTATTCTATCGAAGGAGATAATTTCGGTGCAATCGGAATTTTCACAAGCGGTCATTCTGGTGAGGCGGTATGTCGAGCAGCTGGCGCGGCTTGGCGTAAGGGATTTCTATATTCCACGGGATGCGTTAGTCGTGAGAAAACGAGGCAAAGCAAAAGAATTTGAGGAGATGGCCGAGGCACTCAAAGACTGCACGCGCTGTGGCCTTTCCAGATCACGCACCCAAGTCGTGTTCGGAACCGGAAATCCGGGGACGGATCTGGTTTTTGTGGGCGAAGCGCCCGGATACGACGAAGATGTCCAGGGTGAGCCGTTTGTGGGCCGCGCCGGACAACTGCTGACGAGGATGATCGCCGCAATGGGCCTTTCGCGCAAGCAGGTCTATATCTGCAATGTGATCAAATGCCGACCGCCGGAGAACCGGGACCCGTTACCGGAGGAAATTGCCTGCTGCGAGCCGTTCCTGCTTAAACAACTGGAGATCATCCGCCCGAAAGTGATTGTCGCGCTGGGACGGTTTGCCGTTCAGAGCCTTCTTCGCGACATGACTCCCATTACCCGCCAGCGTGGAAGATGGCGGGACTATCACGGGATTCGTCTCATGCCGACTTTTCATCCTTCGTACCTGTTGAGGAACCCGGCGGCAAAACGGGAAGCCTGGCTGGATTTGCAGGAAGTGATGCGCGAACTGGGATTGCCGTTACCGGAAAAGAAGACATAGCGCTGTGTCTACCGAACCGAAATTCCCAAGCTATGCGGAAATCGCTTTCCCGATTCCTCTCCGAAAGAACTTTACCTATTCCATCCCCGGCCGCCTGGCAGGCCGGATTGCACCCGGCTGCCGAGTGTATGCCCCGCTGGGTAAGCGGAATGCACTCGGCTATGTGGTTTGCCTGAGAGACAAGCCGCCCGATAATGTAACGGAAATTAAGCCTGTCGATCAGATCCTGGAGGAGTATCCGTTATTCGACCAAGAGTTAATGAAACTTCTTGCCTGGGTAGCGGATTATTATTTATGCTCGCTCGGCGAGGCAATGTCGGCGGCCTATCCGTTCTCCCCGAAGATGAAGCCCAGGCAAATCCATGCCGTCGAGATCTCTCCCCAACTTCGATCGGCGAATGAACTCCCGCCGGACATCCGCAGTCCGAAACAACGAGAGGTACTTGAAACACTTCGTACGCACGACACGCCGGTTTCGCTACAGGAATTGATCAGTCAATTAGAGATTTCTGCGTCGGTAGTGAAGTCGCTGGAGAAAAAGGGACTGGTCGTTATTCGGCAAATTGAGGAAGCAAGAGAACCCCACTGTGAATTATCGGAGGAATCGACCCGGGTTATCAGACCGAATGAGGAACAGGAAACGGTTCTTTCGGAGATCCTGGCCGCAATCTCTCAGGGGAAACGAGAGACGTTTCTGCTTCATGGTGTAACCGGCAGCGGGAAAACCGAAGTATATCTCCGCGCAATTGCGGCCGTATTGGAACGGGGGAAATCCGCGCTGATACTCATTCCGGAAATTGCGCTGACTCCCCAGACCATGGGCCGGTTTCGCGCGCGCCTGGGCGAGCAGGTCGGGATTCTTCACAGCGGCCTCGGACAGGGGGAACGATTTGATGAATGGCAGCGTGCGCGTCGGGGAGAACGTCGCGTGATTGTCGGTACACGATCGGCGGTATTTGCGCCGGTGCCGAATCTCGGCCTGGTGATTGTCGATGAGGAACACGAGTCGTCGTACAAGCAGCATGACCCGTCGCCCCGATATCACGGTCGCGATGTAGCCGTGTATCGTGCCTGGATGTCTGGAGGGGTCACGATACTCGGTTCGGCCACACCATCCGTAGAGTCGTTCTATAACGCGCGGTCCGGTAAATATCATGTACTGACCATGCTCTGGCGGGTTGCCGAGAGACCCTTGCCGACTGTCCATGTGATCGACATGCGGGGGCGAACGCAAAGTGAACAGATTCTTTCGAGCGAGCTGCAATGCGCGTTACAGGACCGGCGTGAACGAAACCAACAGGCGATTCTATTTCTGAACAGGCGGGGATTTGCTACCTCGATGGCGTGTCGGAACTGCGGGCATGTGGTTTCCTGCCCGCGTTGCAGTGTCGCGCTGGTGTATCACAAATCCATGGGGCAGCTGTTGTGCCATCATTGCGAGTATCGGCAGAGGCCGCCGAACCGCTGCCCCTCCTGCCATGAAAACTTTATCCAGCAGCAGGGGTTTGGAACGGAACGGGTAGTACAAGCCGTGGCGGAATGCCTTCCGGGTGTGAGAATTGCGCGGCTGGATCAGGATGTTACTCGTGGGAAAAGCCGGCACGAATCTGTGCTGACCCCGTTTCGAGCGGGGAAAGTAGACATTCTTGTCGGGACACAAATGGTCGCAAAGGGGCTTGATTTCCCCGGTGTAACGCTGGTGGGAGTGATCAATGCGGATTATGCGTTGTCCCTGCCGGATTTCCGCGCCGGCGAGAGGACATTTTGTCTATTAACGCAGGTAGCCGGGCGGTCCGGGCGCGGGGATGTGCCGGGGGAGGTATTTGTGCAAACGTGTTGTCCGGACAATTACGCGGTTGCGCTGGCTCTCAAACAAGATTACCTCGCTTTTTATGAGAAGGAAATTCGGTTTCGGCGTGTGCTGTCCATGCCGCCGATCACTCGCCTGGTTTTATGGCGGATCGAGGCACGAATCGAGAGCCAGGCGCGGGGGGTAGCCTGGGATCTGTACCGCATGGTGGAGACGCTTGTTCGGACGACTAAGGGAGTGTCTCTCTTCCCGCCGGTTGAAGCCCCGTTGTATCGTTTACGAGATCATTACCGCTGGCAGGTCGCCATGAAGGCAACCGATTACCGCGCTTTCCGTCCGATTCTCGAAAGCGAAGAGATCCAAAAATTACTCGCTACGCGTCGTGAGGGATTGCGAATCGTCCAGGATGTCGATCCGCTGGATATGCTATAGCGTACTTTGCGAGATCCGCCACCGCCGCACTCAGGACCGCCTCATCCGCGCTGTTCCGGACCGTCTGTTTCGCCAATTCCAGACGGTCCGCGATGGGCAACTTGCGGCTTTGTTCCCGGTATCCGTCCGCGTTCAGGCCGTTTTCCTGGGTAAAAACAGCCAGCGGGACACAGAACACCGCGATCAGGGGGAGTAAAAAGATTTTTTTCATGACCGTCCCTCGAAATGGTTTTTGTGTCGGCTGGAGCGCCGTG